>CALRLQ020000004.1:0-367957 GCA_943368735.1 Rhizobium sp. Q54 | reverse complement strand
CTGTAATTGTTTGTTGCTGCATTCTTTGCTTCTACTGTGGTTCCCTTGGTAAAGCTGCTACCATCTTTACTTTCTTCTACTTCGTAGCTATGCATGTTTTGCTCATTCGCTGTATTGAAGGTTACTTCAATAGCTGAACCTTTTTGTTGAGCTGCTACATTTACAAAAGTAGTTGGTAATGCTGATGATGTTCTGAATACTAGTTCAAAACGGTTTGTTCCTTGACTTGCTGCATCATTGGTGCAGTTTATAGTTAGGGTTTGGTTTTGCTGCAACAGGGTTAATGTATTTAACCATTTGTCTTTTAAATAAATATGGCCATTTTGAATATGTGGTATTTCTTGTACCGTTAATAAATAGCTATTTTGCTCACTGCTTTGCACTCCTAGTTGAATAGAATCGGTAATACTCAATGGTCTCCTATCTATGGCTAATGGCTTTGTATTTGTAGTTAAACTATATAAGTTAAAATCGGGGTTCATCAGTTTTTCTCCATCCCATAATTCATCAAAATCTTTCGTATATGAATTGTTGTTGTTATTGAAAAAGAATTGCAATTGATCGTAATAATTATACTGCCAATCGGTCACCAATATTTTTAATGATTGATCTCCTGAGTTACTGCTTCTAAATAAAGTGGCTGCTGTACCATTTGATTTGGAGGCTTCTGTAAACGTGATGGTATTATTACTATTTGCTGATGTTTGTGCAAAAAATGCTGCTCCACTTGGTAATATATAACTGCTGCTAAATGCATTGGTTACATATGCTCCCCTGCTTCCTGCTTGTGCATTCCATACACTAAAATTGGCATTAATATTACTTCCTCTAGTTACTAAACTTAAATCAACTGGACTTGCATAAGGATTGCCTACCAAGCTATACGATTTTCCTGCTCCTCCATTGGGTAATGTAAATACTTGATTGCCACTATTTAAAGTGCCCGTCCAATCTAAGGTTGCTGCTGCTGGGGTATAAGCTCCCCCATTTAAGCTATTGGTTTGTCCTTTAGTTCCTCTTACTAAAACACGATAACCCGCTTTAGTATTAAAAGTACTGCCTGCTGTTAATCCTTGCCAACCTGGATCGGTAGTTAGACTTGCAGAATTTGCTGTTGCATTATTATAGGTAAAGGCACTTGGGCTATTGGTTTGTGTTGTGGTAAAGGGTGAACCTCCTGTTCCAGTGATATCTATATTATCGGTTAAACTAGTCATGGCTAAATTGGTGGTAAAAGGATGTGATAAAAACCTAAATACCCTTCTTCCGCCTGGTATATAGCGTTGTACGGTTACATTACCACTAATACTACCTGCACTATTGCCTACTCTAGCTGTATTGGTAGCATCACTAACTAAAGTTAATTTATCATTGGTGGTTAATATTGCTCCTGTATTTACTGTTAAGTTACCACTAAAACTAAATGCTGTGCCTGCTAATGCTGCATTGGCTGCTATTACCAAATTACCTGTGCCAGCTATGCCATTACCATTGTTGGTGATATTGCCATTTACTGTAGCTGTTATGCCTGTGGTGGTGAGGGCAAATGTGCTGTTGATAGTTAATGCTTTGCAGGTGAAAGATGATGGGGCTGTGTTGCTGGCTATGATGGCATCTAATGAACTATTGGGGGTTCCATTGCTCCAAGTAGAGCCGTTCCAGGTGGTGTTGGCAACGGGTGTAAACGTAAAATTATCAATTGCTATATAATTTCCTGCTCCGCCAATATCTATAACCAATTCATCAATAGTGATGTTTTGGTATCCTGGTGTTGAAAAATTAACTAAACTAAATCCTCTATTGGTTGCATTAGACCATGAAGCTGCCGTAAAACCAGCAGCAGGCGGGGTATATGTAAATAGAGTAACACCCCCTAATTTTCCCGTGAATGTAACCGATGCACTAACTGTTTGATTGGTACTACCTCCATCGGAAGAAGGGTACAGATAAATACTGCCTGCTTTAAATGTTGTTGTAGAAGTAATTGAACAGGCATTGGCATTGGCATTTTCTACAAAATTTGCACTACTTAAATAACCATAATTTCCAGCTATAGTAGACACTCTAAAAACACCATTAGGGTTAAATGTTCCTGTAAATGTCCCATTGGTAAAGCTGCTTGCACCAACTGTTGCAGTTTCAAAGGTTTCGGTTACTTGGGAAAATACATTTCCGTAAAGCATTGGAAACAGAAGCGTTAGTAAAAAAAACTTTTTACTCATAAAATAGTATTTAATAAATGGAAAATGAAAACAAAAGACTTTGCTAAATGAGATAGAATTATCGAACCACAAACCTAGTAATTCAATAGGTTTATCCTTGGTACTTAAGCGTGGCAAATGGAGACAAATACGTGACGATGTATTTGATTATCAGCAAATAAACTAGAATTTGGTACAAGCAGGTTATAAGACCAATAGTTTTTCAACTAATTCTTTATCGCTATTTAAATTCATTTTTTTATAAATTCTATAACGGGCTTTTCTGGCACTTTCAGGTGTAATATTCAATAAGTTTGCAATTTCAAGTAAGCTTAAATTCAATTTCATGAGTGTACAAATACGTAATTCATTTTGTGTTAATTCTGCATATTGACCCTTTAACTGCTCAAAAAAATTGGGGTATACTTTAGAAAAAAGTAATAAAAATTCATTCCAATAGCCTTCTGTTTGCAGGTTGCTTTCACTTACAAGCCTTCTCAAGTTGAGCAAATCTTCTCGTGTTTGCCCTTTAAGATTATTCTGAAGCAACTGAATTTCGATTGTCATTTTCGAAATTTCTTCTTTTAGTTTTTTATTTTCTTCAATTTCTTGAAATGGAGAACCTTCTGCTATATTTAAACCACTCTTATGTTTATGCCTTTGTTTAATAAACCCAATTACAATTGCCAAGAGTAGTACAAAAAATATAATTGCAACCAACCACAACCAATTGATTGTAGACAATTGTTTACGAATAATCAAATCTCTTTGAACAACTAAGCTATCTGCAAATTTTGCTTTATAAACATTTAGTTGTTGAAGTAATTGTTTTTGTTTTTCTTGTTGAGAAGTAGTGTCTTTCCAATCTGAGTAATTCTGTAAATTATAATATGCAGATTCATACTGCTTATTGCGTTCGTATACTTTTGATAAAAGCTTATAACCATCTCTTAGGTTCTGGGATAATTTTAAAGTAGCAGAAAGATCAATACCTTTTTTAAGGTGATAAAGAGACGAATCGTATTGAGTTGTTTCAAGAAAAATCTGTCCTACAGTGATGTGTAATTTTGCTACACCTGCCTTATCGTTTAATTTGTTTCTTAACAAAAAGCTTTGTTGTGCGTTTAGCAACGCTTTTTTATAGTCTTTTGTTTGCAAATAACCATAACTAAGATTGGCGTAACAAAGAGCTGATTGTACATAATTATTTTTTTGCTCAAAAAACAGCAGAGCTTCACTTAAATATTCTATTGCTTTTCCATAATTATTCGTTCTACTTTCAAGCAATGCAAGATTAATTTTTATATTAGCTATATCTTCATTTAAGTGATTCCTTTCAGCAACAGTTAATGCCTTTAAAAATAAATCTCTCATTTCAGCGTATTTCTCTAAAACATCCATTAAAAGCGTAATGCTGAAAAAAGCTTTAATTTCTACTTCAGGTAAATTATTTTCTTTTCCAATTATTGCTACAGAATTAAATTCTTTTGCAGCTTTTTCATATTCACCAATTTTATAAAAAACTTGTCCTTTTTGTAAGTGAAAGCCACTACTAGTTTTGGGTAAAACTTTTTCTTTTAGTAAATAAGTTGATTGATTTGCAATTACTAAGGCTTCAGAGAATTTACCAAGCCTAGTTCTACTTCTCATATCCAAAATACTAAACATTAGAAGTTGATCATACGATTTAATTTTTGTTGAGATTGATTTAGCTTGCTCAATCCATTGAAAGGTTTTTTCGGGCTGCGTATCTTGATAAAGATTAATTAAGCCAAGTAAATGCTTCAATTTAACTGAATCAATAGTTGATTGTTTAAGCAATAAAACAATACTATCTTCTGCATGTTTTTGTTTATTGGATAAACTGTGCTCTTGTGCTTTTGTAAATAAGCTAGATAATATAAAAGTAAATAGTACAAATAAAAGTTGGAAAATTCGCATAGAACAAATATGATTAATTAATCTTAAAATTACTTCTTCATAATAAAAGTAATTGCAATTAATAAACAATAACCTTGCTGCTACAATTATTTGTTTAGCGAATAAAAATGTTTTACTAGCCTAAGCTATTTTATTGATAGTATGGGCTAATTAATAGGTAAACAATTGGTCCGGTTACAGCTACATAAAACCATAACGGCCAAGTAATTTTAGCTAGTTTTTTATGTTTGTCGAACTCTCCTGTTAATGCTCTATAAGCAGTATATAAAATGAAAGGTAAAATAACAGCTGCTAAAAAAATATGTGTAATTAAAATAATGTAGTAAATAGTTCTAATAATTCCTTCACCACCAAATTTAGTATCACCTGCTAATAAATGATGAGCAATATAACTTACCAAAAATAATATAGAAAGCACCAAAGATGCCATCATCATTTTTTTGTGTAACAGATAGTTCTTGTTTTTTACTGCAATCAGTGCAGCCACCAATAACACAGCAATGATTGAATTGATAACGGCATTAATGGTAGCAAAAACATGCACATCAAATCCAAGATCTACTTTCAAATGAATTCTACCAAGGCTTACTACTACTGCAAAAACTACAAAAGAAAAAATTCCAATTAACCAACCAGCTTTTTTATCGTTTTTTTGAATACTTGCTTGTAACATATTTTTATTTTGAGAATTTTTGGAATGAACGATTTAAGTTATTTAGATTTTACGAGTATCAATTTGTCAGTGGTTATCAGTCTGAGTGCAATTTCTGCTATTCAGAATAGCACTTTGAAACTAATAAATTAACCACGAAGATTCAAAGGTCACTAAGAAAGAAAAACTTCGTTTTTCCTTTGTGTACTTTATGCCTTTGTGGTCAAATTAAAATCATCTGTTTGCAAAAGTTTTCATCATTAAAACATCGAAAGAAATATTAAGTTGAAACTTATCCATTTATTTTTCTTCTTTGGCTCATATACCACACAAATCCAGTTACTGCTAATACAATAATGAGCCAAAGCCAACTTAAATCAATAATTTTTGTGAAGAGTGCACTTTTTTTGGTTCTGTCTTTTTCTAACATTAACAAACCAATATCTCTTGCCAACAATTTCATTGATTCTGACTGTGCTTCTAAACCACTATAAGGCTGTTCCAATCTTCCTCTTACTATATAATCTCTATCTAACAGTACAAATCTGCCTGTATGAGGAAACTCAGGACTAATAGGTACTTTTTCTAGTTTATCTATTTTTAATTCGTTGAAAATATAATCGTAAATAGTATCTCTATTGCCTGTGAGCAACCACCAATTATCTGGATTCACTCCATATCTATCGGCATAGCTTTTAAGTACCGAAACAGAATCTCTTTCTGGATCAATACTTAAAGAAATAAATTGCACTACTGATGTGTCAATTTTTCGTCTAGTATTTCCGCCTCTAATAAAACTTTGTTGCAGTTTGGCCATGCTTCGTGTTAACTGAGGACAAATACTACCACAACTGGTAAAGAATAAGTTAATTACAATGGCTTTTCCTTTTATATCGTACAAATGAACAGTATCGCCCAAATGATTCACCAATTTAAAGTTGGCCGATTTGTGCCAAAAAGTATCGTTTTTGGTTTTACCATCTTCAACCGATGTAACTACAGTATCGAAGAAGTATTTTTTAGGAACAGTTACTGCATCTTCACTAGTTGACTTTAGTACCAAATAACTTATAATAGGAATGAATACGGCAATTAATAATGCCAATAATGCTTTTTTGCTCATGATTGCAAACTTATGTTTAATAAAAAACCATCGCACTAAGCGATGGTTTAGTAGAATGTATTAGTTATAGAATAATTAACGCTATTCAAATATAAATTACTGATGCACCGCTGGTTTCACTTCTTCTTTATGTGTTGCATCATTGTGTGAACCTGATTTGTGTTCTTTCTTTTCAACCTTAATTTCACTTTGTTCTTTAAAGTGACGATCATTGTTGTTTCTTAAATTTCTAAAAGAATTACCATCGTATAAAAATGCTGCAATAAACCAAATGAATAATGCAAGAGGAACGATGATAGTCATGATTAAATTTCTAACTTCATGTTTCAAGTGCATAAAATAGCCAACAATGTAATAAGCTTTTGCAAGCATTAAAACAATAATGGTAATTTTTGATGCCATTACTCCAAAAGAACCTGGAGTCATTTTCATCATTGCAAAACCTAATCCTAATTCAATAAGTGTAAGTACAGTTAACACAATGGTTACATTTCTTACTTCATTTTTATTTTCGTGATGCTCTAATTGTACAACTTCGCTTTGTTCCATATACGGTAATTGAGAATTTTAATTAAATTAAGTAGAAGCAGGTAAATACAAATACCCAAACTAAATCTACAAAGTGCCAATATAATCCTGCTTTTTCAATCATTAAATAATGACCACGTTTTTCAAAAGTATCGTTCAAAGTCATAATCAACATTACAATATTAATTACTACACCACTCAATACGTGAAAACCATGGAAGCCAGTAATAGTAAAGAAGAAATTACTAAAATTTGTAGAAGGCATACTTCCATCGGCATTTAAAAAGTGGCTAGTTGCACTTGTATCTATTCTTCCCCACCAAGCACCAGCATGGTGTAAATGACTCCACTCCCAAGCTTGACAACCTAAGAAAGCAGCACCACCAATAATTGTCCAAATTAAATTGGTTACCACTTTTTGCTTGTTATTTTCATGACCAGCTTTTACAGCCAAAACCATTGTAACAGAACTGATAATTAAAATGAACGTCATTAAACTCACAAACATCAATGGCAAACCATCGCCTAGACCTGGAAAAGATTGAAATACTTCATTTGGGTCAGGCCATCCATTGGTTGAAAAACGAACAGTACCATAAGCAATAAGAAATGCTCCGAATGTAAAAGCATCGCTCATTAAAAAGTACCACATCATTAATTTACCATACTCTACGTTAAAGGGGCTTTTGCCACCATTCCACCACTTTGGTTGTGCTGTTGTTGCAGTTGACATATTAGGTTTCTAATTTCGGTTACAAAAATATTGGCTAAAGGCTAACAACAGCCATTTAGTTGCTACTTTTTTTTAGGGATATCAATAAAATATTAAACTAAACGTATGTAATGTATGTTTTAGCGTATCCAAATTAAAAATATCACTAAATAAATCCATAAAACATCTACAAAATGCCAGTATGTACTCACAATTTCTATAGGTGTACTACTGTAATTTTTTGTTTTCGATGCAAATGCTCTAATAAACATTACCAATAAAGCAACTACGCCACCTAAAACATGCAATGCATGCATGCCTACAATAATTAATATAAATGATGCTGCTGCATTACTATTAGGACCCGTTAAATAAATACCATGGCTCTCTAAATCTCTAAACCCTATTACTTGTAATGCTGCAAATAAAACACCTAAAAAAGCAGTGATAGTTATTAAAGATTTATACCTGCTTCTTTCTCTTGCTTTAAACGATTTTACAGCTAACTGAATGGTTAAACTGCTGAATAAAATAACTACAGTGCTTACCCAAAAAATGATTGGCAAATTAAACTCTAAAAAATTACTTTGATTTCTTTTAACAATGTAGGCACTGGTAAAGCCAGCAAACATCATACAAATGCTACCCATTGCTACCCACATGGTAAATTTATGTGGATGAATTCTTTTACCTCTTTCGTCTACTGTTGTAGTAGTATTGAATGTTGTGTCCATTTTACGTTGATATTTTTTAACTATAAATATTGTTCTCTTATATCTCAACAACCATAACAACTTAGTGCACAGGTTTGTTTTTAGTCAATATTTTAGGTAACCAATTGATACGTTTACCTTTTAAACTAATCATTTCTTGAGAAGATAAATACTTAATTACTTTATGCTCTAACCAATGATGTAATGGAACTAAGATGGCTGCAATTAAAATCATAGCAGTTAAATCTTTCCAAGGCTCTCCATTTGTAAACTGATGAATACTTTTTTTGAATATTAAAAACAAAAATTCAAACAACATAATAAACGAGAAGAACCCAAGAATTTTTATGGTATTTTCCGATACCTTAAATAACCCCATCATTACTAATCCAACAAAAAACATAACAATGGCAATAACTATGGCTAAATATTGAATACTATTTCTTTTTTTAATTTTTTCCTCCTCTTCTTTCAATATTCTTTCTTTTCGTTTTTCCTCATCTACAATTTGTAATTGTAATATTTGATCTTCTTTACCCATTTTATCTAAACTATCTTTCACCTTGGTGTATAGATTGGCATAAAAAAATGCCTCTTTATAATCACCTGTTTTTTGATAGGCAGAATCTAGCAGTTTAGCAACATCTACAATTGAATTTAATTCTTTGTTACTTTCTGCAATATTCAATGCTTCTTTTAATTTTTCTATAGAAGAGGGCATATCGCCTTTCTTATTAAAGAATTTAGCATAAATAGTTTTAAAAGAAATTTTAGTACTAGCTACTTGATTTTCGAAGAAAGGAGCTGCACGTTTAAGATAAAATTCTGCCGAGTCTATTTGATTGCTTTCTACAAATGCATATGCATAAGCATAATCTACTGAGCTTCCATACCCTAGTTGATTAAATGTTTTAATCATGTTGGGTTGTGATTTAAAATAGGCAAGTGCTTTTTGCGGCTCGTTAGATTTTAAGTACATGTTAAAAATGGCGGCATATCCTTGAAATTTCAAGATTTCCATATTAATACTGTCGCCTTTTTTTATAGACTGCTCAAAAAAAGATTTTGCAAGCTCATACTTGTTTTGAGAACTATATAAATTGCCAATGGTAAGTAAATCATTTACAATATAATATTGAAAATCGGGATTTTTACTTGCTCTAGCTACGTATAAGTTATTGTAAGCAAAATCAATAGCTTTATCAAAGTTTTTAATAGAAGCGTAAAAGCTAATCAAACTGGCATTACAAGATCTAGTAAGTTGTTCATTCTTAACTCTCTCTGCAATGGTATTTGCTTCAAAGTAATTTCTCAATGCTGTTATTTTATCTCCTTTCCAAAAATAACAACTCCCAAAAGAGAGGTTACAAGCTGCTAATAAACTATCGTTTTTTATAGAAACAGCTATTGAGTTTGCTAATGTAGTATTAGCCAACGCCTTATCGTATTCAGATAGAATTCTATATACTTTGGATAAGTACAAGTAAGATTCACTCAGTAGTTTATCTAAATTATTTTTTTGAGCAATGTCTATAGCTGCTTCAAAAAAAGTTTTTGCTTTATCGATGTTTTCTTTTAATCCGCTGTTTGATACAAACCTAACCCCGTTTATAATATTGGCTTCAACAATACTTTTTTTACTTCTCGATATTTCGGCCTGCTCTAAAGCCAAATTTCCCCATTTATTCGCCTCGTCTATATTAACAGCCATATGCATCGCAGCCAATTCACCAGCAATGCTTGCCTTTCGGGTTAAGTCGCTAGTTTTATTATATTCTTTTTTTAAGCTGTCAATGATTTGCATTTCTTTTTGTGCTTGCACCAATTGCACAAACAACAAAAAAATAGCAATAAAAAAGAATTGAATCTTCTTCATATTATAACTTATCTGCCAATAATGCTAAATAAACAATGGGTAAATAAATATAGCTGCTAAACATAACTCTTCTTGCAGCTTTCACATCCATACTATTGTACAATCTTATACATTGTATAATCATAGCTACATTGCTTGCAATTAAAATCCACATACTAATGTCACCTGTTAAACCAATATAATTAGGTAAAATTCCAATAGGTAGCATAAGTACACTATACATTAATGCTTGTAACGCTGTAAATTTTGTGGGTCCTTTATCACTTGGTAATAATTTGAAACCAGCTTTGGTATAATCTGTATGAGATACCCAAGCAATTGCCCAAAAGTGTGGGAATTGCCAAATAAATTGAATAGCGAAAAGTATCAATCCACCCGTCCAACTAATAGGTTGATCATAAAAACCAGCCAGCCAGCCAATTAAGCAAGGCAATGCTCCAGGAAAACCACCAATTAAAACGGCTATGGAGTTTTTAGTTTTTAAAGGAGTATAGATATAAGAATAAATAAATAGACTGATGGCAGAAATTAATGCCGATTGAAAATTGAAAAAATACCACATCATTGCAACGCCTAAACCTCCAGCTATATAGGCAAAAGTATAGGCTTCGGTTTGGCTCATTCTTCCAGAAGCAACTGGCCTGTTGGCAGTTCTTTTCATCAATGCATCGGAGTTTTTTTCAACTGCCTGGTTAATAGCATTGGCACTGCCTGTTACCAACATACCTGCTATAAATAAAATGGAAATCATTTTTAAATCATAGCCATTATTGGGTGCCAATAGAAAACATATTACACAAGTAAACACTACAGTAAAACTTAACGTAAACTTGGTAAGCTCTTTATAATCTTTCAGCTTAACCGAAAATGAAGATGGTGTAGGTTGTGTATTCATTTTTTGTTCATCACTCTTTAACAAAAGAATGAAATAAATAAAACAATCGTTATATAATTTAAAAAAAACGCCCTGATTTTGTCAGGGCATTTTTAGTATAGTTCCTGAACGGTTAGTTGTTGTAACTACAGTTCTTTATTGAATTCTAGTGTTTGCTTTCATCTGCTCCAACTGGTGTAGTTTGAGGAATGAAATCTTTTCCATCTTTACCATAATCATAAGCCCAACGGTGAACTTCAGGAATTTCTCCATCCCAGTTACCATGACCTGGATTAATTGGTGTAGTCCATTCTAAAGTATTTGAACCCCAAGGATTTTTCTGTGTAACTTTTCTTCCTTTCCAAATTGAATAGAAGAAATTAATTAAGAATAAGAACTGAACTGCAAATACAATCATTGCTACAGTACTGATGAATCTGTTCAACTCAGCAAATTGTTTGAAACTTTCCCAAATGCTGTAATCATAATATCTACGTGGCATACCAGCTAAACCTTCGTAGTGCATTGGCCAGAAGATTAAGTAAGCACCAATCATGGTTGCCCAAAAGTGAATATAACCTAAAGTATTATTCAAATGGCGACCATACATTTTTGGATACCAATGATACACACCTGCAAACATTCCAAACATACTTGCAACACCCATTACAATATGGAAGTGAGCAATTACAAAGTAAGTATCGTGTAAGTGAATATCTAATGCTGAGTTACCTAACCAAATACCTGTTAAACCACCTGAGATAAATAAGCTTACAAAACCAATTGCAAACATCATTGCTGGTGTAAAACGTATATTACCTCTCCATAAAGTTGTTAACCAGTTAAATACTTTAATAGCACTTGGTACAGCAATTAACAAAGTAAGTAATACGAATATTGAACCTAAGAATGGATTTAAACCTGTAACAAACATGTGGTGAGCCCAAACTAAGAATGCTAAGATGGCAATTGCAAATAAAGAACCAATCATTGCCATGTAACCAAAAATTGGTTTGCGTGAATTGGTACTTAAAATTTCACTCACCATACCCATTGCTGGTAATAAGATGATATACACTTCCGGGTGGCCTAAGAACCAAAATAAGTGTTGGAATAAAATTGCACTTCCACCTTCATTTGGTAGAGCAGTGTTTGTTGTAGTTAAGAAGATATCTGATAAGTAGAAACTTGTTCCAAAATTTCTATCAAAAATTAATAAGATAAAACCAGATAATAATACAGGGAATGACAATACACCTAATACAGCTGTAAAGAACAATGCCCAGATAGTTAATGGTAATCTAGTCATGCTCATACCTTTAGTACGCATGTTTAATACAGTAGCAATGTAGTTTAATCCACCTAACAAAGAAGATACAACAAACAATGCCATTGCAATAATCCACATATCCATACCAGTTTTAGAACCTGGAGAAGCATCGCCTAATGCACTTAAAGGAGGGTAGGCTGTCCAACCACCACTGAATGGTCCTGTTTCAACAAATACTGAGGCTAACATTACTACGCTAGCAGCAAAAAAGAACCAATAGCTAAGCATGTTCATAAATGGAGAAGCCATATCTCTTGCACCTACTTGAAGAGGAATTAAGAAGTTGGCAAATGTTCCACTTAAACCTGCAGTTAATACAAAGAATACCAATACAGTACCGTGAGTAGTAACTAATGCATAGTATCCAGCTGGAGTAATATGTCCTTTTTCGGCCCAGAATTTTCCTAATAAATCTTCTAACCAAGGAAATGAAGTATCTGGATAACCTAATTGTAAACGGAACAATACACTCATTAATCCACCAATTACAGCCCAAACCATACCAGTTATTAAAAACTGTTTGGCAATCATTTTATGATCTTGGCTAAATACATACTTTGAAATAAATGTTTCATGATGATGATGATGTTCATGATGATCACCATGTACTTCGTGGGTGGTGCCAACGTTTGAATGTAAAATTGCTTCTGTGCTCATTGTATGTTTATTTCGTCTTTCGAATTAAATTAAAACAACTTTAAATTAATTCGGTTGAATTTTTTTGAAATTAATTTTTTGCAATTGGTTTATTATCAACTGTTGTTGCAGCAGTTGCAGGCTTAGTTGTATCGGAAGCAGCTTTTGGTGCTTTATCTGGGTAAGCAGCAAAATAAGCAGGCGATTTACCAGCAATCCATTTATCATATTCGGCTTGTGTAACTACTTCAATAGTTCCTTTCATTGAATAATGACCATTGCCACACATTTGATCACAACTGATTTCGTAAGCAAAATTTGGGTTGTTGGTAATTTTTTTCATTTCGGCTGTAGTGTACTTAGGTGTAAACCACATAGTTGTAGGAATACCAGGTACAGCATCCATTTTCATACGGAAATGAGATAAACCTACGTCATGAATTACATCTCTAGAACCAATGATTAATTTTACAGGACGATCTTTTACAATGTACATAGTTTGTTGTACTACAATATCATCGTAAGTAGCGGTATCTTTCTTCAAGTTCAATTGTTGATTATCATCCCAAATTAATCCAAGAGGATTAGTGGCTTCATCAATTACTTTATAATATTTTTTGCCAAATTGATTATCGGCTCCTTTGTATCTGTAAATCCAACCAAATTGTTTACCAACCACTTCAACTTCTAAAGCATCTTTTGGAGCATCGCCAGTAAATGAGTACCAGTTTTTTAAACCAATAATTACCAATACTGCTAATACAATTGCAGGTATTACCGTCCAAATGGCTTCTAATTTATTGCTATGTGCAAAGTAGAATACTTTACGACCTTCTTTTTCTTGATATCTGAAAGCAAACCAGAATAATAAAATTTGAGTTCCAATAAAAACAATACCAGTTACAGCCAATGTAAGCCACAACATTTCATCTACTTTTTCGCCATGATTACTTGCAGCTGGTTGAGCCAACAATGTTTTATCGAACAATAACTCATTACAATACCAAACGCCAATTAATCCAAAAATCATAAAAGCAAGCATTAAGAATGCATTGATTTTATTGTTTTGCTTACGAGCAGCTTCTTCTCCTTTAATTACAGATACATACTCACTTGCTTTCGAAATCTGAAATATGACTACGAAAATTAAGGCTACTACTGCTAAGGTTAAAAACATTGTCATAATGTATAACTATTTTCTTTTCTTCAATTGCTATTAAACCAAATCTTTTACTATCTATATAACTGTTTTTGTACAGTTAATGTTTTCTTAAGTATGGTGAATTATACTTTCTTTTAAGAATGGATGATGAACAGGAATTAATGGTTTACTAGCCAATGCTTTGCTCACTCCTAAAATCATCATACCCACAAATAAGCTTAAAATTCCAAAGTCTAACCAACCTAAAGTAACATGTTCTTTACTAATGCTACCCATAATTTGTTGGTAATAATCTATCCAATGACCAAAGATAATTAACACAGCCATGAATGTAACAAGTGTGTAATTTCTCTTAGCTCCACGTTTCATTAAAATCAACAAAGGACAAATAAAGTTGATTATTAAATTTAAGAAGAAGATTCCTTTGTACGGACCCTGAACTCTATGCTTGAAATAGATGGTTTCTTCTGGTTGATTTGAATACCAAATTAACATGTATTGAGAGAACCATAAATATGTCCAGAATACAGAAAAGGCAAACATGAACTTACCAATATCATGTAAATGTTCTTGATTGGTGTATTCTAAATAACCTTTATTTTTTAAGTAGATAACCCAAAGTGCAATTAAGCTCATACCAGAAACGAAAGTACTTGCAAAGTTGTACCAACTATACATGGTACTATACCAATGTGCATCAATACTCATCATCCATAACCAAGGTACTGTAGAACCTACAGTTAAACCAAACCATCCTAAAAACATTGCTGCACGTGCAGTATTTTTGATAATAAACTTATGACCTGTTTCTGCATCCATTGGAGCTACATCGGCTTCTGCACTTAACTTTCTCATTCTCCAACCTAAAAAACTCCACAATCCAATGGCTAATACCGTCCAAACTGTAAAGAACTTAACATTTAAAAATCCAGCTTTACCTTTTAAAATTGGATCTGCTTCTACTGCAGCTGTATCGGTCCAATGATAAATATGACTTCCACTAAAAGCAACATATAATAAAACCACTAAAGTAATTGCACCAAAAATGGGCACCATAGTAGAAATAGCTTCAGCTACTCTTCTAAACGATTGTTGCCAACCTCCCCAAGCCATTGTTGTAACACAGATAAAAAACATGGCAGCATTACAAACCAATGTCCAGAAAATGGTATTGTACATTAATGTTCCTAAGAAAATATCTTGCTCATGGTGGTCTTTACTCATGCCTTTGGTAACCAATCCTGCAATTAAAGCTACTACACCAATACCTATTAGTGCATAAGACCATGTTTTCATTTTACCGGGAATCTCAAAGCTTTGTCTGATAGATGCCATTGTTCGTTATTTTTCTTATCCGTTTATTTCAATTTTGATGAAATACCGGGTCAATAAATTGTATTCTCTAACCATATTTCAATAGCTGAAATATGGAAATATGTTTATTTAGCAGCAGTAGCTGTTGAATCTTTTTTAGATGCAGGAGCTTCTACTTTCTTTTGTTTGTTTTTAATGTAAGCAATTACTTGCCAACGCTGTTTTTTACTCATTTGAGATGCATAGCTACCCATGGTGTTTTTTCCATAAGTTAATGAGTAGAACATTTGACCTGCAGGCATATTTACATATTTAGCGTTGGCTATTAAATTAGCTGGTGCAGCAGGATAAGGACCATTGCCATCTTTCCATAACGGACCATTACCATCTAAATTTTTTCCATGGCAAATACCACAGTTAATTAAATAAATTCTTTCTGCTTCAACAGTTTCTTCTGCAGTTAATGAGTCTATTGGATTAGGAACTAATTTAGAAGCAACATAGTTGGTGGTATCTCCAGCTGCATCTTGAGCATAAGGAAAAGGATATTCTTGACCACGAGCAATAGTGCCTGTAACTGGCATATTATTGTAGTTGATACCCAAATCTTTTAAATTGCTATGATCTGCATAGGTTTCATAAGAGCGACTATAAGCCATATCTGGCATATAAGTACTGTTTGGATTACGCTTAATATCGCTGCAACTTACTACTACTACAGCTATTACTAAACATGCTATAATGGATAATTTCTTCATCGTTTTTCTTTATCTATAAATTAAGCAAGTGCTGTTTGTGTTTCAAAAGGCATTTCATCTTTATCGTATCTACCAAGCCACCAACCATCTTCTGCTATTTCAGTTTTGGTTTCTACTGCTCCATTATTACTTAAAAAAGCTTCTAAATCGGCTGTATTGGTTTTATCGGTACATTCAATAACCATTACAAATAAATCGTCGGTTGCTCTTAAATGAAAGTGGTGCTTTTTTACAAATGGTGCCAACTGGCATAAGTAGCAAAAAGTAAGTACCATACCCACTGCTGCAAATAATACAGTTAACTCAAACATAATTGGAATCCAAGCAGGTAAAGCAAAATGTGGTTTACCACCAATATCCAATGGCCAATCTTTGGTAAAAATCCAGCTAATACAACTTACAGCTGTTGTAGTACCTGTAATTCCATAAATAAAGCCTGCTGTGTGTAAACTTGTTTCTCTCATTCCTAGTGCATGGTCTAGTCCATGAACAGGAAATGGAGTATAAACATCTTGTATTTTATAACCTGCAGTTCTTACTTTTTTCACTGCTGGAAATAAAACATCTTCGTTATCAAAACAGCCTACTACAAATTTCTTTTTTGCCATATTTCTGTCTTTTAATCAATGGTTAGTTAACCAAAGAAAAGTGTTATTTCAGTTTTTAGGAATAGAACTTAAATACTTGTTCTATACAAATTATTAATGATGTGCATGTTGTTCATGAGCAAATTCATCAGCCGATTTTTTCTCAATTGCACTCATATCATTTTTATAACTCTCACCCGTTGTTTTCAATACATACTTAATCTCGGCAATTGCAATAGTTGGGAAATACTTTGCAAATAAGAAGAAGCATGTAAAGAACAAACCAAATGTTCCAAGATAAAAACCTATTTCCCAAGTTGAAGGGCTATAGTAAACGCTCCAGCTACTTGGTAAATAATCTCTATACACTGATGTTACAATAATTACAAAACGCTCGAACCACATACCAATATTTACCAACACACTCATGAAGAAAGTAACAAATAAGTTTCTTCTCATTTTTCTGAACCAGAAAATTTGAGGACTTAATACGTTACAAGCCATCATTCCCCAATAACTCCAACCATAAGGGCTGAATAAGTATGCACGGCTATACCAGAAAGTGTATCCTTCATATTTGTTTTGAGAATACCAACCCATAAATAATTCTGTTAAGTAAGCAATACCTACAATTGAACCTGTAAGTACAATTACTTTATTCATTGCCTCAATATGGCCAATGGTAATATAATCTTCTAATGCAAATACTTTTCTTACCACTAACATTAACGATTGTACCATAGCAAAACCTGAGAAAATAGCTCCAGCTACGAAGTAAGGCGGAAAGATAGTTGTATGCCAACCAGGTATTACAGAAGTTGCGAAGTCAAAAGATACAATAGTGTGTACAGAAAGTACTAATGGAGTTGATAAACCTGCTAATACCAATGATAAACTTTCATGACGTTGCCAATGTTTGGTAGAACCTGTCCAACCAAAAGCAGCAATACCATATAAGTGTTTACGTAATTTAGTTTTTGCTCTATCACGTACCGTTGCAAAATCTGGTAATAAACCTGAATACCAGAATAATAACGATACAGTAAAGTAAGTTGAGATAGCGAATACGTCCCACAATAATGGTGAGTTAAAGTTTACCCATAATGGACCACGGCTATTAGGGTAAGGCAATACAAAGAAAGCCATCCAAACACGACCCATGTGGAAAATTGGAAACTGACCAGCACACATTACCGCAAAAATGGTCATTGCCTCAGCAGCACGGTTTACACCAGTTCTCCAACCTTGTCTAAATAACAATAAGATGGCCGAGATAAGTGTACCAGCATGACCAATACCTACCCACCATACGAAGTTGGTAATATCCCAACCCCATCCAATGGTTTTATTTAAGTTCCACTCGCCAATACCGTAAGTTACCTCACGATAAACGCTGTAAACACCAAACATTAATAAACAAACGGAAATGAAGAAACCTATGTACCATAATTTGGTTGGTTTGGCTTCAATAGGGCGTACAATGTCTTCAGTTACCTGATGGTAAGTTTTGTTACCGTACACCAACGGTTCCCTTAATTGCGATTCGTACTTTACGCTCATCTGGTCTTGGTTATTTAGCAGTTTACATTGCTGTAAACTGTGGTTTTATTTTATGTAATCGACTTTCAAAAAAATTAAATCAACAAATATGCACTTTAAAAGCCTTGTATTAAGCATCTTTCTTGCTAATATCTGCTACTTTATGTTCACCTTCTAAGTTTCTAACTTTTGCTAAATAGCTTACGTTTGGTAATACGTGTAATTGCTCTAATGAATAGAAGATTCTGTTGTTATTTGTACTTCTGTGTACACTTACAGCACTCTTAGTATCATTTGCATTACCAAATACAATGGCATTAGTAGGGCAAGATTGTTGACAAGCAACTTTCAAATCCCATTGTTTGCCTTCGCCACCAGTTTCTAAAGGACGGCTTTCTTTCTTAGCTTTCAACTTACCTTCTTGTAAACGTTGTACACAGAAAGAACATTTTTCAATTACACCACGAGAACGAACGGTAACATCTGGATTTAACACCATTCTAGTTAAATCTTCATTCATGTAATGAATCGTATCGTTCAAGTGACCTTGATTGTCTTTAAAGCTATCGCTTCCAGTATAATCGGCCCAGTTAAATCTTCTTACTTTATAAGGACAGTTGTTAGCACAATATCTTGTACCAATACAACGGTTATAAGTCATTTGGTTTAAACCTTCACTGCTGTGATTGGTTGCAGCAACAGGACAAACGTTTTCGCAAGGTGCGTTATCGCAATGTTGACACATTAATGGTTGGAAAACCACCGTTGGATTTTCTAAATCTCCCGTATAATAACGGTCAATTCTTAACCAATGCATATCATGGAAACGTAATACTTCTGGTTTACCTACTACAGAAACGTTATTCTCTGCATTACAAGCTACCACACAAGCACCACAACCATTACAAGCATTTAAATCAATGCTCATTCCCCATTTTACACCAGGCTTATCAATGGGCTTGTAAATAGAACCATCTTCTTTAAACTTCTCTAATCCACCATAAGGCTTTAATTCATGATCTCTTTCTTCTAAAACCTCTTTAGGATTGTGCTTGTATTGAGCTAAGGTTAACTCTTTCATTACTTCCACACGATTACCTTGTTCGGTGTTGTAAATATTGTGTGTTTGAGTTAACGCTACAGGATATTTTTTATCGGTTAATGTTACTGTAACATCGGCAATATCAAAACTTACAGAACCATCTACTATTCCTGCAAAAGGAAATGCATTTTTACCCACCAATTCTCCATTCTCATCAACAACTGCTTTACCCAATTTTGCATCTCTTCCATAACCTACTGCAATACCTACTGTATTTTCATCGGTTCCAGGAATAATTAAAGCTGGTAATTGAATGGTTTTGCCGTTGGCCTTGATTTCAACCACTTTTTTAGGTGGATTTACTTCATAATCATCGGCTTGACCACCATTTCTTAAATCTATTTTTAATAAAGTTCTTGCTAAAGCAGGAGAAACAATTAAGTAGTTATCCCAAGTTGCTCTTGTAACTGGATCTGGCATTTCTTGTAACCAAGGATTTGCAGCACCTTGTCCGGCACCAATTGCTACTTTTTGATATAATTGCAATTCAATTTTACCTGCTTTTGGAGACGAAGAAATTTTAGCTACTGCAGCAGCAACTGCACTGCTATTGAAAACTGTAGCTGCTAATGTTGCAGTTGTAGCAACACTTACACCATCTTGTAAAGCTTTATCCCAAGCGTTGGCACCTACTAATTTTGTAGACCAAAAAGATTTTAAGAAAGCTAAATAATCGGTTGTTGCTCCACCCCACTTCAACAAGCTATCTTGCCACTGACGAGTTTTAAATAAAGGATAAATAGTTGGCTGAATAAAAGAGTAATGACCTGTTTTAACTTCAGCATCGCCCCAACTTTCTAAATAATGATGATCGGGAATAACATATTTACAAACTTGTGTAGTTTCATCGGCTTTTGAACCAAAAGAAACTTTCACTTTTACTTTTTCTAAGCCAGATTTTAATTTAGCCGAATCGAACCAAGAATAAACAGGGTTTGCACCTACTACTAACAACGCTCCTACTGTTCCTGCATTCATTTCGTCTACCAAAGTAGCAAAATCTGCATCTACACCAGTTCTTACATTATAAGTACTGCTCCAATCAATGGTTTTTCCTCCAGCAAGTAAAGCTTCGTTAATTGCATTTACTGCAATTTGAACGTTTACATCGTTACTGCCACAAACAACTAAAGATTCGCCTTTTTTATCAGCCAATACTTTTGCAGTTTTTTCAATTGCAGCTTTTAATTTAGGATTGTTAATACCTGTTGCACCCTGACCATTTACTGCACTTAATAATGCTGCAACAACAGCACCAGTTTCAGATGGACGGTGTAAATATCTTTCATCTGCATTACTTCCGGTTAAACTTGCAACACTTTCAAATTGAATGTGTTTGTTCATATCGGGTTGTGCAGGATTTATTTTTCTACCAGTTGCATATTGTTTTGCAAACTCAATTGGGCTAACCCAAGTACCTAAAAAATCGGCTCCAATGCTTACAATTACTTTTGCATTATCGAAACGATAAGAAGGAATGGTTTTTTTACCATAAGTAGCTTGGTTAGCCAATAACATTCCACTATAAGAAACAGCATCATAAGTAACATGCTTGCTTCCCGGATATTTTGCTAAAAATTGTTGAATTACAGCTAACGAAGAAGGAGAATTTACCGTACTGCTTAATACTACAACACCAGAGACGCCTGCTATGGCTTGTCCTACAGCTTTATCAATGGCTTCGAAAGTGGTTTCTTTACCATCAATGGTTGGAAAACGCAATCTTGCACCATCATATAAATCTAAAACACTAGCTTGTACTCTTGCACTTGTACCACCTTGTGTAATAGGGCTTAATTCATTTCCTTCAATTTTAATTGGTCGACCATCACGTACTTTAGCTACCACACTTACTGCATCACCATCTTGAACGAAGGTGGTTGCATAATAATTTGGAACGCCAGGTACAATATCTTCAGGACGATTGGCAAATGGAATAGCCTTTTTTACAGGCACTTCGCAACTTGCGGCTACAGCAGCAGCTGCTGTGGTGAATCCTAAATATTTAAGAAAATCACGACGTGGAGTTTTTGCATCTAACAAACTAGTGTTGTCAGATTCAAAAGGAAGTTCTTCTTTAAACTCGTCTTTTGCTGATTGCTGAAAAGCTTCAGAATTATTCAGTTCGCCAAAACTTTGCCAATACTTTTTTTCCATAAGCCCCAATCTCCTGAAGGGAGACATTATTTTGATTTAAAAATAAAATTGTTATTCGATACAGTGTTCAAACCCTAAAACTAGGTTTGAATATTATTAATAGTGACATTTTTGACACTCAGTACCACCAATTTTTTCTACTGTAATACCTTTTGTGCTGTCTAATTTTCCATTTTTCAACTCATCATGGAATTTTTCGTAAATGCTGTAGAAACCGTTTTCTTTAAATTGAACTTTTGTTTCTCTATGGCAGTTTACACACCAACCCATGCTTAGATCGCTGAATTGTTTTACTTCATCCATTTTGTTGATTTCGCCATGGCAAGTTTGACATTGCACTTTACCTGCTTTTACGTGTTGGCTATGATTAAAGTAAACGTGATCTGGTAAATTGTGAATTTTAACCCACTCAATTGGTTTTGCTTTTGAAGGATCCCAAGCTGCTAAGTTGTTAATATCGGCACCAGCATATTCATATAGTTTGGCAATTTCGGCTGTACCATCAACTTCTTTTCCTTCTTCGGTATATAATTTTTCGCCTTTGTACTCATTGATTGCTTTATGACAATTCATACAAACATTTACCGATGGAATATTGGCATGTTTACCTTGCTCGGCACCACCATGACAATATAAACAGTTAATTTGGTTGGTTCCAGCATGTACTTTATGAGAATAATAGATAGGTTGATCGGGCTGATAATCTTTGTTTCGTCCTAAGCCAATGGCACCTTTAGTAGTTAAATAACCACCTAAAACAAATAAAACCACGGTTACCATAGCAATGTAGGCTTTATTTTTCCAGAAAGGAACTGGTTCTGGAGTACGGAAACCTGCTTTTTCGTCAGATAACTTTTTTAAATTGCTATTTACTTGTAATAAAGTAAGAGCAACTACTGCTAGTATTAGAGTAAGAATACCAAATAATAAAGTGTTATCACTTTCATTGGCTTTTCCAACAGGACCATCTCCCTTTGTTACATCAACTGGTGGTTTCCAATCTCTAATATAGTCTAATACAGAAATGATTTGTTCTTCGCTTAACACTCCATCAAAAGCGTTCATAGCTGCTTTATTGTACTCATTGTACAAGTCATTTGCGTACTTATCGCCTGTTTTTAAGTAGGCAGCAGGGTTTTTAATCCATGCAACTAACTTTTTACGATCGCCACCCCAACGTTCTTCAACGCCTAATAAAGCTGGACCAGTAAGTTTTTGGTCCATTTTGTGGCAACTTGCACAATTGGTGTTAAATAAAGCCTTACCGTCTTGGGCATTGGCATTACTTCCGAAAGAAATACTCAAAAAAATGAGTGTACTAATAAAAAAGATTTTGGCTATACTTCTGTGACTAGTCATATTCACAAACTGTGGTTCTAAGTGTGGAAAAATATCCTTGAACGGGTGCAAAAATATGACACCGCATTGACAAAAACACATACTTAAAAAAATTTTTTTAGCCTTGCTGCATAAGGGTTTCAGCGATTTTGATTGAATGCCACCTGATTTTTGTCATTTTTTTGTAATCTCAAACGCTAAAAAATTAATTTTCGTTTTGAGGTATTCATAACTAAAAAAAATCCATCATCTTCGATTCATGTTTGTAAAGTTGAAAGAAAAATGGAAAGTTGGTTGGCTACAATTTGTACTCATTTTTTGCACGTTTGCATTGGGTGGTAGTAGTTGTGCAAAACTGGCTAGTTGGTTATTAGAATTTGTATTGGCCGAAAAAAGTTGGGTGTACTGGATTATTTATGTGCCATTGGTTACGCTTTTGTGGCCTATTTGTGTTTTAATTATTAGTATCCCTCTAGGGCAGTTTAAATTTTTTAGTAATTACCTAAAAAGAATGTGGAGTAAAATAAAAGGAGGACTTGAATAGTGAACAGAATAGCCATTTTTGCTTCTGGTGCTGGCAGCAATGCTGCAAAAATTATTGAATATTTTGCTGAAAGTACTTCTGCAGAAATTGCACTGATAGTTTGCAATAAACCTGGTGCAGGAGTTTTAACTATTGCAGCCAACAATAATATTGAAACCCTACTAATAGAGAAAGAAAATTTTTTTAGGGGTAATGCTTACTTACCACAACTCAAAGCAGCATCCATAGACTTTATAGTATTGGCTGGTTTTTTATGGAAAGTTCCTGAACAGCTCATTGCTGCTTATCCAAATAAAATTATCAATATACATCCTGCATTATTACCTAAATATGGTGGAAAAGGCATGTATGGCCATTTTGTACATGCAGCAGTAATTGCCCATCAAGAAAAAGAAAGTGGCATTACCATTCATTATGTAAACGAACATTTTGATGATGGTAAACACATTTTTCAAGCCACTTGCCCAGTTGAACCCAACGATACACCAGAAAGCTTAGCTGCAAAAATTCATGTGTTAGAGCATTTGCATTTTGCAAGGGTGATTGAGGAGGTTTTGAGAGATTCTTTGGATTAAGTTTGGAAGTTGTCATTCCAACGAAGGAGGATTCTGATTGACCATTATTCATTAATATATCATTCCAATAAACAAAGTACATCAGCAATTCTAGCTTACTTCTTATACTTTTTTTATGGAAAAAAAAGTACCAAAAAAAACCACAGAAAAACGCCTTATCTGCCTTGCAGGCATCTTCTCCTTAAGGAGAAGAAAATAAGATGTTATTTATCTAATTGCCTGTTTTCCTGAACCGCCTTGAATAAGCTTTTGTACTACTGTGAATTCAGCAGTAGAATATCCATTATTCAACAGCTCAATTTTATCCTTGTACTTTTTCACAAACAATAAACTCCTTATAACAACCAATCTAGCCCAATAGCATTACCACTGTACAGTTCTCTTTGCACTAAAGCAACATCAGGGCGTAAACGAAAAAACGTGCTGAATATCGTTTTTTCGGGTCCTTTTTTGGTTCTTTTTTGGACAAGCAAAAAAGAACAAATACTTTACCAGAAGTACTCAATAAATTCAATTGAAGAATTTTAATTATAATAAAAAATCATCTTCTGAAATTCTTACTTACTTCCTGTACTTTTTTTTATGGAAAAAAAAGTACCAAAAAAAGCCACAGGAAAACAATATACAGCCTGTTTTCCTGAACCGCCTTGATTAAGCTTTTGTACTACTGTGAATTCAGCAGTAGAATATCTATTGTACATTGTTGAACCATTATTCCACGGTTTAATAGTATTGTCATTCCGACAAAGGAGGAATCTGCTCAACCATTGCTCTACAGCCCATTAACATATCTACTCTACAAACACATGCTCAAAAAAAGTTGTCATATTTTCTTTGGCATAAATAAAAAATATGACAACTGATTTATGCCAAAACTTTTTACAACACCCCATTTTTTGAGTAATAAAAATGAAAAAGTAAATAGAATAGAACTCCTAGGTGTGAGGTTTTTGCTTTGAATTCGAATGAATTGTGATGGAATAATTTGCCCCAATGCCTTTATTGTTAATATCTACCTAACTCAAAAAGGTTTAGCACACTCGGCTAGTGTGTCTTAAAGTAGGCAGCTTTTTGCACTTGATACTGCGACTTTTATGCAATGGAACTACCATTTATTTACACAACAATCATTTATTTAAGTAACGACCAACCCACCACTTGCAAAATTTGTGGTACAAGAACCATTTGGTTGGCTGATTTTAGCCATACAAACACTAAACGAATTGTTCACGAATGTTTAGATGAAAAATGTGGTTTTATGTTTTACGAAGAAGATGATAACTTTAACGAGTAGCAATAAAGTTAAATATGAAAGAAGGGCAAAAACTTTGGACAAGAGATGAACTCATTTTAGCCATTAATCTATACTGCAAATTACCATTCGGTAAAATGCACAAAGGCAATAAAGAGATTATTGAATTTGCTACATTGATTGGTAGAACACCTTCATCAGTGGCTTTGAAGTTGGTAAACTTTGCCAGCCTTGACCCAACCCTACAAGCAAGAGGAATTAAAGGGGCAAGTAACTCTAGCAAATTAGATAAACAAATTTGGAATGAATTTTACAACAATTGGGATGCTGCTTTATTTGAAAGTGAAACTCTATTAGCCAAAGCCAAACATACCACTATTGAAAAACTAAATCATATTGATACCAAAGAAATACTAAAACAAGGTTTAGACAAAGAACGATTGGTTAAAACCAGAGTAAACCAATCCATTTTTAGAACAATGGTTTTAGCTGCTTACAACAGCACTTGCTGTATAACAGGTATTAGCAACAACGATTTATTAATTGCCAGCCATATTGTGCCTTGGAGTAAAGACGAAAAGAATAGATTAAACCCAAGTAATGGTCTTTGCCTAAATGCTTTGCACGATAGGGCTTTCGACAAATATTTAATAACCATTAATGCAGATGATTATACCATCAAAGTATCACCAAAACTAAAAACCAAACAGCTTAATGAAAGTATTCAGCAAAACTTTTTTACTCTAGAAGGAAAATCTATTGAATTGCCTGATAAGTTTTTGCCTGATAGAGAGTTGTTGAAGAGGCATAATGAGATGTTTAGAAATTAATGATAAAACTTTAGTTTATAAAAGTTCTTTCTACCCCAATTCCATTTCCATATACACTACTTCTGGTAAAGGATTTTTGTAATAGGCATTGGTTACTACAAAGCCTTGTTTTAAATACAATTGTATGGCAGGTTGTAAACGTTGTAAAGTATCTAGTTTCATTATGGCATAGTTCAATACTTTGGCTTCATGCACAATGGCTGCTACCAATGCTTGTCCTATTTTATGCTTTCTAAATGCAGGTTGTACATACAATCTTTTCATTTCGCAAATCCTGAGCGTAGTCGAAGGATGAAGCGTAGTAGAAATGCTAGATTCAGGAGCATATGATGTTGTAGTATGGGTAATATTGGTTAATGCTACACAACCAACAGGTTGATGCTTCCAATAAGCCAATAATAAAGAGCCTGTTGGTGGACCATATTTTTTGAGTGGATTTTCTAATTCGGTATCAAAACTTTGAAAGCATAAATCTTCATTCAGTTCTTGTGCATATTCTTGAAATAGTTGAATGCAAACTTGTAATTCTATTCCTGCCGAAGTAATGTGTTGTATGCGTAACATATTTAATGGTAGATGCTTCTATTTCAAATGTACAGCATGATTCTTTTTGCTGAACATTCAGTAAAAACAAATAAAATAAATAAGGAACAACTAAAAAGATTTTTCAATCCTTTCAATCCATATCATTAATGTTCTATCAATATCTATTCATTAAAATTATACCTCACTTATAATACCCCTCATTCAACCCTAATTTACGTTCGGGTGCTTGTTCTTCAATGGCATGAAAAGCTGTTGGACTTAATCCAGTAAAATCTTTGTAGGCTTTTGTTAAATGCTGATAATCGTAGTAATCACATTCTATAGCAATTTTTAACCAATCAAAATTGGGATGGGCATTTTTTAGCCTAAAAGCATTATCAAATTTTATTACTCGTTCAAAAGTTTTTGGATTAAGTCCTGTTCTTTCTTTAAACTTTCGTTCAAATTGCTTGGTACTTAAAAATGCTTGTTGAGCTGCATTCACTAAACTAAATGGTTGGCTATTGTACAACATATTGCTGCAAACCGCATCTATAAAATGTGAGGCTTTTTTTTGTTTTGCAATGAGTGTTGTAATAAACTCATTGGCTATTGCTACCATAGCAGTATAGTCTTTAGCATAAAACAATTGCTCATTTATATTGTGTACATGATTGCCCAAAATTTCATCGGCCGATAAATATTCGTTATTGATTATGGTAGATGGAATGCCCAATAATTTATACAAAGCACCAGGATAAAATACAATTTGAAATACTAAAAAATTATTACCAATCACACGGTTGGTAACTTCTGTAAACTGACCATACAATACCACAGGAATATGCTCTTTTTTCTTTTTGGTAGAAGTATATTCAACTATTTCTCTATCGTAAGGATAAAAAGCCAAACACTGTTCAGGTCTTGGTGGATAGGCTTTTGGCGGAATTTGCATAGTACTGTCAAACTGTAAATGCACAATGCGATACAGTTGTACAAATTCTTGTACTTGTAGGGCTGGTATAAAATCTTTTAACAGCAATACACTAAATTATAAGGTTAATGGCTCTCCAACAACTTTCATATCATGTGCTGCATGTATTTTATCCATCTCTTCTTTAGTTGGGCGTTTTTTCAAACCATTCATTAAGGTAAAAAATTCTTCCATTTTACCAGCAGGTTGTAGCATGTAAATCATTTTACCAGTATCACTTAATTGTATCCAAGTATGTGGAATATTACGTGGTAAAAAAATGGTTTGTCCTTCCGTTAATTCATGTGTTTCATTACCTACAACAAATCTGTATTTACCTTCTGTAACACAAAAAATTTCATCTTGCTTATAATGTATGTGCAACATAGGGCCTACTTTTCCGAGGCCAGTATATTCAAATACACTTAATGCACCATTGGTGTCTTTACTAGAAATTTTTAAATCGTTGGGATGAACCCCTAAAAATTTTACTACATCGCCAAACCTGCTTTTGCCTCCATCTACAACAAAAGGTTTTCGATGTTTACCCGTTTTTTCTTGAGCAGTACTAAAATTGCTTAATCCTATTGCAGGAATTGCCAATAATGTGTTGATTAAAAATTGTTTGCGTTCCATATCAATTATTTTTTTGTAAAACTTGAACATCTTACATAAAAATTAGTGGTACAAAAAAGACAATTTTAAAGAGTGGTCTGCTTTTAAAAAGCAGACCACTCTTTAAAAAAATGCATTCAATTTTATTTCAAGATTATTTTGGGCGATGTTACACCTCTTTTTATTTGTTCGGCAATTTTTAAACAACGTTCAATTTTTTTTTCGCTAGATTTTACTTGAGTAACCAAATAAATAAGCCCTCGTTGATTTCCTTTTGTTAACGATTGAAAAACTTGGTTGGCTTCATTATCGGTATTTAAAACTTCTTGCATTTCATCGGGCATTTCAAATTGATATTCAGTTGTGTCTACCACAAAAGTTGCTGTAACTGTATTGCCTTGTTGAAGTTTCAATTTTTTGCAAATACTTGAACCAATATTTATAAAATAACCGCCCTCTTTTTTAGGCATTAAAGCACAATGAAACTCGATTGTATCATTCAGTTTACAAATAGCTCTTGTATTGTTATTTTGGGTAATAGTTACAATGGTTTTTTGATCTAGCATTATATAATGCATACCACTATCAAACTTTTCAAGTAAGTATGTTTTAGGCATATTTGTAATGGATTATTGGTGTGCCAACTTAGTTGAAATATAAATTAAAGCAGGAAAAGTGATGAATGATGAAATGAAAAAGTTGATGGTTCAGAAATATAAAACCTGAATAAACAAATCTTAGTATTCATTGAAGTTGTTAATTACTTCTATTGCTCATCGAAAAAATCTTCATCTATCTGTTTAATTTCATACGTTGTTTTTACTTGAATACCAACATTAAACTCATGCATCAGAGAAACTAATTTCTTTCCATCAATACAAATTATTTTATGATGTGCTGATCGAGCCTTTTCCAATGCTTTTTCATCGAATTCCGAAGTTGTTACAAAAACACCCTTATTTGTATCACCACTCATTGCACCAATAAAATTTCTGATATCTTTTTCTCTAACTTTCCCTTCATTAAATCTTTTCGCCTGAATATAAATTTTATCTAAACCAAGTTTGTCTTCATTTATAATTCCATCAATTCCACCATCTCCAGATTTTGAAGTTTCAATAAATTCACCATATCCCATTTTTTTTAGAAGACGTAAAACAACTTTTTCAAAAAAATAAGGGTCTAGATTTTTTAGCTTTTGAAGTAACTCTCCTTTGACTTCGTTTTCTATTCTATTAAAACCCTCATCAATTAAGTCTTGCGGAGAAGCAACTTCCACTTCATTTTTTCTATTTGTTTTTTTGTTTGATTGCTCTTGTTTATAAAAATCAATTAAAGAACTTTCGTTTTCTAAATCTCTTACAGATAATCCACTAGAGTAGGTTTTACCTTTCTCTGTAATTTGAACAAGCCCACGTTCTGGAAAAAAAATATAACCTCCTTTTTTTAGATACGATTTACCCCAAGCTATACGATTATCAATTAACAAATCACCTGATTTCGTTTCTACTTTGAGTTGATCATCGCTTAATCCCGAATAAAACTTTGATTTTACCTCTTCTATCAACTCTCTAGTTTTATATACTTTTCCTTTTTTAAGTACTTCAAGAATTGGAATAAAGGTTTCGTCGAATTTTGGTATTTCCATTTGTTTAATTGTTTCTGCCATAATAATTCATTTTTCACAAATCACTATCTCGTAATCCTATCGTGAAAATATTAAAAAAACACCAAATAATATCAGCCACTCAAAAACATAGATAATAAGAATTTTAAGGAGACTATAAAAGCCTCTATGTTCTTTTCCCCATTATGTTTCTATGTGTTCAATAAAGTTCCATCGTACAAGAGTGCGACGCAACTGCAGTTTCATTCTTATTCATCAGCTCATTCCCCAAATAAAAAACCCCCGAAAAATCGGGGGCTTAAAACTTTATCCAGGAATACGGGAAATATATTTTTCAATTTCTTTAATCTGTTCAACTACTTGGGCAGTTTTGGGTTTTAGTGCTTTTGCTTTTCTAAAAAAATCTTTCGCAGCTCTAAACTCTCTTTTGTTCATAAAAATCTGACACATTTGTAAATAAGCAACAGCTTCACTTTCTTTATCAGGAATGCCCAAACGTATGGCAGCTCTAATATAACTTTCGCCCTGCTTCATATCGCCTTTTTGCATAGCCATCATACCCAATTGTAATTTATTGGCACCTTCTGCTTCTGGCATTGGGCTACCTAATTCGTTACTTTTTTTCAAGTGTTTTTCGGCACTATCAAAATCTTGATCCATCATAGCCAAATTACCTTTAATGGTATAAAATGTACTACGTACAGGCTTATACAATAAATTAGGATACCAAACACTGTCTAAAATTTTCTTTACTTCTTCAATATTACCAGCTTCCATAGGTTCTTGTATTAAACGCAATGGACCAATAAAAAAATGACTGGCTAAACCAATTACCCCTAAAAAATACAAAGGAAAAGCTGGCCAAAAACCTGCTACCCCAGTAACATTTAAAACAATAGCAGCAACAAGGGCTACCAAGCTTAGCCAAAAACGATACTTAATAATTAAATTGTAAAACTTCATGTTTTTTTATTTTATGAAACGAGCAACTGTACTACTAATCAGCTTCAGTGGCGTCGCACACTTGTACATTAATTCTTTATTCAACAAAACTAAAAATGTGGTCCCGCCAAGAATCGAACTTGGATCTAGAGTTTAGGAAACTCCTATTCTATCCATTGAACTACGGGACCAATTTTCATCCATTGAAAGGGCAACAAAAGTAAGGGAAATAAAAAAGAGAAGTTTTATAAAAACTTCTCTTTAGTGTAGTTTATTTATTGGCTGTAAACCTTTCAGGTGTGCCTTCTATAGGTTGCACTGTTTTTAAATATTGATAAATACTCGATAAATCACTTTCAGTCATTTTACTATACATCATCCAAGGCATTATTGAATTGAAATCTTCCATAAAATTAAGTTTTGGCGATTCGTAAGCAGAATCTTGGTATTCTTTAAATCTTCTCACAAACCGTTCTCTTGTCCAATTACCAATACCTGTAGCATGTGCACTAATATTTGAAGAACGCAATGTACCACTGGGCAATACAAATGCTCTACCACCACCAAATTCTTTTCCTGCAACGGGTTGTCCTTTTTCGTAAGGAGTATGACAATCGGCACAAGAAGCCACATTCACCAAATATCCACCATATGCAACACTATCGGCAGGGTTAGGTTTTACTGTTAACTGTGCTTTTTGAGGTATGGTATTCATAATTAAACTAAAAGGAAAATCGGCTTTAGATTCTGGTACTGCATTTTCTACAGCAGGTAAACTTCTGATATAAGCTATAATACTGTGTACATCTTCTCTATCCATTTTTCCATAATTCAAATAAGGCATTACTGGAAACATTGCTTTACCATGTTTATTAACGCCGGTTGTTATTACCCTAAAAATTTCTCCATCGGTCCAATTGCTTAAACCTGCAGGGGTAATATTTTTTGCATAAAACTCTCCAGGAAAACCCATTTCTCTTCCAAACTTATCACCCCCTTTTCCAAATGTTCCAGCCATTGGCGGGCCAGCAAATAAACTCCAATCTCTTGTAGAATGGCAATCTATACAAACAGCTACAGTATTGGCTAAATATTCGCCCCTTTGTAATCTTTCTGGAGTAATAGCTACTTTTAGTTCTTCGGGTTTGCCAACATTTGGCAAAGACCAAGCTACATAAGCAGCTATTGAACCAACTATTACTATTAATGCTAGTAGAATGAACATTACAACTTTAATTGCTTTTTTCATGTTGTTGCAGTAGTTTTTTAGGTTTAGAAGCCTAAAATATATAATGAGTTCGATATTTCATAACTATTGGTATTATATTTATTCATTAGGCATTTAGCTTTGAATAGCTATTGTAGCTTAAAATTTGGAATGAATAATTGAGAAGAAGATTTTGAAAACACTTAAAAATAATACACACAATATTTTAAAAAGCCTTAACTAGCATGTTATATTCATAAAATCAATGAGGCTTAGAATAAATTATTGCCACTTCATAATAGCTGTATTTTTTTCATTGTTATTGAGTAATTGTACTTTACCCAAAAACAGTCGTTTGAACAAAACATTTTTTGATATTCAAGGGCACAGAGGTTGCCGAGGCTTAATGCCTGAAAATACTATTGCTGGCTTTATTAAAGCTATTGACGAAGGTGTTACTACCTTAGAAATGGATGTAGTAATTACCAAAGATGGATATGCAATTGTTAGCCACGAACCATTTTTTAATCATGAAATTACCACTAAAGCCAATGGCAATTTTGTAAAAGAATCAGAAGAAAAACAATTGAATATTTATGCAATGAATTATACCGATTTATTGCAGTACGATGTTGGCTTAAAGCCACATCCACGTTTTCCAAATCAACATAAAGTGGCGGCTACTAAACCTTTATTGAGCAATGTAATTGAGTTGGTAGAAATTTATACCAAAGCAAAAGGCTTGCCTGCCATGCGATACAATATTGAAACAAAATGTAACCCTTCTACCGATGGTGTTTTTCATCCTGCACCTCAAGCATTTGTAAGCATTTTAATGAAGGTAATAGAGCAATATAAAGTGGCTGCAAGAACAACCATTCAATCTTTTGATGTACGAACTTTACAAGTAATGCATCAACAATTTCCTGCAGTACAAACTGCCTATTTGTACGAGGGTATTTCGTTAAGTTCTTTAGATGTTAAGTTGGAAAAATTAGGTTTTACACCCACCATTTATTCGCCTGCTTATCAATTGGTAACAAAGCAATTGGTTAAAAAATGCCATGCAAAAGGCATGCAAATTATTCCGTGGACGGTGAACGATTCTGCTTCAATAAAAAGATTGATGAATATTGGTGTAGATGGAATAATTACCGATTATCCGAATTTGTTTAAATCTTTAGCGACATCAAAATAAAAAGCTTGCTACATCAGTAACAAGCTTTCAATAAGGCTCAAAAAAATCAATTACGATTTTTTCTCTTCTGATTTAGCGGTTGTAGTTTTTGCATCTTTTTTGCAACAACTTTTTTCTTTACCCTCAGTTTTGCATTCTTCTTTTCCTTTAGCATCTTTTTTGCAACACTCTTTTCCTTTTGCACATTTCTTTTTGCCACCACCATTGTTTGCAAATGCTACACCTGTAAATAAAAATGCCGCAGTAGCCAACATCAATAATTTTTTCATAATTGTATTTGTTTGAGTTTTAAAAATCTATTGTAAATATAAACAGTATTTCAAGTATATAAACGTTTCTACTGTTAAAATTAGTATCTAGTATTTTAAAAGATTGATTGTCAAGCAATTTATTTCCAAGTGGCTAAAACAGTTGTTCCCCCCTTTACTACTTCATTCAACTGCACATTTATTGTAGTGCCAACTGGCAACAAAATATCTACACGGCTACCAAATTTTATAAATCCATATTCATCGCATTGTTGTACTTGTTCGCCCACAACAGTATAATTACAAATTCTTTTAGCCAATGCTCCTGCAATTTGTTTGTATAAAATAGTACCAAAATTATTTTTTACTACTACACTCCAACGTTCATTTTCGGTAGAACTTTTTGGGTGCCAAGCCACCAAATATTTGCCTTTATGATATTTGTTGTACAACACTTCTCCACTCATTGGATTGCGATTTACATGTACGTTGGCAGGACTCATAAAAATACTTACTTGTATTCTTTTGTCTTTAAAATACTCTACATCTACCGTTTCTTCAATTACCACTACTTTGCCATCGGCAGGGCAAATAATTTTATTTTCATCAATGGTCATTACCCTGTTAGGAATTCTAAAAAATGAAATGATAAAAAGGAATAAAAATAGGGTAACAAAAAAAACAAGATAAGCCAACCAAGGCATTGATGCACTTAAAAAATAAAACGAGGCCACATTAACCAAACCAAAAATTAAAGCTGTTATACCAATGGTTTGATAACCTTCTCTATGAATTGTCATGTAATAAAATTGAGTGGCAAATGTAATGCTGCTAAATGAAAGATGGAATTTTTTGTATTACTCATTAAATTGTTAATCCTTTACATAAACAACTGCACATACAACCAAACAAATGGTGTGGCTAGTATTAATGAATCGAACCTATCTAAAAAACCACCATGCCCTGGCATAAAACTGCCACTATCTTTTACGCCTGCTAAACGCTTGAGTTTACTTTCTAATAAATCGCCCAATGTGCCAACAATTGCACCAATAGCTGCAATTACATACCAATGATATGGTGCAATAGTTGTTTGCATTTCAAAAGCTGAATGATTGATTAACAATGGAACTAATACTAAACCCACCACTACAATTGCCAATATTGCTCCACCAATAGTGCCTTCCCATGTTTTTTTAGGAGAAATTGTAGACAAAGGTGTTTTGCCTATAAAAGACCCTACAATGTAGGCCATAGTATCGTTCATCCAAATAGATGCAATTAAAATAATTGGAATAAATAAACCTGTTTCTAGGTTTCTCAAACTCATCATCAATCCCCAACTTAATGAAATATATAGTAAGCCAAAAAACGAGTGAGCTACCATTTTTATATTGGGCTTTTTGCTAAATAAAATTTCTACAATGGGTAAGGCAATGGCAGCAATTACAATCATCCACCAACCCAATTCATGCAAACGAAAACTAGCAATTGTATATATATCGTTCAGCATAAATAATACAAAGCCAAAACCTGCTAACATTACTCCATATTGATGAAAAGCATTGATTTGCTGATAGTCTTTGTCTATTAAGCCCACTAATTTTTGATACTCGAACCAGCAGCCAAAATGTATAATGGTAAACAACAATAAAAAACTCCAATGATTGTACAATAAACCCGTTAACATTACAGCTACAAAAATAATAGCCGTTAATGCCCTTGTTTTAAATGTTTGAATATTTAATGCCATAAAGCAGTTTGTATAAGCAAATTAACAAAATATGTATTGCTAAAAAACACAAGTAACCATTTATCTTCTTTTCTTTATGCCATATAAACAAAACAATACATTTATAAGTAGTTATAAAGTGATTGGCTATTGCAAAATGAAATATTTAATACTCCTTATTTTATTCTATTCTTATACTTCAGTATTTGCTCAAAATGGGTTAGATGCTTCTATGTTAGATGAAGTTAGCATGGCCAATAACGGACAATTACCAAAGCAATTTATTGAGAACAATGTTTTTGTAAAAGCCGAAGCATCTACCACTGAAGCGTATGTTGGGCAGCCCATTTTAGTGACTTATAAATTTTATACAAGATTACAAGCCCAAAGCAAGGTTACAAAAATGCCCATTTTTAGTGGATGCAGTGTTCAAGAAATGACCACCAACGATTTGCTTCCTGAAATAGTACAATACAAAGGCAAAACTTTTAGAGTACACACCATTCGTAAAGTTCAGTTAATACCATTACATACTGGTACCATTATTTTAGATTCGGCTAGTGTAGAAAATATTTTTACAGTGTACGATAAAGCCGTTACACAAAAACAAATTAATGAGCAGCAGGCTTTTTCTCACGACGAGGTTTTTACGTTGTACAGCAAAGCGGTATTAATACAAGTAAAAGATGTACCAACCAATCAACAGCCAACCAACTTTACTGGTGCCATTGGTAGTTTTTCTATTGCTGCCAAATTGCAAAAAAATACTGATACCGCTAACGAAAACAATCAACTTAAAATTACAATTGTTGGTAGTGGCAATTTTGCAAGCATTGTTTGTCCAACCATTACATGGCCCAATGGCTTCACCAATTTTGAAGCAAGTAGTAGCGAATCGGTAAACAAATTATCTTTTCCTAATGCAGGAGAAAAAGAATTTATCGTTCCTTTTGTAGCAACAAAAACGGGTACATACACCATTCCTTCCATTAGCTTTTGTTTTTTTGATGCCAATAGCAACCAATACAAAATAATTGCTACCCAAAATATACCAATCACCATTTTGCCTGCTTTAGAAAACGCCATTGATAACAATAAACTGCAAAAAGACATTACCAATAAAAAATATTTTTGGATTGTTCCTGCACTTGCATTGATTGCTGGTTTTAGTTGGTGGTTTCGTTTTATTAGAAAACCACAACCCAAAAAATTAATTGAAGAAGCCACCATAAGAATTGAAGACAACGCAAGTGTACTTACAACAGCACAACCATATACTACAGTTGCTGAACATGTAGATGTTCTTTTACTCAACTGGAACAATGATGAACAGTTTTTTAGTGATGCTAAAAAAATTGCTACTCAGTTATTACCACAAAATAATTCTACTCAACAACAAGAAAAGCTAGAGCAAATTATTGTACAATGCAATGCTGCTTTATATGCTAGTAATAAAAGTATTGACAAACAATTAATTGTAGATGAATTGAAAAGTATTCAAGCTCAATAGCTTGAAGTTATTTAGACTTTTTGGATTTAGCAATTATTTAGTTAGTACAGCTGTTAGCCTGAGTAAACAATTTCTGCTTCGCAGAAAAGCACTTTGAACCTGCTTGGCGGCAGACAGAAATGATATAATCGCCACGGATCCACGGAAAATCACGGATTAGCTGCTATGATTATTCTAAATTCCGTGCTAACCCATGCATCCGTGGCAATAAATAAATTATTTGTTTATTATTAGAACAGCAAAAGTCTAAATAACTTCCTTGTTTAAATTATTTCAATAGTTTTTTCACTAGCTTAAAATCTTGCCCAAGCAACTGTATAATGTAATTGCCTTTGGGATATTGCGTTAACGGCAATTGTAATACTTCGTCTTGACCATTGGTAATAAACTGTTGCTGTTTTAGTAACTGTCCTTGTGCATTAAAAAGCTGTACTTGTAATTGTTTAAATGATGGATTTTTTATACTGATGAACACATTATTTTTTACAGGATTTGGGTACAATTGTATATCATTTACTAAACTGTTGGTGTTGATTATTTTTTGAGTAGTATTATTTTTACTAATTAATTGTTTATCTACATCTACCAAAACTGTATCGGCTGCAAAGCCAACATTTACCCATGTTTCAGCACCATTGGTATTGCATTGTACAACAACAGTTTTTTGTTGAGTTCCTTTTTTAAAAGTAATAGGTAAAGGCGTTTTATAAAACGTAACCGATGAGTGCGATGTAGTTTGGCTTACTTTCACTTTTGCCCAATGATTATTATTCAAACTCCACTGTACAGCAAAACTGGGATAACCTTCGCCATAAATCCATTGGTTGAAAAAATAGGTTAAATCTTGCCCAGCAACTTGTTCAATATTGCGTTTAAAATCGGTTGTTTTAGCAAAGCCATTTTTTAGTAATGGGTCGTTTAAAAATTGTTTCAATGCCTTGAAAAAAATACTATCCCCTAATGTAAAACGCAATATACGTAAGGCGTATGAGCCTTTATCGTAGCTCAATCGTCCACTAAAAACCCTATACACATCGGTAGTATCTTGTACATAAACGCTACCATCGGGTTGGGAGGTAATATTGTTTAAATGAATGGTTAATAATGAATTCAGAATAGCAGTATCATAATTTTCAAAAAAATAGTTCGATGAAAATGTGGCAAAGCCTTCGTTAATCCAAATGTCTTGCCAACTGCCACAAGTTATTTTGTTACCAAACCATTGATGTGCAATTTCATGTGCCATAAGGTTTAGGTCAGGGAAGCTTAAAAACGAATTGGTTTGATGTTCCATTCCACCTCCCCAACCAAATTGTGTATGGCCGTATTGTTCAGTGATATAAGGATAAGGCCCATAACTTTCATGCAATAACTTTAAACACTCAATTGCCGGAGCAGTATTGTTTTGAAATATGGCTAAACTCTCAGGATACACATGTGTAATCATGGGCAAGTTGACATTGCCTAATGGAACTGTATGACTAAACGTTGTGAAATTGGTAACTGAAAATGCTACCAAATAACTAGTTATTGGATAACGATGTTTATACCAAGTTACAGTTTGATTATTGTTTGTAATAGCTGATTGTTTAACACCATTGGTAGTGGCAGTATAAATTGAAGGATGAATAATAGTGATGTCAATACTATCAATTTTATCGTCTAATCCATTACGGCAAGGCCACCAATCTTTGCTTCCATAAGGTTCACTCAAAGTCCATATTACAGGTACAGTATTATGTGTGGTTTGAATAAAAGAACCAAAACCACTTTGTGGTGGAATACCTTTGTAAAAAATAATTACTGAATCTTTTTGTTGTGCAGCAAGGGTAGAACCAAGTTGAATATGTAAAGCATGATTGGCAGTTTGTGAAAACGATATTTTTTGATTACGAAGTACAACACTATCAACCGTTAATTGAAAAGCTAAATCGAAGCTGATAGAATTGGTAGCAGTATTAACCGAAAAATGATGCGTTACTTTTCCTTCAATAAAACGTACTGCAGGATCTACCTTCCAAACACAATTGCTATAAAAAATTTCAAAATTGCTAGACGATTGAGTTTGCAATGCATTCAATCTTGCATAAGCTGTTCTTCTTTCTAACTTAGCAATTTCATTGCTGTGTTTACATGCATATTCTTGCCCATCGGCTTCAAAAAACAACAGTAAAAAAAGCATGGTCCATTTCATGGTTTAAAGTTAGGTATTGATTGAAAAGCAATAGCTATTTGTTGAATATGTTTTTCGATAAACGAAACAACCCAATTGCAAAAGTCAACATTCACCAAGCAACACTTATTTTTACATTCAAAGCATATTGAATGCTTGAATTTATTTTTGTTTCAAGGAGTTTAATAAATGGCATATTTTAATTTAACCGATACATTGAATTTAATTTCTAAGTTCACCATAAGACGAACTTGGAATGCCTATAAAGTATGGTTAAGCTATCAAATTAGTAAACTTACAGGCAAACCTATTCAATGGGGTTATCCTATTTCTATTTCTTTTGAACCAACCACAAGTTGCAATTTACGTTGCCCTGAATGCCCTAGTGGATTAAGAGAGTTTACTAGACCAACGGGTATGTTGCAAAAAAGCTTTTTTGAGCAAACCATTGACGATATTCATAAAGATTTATTGTACCTCATTTTCTACTTTCAAGGCGAACCCTATTTAAATCCAGATTTTTTAAATATGGTGAAATACGCTCATGATAAAGGCATTTACACAGCTACTAGCACCAATGCACATTATTTAACCGAAGAAAAAGCAAAAGCAACGGTAGAAAGTGGTTTAGACCGTTTAATTATTAGTATTGATGGAACAACACAAGATGTATATTCCTCTTACAGAGTGGGTGGTAAATTGGAGAAAGTATTAGAAGGTGCCAGAAATATTGTAAAATGGAAAAAAGAATTGAATAGCAAAACTCCGTTTATTTTCTTTCAGTTTTTAGTGGTAAAACCCAATGAACATCAAATAGAAGAAGTAAAAAAATTAGGTAAAGAAATTGGGGTAGATCAAGTACGTTTTAAAACGGCACAAGTATACGATTATGAAAATGATCCCAATAAATTAATACCCACCAATCAAAAATATAGTAGATATAAAAAAGATAAAAATGGCAACTTACAAGTAAAAAGCGGTTTAAGTAACCATTGTTGGAAGCTTTGGCATGCCAATGTAATTACATGGGATGGCTTGGTGGTGCCTTGTTGTTTTGACAAAGATGCTACTCACCAATTGGGTAATTTAAAAACACAAAGTTTTAAAGAAACCTGGAATAACGATAACTACAAACAGTTTAGAAGAGAGCTAATGAATAGTAGGAAAAATATTGATATTTGTGCCAATTGCAGCGAAGGATTAACTGTTTGGGAAGATTAAAACAATTTTCTTGCATTTTCATCACAAAACCTTTACAATTCTTGCAGAATGCACTAATTTCATGGCTTAAATAAAAATTACCGCTATGAAACAAAAAAAAACTACCCTCATTTTTTTAATAACATATACTCTACTAAGTTTAGCAAATAGTGCTTTTTCTCAATCTGTTAATATTAGCAACACCTCAACTAGTCAAGTAAATACACTTGGAAATGCAGAATATCATGTGAGTGAACATATTTACTCTGCAGCAGAAATTGGGGCTTCAAACTTTATTACAGCGGGTACTGCAATAAACAGAATTCAATTTGAATGTACTGCTGTGGGTACAGTGACAAGTTTTGGAAATGTGAAAGTATATATGCAAAATGTGGCAAGTGGTACTACAACCTTTACAGCTGGAACATATTCTACTGCTGGTTATACAACAGTATATAGTGGTTCTTTTAGTGTAACAACAGTAGGACAAATAACTATAGATTTGACAACACCTTTTGTAAGAACTGCTGGAACCAACTTACAAGTAATGATAGAAAGAACCGATGGAATTGCAAAAGGACCCACCTTTTTTACCTACAAATCAATTAACACAGTAGCCAGTTCTTCTAGACGTTACAATGGAGCCACTGCTCTATCTGGTACTACTAGTCTAGGAACATCAGCCTTTAGGTCGGCCATAACCTTAATTCACATGTTTAATAACGATTTAGGTGTAGATAGAATTGAAACATTGGGTAAAATACCCACTGTTGTCGCATTTCCACATTCTGTAAAAGCTCTAGTTACCAATTATGGTTTGAATGCAATACCATCTGGAACAAATATTACTTTAAATATTTCAGGTGCAAATACCGTATCTAATGTACAAACAACTAGTTCAATAGCTCCGGGAGCAAGCCAAACTATAACTTTTGCTGCAATTAACTCGATGGTAGTTGGTACCAATACAATTACAGTTTCCATACCAACAGATGAAAATACTGCAAACAATACAGCAACATTTGGACAAACAGTTGTAACAAATGGTTCATTTAGTTATGCAGATACTAGTGCTAGAAATTCAAGCGTTGGATTTAACACAGGGGCTGGACTATTAGTTAGCAGACATACTTTTTCTTCTCCAATTAATATCTCAGCTATTAGAGCATTAATTACAACACAATCTAATACATTGTATGGTGTAGTTTGTAATTCTGCTGGTGTCATAATAGGTCAGTCACCTAACTATGTAGTACAACCATCTGATAGTGGTAGTTATGTAACATTTAATTTTTCTACACCAATTAATGTTGGCCCAGGACCAGACTCTGTTTTCTTTATTGGGGTAGCCCAAACCGCTGGTACTTATGGATATTTTCCATTAGGCTCACAAGTTGAAACACCAGCTAGAGCGAATACATTTGCATCAATTCCTCTTGCAGGTGGAGCACCTACTTATTACACAACATTAGGAAGATTTATGATAGAAGGAATAGCTTCTGCTGTGTCTTTGCCAGTAAACCTCTCTTACTTTAGTGGAAGATTATCTAACAGAAATGCTGAATTGGTGTGGGCAACATTAACTGAGTCTAACACAGATAAATTTGAGGTTGAACGCATGAGCGGCACATCGGCAGAGTGGACTAAAATAGCAACACTAAATGCTGCTGGTAATAGCTCATCATTTAGAAAATATAGTGTTAACGACAATGATTTGAGTAATGGTAAACATCTCTATCGTTTAAAAATGATGGATAAAGATGGCAAGTTTACATACAGCAATGTAATTACATTAGAAGTTTCTTCAAGAAGCTTGTTTGTATTAAATCAAAACTATCCTAATCCGGTAAAAGGTTCAACTCAACTTTCTTATCAGTTAACTGGAGAAGGAAAAGTAGTTATTGATTTATTTACGCAAGATGGTAGAAGAGTTGCTTCATTAATTAATCAACAGCAAGCTGCTGGTACTTATAGCTTCTCTGTTGACATTAAGAAGTATGGTTTAGCTACTGGTAATTATAACTATAGAATGATTGTGGTAGATAAAAACAATCAAGAGTTATTTAGAGCTACAAAAACTATGGTAGTTACTCAATAATTCATCTTTAAATACACTCTTCAAAAGCCCAGCAAAATTTTTGCAGGGCTTTTTTGTTGTAATAATTCTATTGCTTTTCTACTAGCTTTACGCCATGAAAAATTTACTGGTACAATATGCCAAATACAATCTATGGGCAAATAAACAATTGCTTTCTATAGCTGGTAAATTATCATCAGAACAACAACAACAAATTATTGCAAGTAGTTTTTCAAGTGTTCATACAACAATTGTTCATTTATTAGATGCTGAAAGTATTTGGTGGCAAAGATTAAAATTGCAAGAGCCTATTATTATACCTAGTGTTGTACAAAATAATCTTACCACCAATGAAATGATTAATGAGTTATTGAATTCAGGTGAACAATGGCTAACATGGATCAATGCTGCAAAAGAAAATCAATTAGAGCATGTATTTGCATATCAAAACAGTAAAAAGGAACAGTTTAAACAACCTGTTTGGCAAATGTTATTGCACTTGTTTAATCATGGTACCTATCATAGAGGTCAGTTGGTAACTATGTATAATCAATTAGGTATTCAAAAAATACCTGCTACCGATTTTATTTATTGGAGTAGAACGGTAAAATAGTAAAATATTTTTCATGCTCAAGCCGCAGGGCTTCGTAAGTTAAACATAAACATTATTACAGATTTTATTAAATTTTACTCATTAAAATTGCTTGGCTATGTTTCGTTGGTTTTGGATATTGTTTTTAAAATTGAAAGGTTGGAAAACAGAAAATACATTTCCGCAAGAATTAAAAAAATGTGTCATTATTGTTGCACCACATACCAGTAGTAGCGATTTTTTAATTGGTGTTGCTCTACGCAGTATTTTTAAAATTTATGATGCCAAATTTTTAGGCAAAGCCGAATTATTTAAACCACCTTTTGGTTTTATATTTAAATGGCTAGGCGGTACTCCAGTTGATAGAAAAAGTAATCAGAATTTGGTTGAACAAGTGGTGGCAAAATTTAATGCTCATGAAGCGTTTAAATTGGCATTATCGCCCGAAGGAACCAGAAAAAAAGTTACCCAATTAAAAACTGGATTTTATTATATAGCTAAACAAGCCAATGTACCTATTGTAATGGTGGGATTTGATTTTGAGCAAAAAGCTGCTATTTGTAGTGAACCATTTTTTGTAAGCAATGATGAAACTGAAGATTTAAAAAAAATCATTGCATTTTTTGCACCCATAAAAGGTAAAGTACCCGAAAACGGATTGCAACATTTATTAAGCTAATGGAATAGTAACGTAAAATGTGGTGCCTTTATGTTCTTCACTTTCAAACCATATTTTACCTTTATGGTCTTCAACAATTTGTTTGCAAATAGATAATCCTAAACCAAAAGATTGTTCTCCATCGGTTCCGGTACGTTTAATGTCTGTTACAATATCAAATACTTTATTATGCATGTTTTTAGGTATACCAATACCTTGGTCTTTTACTTGCAACAATAAATTTTCTTGTTCAATATTTGCTTCTAAATATATGGTTGACCCTTTATTACTAAACTTTAATGCGTTGTTTACTAAGTTATAAATTACCCTACTCATTTTTTCTACGTTCATACATACTTCAACATCGGTAGGCAAGGTTTTTACCGTAAGTTGCAAACCTTTATCGGCAACACTTACATGCAATAAAGCAGCACAATTATTTAAAAAAGTATTAGCCGAAAATGGAATCTTTTCTACTGTTTTATCTTTAATACCTGCGGTTTCTAAAATTTCGGAAATAAGGTTTAATGAGTTGCCACATGCTGCTTTAATTACTTGCAACATTTCTATACGGCTAGGTTCATCTTTTTCTTCAATAATTAATTCGGCTAGAGACGATATTGATGCAACCGGTGTACGTAAATCGTGTGCAACTAGTTTTACAATCTTATCCTTTTCTCTACTACTTTCTTCTAATTTATTCAATGCAAATTCAAGCTGATTATTTTGTGCATGAATGGTTTCGTTCAGTTGTTGTAGTTGCAATACATTTTTAGATGATTTGTTCCAATTGTACCACAGTAATAACGCAATCGCCAAAAACATAATTACAAACACAATTACAACTATTAAGTATAGCTGTTTTAATTCATTATCCTCTTGTAATATATGTAACTCATATTGTTTATTAAAAATATCTAGTTGTTTATTAACGTCAACCTCATTAATACTCTTATTGGCATTGATGTAGGCTTCATTGATTTGAATGTATTGAGACAAGAAGTTGTAAGCCTCATTTTTATTTTTTCTAGCATCGTAGTACTTCCACATTAGCTTATTCCATTCAACCTCGGCTCTTGGATGTTGAATTTTTATGAAGGTTTTTTTAATGGCTTCTAAGGCAATAAAAGCACTATCTAGTTTTGATTGAAATAAATATAAATCGGCCAATTTCAAATAGCTTAATTGTGCATCTTTTTCATCATGGCCAGAAACAGAGTTAATAGCAACACTTGTTTTAAACATGTTAGCAGCTTGATTATAGTTGCCTTGTATTCTTAACACATCGCCCATATTACCATAAATAACCCCTTTGGCAATTTGATGGTAATGAGCTCTATCGGTAAAGTTTTGCTCATTCTGTTGTACAAGTTTTAATGCAGCATTAAAATAATACAAAGCACTATCGTATTGAGCAATTTTTAAATAGCAAAGAGCTGTATTATTTAATATTTCTTGGTTACGAAAATAGCTGTGAAAATCGCCAATTGTGCAAGATTGCCCATGATTATATGATTCTATAAAATAGTTCTTCGATTCACTAAAACGAGTTTGCCTGTATAAAATTAACCCAACTCTATAGCTGTATTCTTTTTTTACACAAGCATCTAACCACTCGTAACCCAACTGCCTTGCTTTGTAATAATAAGTGTATGCTTCACTGTATTTTTTCTTTCTGTACAATACATCTCCATTTACAAAATAAGTGCTAGTAAATTCCGTTGCATATTTTTTTTGCGATTCATTTTTTAAAATATTAGTCATTGAATCGGCATAAATTTTTGCCGAATCTACATTACCCACATAATAGTTATATACATAGGCTTTATAACTCCAAACCCTTATTTGCTCTTTAATGTTCAATTTTTTGTTAGCCAAGGCAGAATCTATAAAAGCAACTGAATTTACTGCATATCCGATGCCTCTTTTGCTAGCTAAATCAATAATAGAGTCTACTTTGAGAAAAGGTTCTTTTTGATTAGTAGGAGTGTTTGAAGTAGAATTACAAGAAAGTATTGTAACACAAACAGATAGTAGAAAAATTAATCTATTGTTATACAGGATGTTGCAGTAAAAAACATTACTGATTTGCATGTGTTAGCGTTGCTTCTCCTCAAAAATAGTATTTTTACGATACATTCTAAGTATTTTATGCAAAAAATCCCAATTGAGTATACAATTGGGATTTTTCAAATGGTCTATACCTTTCTTAAATTAATGCTTTAACTGCAGCTATTATTTTATCTAAATTGCTAGCATCTTGTCCGCCAGCAGTGGCTAAATTTTTACTTCCTCCACCGCCACCCTTAATAATTGGGGTGATGTGTTGTTTAATAACCGAAGGAGCTTCTAAACCTTTTGCAATTAATTCATCTGAAATTGAAATTGCAACAGATGCTTTGCCACCAATATTTGCAGCCACAATTACCAATTGAGCATCGGCTTTTAAGTCGTTGGCTAGTTTTTTTAAACCATCGGCATTGCTTAGTTCTAGAACAGCACCGATAAAGGTTGACCCATTAATGATTTCAAGTTTTGTAGCTAATTCGGTTTTAATGATAGCCAATTGTTTGGCTTCTAAACTTTCTATTTTCTTTTTCAGTTCTCTGTTTTCCGCAACTGAATTTTCAATGGTTTTAATGAGTTCTTTTGGATTATTGAACACTGCTTTTACAGCATCTAATTGTTGTAACTGTTCATTCAAATAATTTTCAGCAGCAATGCCACTAACAGCTTCTATTCTACGAACACCAGCAGCAACAGCTGTTTCATGTTTTATTTTAAAGAAACCCAATGCTCCTGTACTGCCAACATGTGTACCACCACACAATTCAATAGAATAGTTGGGATCCATGATTACCACACGAACCACATCGCCATATTTTTCGCCAAATAAAGCCATTGCTCCAAGAGCAACTGCTTCATCTTTACTCATTTCCTTAATTACAACAGGAACATTTTCACGTATTTTTTGATTAACGATGGTCTCTATTTGTGCAATTTCTGCATCGGTAACTTTAGCAAAATGCGAAAAGTCGAAACGCAATTGTTCGTTGTTGACCAAACTTCCTTTTTGTGCAACATGTGTACCTAAAACTTGACGTAAAGCTGCATGCAGCAAATGGGTGGCACTGTGGTTGCTCGAAGTTTCGTTTCTTGTTGTAGGATTCACTGTTGCAACTACTTCTCCAGTTAAATCAATTTCAGCTGGTAATGTTTCAGCAAAATGAATGAAAAGGTTGTTCTCTTTCTTGGTATCGAAAATGTCTAATTTGAAATTTGAAATTTCCAATTGTCCCTTATCACCCACCTGACCACCACTTTCAGCATAAAAAGGTGTTGCAGCCAATACAATTTGATAGGCTTCTTTGCCTTTGGCTTTTACTTTTCTATACTTAACAATATTGGTTTTTACTTCTAATGAATCGTAACCAACAAATGTAGAATCACCATCGTTGATGATTACCCAATCTTCTGTATCAACTGCTCCAGCTGCACGGGAACGATCTTTTTGTTTTTGCATTTCAACATTAAAGCCATCTTCATCGACATCCCATCCAATTTCTTTTGTCATTAACTTAGTTAAATCAATAGGAAAACCATAGGTGTCAAAAAGTTCGAAAGCCATTTTTCCTGGAATAGTATAGACTTTTGATGCAGCAGATTGCATTTCGGAATATGGGTCTATTACAAAATCTGGTTCTCCATCTTCATCATAATTAGGGTGGGTACTTTCTTCTATTTTAGATTTATAAAACTCATCAAATCTTTTCAATCCCTTTTCCAACGTTCTCAAAAAAGCATCTTCTTCTTCTCTCACTACTTTACTTACAAAATCTAACTGTGCATGCAATTCGGGAAAAACATGTTCAAATTGTTTTGCCAATGTTGGCAATAATTGATGTAGTAATGGTTGCTTATAATCCAAATAAGAATAGTAATAACGAACAGCTCTACGCAAAATTCTTCTAATCACATACCCAGCTCCAGTATTACTTGGCAATTGTCCATCGGCAATGGTAAAACTAATGGCACGAATATGATCGGCAATTACACGAAATGCAACAGCTTCTTTGCTATCGCTGAAATCATACTTTTTGCCTGTGATATTTTCTGTTGCAGCAATCGTTCCAGTAAAAACATCGGTATCGTAATTACTTGTTTTACCTTGTATTACACGAACCAAACGTTCAAAACCCATTCCTGTATCTACATGTTGTGCAGGTAAAGGTTGCAAGCTTCCATCTTTTAAACGATTGTATTGCATGAATACATTGTTCCAAATTTCTATTACTTGCGGATGATCTTTATTCACTAAATCTCTGCCTGCAATTGTTGCACGTTCTTCATCTGGTCGCATGTCTACATGTATTTCACTGCATGGACCACATGGACCAGTTTCACCCATTTCCCAAAAATTATCTTTTTTGTTACCAAAAACAATATGGTCTTCGGCAACTATTTTTTTCCATTCAGCCAATGCAATAGAGCTTGGTGGCAAACCTTCTTTTTCATCTCCTTCAAAAACAGTAACGTATAAGCGACTTTTATCTAGTTTGTACACTTCCGTCAACAATTCCCAACTCCATGCAATGGCTTCAGCTTTAAAATAATCACCAAAACTCCAGTTGCCCAACATTTCAAACATGGTGTGGTGATACGTATCAACCCCAACTTCTTCTAAATCGTTGTGTTTACCACTTACACGCAAACATTTTTGCGTATCGGCAATACGTGTAAAATCGGGTTGTTTATTACCTAAGAAAAAATCTTTAAACTGGTTCATTCCAGCGTTGGTGAACAACAATGTAGGATCGTTTTTTACAACAATAGGAGCCGATGGTACAATTTGATGTCTTTTACTTTTAAAGAAATCTAAAAATTGTTGGCGTATCTCTGCACTAGTCATGGTAAAAGAAATTTGCAAGCGTTTTTGTGTTGATTAAAATTTATCTTTGATGGCTTGTAATCAAAGGCTGGCAAAGATAGGGAAAGAGGTTACTTGGTAGAACGTTGCTAGTGAATGGTTACTCGTTGCTCGGTACTTGTTAAGTCGTTACTCGTTAGAGTCTCAAATTTTAAGCATAGTTTCATATTTTAAAGTAATTATAAACTTAAACAGCCAACGAATAATTAAAAACGAGTAACAAGAAACAAAAAACTGGTTTTAGAAAGCATGAAAAAAATTAAATACTACTACAACACTCACACATTACGCTACGAGAAACTCGAAGTGCCTTTACGTGTTAGATTGTTGCAAATATTTGGTTTTATTGCTGCTAGTATAGTTACTGGTTTTATAATTGTAGCCATTGCTTTTAGGTTTATTGATAGCCCAAAAGAAAAATTATTGCGTCAGCAAAATGATGATTATAAAGACAATTATGCTGTTTTACAAGAACGGGTGAAGCAACTAGAATTACAAATGAATGAATTGGAAAATAGAGACAATAATGTTTATAGAAGCATTTTTGAAGCTCAGCCAATACCCGATAGTGCAAGAATTGAAGATATTGAAACCAAAAAAGAAGTGCAATTGGTACAAAGTATGGGCGAAACAGATTTGGTAAAAAGCATGACCAATCAGTTGAATAATCTTTCACTGAGATTGGCGTTTCAAACCAAAAGTTATAGCGAAATAGAAGAAATGGTGAAGAATAAAGAAAAATTATTGGCCGCCATTCCTGCCATACAACCAGTGAGTAATAAAAATTTAACCCGTATTGCTAGTGGTTTTGGCAATAGAATTGATCCGGTATATAAGATTCCTCGTTTTCATGCAGGGCTAGATTTTACCGCTCCAATGGGAACGCCCATTTATGCAGCTGCTGATGGTGTTATAAAAACTGCCAATTTTAATGCTGGTGGTTATGGCAATCATGTGGTAATTAATCATGGTTTTGGATATGAAACTTTATATGGCCATATGGTTAGAATTAAAGCCAGACAAGGACAAAGCGTTAAACGTGGCGAAGTAATTGGCTATGTGGGTAATACAGGAAAAAGTACTGGTCCGCATTGCCATTATGAAGTGCATAGAAATGGTAGTGCTGTAGACCCGGTGTATTATTTCTACAATGATTTAACTCCTGCACAATTTGATAGATTATTAAAATTAGCTGCTAGTAGTAACCAAAGTTTAGATTAGCATTAGGTGAATGGTTAATGGTGAGGAGTGAGTGGGGAGTTGGGAGAGTAAATTAGTTAATTAAACAATTTACTCGTAGCGTTGTAATACTTTCTTATAATTATTTATACATTTCTAATTCTACACATTTTGGAACCAGAAGTAAGAGCCTATTTAATACGCATTGTAAACACCATTAGCATGGCATTACTATGGATGATTATTAATACTACTGCTGGTATTAAGTTTGGTTATGGCTATTGGGATAAACAATTTACAACTGGCAACACAATTTTTTATAGCTGGCTTATTGTAAGTTTTGCTGCACTAATTTGGTACATGATTCGTATGTGGAGTAAGCCTTTGAATATTAAAATGTAGGCTTATCTTTAACCTCTATGAATAAAGTTTTTCAAACTTTTGTTGGAATATTAATTTCGGTGATTGGGTTTTGCCAAACTGAAATTCCATTGTACAATGGTGAAGTACTGAATAGTAAACCTTGTAATAAAACAGAAAATTCTCCTGCTGCTGGTAGAGTTGAAAGTATTATCAACCCCAAGTTATATGTGTATCAACCAGCAGTACAAGATTCATTTAAAACTGCTGTGATTATTTGTCCTGGTGGTGGATATGCACGTTTAGCAATTGATCACGAAGGACATGCTGTTGCAAAAGAGCTGAATAAAAAAGGCATTACAGCATTTGTACTAAAGTATAGAAATCCCATTGATAGCGATTGTGTAGTAAATAAAGAGTGGGTGGCCTTACAAGATGCTCAACAAGCTATAAAATTGGTTAGAGAACAAGCTATAAAGTATAACATTGATGCAAACAAAGTTGGCATTATGGGTTTTTCTGCAGGTGGTCATTTAGCTTCTACAGCAGCAACACATTTTACAACTACTACAATCGAAAACAATTCAGGCACTAATCTTAGACCCAGTTTTGCAATTTTGATTTATCCTGTTATTAGCCTTCAAGATAGCATTGCACATAAAGGAAGTAGAAATAATTTATTGGGTAAAAACCCTACGCAAGAAAAAATAGATTTGTATAGTAATGAGCTACAAGTTACGCCCCAAACTCCTCCAACATTTTTATTACACGCTGCCGATGATAAAAGTGTTGTAGTAATGAATAGTATTGTTTTTTACATGGCATTACTCAAAAATAAAGTACCTGCCGAAATGTTGTTGTTGCAAGCTGGTAGTCATGGTTTTGGTTTAAACAATAAAGCCGAACCTATTAATTGGTTAACTAATGTATTTGCTTGGATGGCTACCAATCAATTGGTTAAAAGAAATGTTCAATAATGTTCGAAACAACTGTTCAACAATTTTCTTTCAATGATTCTACAGTTAGTTTGGTAAAACCTAATACCAACAGCATTCAGCAATGGTATTCAACACAATTGCAAACCAATAAAGATTTCCCTTTCCCCTATTGGGCTAAAGTTTGGCCATCGGCCATTGCATTGGCTAATTTTTTAGAATCGCAGTCTCATTTAGTAGTAAATAAAAATATTTTAGAACTTGCAGCAGGATTGGGTTTGCCATCTTTAATGGCAGCAAAATTTGCTGCTACATTAGTTTGCAGCGATTATATACAAGAGCCTTTGAATTTAGTAGAACAATCTATTGTTTTGAATAAACTAAACAATGTTGAGTGTAGAATTTTAGATTGGAATAATTTGCCAGAAGATTTATCTACCGATGTGTTATTGTTGAGTGATATTAACTATGAACCAGCTGCTTTTAATCAGCTCTTGAAAGTGATAGAATTTTTCTTACAGAATAATTCTACTATAATTTTAGCTACACCTCAACGTATTATGGCAAAACCTTTTATAGAAGTAGTGTTGCCTTTTTGTATTGAACAAACTGAAAGGGTGATTGAAGAAACAATCGTTTCTATTTTAGTGTTGAGAGAGAATAACTAATTACAATTATTGTTGTTCCAAAATGATTAAATTGCAAGAACACTTTATATATTCAATTCAAAATAAGATTGTATTTTTAAACAACCGCTGACGAGGCATAAAGCCGTCGTAAGGGTAAATGATCAATTATGAAAAAATTTATTCTTTTATTCAGCTTAGTTTTTGTTGTTGCATTAAGTAATGCTCAAAACAAATCAGTAGCCGAAAGTTTAGCACAAGAGCAATTAGATGCTTATAATAAAAGAGATATTGATGCTTTTGTAAAACCTTATGCCGATAGTGTTGAAGTGTATGCTTTTCCGAATAAACTATTGTATAAAGGCAAACATATTATGTATGCTGATTATAAGGAAATGTTTGCCAATACAAAAGATTTACATTGCACTTTAGTTAAGAGAATAGTTTTGGGCAATAAGGTAATAGATGAAGAATCGGTTATTTTTAATACTGCAAAACCACCTATGAGTGCTATTGCTATTTATGTAATTGAAAACAATAAAATTGCTAAAGTGTATTTTATTCAATAACCAATCTCTAGTAGTTACAATTTTAACAACCCAACTTTTGCCAAATTACTGATAGGTTTATTATCCCAAAATAATTCAAAGTCTTCTAAGCTAGCTGCTTCATAACTAGCTTGCACTTCTTGTAATGTATAGGTTTTTGAATTGTTTACAGAAAGCAAGGGAAGTAAAGTGTATAGCCATTCTCCTTTAGCTTTATCAACCTTAATATTTATGGTTTCTTTTTTTGTTTGAAAAGTGATAGATGCTTCTTCCCAAGTATTGCCTTTTTTACTTCTTGTAATAATTTCAACAGTTGGCAGATTGCCAATAAACACTACTTTACTATTGGGTTTATTACTGTTTAGTTCTGGTTCTTGTAAAGCATTCACAATAAAGTCAACAGGTACAGATGGTTTGGGTGTTTTATGGTCGAACCATTTATGCAATGGCTCATCTAAACCAACTGCATGCATGTAGTTAAGCAATGATTTTTTTAGTCCATAACTAAAAGATTCATGGTCTGTTCCTGTTGGGTCAATATGTTCAACATCATTATCAGCAAAAGTGATGTTCACTTCTTTTGCTTTTTGTACGTTGAATTTTTCAGGGTTTAATCCTACAGGACTGTGAGCTGTCATAGTAAACAAATGCCAAAATGCACTTTGCAAAATACCAGCTTTAAATAGCTGACGAACCATTTCTAAACTATCAATGGTTTCTTGTGCAGTTTGTGTAGGAAAACCATACATTAAATACGCATGAACCATAATTCCAGCTTCAGTAAAATTTCTATTTACTTTAGCTACTTGAGCAACAGTAATGCCTTTATTAATGAGTTGTAATAAACGGTCACTTGCAACTTCTAACCCTCCACTTACACCAATACAACCACTTGCTCTTAAAAGCAAACACAAATCTTTGGTAAAGCTTTTTTCAAAACGAACATTGGTCCACCAACTAACTACCAATTTTCGTTTGATTATTTCCAACGCCAAAGCCCTCATTAATGCAGGTGGTGCAGCTTCATCTACAAAATGAAATCCTGTTTCACCTGTTTGTGCAATGAGTTCTTCCATTCTATCGCATAAAAGGCTTGCAGCAACTGGTTCGTACAGTTTTATATAATCTAAACTGATATCACAAAAAGTACATTTGCCCCAATAACATCCATGAGCCATGGTAAGTTTGTTCCATCTTCCATTGCTCCATAAACTATGCATGGGATTTACAACTTCAATGGCTTGTATGTATTGATCTAAAAAGAAATCACTGTAATCAGGTGTACCAACTTCTCCTTGTTTATAATCGATACAAGATTTATTGTTGACGTAAGTCAACTCTCCGTCAACCAATAAATAAGTTCTCTTTAATTCCTCTACAGTTTTATTCCCTTCAATAAAACCAATTAAATTTTCTATTGGAGCTTCACCATCATCTAACGTAATAAAATCAACAAATTCAAATACTCTTGTATCTTTTAAAGAACGCAATTCTGTATTAGGGAAACCGCCACCCATTGCCACTTTTACTGTTGGAAAATATTGCTTAATATATTGAGCACAACGAAAAGCAGTATATAAATTACCTGGAAAAGGAACTGATAAACAAACTAGTTTGGGTTGAACAGTTTTTACTCGTTCCTCTAAAATATTCAATAGAATTTCATCAATATAAGTGTAAGGCCGACGTAAAGCGTCATACAACTCACCAAAACTATTGGCACTTCTTCCTAAACGTTCAGCATAACGGCTAAAGCCAAAATGTTCATCAACGCATGCTTTGATTAAATCGCTTAAATCTTCTAGATACATGGTTGCCAAATGTTTAGCTTTATCAATTGTACCCATTGTACCAAAAGCCCAATGCAAATCATCTAACTGAGCAAAACGAAAAGCTTCAGGCAAAAAGTTTCTACTGCAAATTAAATGAGCCAATGTAGGTTGCTTGCCTTGCAAAAAAGCCATGGTTGCATCAATGGTGTTGATGTAATCGTTTTTTAAGGCAATGATTCGAGCAATGTTTTCTTCTTGTCCTTCTCTTTTGGAGAGGGGTTGGGGTGAGGCTTCAACAGTTGCAAAAAGTCTTTCTAATCCTTCTTTACAAAATAACTGTGTGGTTACTTCAATACCTAAATCACTTTGATAAGCTGTAATTCCTTTTGTATTTAAAAAGCCTTTTAAATAAGCCGTTGCAGGGTAAGGCGTATTTAATTGTGTAAAAGGTGGAGTAATTAAGTAAGCTGTTGCCAAGTAATGAATTTAAAGAACGAAAATAAGCAAACTACTCAAGGCAAATCCTCTATTGATTGCTTAAATTAAAAAATACAAATAATGCTTTCTTCACCAATTCTATTTTTCAAAAAGATAATAAATCTGTTGTAAAAGGGTAAATAATCAATCAATCGGATATAAAAATATTTTTAAAAAAGGTGTTGGACATACAATTGAATTTCTGCTTAAAGCCAATGTGGTATTGACTTTCAGTTTAATAATTGCTTTTTGACATGATAAAATCTGACAGATTTTGTTTTATATTAACCATGCCCTATGGTTAATTTTACAATGTTAAAAGTTTTTCAATAGCAAGCAATCGTTAGAAAAGACATTTGGCAATCGAGAGAGGCTTTAACAAAATAGTAGAACAGTTTCTACTACTACATTCGAAATAACTATTTTTTCATATGGCAAGCAATCGTTAGAGGCTGCCCTGTTTCTACAGGGGAGCCCTTTTTATTTTGGGCAGTGCAATTTAAGGGTTTCTATTTCTTTAACAAGCTTTTATGAAATTTTTTTTCAACCACTAGAAATAAGTCATAAAAAAAGCCTCCAAATTGCTTTGAAGGCTTTTAAAAATGCTGTAGGGGAAGGGATCGAACCTCCACGAGGCAGTTAGCTATAGTACAAAGTTCAGTGGTCGACCCTGGTCGCTCAAGTATTGCTACTCTTGCGGCTCTATACTACGTTTGTCCTGTTATCCTCACCCCCGAGACAAGAGGGCATGTCTGCCAAAAATTTCATCACCCCACAGTGTAAAGAACTTGTTTTTGTTACTTTGATATTGCAATATTACAGTAAAAATCCAATTCGTTGCAAATATTTCAATAATTATTTTTAAATTATCGAAATTATCTAATAAAAATGTTATTATTGTAGATAATTTCTAAAATACAATACAAAATGTCTGTAAAATTAAATCTTGACAAATTAGACCTTGATATAATTCAGGCTTTAATGGAAGATGCTGAAATATCGTATGCCGATTTAGGTAAAAAGCTATTTGTTAGTGGTGGCACCATTCATGTTAGAATTAAGAAACTAGAAGATCACCACATTGTAATTGGTAAAAAATTAGCAGTTGATTTAAAAGCCTTGGGTTACGATGTAATTGCTTTTATTGGTATTTTTTTAGAAAAAAGTTCTTTGTACGATACCGTTGCAAAAGATTTAAAGCAAATTCCAGAAATTGTTCGTGTAAACTACACCACTGGCAATTACAGCATGTTTGCTGAAGTAGTTTGTAAAGATATTCAACAGCTTCGTTTGGTTTTACACGATAAACTACAAAGTATCAAGGGCATTGAAAGAACAGAAACTTTGATTTCGTTAGAAGAAAGCTTTAATAGAAATGTATTGGTATCTGAAACAACTTAAAAGTTAGTTGACGTGTTGATTTTGATAATTCTTTAAATGGTGTACTTATATCCTACACCACGTACACTGTGAAAGTATTTTGGGTTACGGCTATCTTCTTCGAAATACTTTCTAAAGTTGAGAATAAAATTATCTATGGTTCTTGTAGTTGGATAAACATTGTAACCCCAAACAACTTGTAATATTTTTTCTCGGGTTACTACTTCATTTTTATTTTCAAATAATAGCTTTAATAGTTGTGCTTCTTTTTTGCTGAGTTCTACTTTTTTGCCATCAAAAGTTATGGCATCTTGTGCTTTGAAATCTACCAGATTATTGCCAAAACTATAGGTATCGCCAATGCTTTCTTTTTCCAATAATTTCTTATTCTTATTAATGAGTTTTTCAACTCGTAACAATAGTTCTTCTAAATTAAAAGGCTTGGTTAAATAATCATCGGCTCCTTTTTTTAAACCCAACACTCTATCGGCACTTGCATTTTTTGCACTCAACATTAAAATGGGTACTTCATTATTGTTTACTCTAACAGTTTCGGCTACTGCAATACCGTCTACTTCGGGTAGCATTACATCTAAAATAATTAAATCAAAATATTCATTGGCAATGGCTTTTAAAGCTTCTGTACCATCGTAAGCACTAGTAACAGTATAGCCTTCCATTTCAAGATTTAACTTTAGTGGTTCATGCAAATTTTCTTCATCTTCTACCAATAATATGTTGGCCTTATTATTACTCATGCTGTAATGTAAATGTAGCTGTAAAAATACTGCCTTGTGGTAAATTATCTGTCACAGAAATGTAGCCATTGTGATCTTGCACAATTTTTTTGCATAAGTATAAACCAAGCCCTGTGCCCTTTGCAGCTCTTGTATTTTCATTGCCTGTTCTATAAAATTTCTCAAATATTTTTTTTTTCTCTTCATTGGCTATGCCAAAACCTTCATCAATTATTTGTATTAGGGCTTGTTTTTTTTGTTGTGTTAGTTGAATAGTAATTGCTGCTGTTTTGGGTGAATACTTTAAAGCATTTTCAATTAAATTATTCACCAGCATTTGAAGTAATAAATGTTCGCCAATAATATAAATGGCTTCTTGAATATTAACATGAAATGTTCTTTGCGGAAAACGATTAATACAACTTTCTACACATCCTTCCATTAAATCGCTTAAATTAATTTCTTGCTTCGTACTTTTATAAGCTCCACCATCTAGCTGAGCTGCTAATAATATATTATTGCATAAAGTATTTAATCTGTTGGCTTCTTGTAAAGTATTACCAATTAGCTTTTGCTGCTTTTCTTCTTCTAGCTTTCGCTTTTGTAAAGTTTCTAAATTTAATTGAGTAATAGCAATTGGAGTTTTTAATTCGTGGGTTACAGCCATCATAAAATTTTGTTGCTGTGCCGATAATCTTATTTGCCTTCTTGCAGCCCTGTACACAAAAACTGCACCTACTAAAATAAGTGCTAAAAAAGTAGTGCCTTCGCCAATATATTGAGCTACTTTTCTTTGCTGAAGATTGTTAATGGTTTCTACTTTTTGAATATACTGTGGATCGTCTTTATTGATTTCGGCTAAACGCATTGCAGCCATATCGTTGTTTTGATGATTAAGAGCTACAAACCACCAAACCAAAGCTGCTATCATGTACAATAGTAAAAACCAATATACAATGGTAATTAATAGAAATTTCTTTTTTACAGCACCTATCATGATTTTGCTTTTTCAACCCTAATACCTGCTTGCATAATATATTGCAACGGCTCTTCTCTCATTGCATGTTTTACAGTAAACTTATAAGTGCCTTTTTTTAATTTTCCTGGAGCAGGATTAAAATTTATTCTATGTTCTACAATATCGCTCATATTGTTGCCTAGCCATTTGGTATTATCGGATAAAGTGAAATCTCTTTTTATTTGAAGTGTAGTATCTGGTGCAATAACATCTATATCTAACCAAATGTTTTTGTAGCGATAAGCATCTTCATGACGCAATACCACAAACATGTTGTATAACGAGTTGGTATCACTTATCTCAAAACTAAAGGTTCCGGCTTCATTGCTTTTCCATTCGTGATTAGGAAAAGTTTTGGTTTGCTCGTACACACCTAAAGTAGTACAAGAAGCCACTAAAAAAAGTACTATTAAATAACTAATATGCTTCACACAACTAAGTTTTATTTAAAATTATATGATGATTTTTTTATAGAACGTTTAATACTTGTTCTTTCATTTTTTCTAACTCGTCTTTCATTAATACTACACATTTTTGAATATCTGCATTATTGGCTTTGCTGCCAGTTGTATTAATTTCTCTGCCAAATTCTTGCAGTATAAATGATAATTTTTTGCCTTTACTTTTACCTTTTTCGGCTAAGATGGTTCTAAAATAATCGCAATGATTTTTTAAACGAACCTGCTCTTCGCTAATATCTATTTTTTCTATATAATAAATTAACTCTTGCTCTAAACGGTTGGGGTCATAGTTTTCTTTACCTACATGTTCGGTAAGTACTTTTTGTAAGCCTTCTTTAATTTTATCTCTGCGTAATGGAGCAAGGTCTTTTATTAAACTTTGTTGTTCTTCAATATTAGCAAGTCTTTGCAACATATCGGCTTCGGAGCTTTTCCCTTCATCTTTTCTATGCTCATTCAAATCAAAAATGGCACTATCTAATAATTTACTAAAATCCTTCCATTCATTTTCTTTCAACATTTCTGTTGAATTTATAACCACTTCAGGTAAACGTAAAACAGCAGCAAGCAATTGATTTACATCGGCATTTAATTCTTTAGCAACTTCTGAAACGCTGCTGTAATAGGCCTTTAGTAAATCTGTATTAATGGTTACTGGTTTACTTGCACCATTTTGTTTAATATTTATAATACACTCTACACTACCTCTTTCTAAACCCTCATTTAGTTGATTTCTTACTTCAAACTCGTAAGGTTTTAATAGTGCTGGCAGAAACAATCTTAAATCGAATTGTTTTCCGTTTAAAGATTTTATTTCTATTAAAAAAGTTTTATCGCCAATGGTTTGCTCTGCCCTACCATAACCTGTCATTGAATACAACATAGTGAAAATTAAAAAATGAATAGTGAGTATAAATAATTAAAGCGTGTAAAAGTAACTTAAAAACGGTTAGTATCTAAAACAAAACCCCACCATAAATGGTGGGGTTAAAATAGAACCCTTCAATTATTAAACGAAAAACTCTAGAGTTTGGTAAGTATGTAAGTACCACGTTCAAAGTCTACTTCAATTTTATACCTTCCAGCTTGAGCCGCAGTTGGAGCTCCAGAAAAGTCTGAGCCGTCCCAAACAACGTTACCAGTTGTAAAGTTTCCTCTAGCACCCCATTTTTGACTCCAATCGCCAGGATTAGGAATTAATAAATATCCACCGTTGCCTGTTGTAATTTGTGAAACGGTATATTCAAACTTAAAGTTTGTTGTATTTGGTACAATAGAAAATATCTGTGGATTATTGGGTGCATTATTCCAACCTTGTGGAGTAGCACCACCCACAAGTGCTAATGTTGTTGAAATAGCTCTTATTGCACCAGATGGTTTTAATCTATCGGCATAAATAGTTACAGGATTTGTTTTACCATCCCAAATTGCTGCTTGATCTATACCATAAGCATTAATTACATTATTTGCTGCATCGGTTTTATAAATCAAATACCTAACACCTGCTTCTCTTGGAATAGATGCAGCATATTTATTTGGATTTGAAGCAAAAGGAGTTAATGCAATTTTATCAGTTGCAAAGTTTCCTCCTCTTTTCATAACAAACCAATTACCACCAGCCAAATTTGTATTTACATCAACTACAACAGTAAGCTTACCAGTTTGTATTGCAGCTGCTGGAATTACATCGGGTCTTGGAGCAATAACAACTCTATCCATCCAATTTTCCACTAAAATATTTTGTGTTTGTTGTCCATTCCAAACAAAGTTTCCAATATCAGCCCCATTTCCATCTTGCACTCTTTTATTCCAATCGCCTCTTGTAAACTTAAATTCTGCACCACTTTGTAAATTAACAGCAATATAATAGCATTGAGTACCTGGAATTCTTGTTAATTTAAATGCTGCATTTCCTCCACCGCTCCAATCTCCACCACCATTGGCACCTTCAAAGTTTCCAGTAATAAAAACATCATCATTTCCAGTATTTGCAGGTGCTGTTACTCTTATCCATGCAGTTCTACCTGCTGGTAGTGGCAATTCTGGAAAAGCACACGAAGCTGGTTGTGGTGTTTGAGCATTTAATATATTAACAGTAAAAGATTTTTTACTTTGCGTACCTGCACCATACAATATTAAATCTATTGTATACAAACCACTTGGAGCTACAGATGGTAGAGGAAATGGTAAAGAAACAGTTGCTCCACTAATACTATTTTGAGTTAGTTGCTTAACAACATTTTTTGATACTAAGCTTGTTGAATTGAAAGGATAAATGTAAGCACCAACACTATCTGGCACACCACCATCACCATATTCAAAGCTTAATGGGATATTAGGAGAAGTATTTGACAACTGAATTAAATCGTACTCCATTAATTTTTGTTCAGTTAAAAAATTCACTCCATCATTTTTTTTACAACTCAAAATCAATGTTACAAGAGTAACAATTAGTAGCATTTTGGATGTGATTAATTTTTTCATAATGTATAATTTTAAATTGTATTTGTATTAATACCCAGGATTTTGAACCAATAGTGGATTAGTTGCTAATGCACTTGTTGGAATTGGGAAAATATTTCTTGTTGTTCCGCCTGGAGAAGCTGCTTTAAAATCATGTGCTTGTAAGAAAGTACCAAATCTAATCATGTCTTGTCTTCTATGACCTTCCCAACAAAGCTCTCTACCTCTTTCATCATAAATATCAGTAAGAGATGGATTTGATGTTCCAGGAGTTAAACCTGCTCTTGATCTTACTTGATCATATAAAGTTTTAGCAACACTTGCAGAGCCATTACTTCTTAATACAGCTTCAGCTTTGGTTAACAAAACATCAGAATATCTAAAAATTGGAAAATCGTTTGAGGCAGAACCATTACCTGCTAGAGGTAAAACTGGTAGATATTTACTATTCCTTGCACCATCAAATAATCCTGCAGATGTTAGTGAGCTAACATTTAAGTTATAAGAAATACTACCTGGCTGAGGACCAACCAACCATTGGGCTTTTCTAGCATCGCTATTAGAATATTTGTTTACAAAATCTTGGTGGGCTGTAGCTCCATTCCAAGTGTCTATTCCAAATAATGCTTGACCGTGTTGACCCGCTAAACTTCTAATTCCAATTATATTTCTAGGTGCAGTATTTGAATTAATAAAAATTGCTAATAAAGTTTCTCTTGAATCACATTTATCACCAAATGCGTTAAAATAGTTTGGAACTAAAGAAAAGCCTCCATTGTTAATAACACTATCACAAGCTGCTATACATTCGTTCCATTTTGGAGTTCCAGTATATACTTGAGCATTTAAATATAATTTAGCCATCATTGCAAAGCCAGCCCATTTGTTAAATCTACCATATAACTCACCATCTTTTGTAGTAGATAGAAGTTTTACATTGTCTTTCAATTCTTGTTCTACAAAATTGAAAACAGTTTGACGATTTACTTGAGGTATTTTATCAGGTGTTAAATCATTAGTGGTGTAAAATGGAATATTACCCCAGCCATCCATTAACATGTAATAAAAGTAAGCTCTTAATACTTTTGCTTCTGCAATTCTAGAAGGATCTGCATTTGCTTGAGTTAATAAACGTACAGCTAAGTTAGATTTAGTAACTGCACGGTATAACCAATTCCAAGTATTACCAATAAACTCTTGGCTTGGACCCCACTGATGGAGGTACATTTGACGCCAAATACCATTATCGTCCCAAGCACCATTATCTCTTGTAGGTAACATTAATTCATCTGTATTGGTTTCGTTCATATCAAACCAACCTCTATCTGCACCAGCTATCCCTTTGCCGCCCCAATCACCTCTCATTTCTCCATATAAATCGGCCAAAGCTGAATTTATACCTACAGGTGTAGCATAAAAGTCAGATGCTACCTGTTGATCGTAAACGCCTTCATCTAACTTGGTACAGCCTGATATAATAGCTGTTATGGCAAGTAGTGAAAAAAGTATTTTTTTCATAATTCGTATCTTTTTAAAATTATTTTAAATTAACATTAACTCCAAAAGCAATATTTCTTGTTCTAGGGAAAGTACCAAAATCTATACCTGAGCCAGAACCACCATCTAATCTTAATTCTGGGTCTGGACCAGTATATTTAGTAATTACAAATAAATTTTGTGCAGTAATTGAAAATCTTAAACTGCTTATATATTTTGCCTTTGTATTAACACGATAACCAATAGTAAGGTTTTCTAATCTTGTCCAAGAACCATCTTCTAACCAATAATCACTTGTAACTGTTACATTATTAAAGTTATCGGCTGTTGCTGTTTTAAGTACATTTTGTTGACCAATTTGGCTCAATGAACTCATGCCAGCTCTAAAAGCATTATAAATTTTATGTCCATAAGCTCCTCTTATTACCATGCTAGCGTCAAAGTTTTTGTAAGACATGCTAGGCGTAAAACCTATAGTAAATTTAGGAAGCATTTGACCTGAAGCTACTCTGTCTGGACTTCTATCTCCAATGTCACCAGATGTAGGCGTAAGAGGTGTTAATCCATTTTTATTTACATCATCTATTATTTGATTGCCATAAGCATCAACACCAACATGACGGTAAACTAAGAAAGTACCAATACTAGAACCTTTTATTAAATAAGAAATTCCATTATCAGATGAGGCAACACCTGTTGTACCGCCAGCACCCCAACGAATTGAATCGGTATTTAATGGAATACCATTATAAGTACCACTTAACTCTTTTACAATATTTTGTAGAGCAGTAAAGTTTCCTCCAATATTAACAGTTAAATCCTTAGTTCTAACTATTTGATAATTTAAAGCAACCTCTATACCAGAATTTCTGATTGTTCCAATATTTGCAAAAATTGTAGGTGCAGGAAATGGTGGTTGAGGTACGTTATAAGAAAATAGTAAGTCTCTTGTATTTCCTACAAAATAATCAACCGATCCTGTAAGTCTTCTTTTGAACATACTAAAATCTAAACCAATATTGGTTTGTTGTTTAGTTTCCCATTTTAAATCTGGATTTGCGTTTTGGTTAATAGCAAATACAGGTATTAAATTTCCTAAGAAAAATGCTGAACCACTTTGGGTAGCTAATTCAACAGAATTTAATGGGCCTAATCCTCCTTGGTTACCAGTAATACCATAACCTAAACGAATATTTAAATCATCGAACATGGTTACATTCTCCATGAACTTTTCTTTACTAATTCTCCAAGATGCACTAATTGCAGGGAAGTTTGCCCATTTATTATTTACACCAAATACAGATGCACCATCTCTACGAACAGATGCAGTTACAGCATATTTACCTTTGTAAGAGTAATTTGCTCTTACTAAGAAAGAAGCTAAGGTTCTATCGTTTTTATATGAACCTACATCTCCAGATCTTGCTCTTGTAATATCTGAAGCAGATAAGTTATTGAAAGAAGTGATATCGTTCAAAAAGCCTCTACCACTTGCAGAAACTCCTTCATAAATTGCTTTTTGCCACTCATAAACAAAATCTGCATTAAAATTGTGATCTCCTACAGATTTTTTATAGTTTAAAATAAGGTTAGTTAATTTTTCATCTCTATAATTTGTACCACGAGAAGCTAATCCATTATCGGTTATTGCAGCCGACATTGTTGTTCTTGGAGCTGCATAAAAACCATTGATATCACTTCTTTTATTCCAGCTACCAAACCAACTTGCTGTTAAATTTTTTGTAATTGCAAGGTCGGCACGTAAACTACCAAAAAGCGTTGTTTGATTTCTACCATCAATAATTTCATTTGCTCTTGCATATGGATTTAAGTAACTAAATACATTGTTATCTATAAAATATGGGCCTCTTCTATCTAAAGGATCTGGATTGGTTTTATAGATAGGATCTGTTGGTCTAGCTCTTAAAGCAGGGCCTAAAACATTTCCAGCATTATTCCATACATTATTTAATACAGAGAAATTTACATTACCGCTAATTGTCAACTTATCGTCAAACGATTTTTGGGTAAACTGAAATCTACCAATATAATTATCAAAAGCAGATTTTGTAATTACACCTTGCTGTAAAATAGCTGTAACAGAAGCTCTATAGTTTAATGTAGCAGTACCGCCACCAAAGGCCAAATTATGGTTTTGTGTATTTCCTGTTCTTGTAACTTGATTTACCCAATCTGTATTTCCTGCATAATCTATTGTAGACATATTTAGACCTCTAGAAGTAGCTGTAGCTCTCCAATCAGAAGCATTTAAAACTTCATACATTTTAGGTATGCTTTCTGTAGCATAAGTACCGCTATACTCAACAAAAGTTTGTCCAGCTTTTGCTCTTTTTGTAGTAACTAAAAGAACACCAGCCGCTCCTCGGCTACCATAAATTGCAGTAGCAGATGCATCTTTCAAAATCTCAATACTTTCAATTTCATTAGGAGAAAGTTGATTTAATAGATCTGTTCCACCTTGAATTCCATCTACCACAACTAGAGGGTCATTTCCGCCACTTAAGCTTGTTATACCTCTAATTCTAATACTTGGTGCAACACCTGGTTCGTTACCAACTTGTGTAATTTGAACCCCCGCAGCTTTACCAGCAATCTGCTGTAAAGGATTGGTTGCAGGACCAGGATTTAAATCTTTCTCACTAATTTTTGTTATAGCAGCAGAAACGTCTCTTTTTCTTTGCGTACCATAACCTACCACTACGACCTCGTTGAGGCTACCACTAGATGCTTCTAGTTTTACATTCACTACATCGCCAGTGACGGCAACTTCTTTTTCAGTAAAGCCACTGTAAGAGACAACCAATGTGGTTGTTGTTGCAGGAACTTTAATTTTAAATACACCATCGTTACCGGTTTGTGTAACAATATTGGTGCCTTTTGCTTTAACAGTTGCACCTGGTAAGGCACTTCCATCTTTAGCATCTGTTACCGTTCCGGTAACTACTTTGTCTTGTGCTGCTGCTGGTATGCAAAATGCAACCATTACCACCATTAGTGCAACAAGCATTCGTTTCAGGTTCATAATTGAAGGTTTTCTGGTTTAAATGAAAATGTTGATTAGTGTTTAGGGTATTCAGCCATTGGCTGAAAGCTTTTTACAATCGTTTTTATTTTTTGTGCAAGTATCTAATACAGACAAATGTTAGTTAGTATTCGATGCTTACTTTATTGGTTAATTATAAATTTTTGTACGTTTCGTTTACCATTAATAGTAGTTTGTAATAAATACATGCCACTACTTAGTTGCTTTACATTCAATCCATTGCTATTCAGTTGTAATTGATGTTTCCCTTTTGCTTTAAATCCGCTAAATAAATTGGCAACTTTTTTTCCATTCAAATCCATTACTGCTATATCTATTTTACCACTTTCCATTAATTCATATTCTATAACAGATAATTGATTGGCAGGATTTGGATACAACTTCAACTTTGTATTTCCTAAATTATTATTGATGTTGATTATAGGTGTAACTACTGTTCCACTTACATTTCTATCTGTATATACATAATATTCTCCAGGTTGTAACAACAAACTTTGGGACGAACCAGTAGCCGTAAAAGTGGTGCCAGTTAAATAACTATACCAAGTACCTGCAACAGGAAAAGTTACTGATCCCGTTTGTGCTTGTATATCAAAATTGCCCATTACTAAAACCCTTAATCCAGGTTCATTTAAAATCATCCATTTAAAGCCACTTCCTAAACTCCAAGTAACATTACTTGTAGTAAATGTTGAACTATAAGTTGGTGTAATTTTTAAACGCAACATGGCAGAATATACATTGTACAAGGCTCTACGATTGGCGTTACTGTAATAATCCCATTTAATGGGTTTTGGATTGGTTCTACAATCGTTACTAATGGTATTATTTTCACAATGATTAATAGAAAAATCGTAACCCGTTTCGCCAAATTGCCACAACATTTTTGGTCCTGGAATTAGAGCCCAAAAAGCAGTAGCCATTTCATTTCTTTTCAATGCAGTATTTACATCTTTTACATTATACGATACGTTGCTATTGCCAAACTGTAAATTTTTATACATCAATCTTTCTTCATCATGGCTTTCTTGATAAGTAATTAAATGTGGATTGGTCCATCCACGGTTAGTATGAATACCAGATTGAAAATTAGATTCTGAATTAAAACCCATGGTAGCCTGATTGAAATTGTGGTTTGAATTACCCCACAACAACATACCATAATTTGATAATTCAATTTCTTCGTTATTGGCTGCAAAATGTTCTAAAATGCAATAAGTACCTGGTGCTGCAGCTTGCATTTTATCGTAAATACGTTTCCAAATTGCAATTCTGCTAGCGTCATAATTGCCCCAAGCTCCTACATTATTTGGATTGTTTACTTGTGTAAACCCTTTTGACAAATCCCATCTAAATCCATCAATTTTATACTTTACTAACCAATGTTCAACTACTCTATCAACAAAGTCTTTAGTTGCTTGGGTTTCATGATTAAAATCGTAACCTACATTAAACGGATGTCTTGCATCTGGATTAAACCAAGGGCTATTGGTAGCTGGTTTGCCTGCTGCCGCATCCCAATACATTTGTACCATAGGACTTTGGCCAAATGAATGATTCAATGCCATATCAATTACTACAGCCATGCCCATTTTATGGCAAGTATCAATAAATGCTTTTAATGCATTTTCGGTACCATAAGCTTTATCTGGAGCAAAGTAAAAACTAGGATTATAACCCCAACTATTGTTGCCTTCAAACTCATTGATTGGCATTAATTCAATTGTATTAATGCCCAATCTTTTTAAATAAGTTAGTGTATCTCTTAACGTATTCCAGTTTTGTGCAGCAATAAAATCTCGTACCAATAATTCGTAAACTGTTAAGTTCTTTTTATCTGGTCTGGTATAGTTGGCAGCAGTCCAAGTATATTGCGGTTTTGCTGTTTGAATAATACTTACAATGCCCGATGTTTTCCCAACAGGATAAGGTTTTAAATTAGGATAAGTTGCAGCAGTAATATATTGATCGTTCCAAGGATCCAATACTTTTTCTGTATTATAATCGGCTACTTTTAAATTGCCATCAATCACATATTGATAAGCATATTCAGCACCTGGAGTTAAGCCTGTAATTCTTGTCCAAAAATAATTTCCATTAACCGATTTTTTTAATTGGAAGTTTACATTTTCGGTCCAGTTATTAAAATCTCCAATAACAGCAACACTAGTTTTTAAAGGAGCATAGAATAACAATGTAACAGATGTATCACCTGCTTCATAATTAATACCTTCTTTTAAGCCTGCTGGAGGGTCTTGCACCACAGAAGGAGGAGCAACAAAAAAGCTTAACGTGTCTCTTTTTGTTACTGAACCACTTACAGCTTCTGCAATAATTTGTTGTGTGCCACCAGCCGCAATATTTTGAGCTCCCGAAATTTGCGTTGCTGCAGTTGCTGTAGATATCTGAGAGCCGTTATAAAATAGTTTTAAACTAGCAGTTTCAGATGCATTGGCTGTAATGGAAACATTATTACCAACTGCCCAATTTACAAACTCTGGTTGTACATTAAAAGTGGGTTGCTTTAATGGATTATCGATTCTAATATTTAATCCTGGCTCGTATACACTTATGTACATGTCACTTCCATCTGTATTTCTTTGCACTCTTGCACCTGTGCCACTTCTAAAAAGAATAGCAATTTTTAATATTTTTTCATTGGCATTTGTGATACCAAAATAAGCTCTTAAACCACCGGTAATGGTGTACTTCCATTTGTTGGCACTTATTTGTGGTGCATTTGCAGCTGTATTGGTAGTGCCCCAAGTAAATTTTGAATATTTCCAATCGCTTGACGATGTACTTGCAGTAGTAATGCAACCAATATGTACATATACATCTGTTACAGGCGTATAATCTTTTAATCCTTGATTGCCTTTTGTAGCATCACATGTAATTTCTATAGTAGGAGAAGCTTCTTGAATGAAGCTGGGAGACCAACTTAACAGCTGTGCACTGCCAGTTAATGACAGTAACAAACATGTTATAAAAATTCCCATTTTCATACAAGACAATCGTTTAATTTTAGGCAGTAACTACAATTAAATGTGTTAAAAGTACACATTTAATACTACAAATGTGTATAATCTACACAATATAACCAAAAAAAAGTTTATCTTTTTTTTAACTTGTTTAATTAAAACACCTACATATAAAAGAAAAGCAAAACAATGATATGCTAGAAGTCAATTCCAATCCACTTCCGTTTATTTTTTTCGTACTTATCAAAATCAAACTTGTACAACTTACCCGGGCGGTGAGGTACATCTTCTTCCATTTCTCCAACATCAATTAATAGATCCATTGAAGCAAATTTTTTACGGAAATTTCTTCTATCGAGTGTTACTCCTAAAATGGCTTCATATAAATTTTGTAATTCTCTTAATGAAAACTTATCGGGTAATAAGTTAAAGCCTAAAGGATGTTCTTGAATACGTTTTTGCAACCAATTATAACAGTAATCTAAAATTTCTTTATGATCGAAAGCCATTTCTTTTAATGAAGAAAGGCTATGCCAATGCAATTCATTTTCATGAATTTTTAACTGATGGTGCTGAATATTTAGTAAAGAACAATAAGCTACAGTTAAAACCCTTCCTCCAGGATGTCTGTTAGGTTTTCCAAAAGTTTTTACTTGTTCTAAATACACATCATCCATACCGGTTCTATCACGTAAAATTCTATAAGCAGCTTCATCTAAATCTTCATCATCATCAATCGCAAAATCACCTAACAAACTCCACATGTTTTTATACACTTCAAAGTCGCTTCTAATTAATAACACTTTCAATTCGTTATCATCAAAACCAAAAATTACACAATCTACTGTAATAGGTACACGAGGGTACGATGAAACCAATTGTTCAACATCTTTAATTAATCCACCATCTTTTGATTTAATTGATTCTCTTAATGCATTATTTTTTTTCATGTTGAGTAAACAGTTCAAGGGGTTAGTCAAATAACACTTTAAAACACAAACCTAATAAAAATAATTGTGTATTTTTTACATTATTGTATAAAGAACTTTTGCGAACCTTAATTTTATGCTCTAAGAAAATTGTATGTACACAAAAATTGAAACCGAACAATTCATAAAAACTACTAGCGAATTTTTAGCATCTATAAATGCGTTAAATACTATATCAATTGATGCAAACAATATTGAAAGTTTAAAAGCCACTTTACGTTTTCATGAGTACCGATACTACGTTTTAGCTGAGCCAATGATTACCGATTTTGAATATGATCAATTGTATAAACTACTTGAGAAAATTGAACAAAATAATCCTGCTTTGATTACTAAAGACTCTCCTACACAACGTGTAGGCAGTAGCTTAAACGATGGTTTTGCAACAGTACAACATCTTGTACCTATGTTGAGTTTAGACAATAGTTATAATGCCGAGGATTTACAAGATTTTGATAGAAAAGCAAGAGAGGCAAGTGGATTAATTGAAATTGAATACTGCGTAGAACCCAAATTTGATGGAGCAAGTATTAGTTTAATTTATGAAAACGATTTGTTGGTTCGTGGTACAACCAGAGGAGATGGAGTTGAAGGTGATGATATTACTACCAACGTAAAACAAATACGCTCTATTCCATTATCGGCACCTTTTAGTAAATACGGCATTGAGCAGATTGAAATTCGTGGAGAAATTATAATGACCAAAAGTGCATTTGATGCATACAATGAAACACTGATACAGCAAGGGTTACAGCCAGTTGCCAATCCTCGTAATACCGCTGCAGGAAGTTTAAGAATTAAAGACCCCAAAGAAGTTGCTAAAAGAAATTTAGATGCTTTTTTGTACCATGTAAGTTATATCGTTAATCGGAAATCACAAGTTGCAAGTACTGGCGATTCACGATTCACGACTCACGACTTAAACTCACATTCTTCCCAACTAGAGCTTCTTTGGAAATGCGGTTTCCGATCACCTGAAAAAGAAAAAAGAGTTGTAAAAGGTATTCAAGGAGTAATTGATTATGTGTTAGAGTTTGAACAACAAAGAGATGAACTACCTTATGAAATTGATGGCATGGTAATTAAAGTGAATAGTATTGAATTGCAGGAAAAATTAGGCATGACTTCTCATCATCCTCGTTGGGCAATTGCTTTTAAATTTAAAGCTAGACAAGCCACTACAAAACTACTTGCTGTTGAATATCAGGTGGGCCGTACAGGTGCTGTTACACCTGTGGCAAAATTGCAACCAGTTGCTTTAGGAGGCGTTACGGTGAGCAGTATTTCAATACATAACGAAGAATACATTAAAGAAAAAGATTTAAAAATTGGCGACGCTGTTTTAATAGAACGTGCAGGCGATGTAATACCACAAATTGTACAATCGTTACCTGCACAAAGAACTGGCAATGAACAAACGATTGTATTTCCCAAAACATGCCCTATTTGTACTAGTGAATTATTTAAAGAAGAAGGAGAGGCAGTTTGGCGTTGCATTAATATTGAATGTGAAGCACAGGTGGTAGAAAAAATTATTCACTTTGTGAGTAAAGATGCAATGGATATTAAAAGCTTTGGAGATGCCAATGTGAGAAAATTTTATGAGCTAGGTTTACTAAAAGATATACCAGGAGTGTATACTTTAGATTATTCGAAAATTAGTGGGTTAGAAGGCTTTGGTAAAAAATCAATCGACAATTTACAATTGGCTATTGAAGCTAGTAAACAACAACCTTTACATCGTTTATTGTATGGTTTAGGAATACGATTTGTGGGAGAAACTACTGCCAAAACTTTAGCCAATGCTGTTGAACATTTATTAGATTACACCAACAAGACGGAAGACGACTTACAACAATTAGAAGATGTAGGTGTAAAAGTTGCAAAAAGTATTCGTCACTTTTTTAGTAATGAACAAAATATTGCTATGCTACAACAATTAGAAACATTGGGCCTGCAATTAAAGAATACTAAAAAAGAAGTAGTAGCAAGTGGTGGTTTAGCTGGGCAAACATTTTTGTTTACTGGAACACTAGCAAAATATAAACGCAGCGAAGTAGAAGCTATGGCAGAATCACAAGGAGGTATAATTGTAAGTGGCGTAAGTACTAAATTGAATTATTTAGTTGTAGGTACCGATGCAGGTAGTAAGCTAGAAAAAGCTAAGAAAATAAACACCATTAAAATTATAAGCGAAGATGAATTTTTATCGTTGGTAGAAGCTTAACTTTACCATTCACCAAACAACCTACAACATGTTTAAGCAATTAAAAAACGAAACATGGAAACCTTTTGCTATTAAAGGTGCCAATAAACTAACCAAAAAATATATGGTTAGTAATCTTGGAAGAGTAGCTACTTATACTAAAACCTTGGAAGGCGATGGAGCGTTGGTAAAACAAACAGGTGAAGATGTTGCAAAAGTTACCATTAGAGTAAAAGATGCATCTCTAAGATATATGGTTCACAGAATGGTGGCTGAAGCTTTTGTTAAGCCAGACAATAAAACACAAAAAAGTGTTATACACATTAATCATAATAAAAAAGACAATAAAGCTGCTAACTTAAAATGGGCAAATCCTAGAGAAGTTACAGTACATAATTACAATAGCACTTCTATGCAAGGTGCTTTTGAAAAAATGGCACAAAGGTATATTGATGCTAAAAAAGGGAAAAAATTAAAACTAGCCGAAGTAATTCAAATTAAAAAGCTATTGGCTAACCCTAAACGCAAATTAACTTACCCTCAAATAGCGGAAAAATTTGGTGTTAGCGAAAGGGCAATTAGTAGAATTAAAAGTGGCGAAAATTGGGGTTTAGTAACTATTTAATCTTTATACAAATTACTTCTCAATAAATTTGCTAAGGCCACTGATAATTAATTATTCAGTTTAAATAATCGAATAGTATGCTTAAAGTTTTAAAGTTTGGTGCCATTGCAGGTGTGCTATTATTTATTATTAGTTACGGTGGCTTATTTTTATCTATTCAATTTTTTCCAGAATTTTTTGTTGAGTACAACAACCCTCTCTTTAATTCAGATGGAAGCAGAGACCTTTTGTTTTATTCTCATGCTTTTGTAATTAGCTTTTCATTATCGTGGTTTTGGGAACGATTTAAAAGTTTATTTGTAGGAAATTTTATTTTAAAGGGCTTAGAGTTTGGGCTCATTTACAGCCTTGTAGCTTTATTGCCTGTGATGTGGATTACCTTCAGCTCTATGGATATTACTTTAACTATGGTAGCTAGTTGGTTTTTTTATGGCTTAATGCAAGCTGTTATAGCTGGTTTATTTTTTGCTAAAGTGAATCCGTATAAAGAACCTACTGTATAGCAGCTAAATCTAATTGAAACTCTACATCTAAACGTTCATTGGCTCTAATCATTCCACCTAGTTTTCTTGGAGGCGTTAAATTAAAATCGGAGAAATTAATATTTTGTATTCCCTTTAAATGAAAGGTTTTATTACTTCCAGAAGTAAAAGTATAATTTACTAAAAACCGTTTTTTTACACCAGCCAATTCAATTTCAACCCAACCAAAAATATTGGTTAATGTTTTGCCTACTTCGGGTAATTTAGATAGCGAAAGAAAACTGATGTATAAATGCGGAAACTCTTTTGCTTTAAGTGTTTTACGTAAATCTGCAGTCATAACTGCATGTCCACAATTAAAGGTTTTAATGTCTAGTGCCAATTTACCGCTCATGGGTAGTAGTACTTCTTTTGTGGGTTCATTTTTATAAATGGCAATTGTATCGGGTGTGGCATAGTCGGATATTTTGCAAGAAAACTTATTAATATTTGTTGATCCATCTACTTTTAATGTTCCACCCTTTTGCACTACCCATTTAAATAATATGGGAGATGTATTGTTAAAAGCCATGCATATTAAAATGCAACACATCAATAGTAAATTACATAATATGTAAATAAGTTTATACAAATAAGCATTTTTATATTGAACAATGAATATAAGGATAAAGAAGAGTAAATTGATTTTAAAAAAACATCGCTAACTATTTTTTTTAAGCCGTTCACAACCATCAAACTCAGCTTGTATTTTACCACGGAGTAAAGGAGCACAGAAAGCTGCACAAAGAAGTACTGAAATAAAAACCACAATTACAGAACTCCGTGCAACTCCTTTGTTCTGTGGTGATATTTTCTGCAAAACAAAAACAGTCAGAATGAAACTACCTCATTCTGACTGTTGAAACAAAGAATCGTTAGAGAACTGTTATCACTCTACTAAAAACCAACTACTGCTTCTATTACGTAGCCATTAAACTTACCACCATTACGAAAATCGGTAGCTAAAAAGTTTTTATATTGTTGACTTACGTATTCAGCTTTTAATAAAACATTTTTTGTAATAAACCAACCACCAGCAAATGCTAAACGGTTAATGGTTACATCTTCTGTATAGCCTACTAATCTTGCACCTACAGTGTTATATCTTAAACCAAAGAATACATCTTCTGCTTTACCAAAACGATAGATAACATCACCAGCAATTTGGTTCATCTTTCTTTCTGTAGTTTCGGTTTTTGTTCTGCCTTTAGCAGTTTCGTAAGTAGCAAATACTTCTAAACCACCGGCTTTTACAAAACCATTCAACATGAATGCGTTCATTTTTTTACCAAACCCTGGATTAAAACGACCAGATGTGTACATAGCTGTAGATGCTGTAGCTGCCCCACCAGAAACCCATTTTTCAATTACATTCTGATAATTAGAGCCAGTTCTATCGCCACTGTATAAGGTTAAACCACTACCAGCAGAGCTGTTGTTGTGATAAAAACTACCACTAACACGTATGCGTACATTTTCCAATTGTTTATCGTATCCAGCTTTTAAAATATAAGAGGGGCTTCTTTTAGTATTATCGTCTTGTGCGGTTACTGCAACACTATCTACATGCCCTTTAATCATACCATTGGTCATTGCTACCATTCCAAACCAACCATTTTTTTGTAAAAACAATTCACCACCAATTTCTGTTGCAAAAGCATCAGCAATATAACCTTCCATAAATGGATTTTGTAGTGCTTGTCCGCCATCGCTTCTTCTAAAATGTTGGTCGCCATAATTCACTTCAAAGTGACCAATTTTAATGGTGGCAATTTTCATAAAATCGTCCCAGAATTTTCCTTTAAATGGAACTTTATCAAATTGAATATATCCACCTTTTACCCAAGTTTCGTTGTGGTGACGAGCAGATAAATAACTTGTTACATTTAAACGAATACCTTCTGCCAATTGAACATCCATAAATAAATTGGCTTGAGCTGTCATAAAGCCTGGTGCTATAGGATATAACTTATTTACTCCTGCAGTTGCTACTGTATTACCTCCGTTATTGTTAGCAGTATTCTCATGTTTTAATCCTTGAAACTGTTGAGTAAACCCTGCACCCCAACGAACTTTAAGTCCATCAAACTTTACAGAATCGGCTTTCCCTGTTTCAAACACATTAATACCACTTTGATCATATGCTCTCCAATTAGAAATTTTAGGTTGTTGAGCCATAACTGCTACTGGCAGTATTGCTGCAGCTATTACAATTGCTTTTTGAAATATTGTTTTCATGATTATTTATTTTTTTGTTAGTAATTGGTTTTTATATTCTTTGATTTATTTCATTGATAAGCTAAAGTCTAAAACGATGTCGTTACCAGTTTTTACAGCACCCATCATAAAGGAAGGGGGTTTAACACCATAATCTTTCATACTTATTTTTTTACCGCCTGTTACTGTAATAGATTTATCGGCATTTACTTTACAATCGGCTTCCAAATCTGTATCTACAACACCCCCACCAATAGATAATTTACCCCTGCACTTTACTGTAAATAAACCACCAGCTTTAGGAGTAATGCTTACAGTACCTGGTGTTAATGCAAAAGTGATATTTGGAAACTTCTCTTTATTTAATGCTTTATATGCGTTTTTATCCATTGCTCCTTTACCGCTTTTTAGGTTATCTACTGGCGTAGAAAAATAAATAGCATTTAAACCTGTAATTTGATTGGCAGCATTAACTACAAAAATTGCATTGCAAATAGCAGTGCTAGATTTCATATCCCAATCATGTAAGGTAGATGTGCCACTAATTTTAATAGTTGGTGTGCCTCTTAAAGCGTAATTAGCTTGAGCTTGCAACAAATTGTTGCTAATAATTACTAGTAAAAAAACTAGTGCTATTTGTGTTAACCTTTTCATTGTATTGTTTGTTATTTTAGATTGTAATTGTTTATTTGATGATGTAAAATTGTATGATTATTGTAAAAGCACATTTGATGAACATCAGCGTAGAAACTGATTCTTATCATTTTTTTAGATTACTTAAAATCATTCATAACCCTATGCACAATAAATGTTATCAAATTAAAGTCCATAGATATTATACCTTAAAAAACATGTAACTTTTACAAGAAATTGAATTTATTTTGATAGAAAATTTTAAATACAGTATATGCTTCAATCATCTACCATTGGCTTTTTAAAAAACTTAGCTAAAAACAATCATAAAGACTGGTTTGAAAAAAACAGAAAATTGTATGAGGCAGCCAAAGCAGATTACTTAAGCTTTGTTACAATTGTTTTACATGAAATGAAACAAATTGATACAAGCCTTGAAGCACTTGAACCAAAACAATGTGTATTTAGAATTAATAGAGATGTTAGGTTTAGCAAAAACAAAGAGCCTTATAAAAATAATATGGGAGCACATTTTAGTATGGGTGGTAAAAAAATATTAACTGCTGGATATTATTTTCATTGCCAACCTGGTGAAAGTTTTATTGGTGGTGGCGTTTGGATGCCAATGGCTCCTGAACTTAAAAAAATTAGGCAAGAAATAGATTATAATTATACAGAGTTCAATAGCATTATTACTGCTGCAAAATTTAAAAAACATTTTAATGGATTAGATCAATCTGCCATTTTAAGCAGACCGCCTAAAGGTTATGAAGAAGACAATGAAGCTATTGATTATTTAAAACTAAAAAGCTTTACTGCAATTGCTCCTATTGCCGATGAAGATTTAACCAATAAAAACTTGGTGAAAAAAGTAATTACTCATTTTGAAGCTATGAAGCCCTTGATTAACTTTTTAAATAGAAGTTTGGTTGAATAATTAGAATACAAATAATAGAATTTCAATTTCTATCCTTCTAAATGTACTTGTTTGCTTTGTATATGCTTTTCGTAAAAAATAGCAGCTTGCTTGTCGAATGTGATGGTATCATCGGTAGTATAAAAATGAGTGCTACTTTCTTTAATGCATAAAGCATCTATTTCGGTATGTCTTTGTAAATAATCAACCAAACTTTCAGCTACAATTTTTCCTTGAGAAATTATTTTAGTATCGGCAGGTGAGTACTCAATTATTTTATCTAACAATAATGGATAATGGGTGCAAGCCAATAAAATAGTATCTATACTAGGCGATTGATGCATGAGTGCATTAATATATTCTTTCACAAAAAAATCGGCTCCTTTGGTATGATGCTCATTGTTCTCAATCAATGGCACCCACATGGGGCAAGCCTGCTGAAATACTTTTACTTGCGGAAAAAATTTTTCAATTTCTATAGGATAAGAATTAGACTGAACTGTTCCATTTGTACCCAAAACACCTACTTGATTGGTTTCGGTAAAGTTGCCAATTACTTCTGTTGTTGGACGTATAACACCCAATACTTTTTGATTGGGATTGTTGAGTTGTGGTAAATTATTTTGCTGAATATTTCTTAATGCTTTTGCCGATGCTGTATTACATGCCAATATTACCAACGGGCAACCTTGTGCAAAAAACCATTGCACACATTGCCAAGTATATTGATACACTGTTTCAAAACTTCTTGTACCATAAGGTGCTCTTGCGTTATCGCCCAAGTACACATAATTGTAGTTTGGCAAATGCTGTACTATTTCTTTCAAAACAGTTAAACCACCATAACCGCTATCAAATACCCCTATTGAACCTTTGTGTTGCATTGAATAAATGTACAAATACAATATGAATTTGAAAACTTTGAATTACAAGTTATTTACAACAACCTATCTGATATGCTATATAAACTACTTTAATTGTATATGCTCAGCATATTTAAATGTGGTTATTGGGTATAATAAAGTTTAAGTGTAACCAATACCTTTATTAAAATAACTAACATAAATTTATATAAACAATACTGCATGAAGTATGTCTCTCTCTATTGCACAGCAATACTAATTATTGTATTGAACACAGCAGTAACGGCTCAAAAAAAAGATACTGCTTATTTTATGCAGCATTATAGGCAAGGAAATATTTACTCAAACAAAGGCAAGGTAGATAGCTCAATGATTTTTTACGAAAAAGCTTTAGAATGGAGTAAACAAAACCCCTTTTTTGATAGCAGCAAACACATAACAGAGCTGTTAAGCATTATGGGTAGAGGTTATAGAATTCAACAAAAACCTCAACTTGCATTTACCGCTCTAAATAAAGCTTTAGCAAATGCCAATACATTTAAACACAATGAGAGTAAACGTTTAATATTTGTTCGTACCAGCTTACTACAACAGGCTATTGCAGAAAACAGTTGGTCTTTTTCTTATCCTACAGTAACCGAAACAGAAATAACAAAAGTATTTTTCCCAATTATTTCTATACAGCCATTTGAAAAAGATTCATTAGAAATCATCATAGCAGCAGGCATGTTAGATGGTATTAAAGACAGTAGCCAATCTGTGGTTGTTTGGAGTAGATTAATTAGTAAAGATTCTAGCCATCATAATAGTACATCGCCAATTACAGCTGGAAATATTGTTCGTATTACTAACAATACTACTATCATTCGAATAGCCAAAAAACCTAATGAAATTATACTCGTAAAAGACTTGATAGAATTGAATGCATTAACACCAGTTAGCTGGAATAAATTGATTTTAAAAGAGTGCATCATTAACAATATTCTTTTTTCTTCAGATGCCGTAAATCCTTATTACAACTACAGATACTTTTATTATTATGCAAATGAAACACTTGAAAAAGATATCTTAGAAAGTATGTTGTTTGAAGCCAAAGAGGTATCGGCAACTGTAGAAAAAGATACACTTAACAGACCCAATTTAGCATATAGATTTAATGGTGGTATTTTTTCGGGCAACAATATGTTTCGATCAGCAATTATTAGTAAACCCATACATCAGCAATTATTTCTTCAATATGTAGAAAAGTATCCAGCAACTTGGATGGGCAATAATCATCAATTTTCAATAGAATATTTAAGATGGGTTGCCACAGAATCGCCTTTGTATGAGGGTTCAATAAAGCCCTATTTACTATCTATACAAAACCCAACTGAACGTAATGAACAAATCAATAATTTAAACAGTCAAATTAAAAAGTATCATTTAATAGAACAATGGCTTGGTAATGCAATGCAACATATTTACGAAGAAAATAATGGTGCTGCAAAGTCAACAGCCCAATTAATAAACAATGTAACTACACTTACAAAAGACACAGCAAACTTTGGTTGGTACGAATATTTATTGGCTGAAATTGAAAAGAAAAACGGAAGTGCAAAACAAGCAAATATATATCTTGAACAAGCAAACAAAATATTTGAAAGTACCAATAATATAGAGGGTAAAGCTTGGGCTAAAGCCAGCTTTGAAAAATGGCAAGAACCTACTGATATAAAAATTGGCACACAATCGGGTCATAGAAGAAGTTATATAGTTGCACAATCGCCCAATCCACAATATTTTGCCACAGGAGGTTCTGATAACTTAATTAAAATTTGGAATAAAACTACTGGCAAAGAACTGTTTACACTTACCAAACACACTGCAACAATTACAAGTTTACACTACAGCCCCAATGGTAAATATTTAGTAAGTGCAGGTGCCGATTATAGTGTAATTATTTGGAATGCCTACAACTATACTCCAATAATAAGTTACACTACCGATTCAATAGTAAATGTTGCAAAATTTTCTCCAGACAGTAGATTACTCTATGTTGCCGAAGGAGCTGTATTAAACATTATTAACCCCTTTGTTGACTCGTTACAAGTTGAAAAAAAATTAACACTACATAACGGTGCAATTTTAGATTTTGAGTTTTATAGAAATAATAATGACATTATTCTAAGTTGTGGTGGCGATGGTACCATATATGCTTGGAACTTGAAAAAAGAAGTAAAAACCAATACTTATAAAAATAAAGGAATCTCTCAAAGTATAAAGATTAGTAATGATGGGAGATTCTTTGCTGTAGTTGCTGATAACGCTACCATAAAAATTTGGGATGCATATCTAGGTGAAGTAATTACCACCCAACCTGTTTTTTTAGAGGTGAACAATTATGGTAATAAGTATCCTGCTATGTATGCAGCACATTCTTTTTCTAAGGATAGTAAATACTTGGCTTATCCATTAGCAAAAGATACTTTTATTATAAAAAACCTATGGGATATTTATGTAAGAAAATATAAAATTAGATTAACAGACGATGCCAACATACGCCATACACTTTTTAGTAACGATGGCAAAGACTTAGTGGTTACTTCTAGTGGCTATAATGTTCATTTAATGAATATGAGAGAGTATAATTTTTATCAAAACTATCAACTCAACGATAAAAAAATAAACTTCTTTTCAAACATTATTTATAGCTTACAATATACGAAAGACGATAAGGGTCTTTGGTATTATCAATATGGACCAGAGCTTGGAAAAATAGATTTAACCACTGGCGGTGGAAATTATTCAAAAAGAATAAACCAATTAGATATTAGGCTCGAAACAAAGCATATACTTCTTCAAGGCGACAGTTCAATTGTATTTAAACTTGATGGATATGGTAGATTTTTAACCATTTACAATGTATATCAAGACTCTATAAAAAATGAAAACATTATTACATTACCAGAAGATGAAACAGTGTATTCTTTTGAAACAACGAAAGACAATACAGTTTGTTTTATTAGTACCAATAATGGATATATTCTTGGCTGGGATTTAAAAAATCATAAAAAAATATTTCTTACAAAGCTTGAAACAGATGGTAAAATAAATACCATGCTTTTGTATTACGATAATTTTTACAAAAGGTTATTTACAAAAGCCAATACTAGAAAAGTAGTTGCAATAAACCCAAGCACAGGTAATATTATAGATTCATTTGCTGTATCGGGTGCAAGACAAATTATTGCATCGCCAACTACAATTTATGTTACCACAAACAATGGATTATTAACAAAATTCAATGCTCGAACCCTTGCTTTTATAAGTGAACGATATGTAAACAATGGAGAAGTAGCAGCCGAAAATATGTTACTAACGCCCGATAATAAATATTTAATTGTTCAAAATACAAGTAGAAGTATTATGGGTATTGATGTTCAAAGAGATTCTATCTTATACAATCAAACTGATCATAATTTTTACAGCTGGAGCATTGCAATGACCAATAATGGCTCTGAGTTTGCAACAGCCGGGGCCGATGGAAAAATTCATTTATACGAAACCGCAAGTGGTAAACGTAAAGCTGTTATATATATTCCTTTTAAAAAAGACCCGTTTATTGTAGATAGTGAAAATCATTATTTAGCCTCTAAAAATACTTTAGAAGCTGTAAATATTTATTACAACAACAATGTATATAATTACGATCAATTTGATGTACAATTAAACAGGCCCGATTTGGTATTGCAAAACCTTGGTAGAGCTGATACTGCTGTTACAAAAAGTTACTACAATGCTTACAAAAAAAGAATGAAACGATTGGGATTAAAAGAATCGAACGAACCAATTGTTACCAACTTACCAACCATTAAACTCATAGATAAATTTGCAATAGAAACTTCTACATCGGCTAATGAATATATTGTAAACATTGAATGTGCCGATAAAACTTACCCCTTAAAAACTTTACAAGTAGTAGTTAATAATTCGCCCATTTTAGGAGTAAATGGCAGAGATTTAAGTAAGCTAAATACCAAACAAATTCAACAGCAAGTAACTATTCCTTTAGCACATGGAACCAATGTTGTTAAAGTATATTGTACCAATGCAAAAGGTGTAAGCTCTTTAAAAGAATCGTTTACGGTTTTAAGTACTCAAAAAAGTGTAGATACTGCAAAAACATATTTTATTGGAATTGGAGTAGCCAATTATAAAGATAGCAGCATGAACTTAACGTACTCAGTTAAAGATATTAGAGACTTAGCCGATGATTTTACAAAGTACTATAGCAACATTGTTATAGATACATTAATAAACGAAAAGGTTACAGTAGAAAATATATATAAACTAAAAAACAAACTTCTAAAAACAGCTCCTAACGATAGAGTAATTATTGCTGTTACAGGCCATGGCTTATTAAGCGATTCATTGAATTTTTATTATGCCACTTACGATGTAAATTTTGCAAAACCCGAATTAAAAGGGTTGCCTTACGAATCGTTAGAAGCATTATTAAACGATGTGCCTGCACAAGAAAAAATACTTTTGATAGATGCTTGTCATAGTGGTGCTTTAGATAAAGATGAACTATTGGCTATTCAGCAAAAAAAGAAGATTCAACTAGTTTCTACGGCCAATCAACAAGACAAAGTAACTGGTATTGCAAGTCGTAGTAGTATTAAAGTAAGCAATAAAAAAAAGGTCGTTAGTGCAAATAGCAGTTTCGAATTAATGCAAAATTTATTTAGCGATTTGTCTAATAGCAACGGAGCTATTGTAATTTCTGCTGCTGGTGGTATGGAGTATGCATTTGAATCGGCTCAATGGAACAATGGCGTTTTTACTTTTAGTATTCGTGAAGCAATTTTTAAAGAATATGCCGATAAATACTACAATGGAAATAACGATGGTAAAGTATCGGTTACAGAGTTAAGTAGTTATGTAAATAAACGTGTGGTAGAGCTTACCAATGGTAAACAAAAACCAACATCGAGAAGAGAGAATATTGAATTTAATTGGACCATTAAATTTTAATCATCTCCCTTATTTCATTTCTACCCATTCACTTACATTATTGTTCCAATCTACTGTAGCTAAAAAAACTTTTTTGCCTTGGTTAAACCATTTTTGTGCATCAATATCTGTTGCTCCTCCATATAAAGCTAATTGCACTAAAATGGCATTTTGCATGGTTGCTGCTTTATTTTCATCTACCACAAAAACAGTATAGCCTTTTATTTTTTCTTTGCCATTGTAGGCAATTTTAATAATGCCATCATTTAGTTTTTCTACAATGGGTTTTTCTGGTGCAATATTATCAATCCAAGACATTGGAGGTGGTAATGCAGGATAGGCATAGTAATTATTTCTTAAACTATCGTTCCAGCCGTTAGGGTTTTTATCAAATGTTTTACTACTAAAATAAATACTGCCTTGTGTTGTAGGGTATGCTCTTAACTTTTTAATTTGATTGGGTATTTCATCTTTACTTTTCCAAGCGTTGTTGGTTCCTGCTCTATAAATTCCATGCCCAATGTATAAATGTTTACCATAGTGGTATTGATTCCACCAATCTAATAATAAATCATAATCGGCTATTTTATGTCCACGTTCCCAATACAATTGAGGGGTAACATAATCTATCCAACCTTTTTCTAACCATAATAAAATATCGGCATATAAATCGTCGTAATTAGATGAGCCGCCTTCTGTGTTGCTTCCTCTTGGATCTTTTGATTTATTTCTCCAAATACCAAACGGACTAATACCAAACTTCACCCTTGCATTGGTTGAACGAATAATTTCAAATAAATTTTTAATAATGCTATCACAATTACTTCTTCTCCAATCTTCTTTTTTTAAACCATTCCCATATTTTCTATAAGCTTCTTCATCGGGAAAATCTTTGCCAGCAATTTTATATGGGTAAAAATAATCATCCATGTGAATGGCATCTACCTCATAACGTTCAACAATATCTTTTACAATTCTGCCAACATGTTGTTGTACTTCTGGTAAACCAGGATTAAAATATCTGGTAGTTCCATAGGTAACAAACCATTCAGGATGAATACGTGTAATATGCGATGGAGCAATTGAACTTTTACCTGCTCTAAACACAGCTCTATAAGGATTTAACCATGCATGAAATTCCATTCCTCTTTTATGCGTTTCGGTAATCATAAAATCTAATGGGTCGTAATAAGGAGTTGGTGGCAAACCTTGCTTACCCATTAAATATTCACTCCATGGCTCGTATTGAGAAGGATAAAAAGCATCGGCAGCAGGACGAACTTGTACAATTACTGTATTCATGCCATTGCTTTGATGCATGTTCAGCACTTTAATAAATTCGGCTTTTTGCTCATCAACAGTTAATCCTTTTTTACTAGGCCAATCAATATTTTCTACAGAGGCAATCCAAACACCTCTAAATTCAAAAATGGGTTGTGCTGTTAATTCACTTGAAAAAAATAAAATACAAGCAATAAATAGTTTGGAAAAAATGTTTTTCATGTGTCGAAGATAAATTTTACACAACAGAGTTTTATGCAATGTGGATGAATTAACAAATGGCTATTGGATAATGCACAAAAAAGCCAATTCAGTATTACTAAATTGGCTTTTTCTTTAGGTGCTTCAATCAATTATCTATCACCCAACCATTTCATAAAATCTTGTTTATAAGAATTAAATGTAAATACCTCACCCAATGAAAAATACAAATGCTTTTCCATACAGTTTTCGTAAGCATTTTTTACAAATGGTAACTTGTTGTTTTCCGATGTAAATAAATTGGCAATCTCTTTTATTTGTAGCACAGTAAACCATTTGTTTTTCATCACCGCTTTCGCAGTAACTAACTTATTGCCATCGCCCATAGATTGCTCAACTTGTAATTTTATAGAGGTAAACATTTGTGGCGTAACCTCAACATAATTATTATAGCCATTATTGTTGTTACCACCTTGATTATTTCCATTGCCTTGATTGCCTCCATTGTTAGAGCCATTGTTCCAGCTATCATTCCAGTCTTCGTTGTTCATAAAACCTTCATCCCAAACAACTTTACCAAAACGTAAAACGGTGAACTCTGTATGCTTTCCTGCAGTTAAACGAATGGTATTGTTGTACACTTCAACATAATCGGTTATACCATTATTTCTTCTTTGTAATTGAAAAATGGTTAAAGAGTAATTACCAGGGTTTACATTTTCAAAAGTAACCGATCTATCTTTCAACGTAATTCTTTTACCGTTTAACCTAATTCTTAAATTACTGTTGCCGGTGGTAGCAATGGTTAAATCGGCTCTCATTTGTGCAAAGCTTTCTAAAGCAAATACAACTACTAATGTTAAGAGTAAAAACTTTTTCATACATCATTATTTTAAGGGTTTAAAAATGCATTTATTCAAGCATAAATTCAAATAGTATGCTAGACTTTTATTTTAGATAAGCCAACAATATTTTTAATTTTCATTAACATTAACTTCGCCGCCATGAATAAACCAGTTATTTGTATTGGTGCAGCTTTGGTTGATGAATTGTATGCTGCCAACCATACCATGTTAATGGCAACCACCAACGATGCAACTGTACATAGAAGTGCAGGTGGTGTTGCAAGAAATATTGCACATCAATTGGCATTATTAGGGGTGCCTGTACAATTGATTAGTGTTTTTGGTAACGATGGTGAAGGCGATTGGTTAAAAACCATTTGTGGCTATGTAAATATTCAGTTAGATGCTGCTATTACCAACAACGCTCTTACTGGTAAATACACAGGTATCTTAAATTACGATAGATCTTTATTCACGGCATTGCTTACCAATACTTCGTTAGATAGTATTACGCCACAGCATTTACAACAACACGAAACTTTACTAGCATCGGCATTTAGTGTAATTGCCGATGCCAATATTCACCCAGATACCGTATCGTGGTTGGCTCAGTTTTGTTATAGAAAAAATATTCCATTTATTATAGAGCCTGTTTCTGTTCCTCCTGCTCAAAAATTTGCCAAAATGAATTTACAAGGTGTTCATATGGTTACGCCTAATGAAGATGAGTTGCCAGCCATGTGCAGCAATGGAGGTAAAACCATTGAAGAACATGCACAAGAAATATTGAGTAGGGGTGTTGAAAAAATTTGGCTGCACAGAGGCAAAAAAGGTTCTATGTTATTTACCAAAGACAATACCTATAGTTTAATTGCACCAGAAGTAGAAGAAATTAGAGATGTTACAGGTGCTGGCGATGGTAGTTTAAGTGGTTGGGTATTGGCCAAATACTTAGGAAAGGATGATGAAGAAAGTTTAAAAATTGCTCATACTTTAAGTGCCGAAATTTTGCAAGTAAATGGTGCTATAGCTACGCATTTAAATCAAGAAAAACTGTTAGCAGCAGTAAGCAAATATTATGAAGTGAGAAATTTTTTGTAACCAGCAGTAGAATATAAATGTAACACCTGTTGCGTCGCACTCTTCAACGTTTATAACTTTATTGAACAGATACAAAATAATTTTCTTTATCCCATAGTCTTTTAACCATTCAACAACATGAACTCGTTTTTAAAAATATCTGCCGAAGTTGCTCAAGCATTGCAAAATAATTTACCCATTGTGGCATTAGAAAGTACCATTATTGCACATGGTATGCCTTATCCAAAAAATGTTGAAACTGCTTTGGCTGTAGAACAAGCTGTAAGAGACAATGGTGCTGTACCTGCTACCATTGCAATCATGCATGGTAAATGTTGTGTAGGATTAACGCCACAAGAAATTGAACTATTTGGCAAAGAAAAAGATGTTTGGAAAGTAAGCTTAAGAGACATGCCCTATGTAATTGCTCAAAACTTATATGGAGCTACTACTGTTGCTGCCACTATGCGTATTGCAGCAATGGCAGGCATAAAAGTATTTGTAACTGGTGGTATTGGTGGTGTGCATAGAGGTGCTGAAAATAGCATGGATATTAGTGCCGATTTAACAGAAATGGCAACTACTAATGTAGCTGTAATTAGTGCAGGCGTAAAATCTATTTTAGATATTGGTTTAACTTTAGAATACTTAGAAACACAAGGCATTCCTATTGTTACAGTTGGTCAAGATGCTTTTCCAAGTTTTTATTCTCGTGAAAGTGGCTTTACGTCGCCTTTGCGTTTAGATACTCCACAACAAATTGCTCAACTGCTACAAACCAAATGGGCATTGGGTCTAAATGGCTCTGTACTCATTGCAAATCCAATAGCAGCAAACGATGAAGTACCACAGCAAGAAATGGAAGAACATATTCTACATGCACTTGAAGCAGCAAAACAAGTAAACATTAATGGTAAAGCTGTAACACCTTTTTTATTACAATATATTGCACAACACACCAATGGAGAAAGTTTAGAAGCCAATATTGCTTTAATAAAACACAATGCCAAAATGGGTGCTGCAATTGCTGTGGCTTTCTCTAAATGATAGATTGTTGAATTTATTTTCTAAAAATTGATTATTTATTTTGCAGCTTAGCCCAGTAATTATTCTTGCTTACTAGTTTTTATAACTTTCTCAACAATTGATTACACAGCATATCAATTAAATTCATCTTAGCATTAAATGCACTTACATTGGTTAATATAACCACTGCTTTTTTATTGGCTTTATCAACCATCATAGAACTTACATAGCCACCCGTTGCACCATTATGAAAAAGAATGGTATTACCATCATTACTCTTTATTAAATGCCAACCTAAGCCCATGCTCATTCTTTCATTATTTTTAAATGTTGGCGTATGGCAATAGTTAAAAATGCTAGGCTGTTCATTTAGTTGAGCTTTGGCGTACAATGCCATATCGCTGATGGTACTTAAAATTGCACCTCCACCAGCCAAACAATCAAAATTCCAATTGTCGGTTTCTTCACCATTTGCATCCAATCCTTTAACCAATACAATTTCTTGCTCTTTGGTTAATATGGCACTACTATTATTCATGCTTAATGGATTGAAAATATACTGCTTCAATGCATCATCATAGCTAGTCTTCAAAGCTTTTGCACTTATAACTCCTAACAATCCAGCTCCTAAATTAGAATATGCATAGGTTGTACCTGGTTTAGTTTGTGTTACAGCTTTTTTCAAGTAACTATATAACATAGTTGTATCGTAATCTACATAAGGATTTGCAGCATTTCCTATTTTAAAGTTTGTTGGCAATCTTGGTAATCCTGATGTATGATTAGCCAATTGTTGCAAGGTAATATTTGCAACAGTTGAATCTTCTATTGTAAAACCTAACACTTGTTGTAATGTAGTAGTATGCTGCAATAATTTTTGTTCAATACATTTAGCAAATAATGTTGCTGTAAATGTTTTGGTGATAGAGCCAATTTCAAAAACTGCTGACGTATTATTGATAGCAGTAACGACTGTTTCATCATTTTTATATCCAATTAAACGAACAGTATTGTTATTTAATAGTGCTATTGCAAACTGTGTATTTGCTGGAAACTTTTGCAGCGTGGCTTGAATGAGTGAATCTTGATTTTGAATTTTAAACTCTGCTGCTATTTGCTGTTTTGCTTGTACACTTAGCATTGAGATAGTTAACAAACAAGTACCTAGTATCTGTATCATAGATTTCATTTTCTATTTAATTATAGTTTGTAGCTATTCTGCATTGTTTATTACAGATATTCTTTACTCTCTTAGAAAATTGTATGTATAACAAATATCAATTGTGATTTAGGTATTGTTTTCTAATTAATTCTTTCCTTTTTATGTATTTCTTTCAATATTTTTTTCCTAGTTTTTGTTAGAAACGCTTCAATTAGTTGTTAGTATCATTCTTATTTTCAGTTACTTTCGTTGGTAATATTGCAATCAAATAATACCTACAAAAATGCATTCATTTGAAGTAAGAGGTGGTAAAAAATTAAGTGGTTCTATTACTCCACAAGGTGCAAAAAACGAGGCTTTACAAATTCTTAGTGCCGTTTTATTAACTAGCGAAACTGTTACCATTAGTAATATTCCCAATATATTAGATGTAAATCTTTTAATAGAATTATTACACGATATGGGTGTGCAGGTAAATAAAATTGATGATCATACGTACAGTTTTAAGGCAGATAATGTAGATGAAGATCATTTAGCTAGCGATGCATTTAGAAAAAAGAGTGGCCGATTAAGAGGTAGTGTAATGTTGGCAGGACCCATGTTGGCTCGTTTTAAAAAAGCCTATATTCCCAAACCTGGTGGAGATAAAATTGGTAGAAGAAGATTAGATACTCATATAATTGGTTTTGAAAAATTAGGAGCATCTTTTGAGTACGATGATGAGCATGGTTGTTTCAAATTATCATCGCCACAACTTACTGGTGCATTTATGTTATTAGATGAACCTAGCGTTACTGGAACTGCCAATATTTTAATGGCTGCTGTTTTAGCCAAAGGCACTACTTCTATTTACAATGCAGCTTGCGAACCTTACATACAACAGCTTTGTAAAATGCTCAATAGCATGGGTGCAAACATTACTGGTATTGGCAGTAATTTATTGGTAATTGAAGGTGTTACAAGCTTACATGGTACAACACATACCATGTTGCCCGACATGATTGAAATAGGCAGTTTTATTGGGCTTGCAGCCATGACCCAAAGTGAAATAACCATAAAAAATGCTGGTGTGCAGCACTTGGGTGTTATACCAGAAAAATTTCAACAACTGGGTATTCAATTAGCAATTAAAGGAGATGATATTTATATTCCTGCTCAAGAAATATATGAAGTGAGTACGTATTTAGATGGTGGAATTTTAACCATTTACGATCATCCTTGGCCTGGTTTTACACCAGATTTAATTAGCATTATTTTAGTAGTTGCTACACAAGCCAAAGGCAGTGTATTGGTGCATCAAAAAATGTTTGAGAGTCGATTGTTTTTTGTGGATAAACTGATTGATATGGGTGCACAAATTATTTTATGCGATCCCCACCGTGCAACTGTAATTGGGTTAGGACGAAAAAATAATTTACGTGGCATTACAATGAGCAGTCCTGATATTAGAGCAGGACAAGCTTTATTAATAGCAGCTCTGAGTGCCGATGGAAAAAGTACCATTCAAAACATTGAACAAATAGATAGAGGTTATCAATTTATTGATGAAAGATTGAATGCTTTAGGTGCCGATATTAGAAGAGTGTAAAACAGTTTGATTGAACCAACAAAATTAAAAATACTATGGCTTTAAGTTGGAACGAAATAAGAGATAGAGCATTAAAGTTTTCTAAAGAATGGGCGAACACTTCAAACGAAGAAGCAGATGCAAAACCATTTTTAGTTGAATTTTTTAATGTATTTGGTATAAGCAATAAAAGAGTTTCAACCTTTGAGCATAGAGTAAAAAAATTAGATGATAAAGATGGCTATATAGATCTGCTTTGGAAAGGAATGATATTGGTTGAAATGAAAAGCAGAGGCAAAAATTTAGATAAAGCTTTTTTACAAGCAAAAGAATATTTACATGGATTAAAAGAACATGAAATACCAAAATTTATTCTTGTTTCCGACTTTGAAAATTTTAGATTATACGATCTTGAAGAAAGCAAAACCATTGAGTTTACACTGAAAGAGCTTGTAAAGAATGTAAACCAATTTGGCTATTTAATAGGCTATCAAAAAAAAGTTTATAAAGAGCAAGACCCTGCAAACATTAAAGCTGCAGAGTTAATGGGTAAGTTGCATGATAGGTTAGAAGAAATTGGTTATACGGGGCATCCATTAGAAGTTTATTTAGTACGCATTTTATTTTGCTTATTTGCCGAAGACACTTCAATTTTTGAAAAGCTACAATTTCAAGAATACATATCGCAACGAACTAGTGTTGACGGAAGTGACCTAGCAGCAAAATTGCAAGAGTTATTTCAAGTATTAAATACACCCAAAGAAAGTAGATTTAAAAATTTAGATGAACAACTTGCCGATTTTCCGTATGTAAACGGAAAACTATTTGAAGAAATTTTACCTACAGCTAGCTTCGATAGCAATATGAGGCAAGCATTATTGAACTGTTGTTATATAGATTGGAGTAAAATTTCTCCAGCCATTTTTGGTTCTATGTTTCAAAGTGTAATGAACCCTAAAGAACGTAGAAATTTAGGAGCACATTATACCAGTGAGACCAATATTCTTAAACTCATTAAACCATTGTTTTTAGATGAGCTTTGGAAAGAGTTTGAAAGCATAAAAGACAACAAAAACAAGCTTCCCGAATTTCATAAAAAACTAAGTACATTAAAGTTTTTAGATCCTGCATGTGGTTGTGGAAATTTTTTAGTAATTACCTATCGTGAATTACGATTATTAGAATTAGAAGTGCTACGCCAACAGTATAAAAACCAAATGGCTACTAGCATTAACAGTATTCTTTGGATTGATGTTGATCAATTTTATGGAATTGAATACGAAGAATTTCCTGCAAGAATTGCCGAAGTTGCCATGTGGTTAATAGACCATCAAATGAATATGCTTGTTGGTAACGAGTTTGGACAATATTATGCAAGATTGCCATTAAAAAAAGCAGCACAAATTGTACATGGAAATGCTTTACAAATTAATTGGAACAGTTTATTTAAGAAAGAAGCTATAGATATTACAGCAAATGATACAACCCTTATTTTGCAAGAGCCTGATGCAGAATATCATACGCTAAATATAAAAACCAAAAACCTCACCATTATTGATGAACGAAAAAATACAGAAGAGAAAATAATATTGAAAAATACTTTTGACTACATTATAGGAAACCCTCCTTTTATTGGAAAAAAAGAACAAAATGAAAATCAGAAGAAAGACTTAGAATTGGTTTTTAAAGGTATCAAAGGAACAGGAGTTTTAGATTACGTAACCTGCTGGTATATAAAAGCAGCTCAATTAATTCAAAATACAAAAACAAAAGTGGGTTTTGTTTCTACGAATTCTATTGCTCAGGGTGAGCAAGTCGGTGTTTTGTGGACTGTGCTATACAATCACTACAAAATAAAAATTCATTTTGCTCACCAAACTTTCAAATGGAGTAACGAAGCAAAAGGTAAAGCAGCCGTTCATTGTATAATCATTGGCTTTGCTAATTACGACTCTCCAAACAAATATATTTTTGAATATGATGATGCCAAAGAGGAGCCACTTGAAATAAAAGTCAAAAATATTAATCCCTTTTTAATTGAAGGGAAAGACATTACTGTTGAAAATAGAAAGTCACCAATTTGCAATGTACCAGAAATGAATTATGGTAGCATGCCAATTGATGAAGGGAACTTAATTTTAACCGATGATCAAAAAGAAGAAGCAATCAAGAACGAACCTAATCTCATTTCTGTAATTAGAAAATATACAGGTGGTGATGAGTTTATTAATAACAAAAAACGCTGGTGTTTATGGTTACAAAATATAGATCCTTCTATATTGAGAAACTCTAAATTTCTTATCGATAGAATTGAGAAAACAAAAAAATTTAGACTCAGTAGCAATCGAGAAGCAACCAAAAAACTTGCTGAAAAATCGATGTTGTTTGGGGAAATTAGACAACCAACTTCAAATTATATTATCATTCCAAAAGTTTCTTCTGAGAATAGAAAATATATACCCATTGGAATTCTAGAACCAAGTACAATTACAAGTGGTAGTGCATTAATTATTCCAAATGCAAACCTTTTTATGTTTGGTATAATGACTTCATTAATGCACATGACATGGATGAAATCAACTTGTGGTAGAATGAAAAGTGATTTTCAATACTCGGCAAGTATTGTATATAATAACTTTCCTTTTCCCGAAAATCCATCAGAAAAACACATAAAAAATATTGAAGTAGCAGCTCAAAGAATATTAGATGTTAGAAGGCAATTTCCTAATGAATCTCTTGCCGCTCTTTACGATATTTTAACAATGCCTCCAGAGCTAGTAAATGCACACAATGAATTAGATAAAGCAGTTGATTCTGCTTATAGATCGCAAGCATTTACAAGTGAAGCTAAAAGGATGGAATTTTTGTTTGAATTGTATGAAAAATATACAGCTGATTTATTTACTAAAGAAAAAGTAAAAAGGAGTAAAAAATCCGTATAGTTAACGGTAGATTTTTGATTGCAACTTTATATGTGAATTTACTCCACCACCAACTCAATAATGGTGTCTATTTCGTTCCATTCAACTTCATTTAAATAAACAAATATGCCTTCTGGTACTTGTTTAAAGGTTACTTTTTTACCGTTTGCAAATTCAATTGCTTTGGTAATCTTTAGAGTGAATCCTTCTATAAAAACAAAGGTTTTTGTATCTGGCTTATTCAGTAAATGCACATACATGGTTTTGCCGTTTTGTGTAATTCCGCCCCATGCTTTTGGAGGTATTAAGCCACCTCTTGTACCATAAATGGTTTTACTGTTTTGTTGCATCCATTGTCCCATTTTTTGCAACGTATCTGTAAATTCTGCTTGTATTACACCATTAGGCATTGGACCAACATTCAACAATAAATTGGCATTCATGGTTGCTGCTTGTACTAAAAACTGAATGAGCTTTTTTGACGATTTATAGTTTCTATCTGTAATATTAAAACCCCAACTATTGTTCATGGTTTCACAAGTTTCTAATGGCAATGCAGATATATCTGCCTTACCAAAACCTTTGGTATTATTGCCAGGCAAATCTTGTTCAAATGCTTGAAAATCTTCTCCAGGAATTACTGCTTGATGATGATTATTGCTAATTAAACATTGTGCTTGTAAGCGATGAATCAATTCATAAATTTCGTTGTACTGCCAATCAACTTTTGAAATGCCTACTCTTGGTCCGGTTTTTTCTACTTGATCCCAATGACCATCAAACCAAATACCAGCAATGGTTCCATAATTGGTAAGCAACTCGGTTAATTGGGCTTTCATAAAACGGATATAGCTATCCCAATTGCTTTTTTGTGTACGTCCTGTACCTCTCCCATTTGAACCTGTTTCATACTGATAATCGCTGCGATACCAATCAAGCAAAGAATAATAGCAAAATAATTGCATGCCTTGTTTACGACATTCATCTGCCAATAACTTTAAAACATCTTTACCATAAGGTGTATTGGTAATTTTGAAATCGCTTTCTTTCGTATCCCAATTGCTAAAACCATCATGATGTCTTGTTACAAAAGTGATATACTTCATTCCTGCTGCTTTGGCTGTAGCTACCCAAGCAGCAGCATCAAATTGTTGAGGATTAAAAAACTGTGCTAATCTTTTGTAATCATTTACATGAATGTTTTTTGCATGCATTACCCATTCTCCTGCACCTAAAATACTCGATGGTCCCCAATGAATAAACATGCCAAACTTATTGTTTTGAAAAGTAACCCTAGCTTGCAAATTTTCGGCAGTTGGTGTATAGTTTTGGGCTTGTACTGTTATTGAATAAGCGAGTACTAGAACAAAAAAGGTACGCATCGTTGTTTTCATTTGGCAATTGTTTGGTTTAAGGTAGTTGGTCGTGTATATGTTTCAATATACCAACTTACGTTTAGCAACACAATTTACGTGTATCTATTCTACTATAAAGTAGAAGAATAGCTCAAATATGCAAGATGGATGTGTCAAAATGATTGATGTACATATTTGAAATAGACGAATTCAAATATTCAATCACAACTGAGTTAAACTTAAAATTACAAGTGTTGTAATCAATACCATTCATTATCCACCAACAGGCTTATTCAAAATTTTCCATAATGCATCTTTCAATTCCAATAATCCTGTTTGAGTAATAGAGGAGAAAAATAAATGAGGAATATCTTTTGGCAACTCTTTAGCAATAGCATCTTTCAACTCATCATCCAACATATCGCTTTTGCTAATGGCAATTAAAAAATCTTTTTGTAATAATTCGGGATTGTATTCATTCAATTCATTCAATAAAATATCGTATTCTTTTTTATGATCATTACTATCGGCAGGAATAACGAACAATAAACAACTGTTTCGTTCAATATGGCGTAAAAATCGATGACCTAAACCTTTGCCTTCAGCAGCACCTTCAATAATACCAGGCAAATCGGCAATACAAAAACTTTTACCATCTCTATATTCTACCATACCTAATTGTGGAATTAAAGTAGTGAAGGCATAGTTGGCAATTTTTGGTTTTGCAGCTGTAACTACACTTAGCAATGTAGATTTCCCTGCATTAGGAAAACCCACCAAACCTACATCTGCCAATACTTTCAGCTCTAATTGCATCCAACCTTCTCGTCCTATTTCACCAGGTTGTGCATGTTCTGGCACTTGGTTAGTTGGTGTTGCAAAATGCTGATTGCCCCAACCGCCACGGCCACCTTTCATTAAAATTATTTGCTGACCATCTTCTAAAATTTCAGCTTCAACTTCTCCGGTTTCTTCGTTTCTTGCAATAGTACCCAACGGCACATCAATAATTATATCTTCTCCATCTTTACCAGTGCAATTGCTTTTACTGCCGTTTTCGCCATCATCGGCCAAAACATTTTTATAGTAACGCAAGTGCAATAAAGTCCATAATTGTGTATTCCCCCGTAAAATAATATGACCACCTCTGCCACCATCGCCACCATCTGGGCCACCCATGGCAGTTAATTTATTACGCATAAAATGCCTTGCACCAGCACCACCATGTCCACTTCTGCAAAAAATACGTATGTAGTCAATAAAATTATTTCTTTCGCTCACTTGTAAAATATTAGTCAACAAAAATAACTCATTCGCTGTGTATGAGAAGATTTAAAAAATCAATTCTTTAGTTATAACCTCATGTTTACTTTTATTAAACCTCAGCATAGCTAAACTTTCGTATTAAAAGCTAATAAAAGAGTATTAGCTCAATAATTAGCATTAACAATAATTCATACAAAACCATTTCTTTGTAATAAAAATAAACTTGATTACACATACATTAACACAATTAGAATCGGGTGAATTGCAAGGAATCAAAGAATTGAAACTCTCTTGTAATCTTACCACATTTCCAACAGCTATTTTTAATTTTGCAAATACATTAGAAATGCTAGATTTATCGGGCAATCAGCTTTCTAGTTTACCAGATGATTTTACTAAACTGCATAAATTAAAAATTTTATTTCTTTCCAATAATCAGTTTACTGTTTTTCCTAAGGTTTTAGGTAAGTGTACAAGCATTACTATGATTGGTTTTAAATCGAACCAAATACATACAATTGCTGAAGATGCCTTACATACCGAAATTCGTTGGCTTATATTAACCAATAATCAACTTACACAAATACCAACTTCAATTGGTAATTGTTGGAATATGCAAAAATTAGCATTGGCTGGTAATCAACTTACACAGTTGCCTAATACTTTAAGCAATTGCAAAAACTTGGGGCTTTTGCGTATTTCGGCCAATCAATTAACCGAATTTCCAAATTGGTTACTTACAATGCCTAAATTGTGTTGGTTGGCATTTGCTGGTAATCCTTTTTGTTACAAACCAATCATTGAAAGCCAATTAACCGAAGTTGATTGGAATGAATTACAGCTTGAACATGAACTTGGGCAAGGAGCTTCTGGAGTAATTTACAAAGCAATATGGAGAAAAAGCAATAATGAAACAATAGAGCTTGCTGTAAAAGAATTTAAAGGAGCGGTAACCAGCGATGGTTTACCAGAAGATGAAATGAATGCTTGCATATTAGCTGGTACACACAACTGTTTAATTCCGTTATTGGGTAAAACAAAACATCATCCACAACAAAAAGAAGGATTGGTTTTGGGATTAATTCCTCCCAATTATAAAAACTTGGGCTTGCCACCAAGCTTTGAAAGTTGCACTAGAGATGTGTTTGAACCCAATACATTTTTTACTGCCCAACAAATTGTAGCCATTTTGCAAGCTGCTGCAAGTGTTGGTAAACATTTGCACGGTAAAGGAATTTTGCATGGCGATTTTTATGCTCATAACACTTTAATAAATGCAAATAACGAAATTTTAATGGGCGATTTTGGTGCAGCTTCTTTATACAATACCAACAACAAACCAATTGCCGAAAGTTTAGAAAAAATTGAAGTACTTGCTTGGGCTTGTTTATTAGAAGATTTATTATTGAACTTGCATAAAGAAGAAGCCAACCAACCATTGGTAAATGCCTTAAACACAATGAAAGAAAAAGCCATGCAGCCTATCGTAAACAATAGGCCTAGTTTTAAAGAAGTAGAAGAGTTGTTAAATAGACTCTAATCTTTTAATTGAATTAAAATATAACTATATAAACTATAAACTAAAGAACTGCTATAAACTATTCAAGGTTTACATTTGCAATTCAAAAATTGTATCACATGCGTTTATCCATCGTTTTTATTTTCAGTATTGTAATTGCATTGCAAGCTTGCTCACCCAATAACGTTACAGTAGATAACAGTTTAAAAAAATATTTCGATGAAAATAAAGTAGAAGGCACATTTGGACTATTTGACAATAGCCAAGGCAACTTTACTATTTATAATTTAAGTCGTTATAAAGATTCTGCTTATGCACCTGCGTCAACCTTTAAAATCGTCAACTCTTTAATTGGTATTCATACTGGCAGAATTGTAAACGAAAAAATGGTGATTCCTTGGGATGGACAAGTAAGAGTTTTTCCTGGCGGCGATACTGCCAAAGATTGGAACAAAGACTTAACAATGGAAGAAGCTTTTAAAGCTTCGGCATTGCCTTATTATCAAGAAGTAGCAAGAAGAATTGGAAAAGATACCATGCAACAATGGTTAGATAGTTTAAGTTATGGCACTAAGAAAATTACTACTGCTATTGATAGTTTTTGGATTGATAATTCGTTAAAAATTAAGCCCGATGAGCAATTAGGTTTAGTAAAACGCCTGTACTTTAACCAATTGCCATTTAGTAAATCTACCCACGATATTGTAAAAAAAGTAATGGTTCAAGAAAGCAATGCCAATTATATTTTAGCTTATAAAACAGGACTAACATTTAAAGAAAATGGTCAACAATTAGGTTGGATGGTTGGTTGGATTGAAGAAAACAAACACCCACACTTTTTTGTGTTGAATATTGAAGGAGACCCTAAAGCAAAATTCACTACCATAAGAAAAACAATGTTAATGGGTATTTTAAAACAACTTGGATATTTAGAAGGTAAACGATAAAATAAAAGAGGAGCAATTTTGCTCCTCTTTTATTTTTATGACCAATAATTAAATATTAGTTGTTATTAATAACAGATACATTTAAGGTATTGGTATTACCTGTTGGTGGTGTAACAAAACCTCTTGCAAAAACGGTATAAATTCTACCAGCTTCTAAGGTGGTTGGTGGAATAGTTAAAGCAACGGCATTATTACTTGCTAATCTTATTTGTAAGTTATAAGTTCCAGCAGCTACTGGAGTAAATGCAGTTGCTCCTTTAAATGCTAAGTTGGTGAAAATATTATTGGTTTGTCCTGCAACACCAATATTTACAGCAGGTGCATCAGGACTTAAATGTACCACTCTTATATGAGCTTGTCCAGCAGCAGGAGTAGCTAAATTATCTTCTAATACAACTGCTTCAATATTGGCTAAACGATTACATGCAAAAATTGAATAGTTTTTACTTGGATCTAAAGTTAGGTTAGCATTAATTACAGAGGTTGTTGTTCCTGCAGCATTAACTTTAATATTTCTACTTCCACTGTTTACAGGTAAGTAACCAGTATTAAACGAGAAAGTCAACGGTGCTGTATTTACTTTTTGATTATCTACCAATAAATCAACACCAGGTGCATCTGGAGATGCATGTGCAACTAATACTCTTGCTTGTGCAGGAGCTTCGTCTTCTTTTTTACAACCTGTAAAAATTACTGCTCCTAATAATAATGCAGTTGAAACTGTACTGAATTTGCGGAAAAATTTTTTCATATAATTTAATTTTAGTCTTTAACATAACGGTGTTCAAATTGTTTGCCTATTTGTTATGCTGTATATTCTTAAAAGCTATAACTAAAAAATAAACTAAACAAAGTGAAATAATTTAACAATTGAATGACAGTTCAATAATTCATTATCTTTCCTCCAAATTAATTTGCTATGTCATTTAAAAATAAAACTGTTTTTATAACAGGAGCTAGTCGTGGAATTGGTAAAGCCATTGCTTTAAAATTGGCTGCCGATGGAGCCAATATTGTAATTGCAGCAAAAAGTGCTGAAGAAAATCCCAAATTAGGAGGTACTATCTTTTCTGCAGCAACCGAAATAGAGGCTGTTGGTGGTAAAGCTTTACCTATACAAACCGATATACGTTTTGAAGATCAAATTGCACAAGCTGTACAAAAAACAGTAGAAACTTTTGGCGGAATAGATATCGTAATTAATAATGCATCGGCCATACAACTTACAGGCACAGCACAAACAGAAGCCAAACGATTTGATTTAATGCATAGCATTAATGTTCGTGGTACTTTTTTAGTGGTACAACATTGTTTGCCTTATTTGAAAAAAGGGAACAATGCACATATTCTTACTTTATCGCCACCAATAAATATGTTACCAAAATGGTTGGGTCCACATGTTGCTTATACCATGAGTAAGTTTAATATGAGTATGATGGCTTTAGGCTGGGCAGCCGAATTTAAAAAAGACAATATTGCTAGTAATGCACTTTGGCCTAAAACCACTATTGATACAGCGGCTGTAAGAAATTTATTGGGTGGAGAAGCCTTAGCTAAAATGAGTAGAACTGTTGATATTTTAGCCGATAGTGCTTATGCTATTTTAAGTAAAGAAAACTTAGCTTACACAGGCAATACTTTTATAGATGAAGATGTTTTAGCTGCTGAAGGCATAACTAATTTAGATCACTATTCGGTTGTACCTGGTGCACAATTGTTTCAAGATTTGTTTGTGTAATAGTTAGAAGGATAGAAGTTTTGCAAAAATTAGTATCAACAATAAAAAATAAATAGGCACAACAATTAGCAATATGCCAAACAAAATGGAGTGATAAAAAACTGTATTTTTTGTTTGTATGGCTACCCACTTTTTTAAAGGGGTTACTATTGGCCAACAAACACAATTGAAAAAACTGAGTAACAAGTTGGTTTTAGGGAATACAATTTTTTGTGTAATTGAATTAGCCAACATCGTCTTCATTTGCGTTTGTAGTTTTGTATTAAAGAGTAAATAATTTTTTGCTTCTTCTTGTACAAACCCAAACTCATATTGTGCAAGTGGTGGTGCAAGTTGCAGTTGAATACTATTGATAGACTGGTGTAAAGAACTATACAAAATAGTAATAGGCATTATTTGTACTGGAATATTTTCTTTCCAACAATTCAACGCTATACGGGCTGCTCCTTTTTTAAATGGCTGTAATTCTTGTGTGTGCTTACAAATGCCTTCTATAAAAATGAGTACGATGCCATTGTTTTGCAATATCTCTTTGCTTTTATTAAATGCATATTCGTTTAAGTGTAAATTTTCTATTCCATCTCTTAACCTATAAATAGGAATCATGTTTAAAGCAGCCAATATTGTTCTTTTCCAAGGTTTATTAAATGCATCGCCACGAGCTAAAAAATGAATAGGTTGTTTAAATAATAACCCAATAACAATCGCATCTATTAAAGCATTGGGATGATTAACTGTAAGTAATAATGGACCTTTAGTATTAAGGAATTGTGGTTTGTTGATGTTTATTGTTCGACAGAAAAAATAAAAACCAACTTTAATAATTGCTTTGATAATTGAGTAGAGCAAGCTTTGTTTTTTGTTGAACAAGATACAAAGCAATTGCATAAAAAAAGACACCACAATTGGGTGTCTCTTTTTATAAGTTTATGCAGTATTGTATTATAAACACTTCAATGTACCTTGTAATTGTTGTTGATTACCTTCGCTTAAAGATTTTACAACTGTTTTTTCAACACCTTCTAATTTAATGCTTCTAACTTTTTTAGTTCTTAAAGCTTCTAAAGTAGTTTCGTTATTCAATGCTTTACCAAAAATTGCTTGAACAACTCCTTTACAATTCGCATCTTCAAAGTTTTTTAAAGTAACAGCTTCACCATCATCGAAAGTGATAGTAATTTTAGAAGTGTTATCTACACAAATACCAGTTTCTAAAGCTAAACCTCTTACAATAATGTATTTGTTTTCTTTGTAAATGGTATTGTACATGGTAAATGCAAAACCAGTAACACCATCGTTAGAAATAATTAAGTACTCTTTTGCTGCATCGTACTTAGTACCTTCTTTATTGGTTGCAGATGTTGTAAAAACACCACACTCTTCTCCTGGAGCAATAGCTCTCATGGTTTGTTGTGTACCTTGACTTTTTAAAGCAGAACCCGCTTTTTTAATAAATGCTGCTGCTGGCTCTACTTTTAATTTTACTTGAGCGGTTGCAGTGAACGTAGTAAATGCTACTACAGTTAAAAGGAATAATAATTTTTTCATGACTTTTAAATTTTAGGTAAAAGTATAAGGGTGAACGAATCGTTTCAATACCCTTAAATGGGTATTTAAGTACAATATATATCTTTTAACAATTCAAAAAAAAATCTCACCCCCAAAGAGTGAGATTTTTTTGCTTACTAATCCATTTATATATAAAGTTAGGCTTCTGAAACATCTACTACAGGAGTACCACCAATTGCTTCATTCAATTTGGCTCTAATCTTAGCTTCAATTTCGTTGGCCATTTCAGGATTATCAATTAATAGCTGTTTTACAGCTTCTCTTCCTTGTCCTAGTTTATTGCTATCATAACTAAACCAACTTCCACTTTTATTTACAATTCCCAGCTCAACACCCATATCAATAATTTCTCCTACTTTACTAATTCCTTCGCCAAATATAATATCAAATTCGGCACTTCTAAATGGTGGTGCAACTTTGTTTTTTACCACTTTTACTTTTATATGATTACCTATTGCAGCATCACCATCTTTTATTTGTGCACTCCTTCTAATATCTAAACGCACCGATGCGTAGAATTTTAATGCATTACCACCTGTTGTAGTTTCAGGATTACCAAACATTACCCCAATTTTTTCACGTAACTGATTAATGAAAATACAAATGGTATTGGTTTTATTAATTGTTGCAGTTAGTTTACGTAAAGCTTGGCTCATTAAACGAGCTTGTAAACCCATTTTGCTGTCGCCCATTTCGCCCTCTAATTCACTTTTTGGTACCAATGCTGCAACAGAATCTATCACCACAACATCTAATGCACCTGATAGAATTAAACGATCAGCAATTTCCAATGCTTGCTCACCATAATCAGGTTGAGAGATCAATAAATTATCTACATCAACGCCTAATTTTTGAGCATAACCACTATCAAAAGCATGTTCTGCATCAATAATAGCACACATGCCGCCTTTCTTTTGTGCTTCTGCAATTATATGTATAGCTAAAGTAGTTTTACCACTACTTTCTGGTCCATAAATTTCAACAATTCTTCCCTTTGGTACACCACCAACGCCAAGTGCAGCGTCTAAACCAATTGAGCCGGTACTAATTACTTCCATTTCTTTATCGGCCTTATCGCCCATCATCATTACACTTCCCTTACCATAATCTTTATCAATTTTATCTATGGTAAGTTTTAGGGCTTTTAATTTTTCTGCATTACTCATAATACTGTTTTTAGTGGGTCAAATTTAATAAGGATGCTAAGGTAATAGGATTTTCTTATTCACACTAATATTTTTAGTATTTTTTGCTAAAATTTTTTAGCAATTGGCTGAAATGGGTATTTACAAGACTATCCATTTTACATTTTCAATAGTCATAATTGATTTACGTTGATAGAAATTTTTATTGAGCATTACCAAAATTATTCTTTGTTCTAAAGTTTATATACACCTGCTTAAATTGCACCCATGATTGATATTTTAAGTGGCTTAAATGAACAGCAAAAAAAAGCTGTTCAACATATTAATGGCCCATTGATGATTATTGCTGGTGCTGGTAGTGGTAAAACCAAAGTACTTACCACACGTATTGCTAATTTAATGGCTAGCGGTGTTGATGCATTTAATATTTTGGCATTAACGTTTACCAATAAGGCTGCTGCCGAAATGAAAGAACGTATTCAAAAAATATTGGGCAACAGTGAAGCTAGAAATTTATACATAGGTACTTTTCATAGTGTTTTTGCTAGAATATTAAGAGGCGAAGCTCACCGTTTAGGTTATCCTAACAACTTTACTATTTACGATACCGACGATAGTAGAAGTGTGTTAAAAACGGTGATTAATGAAATGAATTTAGACGATAAACATTATAAACCCAATGTTGTACACAACAGAATTTCGGGAGCAAAAAATGCATTGGTTGGTCCAGATGAATATGCAGTAGATTATTATATTCAGCAAGAAGATATGAGGGCTAACCGTCCTGCTATTGCTCAAATTTATAAAGCCTATGCTGCCCGTTGCTTTAAAAACGGTGCAATGGATTTTGATGATTTATTGTTTAAAATGTACGAACTATTGAAATTACATAACGAAGCTTTGGTAAAATATCAACGCAAGTTTCAGTATGTATTAATAGATGAGTATCAAGATACCAATGCTGTGCAATATCAAATTACCAAACTGTTGGCAGCAGTGCATGAAAATATTTGTGTGGTGGGCGATGATGCTCAAAGTATTTACTCTTTTAGAGGTGCAACCATTGAAAATATTTTACAGTTTCAAAAAGATTACGACGATGTAACTGTGGTAAAATTGGAACAAAATTATCGCAGTACACAAAGCATTTTAAAAGTTGCCAATGAAGTAATTGGTAACAATAAAGGACAATTACCCAAAGAATTATGGACCGAAAATGAACAAGGTGAAAAGATAAAAATTGTTCGTACCATGACCGACAATGAAGAAGGCAAATTTGTTGCCGATACCATTAAAGAACAACAATTACGCAATCATTATAAGAATACCGATTTTGCTATTTTATATAGAACCAATGCTCAAAGCAGGGCTTATGAAGAAAGCCTTCGCAAGCAAGGCATTGTGTACAGAATTTATGGCGGTGTAAGCTTTTACCAACGTAAAGAAATTAAAGATATGTTGGCATATTTACGAGTAATTGTAAACACTGCCGATGAAGTTGCTTTAGCTCGTATTATCAATTATCCTGCAAGAGGCATTGGTAAAACCACCATAGAAAAATTAGCCACTTATGCAAGTGAGCAAAACATTACCATGTATGAAGTGGTAAGCAGAGCAGCAGAGTTTGGTTTTAAAGCAGGCACATTAGAAGCGTTACAAAATTTTGTAACCATGATTCGATATTTTCAAAGTTTACTAACCGATAAAAATGCTTACGATGTAGCACAACAAGTAGGCAAGCATACCAATATTGTAAAAGAATTATTCAACGATAAAACCACCGAAGGTTTAGCCCGATACGAAAACATTCAAGAGTTATTGAACTCTATTAAAGAATGGACAGAAAGCCCCGATAATGAAGATGGTGAAGTAGGCAGCAAAAGTTTAGGAGCTTACTTACAACAAATTACTTTGCTCACCGATGCAGATAATGATAAAGAAAGTAGTGAAGCTGTAAAACTAATGACCATACATGCTGCAAAAGGATTAGAGTTTGAATGTGTGTTTGTGGGTGGAGTAGAAGAAACATTGTTTCCCAATGCAATGTCTATTAATACAAGAGAAGAATTAGAAGAAGAACGCCGACTATTTTATGTTGCAGTTACCCGTGCCAAACAAAAATTATGGATTACGTATGCCAATGCTCGTTATAGATTTGGCAGCTTGGTACAAAATGAACCTAGCCGTTTTTTAGACGAAATGCCAGAAGAATTTTTAGATAAATCTTATGCAGGTGGTGGTGCAAAAAATCAAGGGTTTGGCAATATGGGTACTGCATTTGAAAGAATGAACAGAGGCTTTGCGTCAGGTGGTTATAGCGATACAGCACAAGCTGAAAAAAAATATGGAGCACCGCCTGTTAGAAAAGAAAAGCCATCTGTGTTGGCACAAATACCACCTATACAAAAAGTGGTGCAACATATACCAACTGTCAACTTTGAAGCAAGTGATACCAGTGTATTACAAGAGGGGCATAGAGTAGAACATCAAAAGTTTGGTTTTGGAACTGTAGTAAAAGTAGAAGGCAGTGCACACAATCCGGTTGCAACCATCAACTTTGAGCACAATGGCGAAAAGAAAATTATGCTCAATTATGCTAAGTTGAGAATTGTAGATTAATGTAAACTAAAGAGAAGTAAAGAGTGGTCTGCTTTTAAAAAGCAGACCACTCTTTTTGTTTTTAGCCTTGTCTCCTGTCTTCACGAAACAGTTTTAAAGTTTTACTTCAGATTTTTTAAGAAAATAAACCTTGGTATTGAAAATAATTTTGAATTATGAAATTGTGTAATAGTAATTTTTTTATTATTGCAAAAAAAATAAAATGAAAAAAATGTTATTGATGGCTACATGTATGTTTGTAGCAGTATGTTTAAATGCTCAAGAAGATTACAAAAAGTTTGGGTTTGGTGTGGGTTTAAACACCTCTTTTGCATTGGGTGATTTAAAAAATACTAGCAGTTTTGGAAGAGGTGTCAACTTGCAAACAGCATATCGATTTAATAGTAGATCTGAAATTTCTTTACAATTGAATTCAGATTATTTTGGAACTACTGATATATTTTCAAAATCTATACTTTGCTTAAATGGACTCGTAGGTGGGCGATATCATATTATTCCAAAATATCTTGTTGTGGGTGGTGGTGTTGGATATGGACTTTTAATTGATGAAGATGGCAATAGCGAAGGTGGTTTAGCTTTTTCACCAGAAATTGGTATAAGTACAAGAAAAATTCAAATATTACTACACTATACATCTACTAATACAACTAATTTAAAAGCAGGATTAATTGGTTTTAGAACAACTTATTTTTTCTAAATAGTTAATAGATTTATATATAGAAAAAGGGAAGGAGTAGCTTAAGTTACTCCTTCCCTTTTTTGTAACTCTATAAAAATTTAGTAGTAGGGTTTTATTTGGAATAAAGAATAACAACTTCTTGTCATTTAGATGATAGGAAAGACTTGCACAACTTTTGTACAAAGGCTTAGCAGATTCCTCGTACCTTGGAATGAGAGAAAATGCTAGTTGATCCTATAGTTGTGTCTCACCAACCACAGTTGCTTATAGGTTGGTGAGACAACAACCTATAAGCAACCGATTAAACTTTTATTGTAAGTTTATAAGCACACCATTTTTAGCTTGTAAGGTAATTTTATTAGGTGCTACAGCAGCTAAAATCAACTTTAAAGAAACATTATGTATTAATTTTATGCATTCAATAAGTGCTGCTTATGGAGCTATCCATACATATTTTTGATTTGCATAATCAAATAATGCTCTATGATGCACTGCATGGTTTAACCATAGCCAATCCATAGACTGAACGTGTACATTCACCACCCCAAAGTTTTTTCTGCCTGCTTCACTTTCTATTTGCAATATAGACCCTGGCTTATTGCTTTTTTCAAACTCTTTAGATGGAAATTCTATAATGCTTGAAGGAGCATTTTTTGTCAAATAACAACGTCTGCTATTCAAGGCTGTTTTTTCCCATGCAATGTCTGCAATGTCATCTTTATGATGTAAAGTAGCAAAGCCACTAACCCTTAACTGTATTCGTGATGAGAAATTATAAAACAACATACTAGTTGTGTTGTTAACTTTTAATTCATTCCATTTGGGGCTTCGAACATCTGTGTTAAAATGGAGTAACTTCTCACTAGGTAACGCTTTTCTAAGTACCACAGTTCGTAAACTTATGTCAACACCCTTCAAGGTTGCTACAGATGCAGTGTGAAAAGCATCTTTGCTTCTGAGAGTACCATTTACCAACCTTAACCAGCAATCTTTTTCTAAATCGTCAAGTGTATAAAAAATTTTATCAATAAAAATGCCCTGCATATTTTCCATGTTGTACAAACAAAAAATCGGGATAGTGTGTTTAAAAATTAAGGCTGCTTAAGTAATTTTTTTTTCAACCCTTTAAATAATGATTTTAAAAAGCATGAAAACAAAAAATTGTAGTTTATGCAAGCATGAAGCAACAACATTGTACAGGGTGCATATTGAAAAAGGAAAAATCTGGATTTTTATTTGTACCGAATGTTGCATCAAAGTAAAAAGTGAACCCAACTACCGATATGGTGGTACTTGGAAAGGTTACAGGCATTGAAGAAATAAAAAATATTTTAGAGAATCCTTTTTTAAAACAGATTGCTATTCATAGTTGCATGTCATGTCAACGATAGGAGACATCCGCCTAAAATTAGTACAAAAGATTAAGCAGATTCCTCATGCCTGGAATGACAAACATTAAGCTCATTTCTTTAGTAGTGTGATTTCTCAACCACCACTTTTAATTTTCTGTTCGTGAAACACCAACCGATAGAACTAAGTATCTGTGTTATCTCAAAATAAGCTATTCAAACTAATCAAAAAACCATCCGATTGTTTGTTTCATTCAGCAATTTGAAATGCTTAAACATCAAAAATCGTCATTGCACCATAACCATTCTTGAGGTCATTTAAGTTTAATGCAGTTTTACACTGTGAAAGAAAATTAGGCGGTAAAAACTAAAACAATCTGCCATTAATAGTTCTCAATATTATATAATATCCAAGTATAAATATGATAATTATTGAATATTTTTTACACATTCCATTTTAAAAAAATTAAAAACAAAACAACAAATGAAACAGGTCTTTTTCTTACTACTTATTACAGTAGCAACAATTGGTGCAACGGCACAATCTAAAAAAAACAAAGTAACAGGTTACGGTGCAGGTATTGCAGAACTAACTTGGGTAAATGGCAAAACTGCCTTGAATATTGGTGGCTATGGTGGAGTATTAATAAACCACAAATTACTATTGGGTATTGCAGGCAACAATATTTTCTTTAAGCAAAAAGTAAATGGCAACAACGAAAAATTTCAATTTAATTATTATGGATTGTATTCTGAATACAGGTTTAAGCCAGAAAACAATGTAAATCTTTCTATTGGATTAACAGGGGCTTTAGGATGGCAAGAAAACACCATAGGATCTTTACTAGACAAAAATAAAAAAGATGGTGATTTTACTTTTGTTATTCAGCCAAAACTTGGGTTAAATGTTAAGATAGCCAAATTTATGCAGGTGCAGGCTTATGGAAGCTATCGTTTTACTGGCAACACAAACAGTTTATATTATTCACCCAAAAATCACAATGGCATAAGTGCAGGCGTAGCATTAGCATTTGGAGTTTTCTAAATAATCAATTTATTAATACTTTAAAATAAAAGCAATATGAATAAAATTATTTTATTTGTTTTAATTGGAGCAATCACTTTATCATCTTGTAAAAAAGATTGCGTCACCGCAAGTGATAATGAATTAATACCATCCTCCGTAATAAGCATAAATCAAAAGCGAGTTGAAATAAGCAAAACAACAGGTAATACTGCATCTATTGTATTAGTGAGTGGCTTTGGAAATGAATTTTCTGTTTGGCAAAACTTATATAAAAACTTACCAAATAATGCTACTGTCTTTACATATAACAGAGCAGGTATTGGAATGTCTGAAAATATTTCAGGGTCAAGAGATGCAAGAACAATTGCGAACGAAATGAAAGTAGTTTTAGAAGCTAATAATATAAAGCCTCCTTATGTATTGGTGGCACATTCTATGGGTGGCATTTATGCAAGAATGTTCTATCATTTAAACCCCACGAAAGTAAAAGGGCTTGTGTTGGTAGATGCTACACACGAAAACCAACTAGATTCATTATTAAGCATGATTCCACAACCCGATAGAGACATTGCTTTAGCTTCAATGATTGCAGCGAATGATACAGCATTAAACCAAATGCCAGCAGGTGCAATGAAAGAAGAATTCAGGGCTAATTTTTCAATCAACTATCAGCAAATAAAACAATATACTCCAATTACCAATATTCCAATGTATGTAATCACCAGCACAAAAATATCGGCTGAAAATCCACCAATTGTTGTAGATGTTCATAAAGCACTTCACGAACAATGGGCATTAAGTGCAGGTATAAATGGTCGATTTCTTTCAACCCATAATAGTGGCCACTATATACATGTTGAAGAACCTGGCTTAGTAGCTGAGGGAATTAGATGGATTTTATCAAAATAAGTTTTTTATAAAATGCTTGTAGTTTATTTTTAGTATTCAATAAACTACAGGCATTTGTTATGGTAAAAAAGATGATTTATACTGTATTGTTTTACGTAACACTTGGATTTATTGTGAGTGTACTACAACAAATTGTTTTTCAAGGGTTGCCCCTTAAAGTAGATAATCAGTTTTGGGAAGAGTGGTTTGGAGCTTCTTTGTACATTTTTTTATTTATTCAAGTGCAACGAAAAGTTTTACAGCCCTTTATTGCAGAATTTAAAAGAAAAGAAAAAATAATTCCCATCATCATGAAATATTTTTTTTTGATGCAGTTACTGGGTTTGATTTTATTAATGCTCTACAGTATAACGATTACAGTTATCTTAAGAGGGAACTTTAATATTAAACTAAAGGATATATTTCAATTGCGTTTTATATTCGTGTATTTCTTTTTTATTCACGCAGTTATTTATGCCGCAGGAATTGTAATTCGGTTGTATAACATGTACAGTAAAGAAAAAGATGCTAAATATCAAGCAGAAAAATCATTTTTATCTGCACAATTACAAATGTTACGACAACAATTAAACCCACATTTTTTATTTAATAATTTAAATATTATAGCATCTACCATAAACAATAATCCAAAGCTGGCTTACGACTTTACTAAAAGCATGGCATCTTTTTACAGGAAGGTGCTTGAAACAGAGAATGCAGGATGGGTAACGGTAAAAGAAGAATTGAAAACTATTCGATCTTATTTACACATGCTGAGTGTAAGATTTGAAGAGAAGCTTATTTTCAGTATTACTGTTGATGAAGAAATTCAAAACAATTTCTTAGTACCCGATTTTATTTTGCAACCCATTGTAGAAAATGTGGTTAAACACAATAGCTGTAGCAAAGCAAATCCTTTACAAATTATTATTACAACAACCGAAACTGGGAACTTACTTATAAAAAATAATTACCAACCCAAAGAATCCAACACTGAAAGTTTGGGTATTGGTTGGTTTAATATTGAAAGCAGATATAAATTTTTAAATGCAAAAGCACCTGTTAAATACTTAAAAGAAGGTTGGTTTTGTGTAGACGTGACATTGATTAAACATTAAAATAAATACAAATGATCAAAGCAGTAATTATTGAAGATGAAAAATATGCTGCACTTTTTTTAAAAGATCTATTACGTGATGCAGCACCCGATGTTGAACTAATTGCAATATTGGAAAATGTTGCTGATGCAATTATTCAATTACCCCAAATAAATCCCGATTTAGTATTTGCTGATATACAGCTGGAAGATGGAATTTCTTTTTCAATTTTTGAAAAACTTAACTGGAAAAAGCCAGTCATTTTTATTACAGCATATGACTCATATGCAATTAGGGCATTTAAAGTAAATGGTATCGATTATTTATTAAAGCCTTGTGATGAGGAAGAGTTGAAACTGGCACTAGAGAAATACCGTAACAATTCTATCAATGCAGCTACAATTAACTTACAAGAAACACTACAGTTACTACATAATAAAAATAAAGAATCTTACAAAGAACGCTTTGCAGTAATGATTGGCTCTCGTATGCTGTCTATCCCAATTACAGATATTGCTTACTTTTATTTTGCCAATAGAACAACACATATAATAAAAAAAGATGGTCAAAAATTTCCTTACACAGAAAGCCTAGATAGTTTATACAATCTATTAAACCCATCTGAGTTTTTTAGAGCTAATCGAAATTATATTATACATCACCTGGCAATAGATAAAATAGAAAATCATGCTGGTAGAAATATTGTAATCACTTTAAAACCATTGCCAACCGAAGGTACAATAACTGTAAGCAAGGATAGAATAACCGAATTCAAATACTGGCTTGATAAGTAACCATTACTTCAAAAAAAGGTGTTATGCAAAAACAACGAATTGTTTATGTGGATGTAATAAAAGTATTTTTAACCTGCCTAGTAGTAGCTCATCATGCAGGGCAGGCTTATGGACCCACAGGTGGTGTTTGGCCTGTAACAGACAGAAATACAAGCAACTGGCTTGGGCAATTCTTTTTTGTAAATGCATCGTATATGATGGGTTTATATTTTTTTATTTCAGGCTATTTTATGTTGTTTAGTTTGCAACGAAAAAACAATGTTCAATTTATTCAAGATCGATTGATTCGATTGGGTATACCATTACTATTTTTTACATTCTTGGTTTTCCTTCCTTTCAATTATTTGGGTTCATTCACCAACCAAAACCTATTTACTTTTTTTATAGATACCTATTTCAATAAACCACCTATTGCTACTGGGCATTTATGGTTTGTAGCTTCATTATTGGTGTATTCTTTTATTTATTTGTTCTTGTTTGTAAATAAAAAACAATCACCTGCTACTGCAAATAACAAGCCATTCAAAATGTATTATTTGTATATATATATTGTGCTACTTACGTTGGTATCGGCATTAGTGCGATTAAAATACCCTATCGATGTTTGGCGTACATGGCTAATACCTGTAGAAGTGGCACATATTCCTCAATATTTCAGCTTATTTTTAATTGGTGCTTTATTTAACCGCTATCAATGGCTAGAAGCCTTTAAACTTTCTACGGGTATCCTTTTTTTTGTAATTGCAATTGCTGCCTATTTATTCAATGAAAATATGCCGTTACACGTCAAAGAATTTTGGCTTAGTGAGTCAGCAATAGAGTCATTACTTTGTGTAGGTATTAGTATGGCAATGCTTAGCTTCTTCAGACATTTTTGCAACCATAGTAATGCAATAATCAAAAACCTGTCAGATAATGCCTATGGTATTTATCTTTTTCATGTACTCATAGTAATTGCCTTGCAAAAAACCGTGTTGGCATGGCAGGTAAATGCCAATATGAAATTTTTGTTAGTAACTATATTAGGGGTTGTATTATCGCTTGGTGTATCAATGTTGCTTAGAAAAATAAAAATGGTTAGAAATATTATTTAAAATACAATATCAACTTGGTCAAAGGAGGATATCAATAAGCATGCTTATCGTAATGTTAATCGATATTCAAGATTAAGAATGAACACATAATATATGTTTTTCACTAATTTTTATCTTTTATTCCTATACAAGGGTCATGTCGACGATAGGAGATATCTGCCAAACTATTGCACAAAGACTTAGCAGAAGATTCCTCTCCTGCTAGTTAGAAGGGCTGCCAATGACAGGTATTGTAAATCATTGAAAACCGTTTGTAAAGAAATATTTTTTTAATTGCCACGGATGCACGGATTAGCACGGAGTTTATAAAAATCATACAAGCCAATCCATGATTTTCTGTTCATCCGTGGCAATTATGTTATTCCTGTCTGCCTTCAAGCAGGTTCAAAGTGATTTTCTGCGAAGCAGAAAATCTTTACTTGAAATGACATGAAACTTTACAACCCAGCTTGTACTTCTTTCTCAGCTTGTTTACTGATTGCGGCTCTGTGTAATACCAATTGTTGACTGGTAATATCTACACTCAATTCAACCCAGCCATTGTAACGCAAACCATTTTTAGTTACTTGAAATGGCAAATACTTTTTAATTGCTTCTTGCCAAACGCCTCTCCAAATAATAGTGCCAGATACAAATTCGTTTTTTTCTACCAATGTAGAATGACCTACATTATACCATTCATGTGCATTAAAATTATCTAACGGAATTTTTTGCAAATGATTCATTGGCATGATATGCTCATTGATGTTAATGGGCAAATTGGTATAAAAAGAAGAACTCACATTAAACTGTGTTTTATCTGCCTGATTCAATGCATCGCCCACTAATTGAACTGAAAAAATTAAATCGTACTGCCCATCTTTATTTAAATCTAACATAGCAGCAGGTTCATGTCGTTTAATTTTCTTATCGAATAAATTTATATAATCCATTTCAACAACATTGGGGTTTGTTGGATAGGCATAGTGATCTGATTTTCTACATGCATTGAAGCTAAATAACATAGCTAATAAAATTACTGAACATACAATTTGATTCTTCTTCATAACAAATAATAGTAATTGTTTAATTTAATTAATTAAAAGGCATTAACTCAACATATATACCTAATAAAATATGTCAAAACAAGTAATGCCTAAATCTTAGTTTTATTGGTGAACTGAGTGATTTATTTTTTTACTGCCGAATCCATTGGTTGTTCCCAAACTAAATTTCCTTTGTTATCAAAATATTTAATACCAGTAAATTTTTGTTTGTTTTTAAAAAATTTTCCATTTGCAGGTGACATTCCTACTAATAATCTACCACTTTCATCATTAATGATTATTCCTTTTGTGCCATTTTCTAGTGCTACAATATGTACAGCTTCACCATATTCATTATCAATACCCATTATAGATCTTGAACTGCCGTTACTAGTTGTATTTACACCTAATCCGCCACGTTCCCAACCTTGTTTATCGTTCCAAACTAAACCAGCCATTTCAAATTGTCTTTTTCCAATGTTGGGGTCAGAAAGCTGATCGCCTAACTGTACTCTATCAAATCCATTTTCATTTAATACCACAATACCATTTGCATCATTTTTATAATTTTTATACCACTGCATATATTGGTTTATCTGTTCTTCATAAGCTGTTCCCCAATATTTACGTACCAAAGCAGTATCGGTTCTTACACGATCTTTTGAAAACGGAATAGGTGCACCAATTAATATTCTATCTTTTCCTAAACTATCTTGTATAATAATACCTTTCGCCTTAATAATGTTAAAGCCGTTGTTGTGTGTAAAACCATAACCGATAACAACAAAAATTGCCATACAGATTATTATTCCAAAAACGCTTTGTTGAAACTTCAACTTTTGCTCAAGTATGTTTAGTCTTTCTATTAACTCTTTCTCCATAAATAAAATTTATATGACATTAAAGAATAATTTTTTGAGATAGCGTTTCAGTAGGCGTATAAATGCTTACTACAAATAATTGATTGCTTGATTTGAAAAATTGAATACTGTAAACAAATTATATCACTACTGTTTTAAAACCCTTCCACTACCATGTATTTGAGCTGTTACAATTGGAGAACCCCAATAATATACATTGCCACTTCCATGAATATTTGATTGTAATTGATTATTAACACTTATCTCAGTATTGCCACTTCCATGTATTTCAACATTGGCATTATTGGTAACTAAACCTCTAGCAATAATATTTCCACTACCATAAATACCAGCTGTAGTGTTGGTAGCTGTGCTATTTGTTACTCTTATGTTGCCACTACCATGCACATTTAAGCCAAGGTTGGTGCTATTATTAAAGCTATCAACATACGCCATACAACTTCCATACAATCCAACTCCATTTAGTTCTGGCATGGTGATGTAAGCTTTTAAATTACTATTCCTAATAGAGTTATAGTTGTTGTTGTATCGAACAACTAAACGATCATTCTCTACCGCTGTTTCTGTTATAGCAATAATGTTTTCATAGCCCTTTAATACTATGCTAAATTGGCTTCCCTTTTTAATATAGGCATCAATATCTGCAGTTGTATGCACCGATTTAAAAGCAGCAGTTGTGCGATTTTGCTCGCCAATACTTCCAGCACCTACAATACTATTTTGTTTAGAGCACGATAGCACAAAAAGCCAAGAACATAAAATAAATAAATTACGAATCATGTTGGTAAAATTGTTTTTATAAAATATGATGGATACTTGTTGAATTTGAATCTTCTTCTCCGCTTAATAAAATAAGTACGGTAAAAAAAGTATCCATAAAATTGAAAAATTGCTTTGCCATGGTTTATAGTTTTGAATAAATTAATACACTGTTACTGCTCCTTTACTAGCTTTTACATTTATATCAATTGCATAATTTCTGTACACATTAATTGCTTGTTTATTGCTTATTGCTAAACAGGCTTCATCTAATAAATGCACATTAATTGGTGTTGATAAACTGCCAATACTGCTTATGATTGATTTACCAAATACAGTAAGTTCTTTTAATCCATTTACATAAAGTGTAATGGTTAATCGTTCACCTGCATTTCTTTTCTTAGTAGATAGTTTCATTACGCCATCTTTAATTATCCAATTAAAACTATTGATGTCTTTTAGTGTGCCTTGAACATCAATTTGCTTGTGAACAGATTCAATTAACACTACATTAATATCATCTTCAACTACAAGCTTTGAAAACGACATTTGATAGTTGGTTGTAATTACTTCTTTAGCCAATGGTTTTGGCTTTGTTGCATGAGCAGCTTGTGATACCATTAAAACGGCTGCTAAACAAATTGCTGAAATTATTTTTTTCATACTGTAAATTTTTAGTTGATTAAACAACGGTGATATAATTTTTTGATACCACAAATGTGATTAATAAATGAACCCTTCACAATAGCATGTTAATGTGAAAATGATTATTCAAAAGCCTTGTAAACATTGAATTATAGCAGGTTTTACGCTTCTTTTAGTACATAAAAACACAAGCGTAATCACATAGATATGTTAGTGGTAAAACCATTTGCATAAATGATTTTACCACTTATACATGAATATTGATTTGAAAGATATTCATGTAGCATTTTGCACAAAAATTATAAACCATGAAAAGAATGTTTGTATTTTTTGCATGTGCGATATTTTACTTTAGCTGCACTCCTGCAAAAATGTTTTTGAATGAAAATAATTGGACCAATAAAGAAGAGTATAAAGTAAAAGGCCGCAATGGAATTTTAATTAAAGAAAAACTACAGTTTGGTAACTACAATACTACATTGGTAAAACGCTCTTGGACAAAAGGTAACAGCAACAAAAACTCTTTTGGAACTGGTGATATTACTAGAGATGATTATAAAAACTTAATTTCTATTGAATACATTCAAAAAAAGCAAACCTTACAATTTAAACTTGCCGATGATGTAGGCAATACTAGCGAAGTATATGCAGTATCAAAATTTAATGCCGAAAATTTACAAGTAGGCAACAAAGCCAATAGCATAGTAAATATTGCTATAGATATTTTGAACGGAACTGCTAATAATTCAAATACCTATTATGTTCAAATTTTTACGCCTCAACATGCTAAACCTTGGGAGTTGTTATTAGATAATGATCAATGGCAAGCTAAGCCCCAACAGTACATAGGATTGGTAGCTTTAGATAAAAACAATTACTATACATTAAAGCCAGTTTCCGAATTACAAAAGAAAAATGGTACTGCTGCTAAAATGCCTTTTGGTGCAATTGGTTTTGAAATATTGAATAAAGAAAACAAACCTGTTGCAGCTGTTAGTTTAATAGATAATGGAGCTGTATATTTTAATACAACCGATAGCAACGAAAAATTTTTACTCGCCAATATTGCTACAGCATTATTGCTACAACAAAATATAGAATAAAAGTTTCCACGTTTTCATAAGCGTTTAGTTTAGGTACGGGCTGTGTTTCTACACGGCCTTCATTTTTTATCACATAAACATGTGAATTTAACAAGTTATTATAAAATGCGTTTTGCAATTATATAGATTTGTATGTACGCATGAAAGGTATCCTTGCCATTATACTACTATTTAGTTATTGCAGCAATTTGCATGCACAATATGGTTATGCGTTTAACAGAATTTCTACCGATGATGGTATTGGTTTGGCATCTAACCAAGTATACACAACCTATCAAGATAAAAAAGGATTTATTTGGATTGGTACTGCCAATGGTTTACAAAGATTTGATGGTAGCAAATTTGTACGTTTTATCAATAACCAAAAAGATGAACATCCATTACCTATTGCCGAGTTAGAAGCAATTTTACAAGCCGATAGTAATTCGTTATGGCTTTTATTCCCCAGAAAAATGGAAGTAGGTATTTTCAATACTTCAACATTTAAGTATCAGCCAATTACCATCATTAAAGAAAATTCGCTCAATAAATCTAACGATATTAAACTATGGAAAGATAGCAAAGGCGAAGTATACATTACTGTTGCAAAAAACAGTATTCTTCAATACAATAAACAAAAAAATGCTTTTGTAAATAATAATCGTTTTAAATTTCCTACTGGCTTCACCTCTTCTTTGAGTCATTTTGAAGATGTACAAAAACAACAATTTTGGTTTCCTTGTTACGATAGTGGTTTAGTTGTATTTGATGTTAAAACCCAACAACTATATAGTAAAAATTTTAATCCTTTAAAAATACCATTGCTTGATAAAAAAAGTATTCTTCCCAATACCACAGAAATTTTTATAGATTCGAAAAGAAGGCATTGGGTTTTTAATTGGACTGGTAAGCATGTAAAGCAATGCTTTGATTCGTTAGGTAATAGTTTACCCGATACAGTTGGTATTTATAGCAATAAAGAATATGCCGAGCTACGCAAATTTTTTGAAACTAAAAGTGGCGTATTGTGGTTCTATGGCAATAACGCTTTATTCAATTACGATAATCTTCAAAAAAAATTTTACTTCTACGATAATAGCAACATTAATCAACTATTGAATATAGATTATCAAGAAGTTTACTACATGATGGAAGACCATGACGGAGGTGTGTGGTTATGTACAGACAATGGTTTATACTTTACCTCGCCAAGCAGTGGTACATTTAGTATTGTAGATATGCAATTGAGAGAAACAGAAGGTGCTGTTGAAATTACAGATATTCTTGAATTAAAATCGGGCGATTATTGGTTAAGCACTTGGGGCAGAGGTGTTATTAATTTGGGTAAACAATTTAAACCTAAATTTTTATCGTGGGAGTTTACAAGTGCTCCAAAAAACTCACCACAGTACATTATGTATCGCCAAACCTGGTCAATGTATCAGCATACAGATGGAAAGGTTTGGGTAGGTTGCCAAGGCGGTAAGTACATTATTTACGATACTGTTATAAAGCAACCTAGTTTTTTAGAAAATGCCATTTTTGAAGGTGCAACCATTCGTTACATTACAGGCGATAAACAAGGTAATGTTTGGTTTTCAACACAAAAAGGTCATGTTATTAAATACGATGGAAAAGATTTTAGTTTGGTTCAAAAATTCAAAAATATTATTGCAAAAATATTAATTGATAATGAAGGTTTAATTTGGGTTCCTGTGAACGAAAATGGATTGTACCTTTTGAACAATACGGGTACTAAAATACTACATCACTATACCGATGATAAATCAAACAACTCTTTATTTGCTAATACTGGTAACGATATAGATCAGCTAAACGATAGCATTATTGCTTTTCCTACAGGAGCATTAAATTTCATCAATAAAAAAACCAACAAAGTACAATGGTTAACGTTTGATGATGGCTTGCCTAGCAACACCATTTATAAAGTACGTAAAGATGGTGAAGGCTCTTTGTGGATGATTACATCAAACGGACTTTGTCGTTACAATCCTTTCACAAAAAAAGTTACACCTTATGGTAAAAAAGATGGTATCACTTTAGCAAGGTATACCAAAGAAGCCGATTATTTATGTAACGAAGGTTTTGTAATGTTTGGTGGTGCTAATGCGTTGATGTTTTTTCATCCTTCCATTTTTAAAACACCTACACCACCCAATGTTATTTTAACCGATATAAAATTATTTAATAACTATTTGCCAGTTGATTCGTTAACTAGCACCAAAAAAACAATTTTCAATAGTCAACAAAACTCTTTTACATTCTACTTTTCATCACTCAGCTATGTACAAAGAGAAAAGCTTACGTATTATTATCGCTTAGATGGTGTAGATGAAAACTGGGTGATAAGCGATGGTGGCTTTAACGCAACCTACTCATTTTTGCCACCTGGCAAATACAAGTTTAATGTGTATTGCGAAAATATAGATGGTGTAAGAAGCAACGAAATAACCAGTTTCACTTTTATTATAAAACCTCCTTTTTGGCGTACTCGCTGGTTTTTAAGTTGCTTACTTTTTGTTGTTGCGTTAATTGTTTACATTGTTCATACTGTTAGGGTAAACAAGTTGTTGGCAGTAGAAAAAATTAGAACCCGTGTAGCAAGAGATTTACACGATGACATGGGTAGCACTTTAAGTACCATTAATATTTTAAGTGCAATGGCAAAAAGTAAAATGAATAGCGATGCAGTTAAAACTGCTGAATTTATTAGTAAAATAAGCGATAACAGCCAACGCATGATGGAAGCAATGGATGACATTGTTTGGAGTATTAAACCTAGCAACGATACTATGCAAAGAGTAGTTGCACGTATGAGAGAGTTTGCCACCAATGTTTTAGAAGCCAAAGAAATAGAAATAGATTTTGTGGTAGATGAGCAAGTGTTTGACGCTAAATTAAATATGGAAGCAAGAAGAGATTTTTTCTTGGTTTTTAAAGAAGCAGTTAATAATGCTGCAAAATATTCTAACGCAAGTATTATAAGTGTTGAAATTGGTACACAGCAAAAACAATTATATTTTAAAGTAACCGACGATGGTAAAGGCTTTAATACAACCACCGCCGATAATGGTAATGGCTTAGGCAATATGCACAAACGTGCCGAAGCCATGCAAGGCAAATTAAGCATTAACTCAACATTACAAAAAGGTACAACAGTAATACTTACTGTGCCTATTAAATAATTGTATTTGTAATTGAATAATCATGACAAGATTTTTAAGCCATAAAATTCGTTTTTACTCCTTTGCTTGTATTGCATTGTTATTATTTGTGCATGGTTACAATTTAAATGAAACCTATTTAGTATCGTTTAGCTTGGTAGACGAACCACTAACATTTACAACCTTTTTTGAATATTTTATTGCCAATGGTATTCTACGTTTTCGTATTCCTTTATTGTTTTTAATATCGGGATATATTTTTGCCATGCAAGACAAAAGACCATATAAAGAAAGAATTAAAAAAAGGTTTACCACTTTACTGATTCCTTATTTTTTATGGAGTGCTATCGGTATTGGTATTACCATTTTATTTCTTCAGTTTCCGGTTACAAAAGATGCAGTTGTTGCAGCACAACTTGATCAAATGGGCAATCCAACTTTATATACAGAAATGAGTTGGAAAGATTTGTTGATTAGATGGACTATTGCTCCTATATCATTTCAGCTTTGGTTTATTAGAAGCTTATTTATTTACAACTTGGCATATCCTGCTATCAAATGGGTAGTTACAAAATATCCTAAAGCATGGTTTAGTATTTTAACCATTGGATGGATAATTGGCTTTGCTTTTATCTTCATAGAAAGCATGGGGCTACTATTTTTTTCATTAGGTGTTTGGTTAAAAAAAATGGAGATTAATGTAGAAAAACCACCTAAGTGGTTTAGCCATTATTTAAGTTGGTTGTTTTTTATTGGCTTATGTGTAATCAGAACTTTTTTAGCTTTTGAAACAGATAACAGTGATGAAAGTTTTAGCCATGCACCTATTTTTATACTGTTGTATATAAGCTCGGCAGTATCGGGAATTTTAGCAATTTGGTTTAGTGCCGATGCTGTTGTAAAATGGTTTATTCAAAAAAAATGGTTTATTTGGAGTAGCTCATTTGCATTTTTTGTATTTGGGTTACATGTACCACTCTTGCCTTATATCACCAGAATATTTTACCATTTTTTAAATGATGTTCCTAACTATCGTTTAATTACCTATATAGTTGCTCCTTGTACAGTATTTATTTATTGCATTGCAATGGGTGCAATTATTAGAACCTATTTACCTCGTTTTTATAACCTTTTAACAGGCGGAAGAGGCATTTAAAAATAGTTAATATGAATAGAAAAGTAATTGTGTTTATTGCAATGAGCATAGATGGTTTTATTGCAGCCGAAAATGATAATCTCGATTTTCTATCAATAGTAGAACAAGAAGGCGAAGATTATGGATACAACGAGTTTCATAATTCAATAGATACCGTAATTATGGGCAGAAAAACCTATGATAAAATTGTATCGTTTGATGTACCTTTTCCACACAGCAATAAAGAATGTTATATTCTTACCAATAACAAAGAATTGCAAAGCCCGTCTGTACAGTATTACAGTAATAATGTAGAAGCATTAATTGCTCAATTAAAAAGCAAAGCAGGTAAAAATATTTTTGTAGATGGTGGTGCACAAATTGTACAATTACTCTTGCAAAAAGAATTGATTGATGAGTTCATTATTTCAATTATTCCTACCACTATTGGAAGTGGCACTCGGTTATTTAATAGTAATTCAAACCAACAATTATTTACATTGGTACAAACCAAAAGTTTTACTAAAGGGTTGGTTCAACTGCATTACACCAAAAGCAATCTTACAAGCTAACATTAATATGTGATAGCGAAAAGCAATTATATAAATTACATTTGAAAATAAATATTTAAAGTATGATTAACTTATTAATATACGAAGACAATCCTCAATTAAGAGAAGGTTTAACTATGTTAATCAATGGTAGCGATGGATTTAATGTTTTAGCAGCTTATAAAAATTGTGAAAATGTAGTAGATGAAGTTGAAGCCTTTAAACCAGATGTGGTGTTAATGGATATTGACATGCCAATTGTAAATGGTATTGAAGGTTTAAAAAAAATTCGTGCAGTTAATAGTGAGGTTAAAGTATTAATGCTTACTGTGTTTGATGATAATAAAAATGTTTTTCAAGCTATTAGCAATGGAGCCAATGGATATGTTTTAAAGAAAACACCTCCTGCAAAATTGCTAGAATATATTGCTGAAGCACAAACAGGTGGTGCACCAATGACTGCTTCTATTGCAACACAGGTATTGAAAATGTTTTCTTCTATGAATAATGAAAAAGGAGAAGACTATAATTTATCTGAAAGAGAAAAACAAGTACTACAATTATTGGTAGATGGATTTAGTTATAAAATGATTGCTGCCGAAATGTTTATTGCCATAGACACGGTACGAAGCCATATTAAAAAGATTTACGAAAAACTGCATGTAAACAGTAAAAGTGAAGCTGTAGCTAAAGCTTTTAAAGATAAAATTGTTTAGCCCTTTATAAACCCTTGATTTTTCAAGGGTTTTTTATTATTAGCATGACGCAACTCCATTGTCATTAACTTTTCATCAACCCACTTATCTTACATAAATACCATTCGTCATACATACATATTTGTGTGATTGTATAGCCTCTTTTTTACTACCACTTTTGGGTTCAATTAAAACAAAAGGGTATGAAAAAAATCTTATTTATTGCAGCACTTATCATTGCTGTATTCAATACAACAACCCATGCTCAAAGCAATGGCTATACCATCAATGGTAAAGTGCAACAGAAAAAAATCATGTTAGAAGGTGTTTCTGTTGTATTACAAAAAGCAGTCGATTCGGCTTTTGTTAAAATACAACTCACCAATAAAAACGGAGTTTTTGGTTTTTCTAATATTCCTGCTGGAAAATACTTTATTGCAATTGTAAACTTAGGTTACGAAAAATTTAGCAGCCCCGTTTTTGAATTGAACAAAAACTATGAGTTACCTGCTATTCAATTAAAAAATGAAACCAAATCATTGGGCAATGTTACTGTTAGCAGCAAAAAACCATTCTTAGAAATGAAGGCCGATAAAATGGTGGTGAATGTTGATGTATCGCCTAGCAATGCAGGCAATACAGCATTAGAAGTATTAGAAAAATCGCCCAATGTAACTGTAGATAGAGATGGAAATATTAGTTTAAAAGGTAAGCAGGGCGTAACTGTTTTGTTAGATGGGAGACCCACTTATTTATCGGGTGCCGATTTAGCCAATTTGTTGAGAAGCATGAATGCTAGTCAACTAGATCAAATTGAAATTATGACCAACCCTCCTGCAAAATTTGATGCTAGTGGTAACTCTGGTGTAATCAATATCAAAACAAAAAAAAATAAAACCAAAGGTTTCAATGGCAATGTAAATGCAAGCTATGGACAAGGAGTATATCCTAAAGCCAATGGTGGTGTAAACTTTAATTATAGAAATAATCAACTCAACATTTTTGGTTCAATTAATAAAAGCTATAGAGAAGAATATCAACAATTTGAAGTAAGCAGAAATATCCTTAATCCAACCACAAAAGATATTACAGCCATCTTCAGTCAAAAAGCTTTTATGCCCAATAGCCGTAATGCTACAAATACAAAATTGGGTATTGATTATGATTTCAATAAAAAAACATCAGCCTCATTTAATATTAGTACGCTTGATCTTAACATGGAATTTGATAATAACATTACCAATACTATTGCTAATGCAAATGGAAATATTCAAACCGTAAATATTGGTCGTACTCGTATGAGTCCAAAAGTTACCAATTATAGTAACAACTTAAATTTAAAACACAAGTTTGATACAGTAGGAACAGAGTTAAACTTTGATGCAGATTATATTAGCTATAACGATAAGCATAGGCAACAGTTTTACAATAGTTTTTACAACAGTACCGGAAACTTACTTGCCAAACCCGATACTTTAATGGGCTATTTGCCTAATGGTTTCAACATTTATTCAGCTAAGCTTGATTTTACAAAACCCTTAAAAAACAATAGCAAGTTTGAGATGGGTGTTAAGTACAGTTTTGTAGAAAGTGATAACAACATTCAATTTGACAGTATAATTAATGGCAATAAAGTAGTTGATGTGAGCCGTACCAATCACTTCATTTATAAAGAAGAAATCTTTGCAGCGTATGCAAATTATAATACGCAAATCAGTAAAAAAATAAGTTTACAAACTGGTTTACGTTACGAGCAAACAATTGGTAAAGGAAATTCTATTACTAACCAAACAGCATTCACCAATCAATATCAACAATTATTTCCAACAGTGTATTTAAGCTACGAAGCAAGTGATAAACATAAGTGGAATATGAATTATGGAAAAAGAATTAATAGACCACAGTACAGAGATATGAATCCATTTGTGTTTATTATAGATAGATACACATTTCAAAAAGGTAATCCACAATTACTACCTCAGTTTAGCCACAACATTGAGTTGAGTCATGTATACAAAAACATGATTACCACTACTTTAAATTTTAGTACCACCAATGGTGTAATAAGCGATGTTGTAGAAGTAAATGATGCTACTAATGAAGTAAGCATTATTAAAAGAAATATTGCTAAAAGAGATCAAATTGGTTTAGCTGTAAATGTGTACTTACCACTAAATAAAACAGTTACACTAATTACCAATGCCAATGTTTTTCATAATCGCTTTACAGGAAAAGTAAATAATACTGAAGCCGATTTAAGTATGGTTGGTGCTAACTTTTACAGTGCCTTACAACTTAAATTAGGCAAGGGTTGGGATGCAGAAGTAAACGGATTTTTTAATACTAAAAATTTAGATGGTATTACTGTAAATGGTACAATGGGAGCTATATCATTTGCTGCATCAAAAAGTGTTTTAAAAAATAAAGGCAAACTTAGTTTAAATGTTAGAGATCCATTTTTATTACAATACTATAGAGGAGTTACCAAGTTTGATAATGTAGATGGCTCATTACGAAATCAATGGGATAATAGACAAGTGATTCTTTCTTTCAACTATCGTTTTGGTAAAACTTTCAAAACAAAAAACAGAAGCACAGGTAGTGCATCAGAAGAACAAAGAAGAATTGGAGGATAAACAATTATTATTTAATCAATAAAAAACAGAACAAAAATGAAAAGAACATTATTAGCCATTGCAGCATTTGTGGCAATTACAACAACCTCTTGTAAGAAAAAAGATGACAACACAAGCTTACCGCCCAATAACAATGTAGCAAAAGCTGTTTTAATACAGTACGATGATTATGTAGCTAGCATTTCGTACAACACCAACGGAAGTATTGCTAGAATTGAAACTTCCGGCACATCGGGCCCAGTAATTAATTACAACTTTACTTATAATAATAATAAAATAAGTGAAATTTCGGGAGAAGCTCAAAACAAATGGGTGTATACTTATACTTTAGACTTGGTAACTAAAATTGAATTAAAAAATAATGCCAATCAAATATTAAGAAGATATGAATATACGTATGCCAATAATTTACTAACCGAAATAAAAGAGTACACTTGGCAAAGTGCTACCAATGCTACTTTGGTGCCAGAAACTAAAACGTCGTTTTATCGTAATGCTTCAGGTAATATTACAAAATCAGAGTACTATGATTATATTAATAATGCTTGGGTAAAATCTGAAGAAAGTATAGCAGTGAGTTTTGACAATAAAAACAATACTATTACACATTTAGAATTTTTTCCTTATTTACCAACTACCAACTTTACTAGAAACAATCCAACAAAAATTGAAATTAAAAGTAGTACAGGTACATTGTTAGAAACAGAACTGTATGAGTACACGTACAATGCAAGCAATAATCCTATTACACGTAAAAAAACTATAAAGACGTTGCTAATGCCCGACTTTATTCAAAATACTAGGATTTCTTACTAAGCATAATAAACCCCTAGTGCAACAGGCCCTTTATTTCTAAAGGGCTTTTTTATGTGCTGTAATAAATAATTTATAATCCGTAAAGAGTCTTTAGTAAGTGCTTTAAAAAAAGTAAGTACATTTAATGTATAAAATTTAAGTGTATGAAACAGTTTTTAGTTGTGTTTTGCATGTTTGCTAGTATTACTTCTTTTGCACAAAACACAAACAGCACAACAATGGGTGTTACAGACTTCATGAAAGCTGCAGTTTTAGAGGGTTTGCAAAAAAACAATTTCAATCCATTGCATGCAAAAACCATAGCAAGTGATTATAGTTTATACATTGGCAAATGCAATATTTGTAATGGTGTACGTTTTGCTTTTGATGCCTATAGTAAAACAGCATACAACGAAACAACCAGCTATTATTCTATTGCTCAATTACTAGATACATCTACCGAAATAAAATTAAAAACCTTAGAAAAATTGGTAGAAGAATACGTACAAGCATATTACATTAATCATGCTTTCACTACAGAGCAAAAAGTAGCCATGCAACAACAAGTAGAACAAGAATCTATGAGAAGCAAAAAAATGACCAATGGAAAATACTGTGCCTCTTGTACAGGAAGTTGTAAGAAGCCGGAATAGAAATTTTAATCTACTCACCTACCAACACAAAACCAGCCCATTGTGTGGTGTTTGAATATTTTGTTTTAAGTAGTTGCTGTGCTTTTTTCAATGCTGTAAAATAAGTATCGCCATTGAATACGTTAGTATAAAAAAGTTCCATTAATTCGGCAGTTTCGGCATCGGGAACTTCCCATAAACTCATCAATAATTTTTTAGCACCAGCCATTTTAAAAGCACGTTGCAAACCATATACTCCTTCGCTTCCATTGATATCGCCTAGTGCTGTTTGACATGCACTTAATACTACCAAATTGGTTTGTAATAAATTTAAATTGCTTATTTCTTGTGCCGTTAAAATACCATCTTCACTATTTTCTAGTACTGTGTCTTTACCCCAATAATTATTTACTCCACTTAATACTAAACCACTTCTTAGTAATGGAAAATCTACACTTGTATTGTTGTTAGAATTTATATTATTGGTTTGTTTAGTGATGATGGGAGGAAAATAAAAACCATGTGTTGACACATGAAGAATTGTTGGTGTTTGCTTAAAAGTCATCTGTTTAAAATTATCCTCTGTTGCTGTGTTACTTAAATAACTTGTAACAGTCCATTTTTTGGTTGCAGCAATTGTAGCAACTTTTTCAACCTCAGTTTTTGTGCCAGGTAAATAGCTGAATTTAATGTTTTTATTATCGCTATTGGCATTTCTATAATCAGGAGTAATTGATATAGTTGATGTATGATTGTTGTTGTTGGCTAAATCGTAATTAGCACCACCAAACAGTACAATGCTATTGTTATTGTTGGTGGATTTTGTTGAATACATGAACTCGTTAATACTAAGTAATTGATGTATATCATATGCATCAATTAAATGCTGATTGTTATTAGTTAAAGCAGCAAAACTTACCTTATGCAATAATCCTGTAGGAATTAAATACACCGTATTAATATTTTGTAAGTGTGGTAACAAAGGTTTCCAAATAAGTTCATACAACAGAGCATCTACATTGGCAGCAGCATTATTGGTTTTTTTAATGGTACTTCTACCAGTTGCACCATGATATTTTTTTAGTAATTGTTGCAATTGTTTTTCTTCAAACACCGATACATAAATAGGTGTTTTATCGTTTTGCTTAATAATATACGCTGCATAATAAATACTATCTGTTACTTGTTGTGGATTATTGTAATTAAAAGAAATCCAATGTAATACGGCTTCGTTATTGTTTAATTTTTTAGCAATATCAGTAACCTTAAGTTCTGTATTGTTAATTAGGGAAGTTAATTGTGGCAATGCTGCAATGAGTTGTTTTTCTTTGAGCTGACTTTCTTTTTCTAACTCGTCTAAATTAATACCAGCTACTTTTCTTTTTTCATCTGTTAACTGAATCGCTTTTGCATATACTGTATTGATTTGTTGCCAATGATTAAATAAGTTTTGTATGCTTGTATCTTTTGAACTTGCAGCAATATTGTTCAGCATTTGCTTGCTTTGCAATAACCAACTTTGATTGGCAATTGTAGATTCGTAAAATACATTTTTATTAGTGGGTTTGTAATAATGCATCATAGAATTAAAAATGGGTTGCATATAGCTATTCTTTTTTAAGAATACTTCTTTCTCGGTTTCGCTAAAGCCTTGAATAAGTAATTGCTGACTTTTATTTTGTGTTTGAATGGTTTCTTGAATACTGTTTTCCCATTTTTGAAATTGATTAGACAAGAAATATAAAATAGAAAGATTATTTAATGCAGTTGAATAGGTAGTATGATTTTCGCCCATTACTTTTTTACGAATGATAGCAGCTTGACTAAACATTTCTTCGGCTTTGTTCCAGTTTTTTTGTATTTGATAAATGGCTGCTAAATTGTTTACACTCGTAGCATAATCGGGATGATTTTCGCCCAATGTTTTTTTACGAATAGTCAATGCTTCAACAAATAATTTTTCAGCTTCTACAAGTTTATTCATGTCTTGATAAACACTTGCTAAATTATTTAATGCCGATGCATAGTCTGGATGTTCAGTTCCAACTGTATTTTTTCTAGCTTCAATTACTTTTTTAAACAGCATTTCTGCCATACTATAATTTTCAATTCTTGCATATAAGTATCCTAAATTGTTTACACTTGTAGCAAATTCGGGATGGTTTTCGCCCAAAGTATTTTTTCGAATGTTAATTGCCTCGAGATACATTTTTTCGGCAAGTGTATAATTGTTCATGCTCTCATATAAACCACCAAAATTGTTAAGTGTAATTGCATAGTGGGGATGGTTTTCGCCATATATTTTTTTTCTATTGGCTAAAGCAATGTGATAATATTTTTCGGCTAAAGTAAATTTTTCAATGGTATGATAAAATCCACCAAGTCTATTTGCACTTAACCCATAATCGGGATGATTTTCACCCGATTTGTTTTTTGAATACTTAAAACAAAACAAATACAAACTTTCGGCTTCGCTATAATTACCCATTAACTCATGTACACCAGCCAAGTTATTATTGGCAGAAAAATATAAAGGATGATCTTCTTCTTTTAATTCTTGAATAGTATTTATTATTTTTTGATATAGTTCAATCGCTAACGAATAGTTGCCTATTTTTTCATTTATATTAGCCACATTATTTAGCACCGATACATAATCGATATGCTTTTCTCCTACCAACTTTTTTCGTATTGCTAAGGCAATTTCAAAGTTGTTTTTGGCATCTTTATAATTACCCATATCGTGTTGATTGTTGCCTAAATTGTTGAGTAAAGTAGCATAAGCTTCACTTTCTTTTCCTTGAATTTTTTCAATAATAATTAAGGCTTCTTTGAAATGCTTTTCGGCTTTATTGTATTGAGCCATTTTATTATATAAACTACCTAAATTGTTTAGAATAAAAATATAATCAAAATTATTTTCACCTGTTGTTGCTTTTCTAGCAGCCAATGCTTGTAAATGATATTGTTCGGCTTGTTCGTATTTAAAAAGCATTTCATACACCCCTGCTAGCGAATTCATGACTCTAATTGTTGAAGCATGTTGGCTGCCCAATTTTTCTGTTCTGCCAGCAAGTGCTTCTAAATAAAAAATTTCGGCTTTTTTATATTGTTGGATACTTTCATAGATATACCCTAGGTTATAAGTACTTCCCAAATAATCTACATCTTTTACACCCAATATTGTTTTTTGAATGTTTCTTGCTTGTGTATAAAAATGTTCTGCTTCTGTAAATTTTCTCATATACACGTATAAATAACCCAAATTAGTTGCAGCATCAGCATACGGTATTGAGTTGTTTCCATGCTCTTTTAACTGTAATGCCAATACTTCTTTATACAAAGGTTCTGCCTTATGGTATTGATTAATACGGTCATGAAAATCGGCTACTTTATTTAGGTTAACTACATAGTCTTTAATATTGGTTTCAGGCGATTTTTTTTGAAGTTGTAAAGAATAGGTATATAATTTTTCGGCTGTAGTTGGTTCGTTTATTTTTTCATACAATGTAGCAAGGGTAAATATTGTACCATAAAATTCTGGATCATCTTCTCCATAACCTTCTTTTAATCCTGCTGCTAATTGTAAAAAGCTTTCAATAGCTAAAGCATATTGCTGATTTACTTCGTACATATTCGCCAAATTATAAATAGCCGATAAGTACTTTATGTGTGTTTCACTAAATATTTTTTTAGTAATTGCTATTACTTTTTTATAAGCGACTGCTGCTTTATCGTATTGTTTTAAAGTTTCATAGACTACAGCAACTCGGGTTAAGCTGATAGTATAAATTACATGTTCGGTTCCAAATTTTAGTTGTGCAAACTCTAGCCCCTTATTTGCATAAACTAAAGAAGAGTCGTACACTTCTTTTTCATAAAAATAAATTGCTTGCTGATTAATTTTATTCCATGCTAAAGAATCAGCAATATTTGTTTGTTGACCAAAGCTTTTTTGTTGTGTTGAAATTAGTATTGCACATAATAACAAAAGGCGAATATGTATAGGCATAAAAATATTATTCGTTGAAGTACGATATTAAAACATTTAATGGAACTAGATATACCCAGAACTTGGTAATTATGATTTAGAGCAGAGTATAACTTTTATAATAGAAAACCTAATTCTATACATTCAATACCATTTATCTGTATTTCCAATTTCTATCTTTTCCTTCTTCCATCCATTCTAAAGCTTGGGCTATACGTTTTTCTTTGGTGGCTGTAGTTTTAGCTTCATCAATCCATGTGGCATATTCTTTTTTATGGCTAGGTGCAAATGCTTGCCAAGTAGCAAATGCTTTCTTATTTTTCTTAATAATTTCAGTAATATATGCTGGAACAATATAAGCAGCAGCTTTAGTAGCCGATTTCTTTTTAATCACTGCATTATCGTCGGTTATTTGCATGGCTTTTTTAATAAACCCTATCAGCACTTTATCTTTTGGTAAATCTTTTAAAGAGGTGATTTTACCCAAATGGCCCATAGCCGATTCAGATTCTGCATTGCGTACCAACATTGGCTCATCCATATAAGCTGCATTATAAAAGCCAAATGCACAATGTTGTTTAAATGCAGACATATGGCACATCATTTTTCCTTTATAATCAAAAAAAGGCATGCCCCATTTTATCTTTTCTTCAACATCAATACATGATGTATGTACCAATGAACGAATATGCTCTAAAATGGGCTGTGCAAAAGCTTGTGCTTTTGCTATATAAGTATCTACTGCTGGGTTATAGTTGGGCATTTGGATTGATTTATACGTATACCAAAAAAGTTGCTAATCCTTTTTATACAGTTTGAATGGTATCATACAATTTTTCTACATCTTCTTTTTTAAACAATTGAGTTCCTGTATTCATGGTTGCTGCACTACCACAAGCAACGCCAAATGCAATTACTTCTTTCAATGATTTTTGTTGTTGTAACATATAGGTAATTCCTGCAACCATACTATCGCCAGCACCAACTGTACTTTTCTTATCCACTTTTGGGGCAGCTGCAAAATGCTTTTCATCTTTGGTTACTAGCCAAGCACCCTCTGGACCAAGACTTACAGCCATCATTTCGGCATAACCATCAATAATTGCTTGTTGGGCTGCGTCAGGAACTTCATTTTTATCTAACCATTCTATATTCAGCATTTTGCACAATTCACCAATGTTTGGTTTTATTAAAAATGCATGTTTGCCTTTTAAAGCTTCTAGTGCTGGTCCACTGGTATCTACAATACATTTTGCACCAACAGCAGCCGCATTTTTTACAATCAATCCATAAAAATAATCTGGTAATCCTGGTGGTAAACTTCCACTTGCCACAACATAGGTTGGAGAAAAGGTTCTAATATGATCTACCAATGTTATAATAGTTTCTTCAACTACTGCTCTTCCAGGAAAAGTAAAACGAAATTGGTTGTTGGTACTGCTTTCTAACATTACCCAATTTTCTCTGGTTTCTACAACAGAGTCAACTGCATGAAAGGGAATGCCTTCTTTATCTAATAGAGAACACAACATATTTCCATTGTGCCCACCTGCAGGAAATAAGGCTACAGATGCTGCTCCTAATTTTTTCAATGCTTTACTTACATTAATACCGCCACCACCTGGCTCATTTACCACTTCTGTACAACGTAATTTACTTTCGGGTTTTAGGTTTTCCATGGTAGAGCTTTTGTCTATACATGGATTGAGGGTTACAGTGAGAATCATGTTATGTTTATTTTTTGAACCACAGGGCAAAGAAGGATTTCCTCGTTATGCTTTGTTGCACAGTTATTAATGCTTAATATGGTTTTGAAAAATCAAGAACTACTCTTTTTATTCCTGATTTTAAGAGTTTAACATTGAAGTTAATCAGCAAGCCTACATTTTTTCCTGACAGTTTTAAGTAAGTAAATAATTGAGCTTCGTGTATTGGTAAAATAGATTCTGCAGCTTTTAATTCTACAATTACCTCCTCGTTTACTAATAAATCTATCTTGAAATTCATGTCTATTTCTTTGCCTCTAAAAACTACAGGCAATGACTTTTGTGTTTCTACAATAAATCCCATTTCATATAAAACCTCAGCTAAACATTTTTCATAAACACTTTCCAATAAACCAGGACCTAATTCATTATGAACAATAATGGCTGCTTCAATTATTTTACTGGTGATTTATTGACATCCATTTTTACGTTTTTTTGAAACACAGAGCAAAGAAGCACACTAGGTAAAATTCTTCTTTGCTTCTTTGCCCTGTGGTTTATTTTCTCAGCTTACTTCCTTTACACTATAAGTAACTACTTTTCTTCATTGCTTCTTTGCTCTGTGGTTAAACTTAATGTGCCTCCAACCAGTTTTCTCCAACTCCAACTTCAGCTTCAATAGGTACTTCGTTGGGTAATATCAATGCCTGTTTCATATTATCCAAAATCAAAGGCTTTAACAAGTCAATTTCACTTTCAACAGCATCAAAAATCAATTCATCATGTACTTGTAAAATCATTTTGCTTTGTAAAGTAGATGCCTTTAATGCAGCATGAATTTTTATCATCGCCAATTTAATCATATCAGCTGCTGTACCTTGAATTGGGCTGTTAATAGCATTTCGTTCAGCAAATCCACGAACAGTAAAATTGCTGCTGTTAATATCCCTCAACCAACGCTTTCTGCCCATCAAAGTTTCTACATAACCTGTTTCTCTGGCAAAGTTGATGGTGTCATCCATATACTTTTGAATGCCACTAAACTCACGTTTATAATTATCAATAATTTCTTTGGCTTCTGTTCGGCTAATGCCCAAATTATCGGCTAAGCCAAATGCTCCTTGTCCATAGATAATTCCAAAATTTACACTCTTGGCTTTGTAACGCATTTCTTTGGTTACCTCAGCTTCATCAATGCCATACACTTTTGCTGCTGTAGCTGTATGAATATCTTTACCTAGACGGAAAGCATCACACATGTTTGGATCGCCACTAATAGCAGCAACAATTCTTAATTCTATTTGAGAATAATCGGCACTTACCAACAATCTTCCTTTTGCTCTAGGTATAAATGCTTTGCGGATTTCTTTACCCCTATCAGTTCTGATAGGAATATTTTGCAGGTTGGGATTATTGCTACTCAGCCTTCCTGTAACTGCAACTGCTTGTGCATACGAAGTGTGTACACGACCAGTTTTGCTGTTTATCATTTCTGGCAATGCATCTACATAAGTACTTTTCAGTTTGGTTAATTCTCTAAAAGTCAAAATATCTTCTACAATGGTATGACCTTTTACTGCCAGCTTTTGTAATACATCTTCACCAGTTTGGTACTGACCAGTTTTTGTTTTCTTAGCACTAGGATCTAACTGTAATTTTTCAAACAACACTTCGCCCAATTGTTTGGGTGATGCTAAATTGAAACGAACACCAGCTTGCTTATAAACACTTTCTTCGGCTTGCTTGGCATCAATTTCTAAAACTTTGCTGTAATCTTTTAAGAATGTTTCGTCCACTTTCACTCCTTCAAATTCCATATCTGTCAACACTTTCACCAAAGGATTTTCTACTTCGTAAAAAACTTTCTCCACCTCTTTTTCTTTTAGTTGTGGATCTAGTACATGTTTTAATTGCAAAGTAATATCAGCGTCTTCAGCAGCATATTCTTTAATCTTTTCAATCTCCACATCCCTCATGGTACCTTGTCCTTTTCCTTTTTTGCCAATCAACTCTTCAATATGTACAGGTTCATATTGCAAGTATTGAGCACTCAGCAAATCCATGCTACGCTTGCCATCTGGCTCAACTACATAATGTACCAACATGGTATCATAAATGTTTCCTTTCAATTCTATGCCATACCATTTCAGCATGAGCATATCGTATTTAATATTCTGACCAATCCAAGTAATGGTTGAAAGTTCAAACAAAGGTTTAAGCAATTCAAGAAGTTTCAACGTTTCTTCTCTGTTTGCAGGACAAGGAATATAATAGGCTTCATGTGGTTTAACAGAAAAACTCAAGCCTACCAATTCTGCTTCATTGGCATCAATGCCGGTGGTTTCTGTATCAAAACAAATTTCTGATTCATGAATTATTGAATTCACGAATTGGCTAATTTTTTCTTCACTATCCAACAACTCATATTTATGCTCAACGTTGTTGATGTTTTTATCAACCTGATAGCCTTTATCAATTTCATCAGCAGTTGGTAAAATATTCAGGCTGTCTTTCTTCTGACTTTCTATTTTTTTATCTCCCGACTTTTGTGCTACTACATTTCCAAACAAATCAGTTTGCACACCAATAGGTGCTTGTGTAAACACATTAAAATCTTCGCCCAATAAACGTTTGCCCAATGTTTTAAATTCCAACTCAGCAAACACTTCTTTCAACGCTTCTTTGTTCCATTCCTTCACCCTAAAGTTTTCTTCATGAAACTCAACAGGCACTTTGGTAATAATGGTGGCCAATTTTTTACTCATAATGGCATCTTCTTTTCCTGCCCTTACTTTTTCACCCAATGCTCCTTTAATTTTATCTGCGTTTTCTAATACATTTTCTAGTGTGCCATATTCCTTCAATAATTTTGCTGCTGTTTTTTCGCCTACGCCTTTAATGCCAGGAATATTATCTACAGCATCACCCATCAATCCTAAAATATCAATTACCTGATCTACTCTTTCAATATCCCATTTCTTGCACACTTCTTCGGGGCCCATAATCTCTACACCGCCACCTTGATAACCAGGTTTATAAATCTTAATGCCATCACGTACTAACTGACCATAATCTTTATCAGGCGTTACCATAAACACTTCATAACCTGCATCATGAGCCTCCCAAGCCAATGTGCCAATTACATCATCTGCCTCATAACCTTCAATACCAATTACTGGAATGTTGAAGCCTTCAATAATTCTTTTGATGTACGGAACAGCAGCCAATAAATCTTCTGGCGTTTCTTGTCGGTTGGCTTTATAATCGGCAAAATCTGTGTGTCGTTCAGTTTTTCCAGCCACATCAAAACACACCGCCACATGTGTTGGTTTTTCTTTATTAATCAATTCTACCAATGTATTGGTAAAACCAAATTGAGCATTGGTGTTCATGCCTGTGCTAGTAATTCTAGGGTTCCGAATTAACGCATAATAGGCTCTAAAAATTAATGCAAATGCATCTAATAAAAATAGTTTTTTTTCTTGCATGCGGTAAATGTAATAAACAGCGTTGATAGGTAAAAAATAATACAAACTATTTTGTTATCAGCTACAAAACAAGAATGGAGCGACATTGGCGACGCTCCATTCAACTGCTAAATATCTATTGAACTTTTTTTATTGGAAAGATAAGTGTATCACCTATCATTACTTTTTAGTAGTTGTAAGTACTTCTGTTTATTTTCAACAATAATCCATAATAAAATTGCCCAAATAACAACTGCAATGATAAGTCCATCAGGTGCAACAAAAATATGAGTGAGCAAAACACCCACCATTACTGGAAAAACAACCAATGCACCAAGAGCCCTTGTTCTTGGTATAATAATTAGTATGCCTCCTAATAATTCAGCAATTGCAATCAATGGCATTAGCCATTCAATTTCTAACAAAGCAACACTGTCTTTAATTAAAGCAGAAGGTAAGTTATCTGGTACAGGCATGTAGTTTAAAAACTTATTCAAGCCACCATTGATTAGTAATAATCCAAATAATGCAGCAACAATATTTAAAATTTTATTTTTCATCATTTATTTGTTGTAAAAGTTAATCATCCAATTAATTCCAAACTTATCGGTGCAGCTTCCAAAATAAGCACCCCAAAACATATCTTGAAGGGGCATAGTAATTACACCACCTACTGAAAGATCATTAAAAATTTGAGTGGCTTCTTCTTTGGTATTTGGTGCAAGCTGAATGTGCATATTATTGCCATGTGTAAGGTTAAACCCCATTTCTTTAGGTGCATCGGTACCCATTAAAATATGTCCACCTAAAGTAGGAAGCTCTACATGTAAAATCATTTGCTTTACATGATCTTCCATTGGAGGGTGTGAGGGGTCTGTTGGAAGATCTCCAAACCTTTGAATATTGTTGATAAACTCAGTTTTAAAAACAGATTTATAAAAAACAAAAGCCTCCTCGGTATTACCTGGAAAATTTAAATAGGTTGATACGCTTGCCATATAGTTGTTTTAAGGGTTATTTCAACTTTACCAATGCAGCTTCTAAATTACTCAATACAGTTGGAATATCTTCTTTCTTACAAGTGCCTACACTTAATCTGTACCAAGGGCTATTGTTACTTGCACCAAAACAATAAAATGGAACAACTGCAATTTTAGCTTCTCCTAAAATATAAGCTGTAACTTCTGCTTGATTGTTCAATATTGTTCCTTCGGCGGTTTGCTTGCCTATTAAATCTATTTTTATAGTTAAGTAAATAGCTGCTTGTGGAGTAACAGCATCTACCAAATAACCTTTTTCTTTTAGTGCAATAAAACCGTTGTAAATATGGTGTAATCTATATTCTAACTCTAATTTGTAAGCATCTAAAAACGTTTTGATGGCTGCTGTTTGGGTTAAGTATTTTGCAGTAGCTCTTTGTTCAGCCATTGGTGCCCATGCACCCACATGGCTTAAAATAGCTTTCATTTTAGCAATCACATTTGCTGGACCCATGCTCCAACCAACACGTACACCTGTTGCACAAAATGCTTTTGAAATACCATCTATAAAAATGGTGTATTCTTTCATTGCAGGGTTTAATGAAACAGGATTATAATGCTCAATTGAGCCATAGGTTAATGTCCAGTACATTTGATCGTACATTAAATACAATTTCTTGTCATTGGCTCCTCTACTATTATTTTCTTCAATAATTAAATCGCAAATTTTTGCCAAGCTTTCTTTGCTCATGGTAGTACCAGTAGGGTTTTGAGGAGAACACAAGCAAATCAATGTTGCACCTTTAATGTGTTTTGCAACATCTTCAGGTAAAGGCATAAAATTATTCTCTGGCAAGCAATCAATTAAACAATGCTCACCATCAGTTAAGTGTACGTAGTGATTATTGTTCCAGCTTGGTACACCATAAATTACTTTATCGCCTTTATCAACCACAGCTTTAAATAAGGTATAAATTAAAGGACGACCACCCGATGCAATTTGTATTTCATTGGCTGCATAATCTAAACCTTCCCACTCTTTTAAAAAAGAAGCAACAGCATTACGTAAATCTAATACACCATCTGCAGGAGGATAACTTGTACTTCCTTTTCTATATTCTTCAACAATTAAATCTTCTAACTCTTTTGGAATAGGAAAAATAGCAGAATTAAAATCGCCAATGGTAAAGTTGTAAATGGTTTCTCCATTTCTAATTCTATCGTTAATGGCATTACCCAGTTTTACAATTTCACTGCCTATCAAAGTTTCTGCAAGTTGGCTGAGTTTGCTCATACAATAAATTTTGCGGCGAAGGTAAGTTTTTGTGATAAATTATAGGGTTCACACATAGCAGTATTTCACGCAACGAAACAACGAATACAACGAACGCAAAGAATAAAAATTTTGTTCCTGCTATTCTCTTCCTTATTTCCTCTTCTGCCCTTTTAACTTTTAGCACATCTTTTCTTCTCTTTTCCTCATTTTCTCTTTCAACCTCTTAGCAACTTACCTCTTCTCTATTAAACCTTTCTCCACTATTTGCGTTTTCTATCAACAAAACTTTTCAGCCCTTACTTTTGCAATTCTTTAAAAATAAACTATGAGTCAGCATTTAAGTGAACAAGAAATTGTACGTAGAGAAAAACTAACTAAAATCCAGGAAGCAGGTGTTGATGCATTTCCTGCACCACTGTATCCTGTAAACACATTCTCAACTGATATTAAAGCCCATTTTACCGAAGAAACTAAAGAACAGTTTACAAATGTTTGTGTGGCTGGTCGTATCATGAGCATTAACGATAAAGGCAAGGTATTCTTCATTAAAATTCAAGACAGCAAAGGCATTATTCAACTATATGTAAAACGTGATGAGCTTTGTCCAACAGATGATAAAAGTTTATGGGATAATGTAATTAAGCATTTAGACCTAGGTGATATTATTGGTGCAACAGGATATGTATTTATTACTAAAACTGGCGAAACATCTATTCATACACAAACCATTACTTTATTAACCAAAAGTTTAAAACCTTTACCAGTTGTAAAACGTGATGAAGAAGGTAATGTATTTGATGAAGTAACAGATCCTGAGTTTAGATATAGACAACGTTATGTTGATTTAATTATCAATCCTGACGTAAAGGAGACTTTCGTTAAACGTACCAAACTCATTAACACCATTCGTGAATTTTTAAACGAACAAGGTGCTATAGAGGTTGATACACCTGTATTACAAGCCATTCCTGGTGGTGCAGCTGCTCGTCCTTTTATCACACACCACAATGCATTGGATGTTCCTTTTTATTTACGTATTGCCAATGAATTGTACTTAAAAAGATTGATTGTTGGTGGATTTGATTGGGTATATGAGTTTAGCAGAAACTTTAGAAATGAAGGAATGGACAGAACCCATAACCCTGAGTTTACTGTATTGGAATGGTACACTGCATACAAAGATTATTATTGGATGATGGATATTACCGAGCAATTGATTGAGAAAATTGCTTTGGCCTTGCATGGCACCACCGATGTACAATTAGGCGATAAAATCATCAATTTTAAAGCCCCATTCAAACGCATTAGCATTCATGATTCTATTAAGGAAAACACAGGCATCGATGTTAGCAATTTAGATGAAGCTGGTTTACGTGAGGTGTGTAAACAATTAAAAATTGATGTTGCACCTACCATTGGTAAAGGCAAATTGATTGATGAAATTTTTGGAGCAACCAGTGAACATACTTACACACAACCAACTTTCATTATTGATTACCCTGTTGAAATGAGTCCTTTAACCAAAAAACATCGCAGCAAGCCAGGCTTGGTAGAGCGTTTTGAATTAATGGTAAATGGAAAAGAAATTGCCAATGCGTACAGCGAGTTGAACGACCCTATTGATCAACGTGAACGTTTTGAAGAGCAGGTTAAATTAATGGAACGTGGCGACGATGAGGCCATGTTTATTGATTACGATTTCTTACGTGCCTTAGAATATGGTATGCCACCAACTAGTGGTATTGGTATTGGTATAGATCGTTTGGTAATGATGATGACCAACCAGCCAAGTATTCAAGATGTATTGTTGTTTCCTCAAATGAGACCAGAGAAATTTGAAGATTAAATTCTAGCAGTTTTACTTTTTATAAACACATAGTTTTTGCTATGTGTTTTTTTATGGAACGAATTAAAAAATATGTTTCAGTAATTAGGCATTGATAAAGTTTGTCTCAGTTAAAACGAAAAGAAGTCGAACACAACAACCTAAATCAATAATTCCCAAAAGTGCGATCAAGTATATTTGATAGCTAACATTTGAACTTGAAAATATATAGAACACAAATCCTGATAGAACAAACACTAGAAATATTGTGAGCAAGCTAATAGTAGCTATGGAAAGAACCTTGAACTTTTTCTTTAAAGAATAAATTTTATTTCGAAAATTCTCATTGCCAATTTCTATATAAACTATTAGCAATATACAAATAGTAATAATAAAAAATATTAGAAAATAAGTTAAAGATTCATAATCAATGTCTTTTAAACTTCTACTATGAAATAGGTACAATATCATAAATAATGAAATAGCAATAATAGCAGCACCAATTACTATACGTGTAAATTTTTTCATTAATAGAAATTCAAAGTAAATTAATTGATTTTTTACTCAATATATAATTTATACTTTACTTAAGTTTAAAATTTCAGCATTATATTGGCAAGAAATAGCTTTTAAGAATATGAGACTTCAAATAATTTATGTATTAATAATAGTTGCTTATTTCACATCTTGCTCTACCATAGAATATGCACAAGTAAATAGTTCATTAAAAAATAAAAAAGTAGGTGTATATGCTTTTGATGTTAATCTTAGTAAAAAACAAATAAAAAAGGGTATAGATTCTGTTTGTTTTTGTAACGGACAAGCAGCTAGTGAATCTTTAACGCCTTATTTAATTAAAGCTAGATTGAATGTTACCACCATGTTCAATAATCAAAAAGTAAGTGTAGAAAAAGCTTTACAACAAGCCGATTCTTTACATCTAGATTATATTTTAGTTGGCAATGGCATTATTGAAATGCAAGGCAAAAGCAGCTTTATGCAATCACTCAATATAAAAATGGTACAAGTTGCTTCGAAAGAAAGTCATCTAGTGGCTTCATTTAGTGGCGTTGCAATTAGGCCCACAAAAGCTGGAATGAAAATTGGTAAAAAAATACTAAAGCAATTAAAGTAATAAACCATCAAAAACACAGCTTCAATCTTTAACTTCATAGCATGCATATTCAATCTAAATTACCCAATGTTGGTACTACCATTTTTACAATAATGAGTTCTTTAGCTGCCGAATATAAAGCAGTGAATTTGGGTCAGGGCTTTCCAGATTTTAGTATGAGTAGTGAGCTGATTGAATTGGTAAACAAAGCCATGACGCAAGGCCACAATCAGTACACACACATGAATGGATTACCTTTATTAAGAGAACGCATTGCAGATAAATGTGCAAAGCTGTATCAATGCAATATTCATCCAGATACACAAATAACTGTAACACCAGGTGGCACTTATGCCATTTATACAGCATTAACTACTGTATTACAACCAAATGATGAAGTAATTGTTTTTGAACCTGCTTACGATAGTTACATTCCAAATATAGAAGTGAATGGAGCTAAAGCCATACGCATTGCATTGGAATTTCCTAATTACTCTATTCCTTGGCAAACGGTGAAAGAAAAAGTAAATAGCCACACCAGAATGATTATGATCAACAGCCCACATAACCCAACAGGTGCTGTTTTAAACGAACATGATATAGCCGAATTAAGAAGTATTGTAGCCAATACAAACATCATTATTTTAAGCGATGAAGTATATGAACATTTAATCTTCGACAATCTGTTGCACCAAAGCATTTTACGATACCCCGATTTATTGGAAAGAAGTTTTGTATGTTTTTCGTTTGGTAAAACCTATCATTGTACAGGTTGGAAATTGGGCTATTGTATTAGCTCACCTACTTTAATGCAAGAGTTTAGAAAAGTACATCAGTTTAATTGTTTTAGTTGCGATAGTGCAAAACAAGTTGCACTAGCAGAATATCTACAAAACGAAACTGCTTATTTAGAACTGGGTAACCAAATACAAGCCAAGAGAGATTATTTTAGAACCCTCATGCAAGCAACTCCTTTTACTTGCATACCTAGCCATGGAAGCTATTTTGAATGTTACAGTTATGTTGGATTAAGTGAAATGAACGATAAAGATTTTGCTACACATCTTACCAAAAACTATGGTGTTGCTACAATACCAGTATCAGCCTTTTATAAAAATGGAGATGATAATAAAGTCATTCGTTTTTGTTTTGCCAAGCAAGAAACTACTTTAGAAAAAGCAGTAGAACAATTAAGTAGATTTCAATAATTAAAAAGGGTTGCCTTTCGGCAACCCTTTTATATATCCAAATCCAAAGTTTAAACCTAATAGCTGATACGTTAATCATTCAGCTATAACTATGTTTAGTTAATAAAAACTTCTACTTCTTCTTCCACCAGTAGGGCAAGAAACATCGGTATCTCTGCTACCAAACCTAAAGCCTACTTTTAAAAACAAAGACATATAATAATCTTTATTGGTAGCATCGCCTCTTTCTTTTCCAACAAAATCGGTTACGGGTCTGTTGTTTACCAATGCTCTTTTAAACATCATTTGTTGTGCAATAGGTACTTGCTCTTTGGGTAAATATTTTGCAAAAAGTGTAGGATCAATGTAAGTGGTGCTTACATCATCTACATAATCGGTAAAAGTGTAACGTTGCATCAACTCTCCACCAACATACCATTGATCATTTATAAAGTATTTAATACCAAAACCAAATGGCATTTGAAAGGCAACATTAGAATATTCTTTTCTTTCAGGATACTCACTCATGCCTTGTCCTTCTAAACGTAAAGGCTTTAAATCTACCCAAGTTTTTTTGCCATTGGCTTCCTCATAAATACCTTGTGGGTTAAAATGGAAAGCACCAATACCAATGGTAAAATACGGACGTAATTTATTATTGAAAAAGCTTTCTTCTTCTACAAAATAACTAAAAGGATACACTTCGGCTGCAATATTTACTTCTGTAATATCGCTTCTAAAACCAAGGTTTCTATTTTTTCGATTAATTTCAACTGAGCCCCTTTGAGCAATTACACTGTCAAAACCAGCTACTCTACCTCTGTTAAAACTACCTCTGAACCCTAACCAAGATTTGGGGTAATAAGAAACATTTAAACCATAGAAAATATTAGCGGTGGAGGTGTTTACATCTTTGACAAATAAAGTTCCAGCCCCTTTTCCTCCACCAACATCGCCTAAGAAAACAGTAGGACCAACATTGAGATCAAACTCCCATTGGCGTTCACTTCTAATAAATTTGGTAGAATAAATTTGTGCTTGTGTAGTTTGAGCAAGCAATACAATTGTACTGCAAATTGCCCAACGCATCATTTGCGTTTTGAATTTGGCATTCATAGAATCTGATATTGGATATGTGGTTTTAAAAACAGCTAATCAATGTTTAAAAATTGACTGCCGTAGATATATAACGACGTTCGTTGTAATGTATTATAAATGAAGACGAAAATTTTTAAACTTTTTTTAAAATACGTATTAGTACCAACACATTTATAGTAATTATACTGTATTGATGGATAAATAATAGTACAAAAGCTGAATGGCTGCCTGATGGAAACGAATACCTCATGCTTTGCATGGAGTAGCAGTGAACAGCAGGAACTAATGGTTGAATAAAAGAACAATAGCTTAAAGCCCCAAAAGAAAAGAAGTATAAGAATTGAGTTGGTTTAACGATTACTTTATCCATTCATCCTTAGCATTGAACAAAAGGCTAGGGTTTTCGTTTATCTTAGCACATTCAAATTATTTATTCATTGCTTAGATTAGCATCAATGTATACAAAAATTTTAACAGCCTTTGCCCTACTATTTTTATTTTCTTGCAAAGAAAAAAAAGAAGATATCAGCCAACAAAAACCAGCCAACTTACCTACTGCTGTAGATGTTATTTTGGCTTCTACTCAGGGTGTTAGCAATAGCATTGAAGTAAGCGGTACTGCGATTGCCAATGAAATGGTACAAATTTTACCCGAAATAAGCGGACGATTAACCTACTTAAATGTACCAGATGGTGCCAACATTACTGCAGGTACCATTTTAGCAAAAATTAATGATGCCGAATTGCAAGCTCAACTCAATAAAAGTAAAGTACAATTAGAGTTAGCTACTAAAACCGAAGAACGTTTTAAAAAACTATTGAATGCAAATGGCATTAATCAAGCCGATTATGACGCTGCACTAAATACAGTTAATAATATTAAAGCCGATATTGAATTACTAAAAGCACAAATAGATAAAACTATTATTAAAGCTCCTTTTAGTGGTGTATTAGGATTAAGACAAACAAGCCCAGGTGCTTATGTTACCCCTCAAACACCTATTGCTACTTTACAACAAATTAATAAAGTAAAAATAGATTTTACTGTTCCAGAAATGTATGCCAGCATTATTAAAAAAGGTTTATCAGTACAAGTAAGTGCCAATAATAGTGAAATGCGTAGAGCAACAGTAATTGCAACAGAGCCAGAAATTAATGCCTCTACCAGAAATTTAAAAGTAAGAGCCACTTTAGAAAGTGGTGTAATCAACCCTGGTACTTTTGTAAAAGTGATGATTGGCACAAGTGGAACAATAAAAAATATTGTTGTGCCCACCAACTCAATTATACCAGACGCTACATCTAAAAAAGTAATAGTAGTAAAAAATGGTAAAGGCAAATTTGTACCTGTTGAAACTGGTTTACGAACTGCAGGTGGTATTGAAGTAACCAAAGGATTAAACATTGGCGATTCAGTTATTGTTACTGGTGTTTTATTTGTTCGCCCCAATAGTGCAGTTAAAGTTAGAAGCGTAAAACAGTTAGAAGAAGTAACAAAAGAAAATCAATAAAAAATCCACATTCGCTAAACTCATTTCATTGTAATGAATATTTCAGAGTTATCGTTAAAACGCCCAGTATTAGCTACTGTAATGAACATTTTAATTGTTCTTTTTGGTGCAGTGGGATACACATTTTTAGCAGTTAGAGAATATCCAGCTATTGATCCTCCTATTATTAATGTGAGTACTTCTTATGCAGGTGCCAATAGTGATATTATTGAAACACAAATTACCGAGCCCATTGAAAAAGCAGTGAATGGAATTCCTGGTATTAGAGCCATCACTTCTCAAAGTCAAGTAGGTAGAAGTAGTGTTACAGTTGAATTTAATGTGGGAGAAAATTTAGAAGCTGCTGCTAACGATGTAAGAGATAAAGTAGGGCAAGCTGTTAGAAATTTACCTCAAGATGTAGATGCACCACCAGTTGTAAGTAAAAGCGATGCCAATAGCGATTTTATTATTTTAATGGCAATTCAAAGTAGCACCAAAGGTTTGTTAGAGTTGAGCGATTATGCCGAAAATGTATTGGTAGAAAAATTACAAACCATACCCGAGGTAAGTAATGTAAATATTTTTGGACAGAAAAAACCCAGCATGCGTATTTGGAACGATGCTGATAAAATGAATGCTTATGGAATAACTTTTGCCGATATTAGAACTGCTCTTAATAGAGAAAATGTTGAAATACCATCGGGTAAAATTTATGGCAACAATACAGAAGTAACCATTAGAGCTTTGGGCCGATTAACTACTGAAAAAGAATTTCAAGATTTAATTTTAAAGCAAGATGCAACAGGCATTGTACGTTTAAGCGATGTAGCTAAAGTAGAAGTGGGTCCAGAAAGTGATGAATACAGTTGGCGTTTAAATGGTGTACCTGCTGTTGGTTTAGCTATTATACCACAACCTGGTGCCAACTATGTAAAAATTGCAGATGAATTTTATAAAAGAATTGAAGACATTAAAAAATCGCAAAAAGGCGATTTTATTTTAACGCCATTAATAGATAGTACCAAAAACGTTAGAAGAAGTATTGAAGAAGTAGAAGAAACTTTACTTATTTCTTTCAGCTTAGTGGTGCTGGTAATTTTTGCATTTTTTAGAAATATATTAATTGCTATTCGTCCGTTAATTGATATTCCAATTTCATTGGTTGCTACTTTTTTCATTATGTACATTGCTGGGTTTAGTGTTAATGTATTAACCTTATTAGGTATTGTATTAGCAACAGGTTTAGTAGTAGACGACGGAATTGTGGTTACAGAAAATATTTTTAGAAAACTAGAACAAGGCTTACCTATACGCAAAGCAGCATTAGAAGGCAGTAAAGAAATTTTCTTTGCGGTAATTTCTACTTCAATTACGCTAGCAGTAGTGTTTTTACCATTAATATTTTTACAAGGATTTGTAGGTAGTTTATTTAGAGAATTTGGAATTGTAGTAGCTGCTGCAGTTTTAATTAGTGCCTTTGTATCGTTAACCATAACACCAGTTTTAAATGTGGTATTGAATAGAAAAAAAGCAGGTCATGGTAAGTTTTACGATATGACTGAACCTTTTTTTAAAGGCATGGAACATGGCTATAGAAAAATGTTGGAGGGGTTTTTAAAAGTACGTTGGGTTGCTGGAGTTATATTAGTAGGCTGTATTGTATTGATGGTTGTACTATTCAATAATTTACAATCAGAATTGGCCCCCTTAGAAGATAAAAGTAGTGTACGTTTTCAAATGTCGGGACCCGAAGGTTCTAGCTATCAATACATGGTAGATGCAGGTGAAAAACTTAGCAACTTTTTAAGCGATAGTGTTCCAGAAAAAGACTTTGTATTTGCTGCTGTACCAGGTTTTGGTGGCACCAATATTAACTCAGGCATTGCTCGTATAAAATTGGTTGAACCCAACGAAAGAACAAAAACGCAAAGTGAAATTGCCAGAGAATTAGGCAAAAAACTAAGTCGCTTTAATGAAATACGTGTTTTTCCGGTAGAAGAACAAACCATATCTGTAGGTTTAGGTAGTAGAGGCTCTTTACCAGTACAATTTATTTTACAAAACTTAGATTTTGAAAAACTAAAAACGGTTATTCCAAAATTTTTAGATGAAGCTAGAAAAGATTCTACCTTTCAAAATGTGGATGTAAACCTCAAGTTTAATAAACCAGAATTACAAATTACCATCGATAGAATTAAAGCCAAAGATTTGGGTTTAAGCATTACCGATGTTGCCGATGTTATTCAAAGTGCATTTAGTGGAAGAAGGTTGGCTTACTATATTAATAATGGCAAACAATATCAAGTAATTGCACAAGTTGAATATAAAGATAGACAAGCACCTAAAGATATTTCCAACTTATATGTTCGTAATAGTCGTGGAGAAAATATTCCCTTAACTGCTGTTACTACAATGGTAGAAAATTCAAATCCACCAACACTCTATCATTACAATCGTTTTAAGGCAGCAACTATTTCAGCGTCATTGGCTGAAGGTAAAACCATTGGCGATGGTGTAAAAGCCATGCAAAAAATAGGTGATAAATTGTTAGACGAAAGTTTTCAAACAGCATTAAGTGGTCCATCGAGAGATTTTGCTGAAAGTAGTAGCAATATAACCTTTGCTGTTGGGTTAGCTTTATTATTAATTTATTTAGTATTGGCTGCACAGTTCGAAAGTTTTAGAGATCCCCTTACCATTTTGTTTACAGTACCATTGGCCTTTGCAGGGGCATTGTTAAGCTTGTATTTATTTGATCAAACCATTAATATCTTTTCTCAAATTGGTATGATTATGCTCATTGGCTTGGTAACCAAAAACGGTATTTTAATTGTAGAGTTTGCCAATCAAAAAAGAGAATTCGGCTTGCCTAAAAAACAAGCTGTACTTGAAGCTGCACAACAAAGGTTGCGTCCTATTTTAATGACAAGTCTTGCAACAGCATTGGGTGCATTGCCTATTGCATTAAGCTTTGGTGCAGCAAGCACAAGCCGTATTCCGTTGGGTATTGTTATTGTTGGAGGAATTTTATTTTCACTTATTCTTACTTTGTTTGTTATACCTGCTGTGTACACTTATATAAGTGGAAAACATGAAGCAAAAAAAACCAATATAACCGAGTAAGAATAAACTAATGAATTTAATAAAGCTGAACCACAGAGGCTAAGAGAAACAGAGATTGCACAGAGAACATACAAAAGTGTGTAACTCGATAACTCAATGGTAAAAAATAATCACCATTTAGTTTTAGTGAAAAAGAATAAACATGAATAACTTAAAAGATATCTCTGTGTAACTCCATCACTCTGTGGCTCAGTGGTAAAAAATAGTTTTTGAATTAAAAAATTTCGGGCAAAAAGGCGTTTTGAGATTTCATCAATAAACTCAGTGAAAACTCTGTTGCTCCTTTGCTCTGTGGTAAATAAAAGAACATGAAAAAAGTAGTATTTCTATTTATACTTTTCAGTAGCAAAACATTTGCTCAAACACTCAGCTTACAAGAAGCTGTAAACATTGCTTTAAAAAATAGTTTAGATATTCAAATTGCAAAAAACAATGTTGATATAAATACCATCAACAATCACATTGGTGTTGCAGGAGGTTTACCTACAGTTACATTCAATGCCAGCGATCAAGAAAGTTTAGTAAACATCAATCAAAAATTAAATACTGGTTTAGAATTATCCAGAAACGGAGCAACTAGTAATAACTTAAATGCCAATGTTACTGGTAGTATGTTATTGTACAATGGATACAGAGTAGTAACTACTAAAAAAAGATTAGAGCAATTACAAGAACAAAGTGAACAATTATTAAATGCACAAATACAAAATACCATTGCTGCTGTAATGGTAAAATATTACGATGTTGTTAGGCAACAGGGCTATATAAAAACCTTACAACAAAGTATTGAACTAACAAAGCAACAATTGAAGTTGGTAGAAGTAAGACAAAATCTTGGTTTAGCCAATAATGCCGATTTATTTCAAACACAAATTGCTTTAAATACTCGTTTGCAAGATTTACAAGCACAACAATTAATTGTGTCTCAAACTAAAACAGATTTACTGAGCTTGCTTAACTTAAAACCAGATTCGTTAATTAATATCAACGATACCATTGTAACCTCTAAAGACATAAAGCTAGTAGATGTTTTAGCTGGTATTGAGCAGAATCCTCAAATTATTTCTTTAAGCCAACAAATAAAAATTAGTGAATTGGTAGAAAAAGAAACTGCAGCATTAAGAGCCCCTTCTTTACGTACCAATACTGGTTTAAATTATGGTAGAAACCAAGCCAATGGTGGTCAATTATTACTTAACCAAACATTTGGTCCTTTTGTAAATATTGGACTATCCATTCCATTATACAATGGTGGTTCAATTAAACGACAAGAGAAAACCGCAAACATCAACACACAAAATGCAAAACTCCAAAAGCAAAATACACTATTAGATTTTCAAGCAACTACAGTACGTACTTACCAAAGTTATATTTCCAATTTAGAGCAGTCGGTAACACAAGAAAATACCTATAAAATTTCGGCTCAATTGGTAAGTTTAGTTTTGCAACGTTATCAATTGGCACAAGCAACAATTTTAGAATTAACTGATGCTCAAAGAAGTTTTGAAGATGCTGGATATCGTCTTACCAATTTATTATACAATGCAAAAATTGCAGAGATAGAACTAAAAAGAGTAAGTGGTAAATTGGGCTTTTAATGGTACGATTTAATCTTTTTAAGAATTGCAAGCCAACTTACGTCAACTGAAAAAAACGGAAGAAGTTATTATTACAATCGGCAACCAAACATTTACAAGTAAGTTTGCCCAATATTGCAACAGGTAGTTATGCTGGCGAATATTGGTTGGCTAGTTTTGCAGTATATGCACTAACACATTAAATTAAGTTTCATGTTTTTATTAACCGATTCTACAGTCAATAAAATAAGTAGCGATTCAGGGTTTTATATTATGGCTTGGTTACCAGTTGCAATAATTATTGTATTTGCTCTGAGAGGCATTTTTCGCAAGAAAGAGAAAGAATAAATCAAATTGCACGAATTACGTGAATGATTGTATTCAAGTAATTCGTGCAATAATTATTTAGGCCAATGTAGCTTCTGAGCTGATAGCAGTATTCAATAATTTGCTGATTGGGCAATTTGCTTCTGCATCTTTAACACATTCCTGAAACTTTGCATCATCAATACCTGGAACAGTTGCTTTTACAATAAGATGAGATTTTGTGATAGCACCATCTTTAAATTCTAACTCACATTTAGTATCTAAAGTGGTTGGTGTAAAACCAGCTGCTCCTAACACAAAACTTAATTTCATGGTAAAACAACCTGCATGTGCGGCTGCTACCAACTCTTCTGGATTGGTGCCCACTCCATCTTCAAATCTGGTATTAAAAGAATATTGAGTTTGGTTCAACACAGTACTTTGTGTAGTTAAATGCCCTTTACCTTCTTTACCAGAACCGTTCCAAACGGCAGTTGCTGTACGTATCATAATTTAAAATTTTATTTAATCGAAAATACAACTACTATTATTAACGTGAGATTAATTTAAAAGCAATATTTCGCCCCATGCCTTGCATAATGGCCAAATTAATCCAGCTTAAAGCAAATTGTTCTAATAAAACTACTTTATCATCTCCGCCAAAATCGTAACAATTGCCAAAGCCCATTTCTTTGGTTAACGCTATAATGGTTTGTTTTGATGGTATATCATTTCCTGCACAAAATAAATCTATACCACCATCTTTATAAATTGGTTCTTCCATATTTTCAAATCCAGTGGTATTAAAGCATTTAACTACTAATTGCGTTTGCAAAACAGATTTTATTGCATGATAAGCCGTTTCAAAACCTTCAGGTTTAACTCTTACTGAGTTGGTAGCGTCTACAATGATTTTTCCATCTATATTTCCCATTTGTGGCAATAATGCTAATACTGCGTTTGGTGGAGTAGTTATGATAATTATTGCTGCCTTTTTACAAGCATCTTCTACCGAACACAGATATTCACTGCCAATGTTAGCAGCCAATACAGTTGACTTTTCACTCAGAGGAAATTTTACACCAACAGCTAAAGTATGTTGTGTTTGCAAAACTCTTTGTGCCAATGCACCTCCCACATTTCCACTTCCAATAATTGCAATATTCATAACTATTTTATTTTGAATTGATAGACTAAGCCGAAAGTTAATATTCTATCTTGTAATTTAATATTTTGCAATACAACATTTTCATGTGTTAGCGTATATAAAGCATTTAATGCAAAACCTTTCCACACCTGCACTTCAGCACCAGCTTCTAATTGTACACGATAGTTGGAAAGATTATTAAACGCTGGTTGATAAAATACATCATAATACAACTTTACTTTTCGTTGTGCAACATACTGCCAACCACCACTGTATAAAGTAGCTCTCCAAAGTTGAATGATATTACTACCATTATATTTTGTTTGATTAAATATTGTGCCACTGAATTTGGTTGATTCATACACTGTATTTACAGAAACCTTGATTAAGGTGTTGGTTCTATGCTTTAATTGATAAGTTAATCCAACACCTGCAAACGAACGTACGTCAACCTTTCTTCTATAATTAGAAGAGAGATACGCTATTACAAAAGGATAAAATTTTCTTGTTGGTTGATAATATAAGTAATTCCTGCTGTATACATCATTATCGGCTTTCACCGTTCCAAATGCCTGATACAAACTATTGTTTTGTGTTTTGATAACCCATTTTTTTGAGGGCGAAAAACTGGCATCCAGCTTTGTTCTTACAGTTAATAATTCTACATTACCTGTTTGATACAATCCTGTTACAGCAAGCCTTTGCTGAAATTTTACAGTATCGCTTTCATTGATTTGTGCAGCCAGCTGCTGCACTAGAATCAATGAAAATATCCATCCTGATAAAAATGCTTTTCTCATATTATTTCAACGAAGTAATAATGCTTACAAACTCTTGTGGTTGCACTACAAATGGCAAATGAGAAGTTTTCATTTCAATTACTTTTTTAATACTACCATTGGCTTTAATCATTTGTTGCTGCAAATCGTAACCTACTGCATTATCTAATGTTGTAGAGATATAATACTTAGGAACACTACCAAATTTGGCAGCTGTTAAGGTTACTTTTTCTCCCAATGGTTTTGCAGGTTCAGCTTTGTGGTATTTCACCAAAACTTCTTTCATAAAATCAGGACAATCAGCACAAACAGCAGGTGCTATCATTTCTTTTTTAATAGTTGCTGCACTATAATCTGAAGTAAATTCTAAAGCACTACCTACTTTGCTTTGTTTATCTTGCTTAGAAAGGCTTAATAAATCTTCTCCATGCTTCGGTAAATAAGCACTTACGTAAATGAGTTTATCAATTTTAGTTGGAATATTTTCAGCAACTTGACTAGCTACAATTCCTGCCATACTATGTGCCACTAAAATAACTTTACCTTGTTGTTGATTGATGGCTTTAGTAACTGTTTGTACATAATCGTTTAAACTCACTTTATTGGCTGCAGTTAAATCTATGCCATGAGCTGGAAGGTTTACCACCACTACGTTTCCTTTAATAGCTAATTGATTGCGTACAAAACCCCAGGCACTTTCATCGGCCCATGCACCATGCACTAAAACGTAAGTTGGATAACGTTTTTTATCGGCCTCCAATGCTTTTATAACCAACTCAGCGGCAGCTGCACCACTGTTTTGTTGTTGACTAGTAATTAAGTTACCATCTTTCACTGCAAAAGCAGAGAACGGAGCTCCAGTAACAAATTTGCTATTGGGCAACTTTCTTGCTTCATCTTCAATTCTAAATGGCTGAATTTTCATACCCACATAATTATCGGCATATTGTTCTTCGCTACTGGCAAAACCTGTCCATTTTTTCCCTTCTACCAAAAACTTCCCATTGGGCAATTTGGTTTTTAATAATATACAGGTACCATGACAGATAGCAGCTGTTGGTTTTCCTGTTAAATAAAAATTGGTGAAAAACTTGTGCAGCTCTTTATTATCAATAAAAGTGTACATGGGTCCTTGTCCACCACACACAAAAATGGCTTTATAATCGTCTGGATTTATGTTTGACAACTTCAACGTATTCTTGATCAATGCCATTTTACTTTCATCTTTTTTAAAACCAAGACTTACAAAATCGAAAGCTGCATATTTACTGGCATCTTCAGGGTCGCTGAAACCATCAAATTTAATTTCGCCACCATCAGGGCTGGCAATATCTACACTATAACCAGCCTCACTAAATGCCCAATAAGGATGTGCCAATTCGGCAAACCAAACACCAATTGGCCAACCTGTTTGTTTACTTACTGATGGATTAGAAGCTATCATTAAAATTTTACCATTATTGCCTGCATTATGTTGTGCAAATAATAGTTGAACAGAATAACTGAATAGAAGTACTAAAAATAATTTTTTCATACTGTATAATTTTTGATGCACAAAACTGTATTGATTAAGGCTGAAAGCCATGTAATGCACTTAAGAGGTGGTAACGAACAATATGGTTCGTAAGCTGCTTATATTTGAGTATAATTTTTTTGACATGCCCGATTTAGTTGTGAATAAACATGTGGTGTATAATCCAGTAGATTATGTATTACAAATGATTGGTGGTATTTGGAAAACGCCCATTTTGTGGCGATTAAAAAATAAAACCTATCGCTATTCGGAATTAGAAAAAGACATTCCACATATCAGTCAGAAAATGTTGACGAAAGCTTTGAAAGAACTGGAAGCCGATGGTATCATTGAAAAGAAGGTGTATGCCGAAGTGCCTCCCAAAGTAGAATATAGTTTAACTGAAAAGGGAAAACTATTAATTCCTGCTATTGAAAAAATTAGAAATACCGGAATTGAAATAATGCAGTTTGATGGAATTGACTACAACGAAATGATTCAACAAGAGAAAAAAAAGAAATGACACTAGCTACGCTTTGGCAACAATTTTTAATTGGAATGCAAAACACTACTTGGTATGAATATGTAGGAGTTTTTGCAGGAATTGCTAGTGTATGGTTTAGCAGAAAAGAACATATTTTGGTGTATCCCGTAGGGCTAATCAATACTATCATTTTCATTTACATTAGTTATAAATATCACTTATTGGGTGAAGCAAGTGTAAATTTTTATTACACCATTATGAGCATTTATGGTTGGTGGTTATGGACCAGAAAAGATGCCATAAAACATGAAACTATTTTACATATTACCCTCAGCAATAAAAAAGAATGGATACAGCAATTGGCGTTTTTTACAATTATATTCATTGTTTATTTTACTGCATTGAGTATAGCAAAAAATTATTTTTTTGAAGGTGTTATTCCTGCTGCCGATGCATTTGCAACTGCAACAGCATTTACAGGCATGTGGTTAATGGCAAAGAAAAAAGTAGAAAGTTGGTACTGGTGGATTGCCACCAACCTTGTATCTATCCCGTTATACTTTACCAAAACATTGGTATTTACCAGTGTACAATATGTAGTATTATTAGTAATGGCAATTGCAGGCTTAATTGCTTGGAAAAATAAAGTAAAAAAGAAAAACTACTATGAATCGACAGCTCAAAATTGCACAACGTAAAAAATCAGTGCAGCTCTCTTGCTCTGTTGATCTACGTTTAAATATTTCACACAAAGAAAAGATCTCATAGCAATACGTTTGCTCAGTTATGGTGATTACAAACTAATTCTTTTCAATAATATCTATTAAAAAAGCCTCTACAGCTCTTCTGATATTGCTAGCTGCTGTTTGATGACTATTCACCAATACAGAAAAAATAAGTTCTTTTCCACTATTGGTAGTAATAAAACCACTCAATGCTACATGGTTGCTTAATGTGCCTGTTTTGGCATAAATTTTACCTGCATAGTTTTTATAATATCCACTTAAAGTACCTGTATTGCCTGTAGGGAAAATGGTGGTAATTCTATTCCACTTAATTTCTTTTTTCATTTTATTCAAAACCCAAACAAAATCTATTGGAGTCATTAAATTATATCTGCTTAAACCGCTACCATCTACCCAACGTGGTTTATGAGGCATATCGGCAAAATCGGTTTTTAATAAACTATCAATCATTTGAGCATCTTTCATTACGCCCAATTTTGCTTGACTTACCATGAGCAATGTTTGTTCGGCAAAAAAATTATCGCTTCTATGCATCATCGGTTTTAACATAGAATCGGTTGGTTGAGAAAATTGTTTTTTCCAATTGGCTTGGCTCACCGTTTCTACATCTAAATAGTTGATGGTGGTTTTTAAACTGTCTTCTAAAAGTGCAACAGACAAAGCTTCTGAAGTAATAAAAGGAATTTCTGTATCGCTAAATTTTCGGTTACTATTATTTAATTGAAACGAATTATCAGTAAAATTTCTGTCGATTGAAAAATTGCCTGATTGTAAGTTTCCATACAATGTAAGTGAATCTTTAAAAAATTTGGGTACAATTTGTAACTGATTTCCCTTCTTTAAAAAGTTAACCACATTGCCATAAACAGGAGCAGCAGAACGTTCGGCCATGTAACCTGCATCAAAATCGTTCCAAGCCCATCCATTGCCCCAACGAGTATCTTTCCAGTTGGATTTTACTACAGTGATGTTTTTATTTTTTTGTAAAAAATTAGCAACAGGATGTTGTTTATAATCTGGATGCAACAATGTTGGATCACCAGTAAATTGTACAGTATATTCTCCATCATCTTCGGTGTACAATAAACCAATTAAGCTATCACCCAAATATTTCATGCCAGCATAACAAGTAAATATTTTGGTATTGCTAGCTGGTATAAAATACTTTTGTGCCTGATATTGATACAAATAAGTATTGGTAGCAGGATCATACACTGCAATGCCTACATGAGCTGGTGTAAAAATTTCGTTGTTGAGTAAAGCAGGTTTTGGTGATTGCTGAATTTGGGTTTGTTTGGTTACTTTACAAGAAGTAAATATTAGTATGAACAATAAACCAATTATTGAATAGTTGCTTTTATGTAGAAAAGATTGATGCATGTTATACTGTTTGTTCATTAAAGATAAAACTGTTGAAGAACGTCCTTCAACTTCGCTCAGGATAAACTTTCGAGAACCCTCAAATGCTATTCCTCTGCTAGTTACATAATTATTATTTCACTTTTGGCATTCGTGTTTCTAACTCCTTTCTACAGCCCTCATCCATCGTTCTGGTATATCGTTACTTGCTGCAATAATATAATCGCTTTGGCTGCAAGCTATGTATTTAGTATCTGGTAATTGCATCCACCAACGACCTGTTCTTTTACTTTGTAAAAAAGTAGTTTGTACATCGGCAAACGCTAAGTGAAATTCGTTAAACTCATTGGTGTTATCAATTTCCGCTTCTTGCTTTCCTTTAAAAATTCCATCCATAATATACCACATCATATGGCTAGCTTGTTTAGCTGTAAGTTGATGTACGTCATCCTTAGGTAAATAACCATAAATACCAATGCTGCTAATGTTGTTGCTTAAACCTGCATATTGCATTAGTGTGCAAGCCTCTTCGCCTGTAAATCCATTTGGCGTTAATCTGTTTGCTGGTGCATGTGCATTTTGTATAGCAGCAATATCAAAACTTAACATGTTGGCATTGCGTAACACAGGTTCCATTTCTTCAATATTCTCTTTTATTTTGCCTACTCTAAAACAATCAAAATGCAGTTTATCAATGGTTTCTAACATGTGTGGATGCACCATATAACTTTGAAAACCTATATGGCTGTAGTGTTTTACATAGTTGGGACTGCCACACAATAATTCCATTAAAAAATTGTCGGCAGGTAATACACTATCAATATTTAAATCAATTCTTGCATCTACAACTGCAGCTTCTATAATTTTTCCCAAATTACCATACGCACCATATTGAGCTAAAGTTAAATCGTGGCTACCACCAAGAATCACTACCTTTTTTTTGCGTTCAATTAATTCACTTACTACTGCTTTTAATGCAGCATAAGTATCTTGTAAAGTTGCTCCTACTTTTACATTACCAAAATCTACCACATTCACTTCTTTGTGCCAGTGGTAAAGGCTGTAATACTCGGCACGAATGGCATTGGGTGAAAGGGTATGATTGTAATTAGCACCCATGCCTCTTGTTTCGCCACAACCAATAATTACTAAATCTGCATCATCAATAAGTGGTAGTTCTTCTTCAAAAAATTCTATATGTCTGCCAAGTTGAGTGTCTTTATACCCTTCATCATTAGAAAGTTCATAAATATTAATGGGCTCTAAAAAATCTATAATAGTTGCTAAACTCATGTAGTTTGGTTTGTAACAAACCTACATAAAATATTTTTTGAGGGGTTGTATGTTGAAAAACTAAAGCAGAAGTATGTTTTACCAACAGTTTGAGGGTTTCACATAAAGCAAGCAAGTCTACTAATTAGATTAAAATATTGGATTGGAACATTGATGAATTATTGGATTTACGAATTAACGAGTTTCATATAGCACAACAAAAAAACTCAGTAAAACTCCGTTGCTCAGTGGTGAAAAAAACAAACTAATGTTAACAAACAAAAATTACCTTAGCCACCATAATTTATTGCCATGTACTTCTACAGAAATAATTTAACCAATCAAGATTTACGTTCTATTTACAAAGCATTAATTCTTCCTAGAATGATTGAAGAAAAAATGTTGGTACTCTTACGTCAGGGTAAAATAAGTAAATGGTTTAGTGGCATTGGTCAAGAAGCCATTAGTGTAGGTACAACCTTAGCATTAGAAAAAGACGAATGGATTATGCCTTTACATAGAAACTTAGGTGTATTTACTACCCGACAAATGCCATTGAGCAAATTATTTATGCAATGGCAAGGCAATAAAGAAGGTTACAGTAAAGGTCGTGAAAGAAGTTTTCATTTTGGAGCAAAAGAACACCATATCTGTGGCATGATTTCTCACCTTGGACCACAATTAGCTATTGCCGATGGTGTGGCTTTGGCTCACAAGTTAAGAGCCGAAAATAAAGTCGCTGTTGCATTTACAGGTGATGGTGGTACAAGTGAAGGCGATTTTCATGAAGCATTAAACGTTGCAGCCGTTTGGAATTTACCAGTCATTTTTATTATAGAAAATAATGGCTATGGATTAAGTACTCCAGTTAATGAACAATACCGATGCGAAAGTTTGGTGAGCAAAGCCAAAGGTTATGGCATGGAAGGCATTCAAATTGATGGTAATAATATTTTAACAGTGTACGATACCATAAAAGGTGTTAGAGAATATTGTATTAAAGAACAAAAGCCTTATTTAATTGAGTGCATGACATTTAGAATGAGGGGTCATGAAGAAGCAAGTGGCACTAAATATGTTCCACCGCACTTATTTGAAGAATGGAGTAAAAAAGATCCAGTTCAAAACTTTGAAAATTACTTATTAGGCGAAAACGTACTTACTCAACAAACCATTGAAGTAATTAAAAGTGAAATAAAACAATACATAGAGGCCGATTTACAAGAAGCGTATGAAGCAGCTGCTATTGTGCCGAATAGTGAGGAAGAGTTGAATGATGTGTTTGCAAGGAAGACGCAAGTCGGAAGTCGGGAGTCGGAAGTAGAAAAGAAAAAATTAGATGAAAATGGATTATGGGTTGTTGATCAAGGACCAACTAAAGAAATTCGTTTTGTCGATGCTATTCAACAAGGGTTGTATCAATCCATGCAGCAACATGAAAACTTGGTTTTAATGGGGCAAGATATTGCTGAATATGGCGGAGCATTTAAAATTACTGAAGGCTTTGTTGAAGCATTTGGAAAAGCAAGGGTTCGTAATACTCCCTTATGTGAAAGTGCAATCGTGGGTACTGCTTTGGGGTTGAGTTTAGCTGGTTTTAAGAGTATGATGGAAATGCAATTCAGCGATTTTGCTACTGTGGGCTTCAACCAAATTGTAAATAATTTAGCTAAAATACATTATCGCTGGGGGCAAAATGCCGATGTGGTAGTTCGTATGCCATGTGGTGGTGGCGTTGGTGCTGGTCCTTTTCATAGCCAAACCAACGAAGCCTGGTTTACCAAAGTGGCAGGATTAAAAGTTGTATATCCAAGCACACCTTACGATGCCAAAGGCTTATTAATGGCAGCCATTAACGACCCAAATCCTGTTTTATTTTTTGAACATAAAGGTTTATACCGTAGTGTGCAAGGACAAGTGCCAGAAGCTGCTTATGAAATTGAAATTGGTAAAGCCCGTACTGTACAACAAGGAAATGATTTAACCATTATTACGTATGGTGCTGGTGTGCATTGGTGTCTAGAATATATACAACAACATCCTGACGTAAGTGTGGAATTATTAGATTTAAGAAGTTTACAACCATTAGATTATACTGCTATAAAAGCTGCAGTTGCTAAAACTGGTAAAGTTTTAATAGTACATGAAGATAGTTTAATCAGTGGTTTTGGAGGAGAAGTGAGTGCCTGGATAAGTGAACATTGTTTTGAATTATTAGATGCACCAGTAATGCGTTGTGCAAGTTTAGATACACCCATACCTTTTAATCTAGAACTTGAAAAAAACTATTTAGCCAAAAGCCGATTGAGTGAGTGTATTGAAAAGATGTTGAAGTATTAATTAGTTTTAATTACTGCAGGCCGCTGAGAAATTTCGTGATAACATAAAACCCCATCGGCATAATAATGTGCTACCATACTTTTTCTAGTAAGAGAGGGATTATTTATTTTACTGCCACCATGTAATAAGTTGGCATGCCAAATCAATACATCACCTTTTTTTGCATGAAAATAATGAGGCTGCAAGTTGTGTTGTTGAATAATAGATTCAATTTTGTCTTCGTATCTATCGTAATTGTGTTCACCAATTAAAAGGGCGTTATTGCCAGTTGCATAATCTTCACTAAACACATAATTGAGTTTGTGGCTACCTGGATAATACACCAACTCTCCACTATTAGGTTGTATATCTTCTAATGCAATCCATTGGGCACTTAAATAACCCATTGGTTCTGTAGTCATGTGAATAAAATCGCTATGAGGTTTTTGTTCACTACCAAATTGAAAATTGATGGTTTGAAAAGGGATTGGCTTTTTTTGAAATATAAATTGTAGAATATTTAAAATCCTTTCTTCTCTAAACGTCTCATTTATTAATGAACTATAATTCCAAGCATCCATAATTTTTCGTCCAGTAAAATTAAAATCAACTTTATGTTCAGCCCTAAGCTTTTCTATTTCAGCATTTATAGCATCGGCTTTTTGTGTAAATACTCCGGGAATAATTAAATACCCTTTTTCTGGCCAATTGATTAATTCTTGTTGTGTATGTGCATCAAACAATTGAAAGTTTGGATGGGCTTGAATTTGTTCTTTAGTAATGGTTGGGTTATCCATCCAAGGAATATCATTAGAGTGCTGTTGAATATCGGCATGAGCAATGCTTTTCCAAATGGGCTTTTCAACTTTAAACTGTTGATACAGTTCTTTATTTTTTTTAAGCTTATTTAAGTTGGCAATATTGTACAACCAATAAGTAATTCTAAGATTGCGTAAAATGCCTGTATACTTTTGAACCCATTGCTTCATGGGGTAAAATTAAACCTAATGTTAGAGGTAGGCAAAAACAAATTGTTTTTAAAATAAGGTTTATGCATACACAAGCCTAGGCAACAAAAAACAAAGAGTTATAAATACACTCACTGTTTTATTGCAAATAACTTTTTTACATATGCTGTTAAATTGTTTCTTTGTAGCAATGTGGTTAACAATTTTTGTAGCAGCATTATCTGTTTTATTTGTAGGATATGCTGTTGTATTACTGCTGTATAGAAAATGGTTTTTGCAATTAACTCCTTTTGCAATACCCAATACTATTGTACCCCAAACCACTTTCAGTATTATTATACCTGCACGAAATGAGGCTTTGCATATTGGCAATTGTTTACAATCCATTGTAGAACAAAATTATCCAGATGATTTGATTGAAATTATTGTAATTGATGATCATAGCACCGATACAACCAGTGAAATTGTAGAACAATTCAGAGCCAAACATTACAACATAAAACTGATTAAGTTGGTAGATGAATTAAATGGCGAAATCTTGAATTCGTACAAAAAGAAAGCCATTGAAAATGCCATTAGCTATGCAACAGGAAATTGGATTATTACTACCGACGCCGATTGTACTGCAAAACCCAATTGGCTTAAAAACTATGATGCTTGGATACAAACCTATAAACCTGTTTTTGTAGCTGCACCTGTTGTGTTTACAAATGACAAATCGGTATTACAAACCTTTCAGTTTATAGATTTTATGAGTTTGCAAGGTGTAACAGCAGCATCTGTAAATGCAGGCTTTCATAATATGTGTAATGGAGCCAATTTGGCTTATAAAAAAGATGTTTTTTTTGAAGTGAATGGCTTTAGAGGAATTGATTCAAAAGCTAGTGGAGATGATATGATGCTGATGAACAAAATTAGAAAGCAATATCCCAACGATGTATCGTTTCTATTTGCTCAAGATGCTATTGTTGCTACACATCCTATGCCCAATTGGAGTTCATTTTTTAATCAGCGTATTCGTTGGGCTAGTAAAGCCGATCAGTTTAAATCTAAAGACAACACTGTTTTTGTGGTATTGGTATTGGTATATTTATTTAATGCAGCATTATTTGTAATGCCATTAGGTGTATTAATTAATGTTCATTTCATAACCTTTTGGTTATTGTTTGTTGCACTAAAAACCTTGGTAGAAATGTTATTTGCGTTACCTGTAGCCAAATTTTTTAATCAACCATTTGTGTGGTGGTTTCCTTTTTTACAACCTATACATATTGCTTATATTGTAATTAGCGGCTGGCTAGGAAAATTTGGAAGCTATCATTGGAAAGGCAGAAATGTAAAGTAATGCTCTATTATTTTCTTGAAAGAGCATCTTTACCTTCGGGCCACCAAGCATAAACAATAACACCAATAAGTGCTATTAATAAAATTGGGAAAAGAAGTAAATTTTTCATGTTGTTTTAGTTAAGGTTTGGGTATGACTATGAAACTTTAATTAAGTTTAGTCTCTGTATGAAGTAACGCATAAATGGTAATTTGAATTCATGTCAATCGGTCAATCAAATAATGTTTTCGGTAAACGGTTTTTAAAAAATAAAGGAGCCGTTTTTGCAATGATATTAATTGCAATGGCTGTTGTATTGGCTGTATTTGGATACTTTATTGCTCCAGACAACAGCATAAATGCCAACAGAATGATTCCTGAAATTGGCAGCAAAAAAGCAGGGTTTAGCATTCAGTTATTACAAATAAAAAGAGAACAAGAAACAGAAAACTCACTTTTTGCTACCTTAATCAATGGAAAAGAAGAATTGTTTACATATGTTCCAATTACTAGTTACTCAATTGTGCAAGATTCATTGGTATATCAAAAGTTTGTAGACGATGGAATTGTAGAAACAAAAAAAATAGCTACTCATTTATTACCCGAAAAACCGGTTATTAAAGCTACCTTTTATTTAGGCACTGATAAATTTGGCCGAGATATGCTCAGCCGTTTAATTATTGGGGTTCGTGTAAGTTTAGGGGTGGGTTTAATAGCTGTTTTTATATCGTTAACCATTGGCATTTTATTAGGTTCAATAGCTGGGTATTATAAAGGTTGGGTAGACGATGTAATTATGTGGTTCATTAATGTTATTTGGAGTATTCCAACTTTATTATTGGTATTTGCTATAACCTTGGTTTTAGGAAAAGGCTTTTGGCAAGTGTTTATTGCTGTGGGTTTAACCATGTGGGTAAATGTTGCAAGATTGGTACGAGGTCAAGTATTAGCTGTTAGAGAATTAGAATATATTGAAGCAACGAAGGCATTAGGTTATAGCCATGGCAGAACAATACTAAAACATATTTTACCCAATATTTTAGGTCCTGTAATGGTAATTGCAGCAAGCAATTTTGCAAGTGCAATAGTTATAGAAGCAGGATTAAGTTTTTTAGGCGTTGGTGTACAACCACCACAACCGAGTTGGGGATTAATGATTAAAGAAAACTACAACTTCATCATCACCAATAATCCAATGCTGGCATTGGCTCCTGGTATTGCCATTATGATTTTAGTATTGGCATTTAACTTATTGGGCAATGGTTTAAGAGATGCACTGAATGTAAGAGGTAAAATATAATTGAACTATACGATCATTGCTTTTTTATAAGTAGTTTTCTTTTAATTTATCGTTCAAAAATTACCACTCACCTAAATATACCTATTCATGTTGTGTTTATAGTTACTTTAGCAACGTTCGTTCAATAAAAAAATAATATATACAATGAGGTGTTTTGTTGCGTTGTTTTTTGTTTTGGCTGCTAATATTGGTTTTTCTCAAACAACTTCCGAAAATATAGTACAACAACAAATTAATAATAGTGTAGATGCTTATCGTACAACTGTAGTAGAGAAAGCTTATATTTTTTCGGGTCAAGAATATTATCATAATACAGGAAAACTTCTTGGTCATCCGTTTTGTATGGTAGAAACCTTTTTAACGGGTAATCTTTGGTATGCACATAAGTTGTATAATAATGTTCCGTTGAAGCTAGATTTATTGCATAAAGAATTAATTACCCATAGCACCAATACCAATATTCAAATAATTATACAACAAGAAAAAATAGATTCGTTTACATTGGGTAATATGCTTTTTTGGCATTTAATGCCCGATAGTTTAAATAAAAAGTTAATCCCCGATTTTTATGAAGTGTTGCATAAAGCATCTTTAACAGTTATTGCAAGAAGAAGTAAAAACATTAGAGAAACTGTATCTAACTCTGGTGTTGAGAAAAAAATTGAACAACAAAATGAGTTTTATATACTTCAAAACGGCGTATATAAAGAAATTAAAAACAGAAATTCTTTCCTCGATTTTTTGGGCGCTAGAAAAAGCAGTGTTGCTGCCGAAATGAGTAAACGTGATATTTCTTTTAACTCAACTACCGAAAAGTATATTGTAGAAGCTGTAAAATATTATGAGCAAATTATTAACTAATTTACCAATGCGTTATTTCTTTTTTTTATCTATTTCGTGGTGTTTATTATTGACTAGTGTTCAAACAAATGCTCAAAATAACAATACCATTACACTCAATTTACAAAATGCCAGCTTTAAGCAATTTGTAATGAGTGTTGAAAAACAAACTTCGTTTTATTTCTATTACAACTCCGTAGATACCGATAGTTTACACATAAACCTTGTAGTAAACAATGCAACTATTACACAAGTATTACAACAAATTTTTAAAGAAACCGATTTACAGTTTTCTATTATTCAACAAAAAATATTTGTTACAAGAACAGTTCAATTACAAAATAATTTGGGCTTATTGTATTTTGATCCTCCAAAAGATACTGTAAAACCTAAAAATACCATTGCAGCAGTTCAAGATACTACAGAAGGAAAAAGCAATAATATTTTTGTTCAAAACAAACTGATTTACATTGGTAAACCAACTGCAAGCAATAGTGGTACAGCAGTTTTAAATGGTGTAATTAAAAACAGCAAAAACAATGAGCCTATAGTTGGTGCTACAGTAAGCAGTGGCAACAAATCTGTTATCACCGATTACTTAGGTCAATATTCTTTAACGTTACCAAAAGGCAGACATTTAGTAACAGTAAGTTTTGCTGGCATGAGAGACGCTTTACGTCAGCTTATTATTTACTCTAGCGGCACATTAAATATTGAAATGCAAGACGAAGTAACAACACTAAAATCTGTTGTTGTTACCACACAAAAAAACTCAGGCGTTAAAGCACCAAAAATGGGTGTTGAAAGAGTTACTATCAAACAAATGAAAGTACAGCCCGTTGTTTTTGGTGAAGCTGATGTTTTACGAACAGTATTAACCTTACCAGGCGTAACATCTGTTGGCGAAGCAAGCACAGGCTTTAATGTAAGAGGCGGTTCGGCCGATCAAAATTTAATTTTATTTAATGATGCAACTGTTTTTAATCCATCTCATTTATTTGGTTTCTTCTCAGCATTTAATCCCAATGTAATTAAAGCTGCCGAACTATATAAAAGCAGTATTCCTGAAAAATATGGAGGAAGAATTTCTTCTGTATTAGACGTTTCGGTACAAGAAGGTAATAAAAAGAAATTTGGTGGTGCAGGTGGTATTGGCCCATTAACCAGCCATTTAATGTTAGAAGGACCATTACAAAAAGAGAAAAGTTCTTTTATTATTGGTTACAGAACTACTTACTCTGATTGGGTATTGAAAAATTTAAAAGATGTAAGTTTTAACAATAGCCAAGCATCATTCTACGATTTAAGTTTACACTTATCGCATCAAATTAATAAAAAGAATTTCATTTATATAACTGCATATACAAGCTCAGACAGATTTAAGTTAGATAGAGATACCTTGTACAAATATGTAAACAACAATGCCAATATAAAGTGGAAGCATATTTATAATAACAACTTCTTTAGTACAATAACCGTTGGTTACGATAATTATGGTTATGGAATTGAAAGTAGCTTAAAACCATTAGATGCTTACGAACTGAAGTTTAAAATTAGCCAGTATTATGTAAAAGCAGATTTTACTAAAACCTATGGCAAAAAACATAGAATTAATTTTGGATTCAACAGTAACTATTTAGCTATTCAACCTGGCAATTTTAATCCTACCGGTTCACAATCTTTGGTTGTTCCTGTAAATATTCAAAAAGAACAAGGCATAGAAAACAGCATTTATTTTGGCGATAATATTGAAGTAAACTCTAAACTAGCTATTGAGGTTGGTATTCGTTTAAATGCATTTACAGCATTGGGTGCATCAACTGTTTTAAATTATGCCCCTGGTTTAGAAAGAGATGAAGCAAATGTTGTAGGCAGTACATCTTATAAAAACGGACAAGCCATAAAAACTTATTTTGGTCCAGAAATTCGTTTATCGGCTCGTTATACTTTAACTGAAACTTCATCGGTAAAATTTGCTTTAAATACATTAAGGCAAAACATACACATGTTAAGTAACACAACAGCCATTTCTCCAACCGATATTTGGAAGCTCAGCGATGCTCACATAAAACCACAAGTTGGTCAGCAAATTTCAGTTGGTTACTATAAAACATTAACAAATGGTATTGAACTTTCGAGTGAAGTGTATTATAAACGATTGAACAATTATTTAGATTATAAAAGCGGTGCAACCTTATTGCTAAATGAAAACATAGAAACCGAAGTATTAAGCTCAAGAGGCAAGGCTTATGGTATAGAATTAATGGCTAAGAAAAACACTGGCAAATTAACAGGTTGGTTAAGCTATACTTTTGCAAGAACATTGTTACGTACCGATGATGCGTTAACCAACAGACCCATCAATCGTGGTGAATTTTATGCTGCCAATTTTGATAAACCACATAGCACTAATTTAATTGCCAACTATAAATTTTCTCATCGTTTCAATGTATCTATAACAGGAGTTTATAGCACAGGCAGACCCATTACTTTGCCTATTGCTGTATTTAATTATGCAGGTGGTAATAGAGTATTTTATTCAGATAGAAATCAATACAGAATTCCTGATTTTTTTAGAGCCGATATTTCTATGAACATAGAAGGCAATCATAAAGTAAAAAAATTAGCACATAGTTCATGGAGTGTAGGAGTGTATAATTTAACAGCAAGAAAAAATCCATATTCGGTTTATTTCACTACCGAAAACAATCAAATCAAAGGATATCAATTATCCATTTTTGGTTCGGCAATTCCTTTTGTAACCTACAATTTCAAATTTTAAAATTCAGTATAGTTATGATAAAAAAAATTATTTATTTTTTCTCTTTAACGCTATTCATAGCAAGTTGTAGAGAAACTTATACTCCTCCAGAAATTACTGCAGATCAAAATATTTTAGTAGTAGAAGGTTTTGTAAATGTGGGTGGCGATTCTAGTTTTTTTAAACTTTCTCGTTCTCAAAAATTGGGTACTACCAATGTAAATAAGCCAGAAACATTGGCTAAAGTTTCTATACTTACTTCAAATAATTCAGTACTTGCTCAATCTGTAGAAAAGCCTAATGGTCAATATGCTGTAAGAAGTAGTATGGTAGCAGCAAACCAATCGTACAGGGTAAGAATTGTAACTAAAGATGCGAAAGAATATATTACCGATTTAATTGCAGCAAAAACAACTCCTGCCATTGATAGTGTTAATTGGAGTATTGATGCAGAAAAAAATGGTATTCAGTTTTATGCTAGCTCAAAAGATGTAACCAATAATACCCGATATTATAAATGGGATTGTGAAGAAACTTGGGAAAGCAGAGCCTATTTTGAATCTTATTATAAATACTTAGGAGGATTAAATGTAGTGGTAAGAGATTCTGTAGATCAAATTTATCGTTGTTGGAGAAGCAGCCCTATCACTGGCATTTTTATTGGCTCATCGGCTAAACTTGCAAGCGATGTAGTTGAAAACGAAAAACTACATTTTATACCTAAAGGGGTAGATAAATTAAATACTCGTTATAGTGTTTTAGTAAAGCAAACTACATTAACAAAAGAAGCTTATGAATATTGGCAACAGTTGAAACAGATGACGGAACTCGGTGGTTCGGTTTTCGATGTTCAACCCACACAATTATATGGCAATATTACAAGTGTTGCAAATACAGCAGAACCTGTAATTGGTTATATTACAGCTAGCTCGGTTACTACCAAACGTATTTTTATAGATCGTTCTCAGGTAACCAGTTTTGTAACACCCAATGTTTTGAACTGTGAAGTGTATGTTGTTTCAGGGCATCCAGATACGTTTAATTTATATTTCAATAATCGACGTTATGTGCCCATTGCAGGCGATGTAAATGGTGGATTTTTAGCCGCTACACTAAACTGTGGCGATTGTAGAGTTTTTGGTGGTGTAACTACAAGGCCTCCTTTTTGGCAGTAGTACTAATTTATTTTTAAGTAATTTTTATGATGATGAAGCAAGTTTTTTTGGGTTGTATTTTATGTCTATTTCACACTACGCTTTTAGCTCAACCACAAGATGTTGAAACCATTGAGCAACAGTTTAAACAGTATAGCCAACATAATTTTCAAGAGAAAATTTTTGTACATACCGATAAAAATTTTTATTTATCGGGCGAAACTTTATGGTTCAAAGTCTATAATACCGAAGCACTCACCAACCTGCCAAGCCCAATTAGTAAAGTAGTATATGTTGAATTATTGAATGCCGATAAAAAACCTTCCTTACAAGCAAAAATTCCATTAATTCAAGCAACTGGTAATGGTCAGTTTATATTGCCATTAAGCTTACCAACTGGCAATTATGTACTAAGAGCATATACCAACTTAATGAAAAACGGAGAGACCGATTTTGCATTTGAAAAACAAATTGCTATTGTAAATGTGTTTAACAATACTTCTGTAGATACTACGATTAAAAAACTAAAATACGATATTCAATTTTTTCCCGAAGGAGGTAATCTAGTAAACAATATTAGCAGCACCATTGCTTTTAAAGCCATCAATAGCAATGGTAAGGGCATAGATTGTATTGGTAAAATTGTAAATCAAAATAACGATTCGGTAGGTAGTTTTACTTCTCAAAAATTTGGTTTAGGCAGTTTTACATTTACCCCACTTGAAGGAAATACTTATAAAGCCATTGTTACAAGCAATCATGAAAGTTTTGTAGCCAATTTACCCAATGCTTTTACCAATGGTGTTGTTATGTTAACACAAACAAACAACAATCAAGTATTCATAACAGTTAAAGCAAGCAATAATTTCAATAATACAGCTGTTCATGTATTGGTACATGCAAATCACACCACTCAATACAAAAAAACACAAGTGCTAGAAAACGGAACTACTGTTTTTTCTGTAGACAAGCAGTCACTAGCTCAAGGCATTCATCATATAACATTGTTTAATGCACAACTACAACCAATTTGCGAAAGATTGTTGTATAAGCAATATACACAAAATGTACAAGCTAAGCTAACAAGCAATCAATCGGTTTTTCAAACAAGAAAAAAAGTAGAGCTTGACGTAAGTGCAGTTGCAAATAATTTACCAACCGAGGCCAACTTATCAATTGCTGTAGTTAAAAATGATGAGCTAAGTGATGTAACAAACGATTTAGATATTCAACAATATCAATGGTTATTTGCTCATATTAAAGGCAAAGTAGAAAACCCCAATTATTTTTTAAGCAACGAAAAGGCATTGGATTTATTATTACTTACACAAGGTTGGAGACGTTTTAATTGGAACGATGTATTCGCCAATAAAAAACCCAATCAAACATTTTTGCCAGAATATGAAAGTCAAATTATTTCTGGAAAAGTAATAAATAAAACAACTTTACAGCCAGCAGAAGGCATTGCTGTGTATTTATCGTTACCTGGTAAAGAGTTTGGTTACGCCAATGCATTTTCTAAAGCCGATGGAAGTTTTTATGCCATTATGCCCAATATTTATGGCACAACCGAGTTGGTAGCACAAACCAATAATAGAATAGACTCTAACTATAGAATAGATATTCAAAGTCCGTATTGGGCTCAAACATCAAATACAACTATACCTACGTTTGAGTTAAGTAAACAATTAACTACAGCTTTAAATGAAGCAAGTATTGCTTTGCAAGCACAACGTATTTATCATCCTTCAAAAGCAATTACCAAAAGTTCAAATATTGGTTATAAGCCATTCTATATTCAGCCCGATGAAAAATATTTCTTAGATAGCTATACTCGTTTTACTAGTATGGAAGAAGTAATGAGAGAATATATTAAAGGAGTATTGGTACGAAGAAAAAATAATAAGTTTGTTTTTTATGTTTCAGACAATCCAAGATTTCAATATTTTGAAGGAGATCCATTGATATTGGTTGACGGCATTCCATTGTTTGATGCAGATAAAATTATTGCTGCCGACCCATTAAAAATTCAGCAATTAGATGTAGTTGCAAGAAGATTTTTTTCGGGCAAATTGGTATTCGATGGTATAGTAAATTATAGCAGCTACGATGGAACAATGGGCATAAAATCGTTAAGTGCCGAAAGTTTGGTAATTGATTACGATGGTATGGAAGCACAGCGTGAATTTTATAGTCCGAAGTACGAATTAACCACTGAAGTAGAAAGCCGATTACCCGACTATAGAACAGTTTTATATTGGAATGGAAATATTCAAACCAAAGAAAACACAAGTACTAAAATTCAATTTTATACATCGGATATTTCAGGAAAATATACAGCCATACTTCAAGGTATTACACCATTTGGAGAAGCTTTAAAAACAACCTTTAATTTTGAAGTAAAAGAATAAAAGTTTCTAAGCAATACGCTCTTGCTCTATTTTTAATTCTTTACTTAAAACAATTAATACGCCAACACATAGCCAAAATAAGCCGCCTATTTTATCGGTTTCAATCATATCACTCATCATATTTATGCTAGCAATCATTGCAATGATTACACCTATTGCAATGGCAACTGTTTTGTACAATTGATGCTGTAATTGATGATACAATTGTTGAGCATACATTAATACACTAAATAATAAAATGCAAAACAACAATAACCCAATAAAGCCTTGTTCTAAAGCCATTAACAAAAAATAATTATGTACACTACTATGTTCAGGATTATTACTTACATAGGTTTTAAATACATCTACTGCATAATTTTTATAGTAATCATAAAATGTATTTGGACCAAACCCAGTAATTGGTTTTGCTGCAAACATTTTAGCACCAGCTACCCAACGATAAAATCTTTCGGCATTACTTAAATCTTTTAATGAAGTAGTACTACTTAAGTGTTCCCCCAAGTTACTATGAAAAATTGTTTGCTCGTAATTGGGTGCAAATTGTACATAATGTTGGTTACTTGCCAACCAACCAATTAATAAAGCAATGATAATTGTTGCCATCATCATTACTTTCAACATCCATTTTTTATAAATAATAAATGCTGTTAGTATACCTAATATCAATGCAACCCAAGCACCACGAGAATACGCAAAAAACAATGCTACCAAACCAACAATTAGCCCCACAGTTAGCCATTTGTAATACTTATTATTTTTTGAAGTTAGTTTTTTCATATACCAAATAATTGGCATTAAACAAACCAACATTGCCGAGTAGTTTACATGGTTTCTAAAAAAAGGAGAAAGAGTTTGCTTTATTCCTTCAAAAGAAAAATTGAATAATGCATGTCTAATTAAACATTGAATTACTACTAAACTCATGGGTAGTAGAAGTAGTAAAGCTAATTTTTTAAAATCGGATTGTTGTTGAATAAAATATTGTGGCAACACAACAAATGGAACAATGTACCAAATTTTAGCTAAGAAAAATTTGAGCGATAAAACATTGTTTTGAGAATAGTAAGTGCAAACCAACATCCAACATAATTGAAGTACAATGATTAAAAATATAGGATGCTTTAATACATGAATTGGAAAGCTACGTGGTTGATGTATAATTTGTACCAAAAACAATCCTGTAAGCAACATCATAATTATTTCATCAGGAAAATCTAAACCTAGCGATGGTGTTATATTTATTTCGGTTGAAAGGGGCAACAACAACAGCAACAACCAAAATAGTTGATGTGTTTGTGTAATAGTGTATTGAACAATTTTAGGGAGCAGTACAATAATAAAAGGAACGGCTATAAGCAATGGTTCTTGCAATGTTAAGGCTACCACACCAAAAGCCATCAACAACAAACCATGTAACCAAAACTGTTGTAGTTGCTTATTACCAATAAATATTTTTTTTAAATATAACAATCGTTGTAATTAAATATAGGTCAATTATTTTCTATTTTTTACCAATACTACCAAGCACCCAAAAACAAAACTTATTAGCAGTGTTGCTATTAATACATCTAGCTTTTTAGGTTTATAATGCTTAGCAGCAGGCGAAGCATTTTCAATAATGTATAATGCAGGTGCATGGTTGTTTATAGCCAATTTAAACTCGTTAGCCACAATATAATATTGTTGCAATTGTTGTAATAAAGCTTGTCTTTTATTGGTATACGTAAGGCTAGTTGATTGTGTTAAGTCTATACTTTTTAAGGTTGAATTTATATCGTCAACTTCTGTTTCTAATTCGGTAATTGCGGTAGTAATTTTTTCTAAAGACGACTGATAATTTTTTTGCCAAATATTTTCAACCATTGTTTTAACATGCAGCACCATTTTGTTAGCAATATTGGCCGATAAGTTTTTGTTTTTTGTAGTAACAATAAACTTAAACTGACTCAAATCTGTTTTCTGTAAATCAATATCTTCTCTTAGCAGTAATACTGCTTTTCTTAAAGCAAGAGCCGAATCTTTCTCTTTTAATTTGTAGTATTTAATAAGATTAAATTCTTTCACCAATAATTTAAAAGTGGTATCTAAATTGGCTAGTCCATCAATTCTATCTAAATCATCTCCACTACCAAAGTTTGAATACAGTCCTTGAATGTTTGTGTTAAACAGTCTTGCTTTATCTGCTAAAGCAGGATTAGCTGCAACCACAATTGCAGCACTTCTATAATATTTTGGAAGCAGAAATAATACAACAGTAGTAACTATTAAACAAACACTTACCAATGCAATAATTTGTTGTAAATGTTTTTTAAGAATTGCAATAATGGTAACTAAATTAAAGTTGGTTGGTTGCATAATTGGCTAATGTACAAATAAGATGGTATTCTGTACTTTAAAACCAATACATTTCTACAATCCATATCTTTTTAAAGAGGTTTCTTTTTAAAAAACTTGAAGTTTTGTTGAACAATTTTATGCTTATGCACTACTGTTAATAATAATTTCATATGGCGTATTACAATTAATGGTTAACTTCAAAAAACCTAAAAATTATGCGTTGGAGAAAGTTTAACGGAGAATCCATTAACCTGCCCATTAAAGAGGCAGTAGCCGAAGCAATTAAACAGGAAACAGCAAAAGGCATTCGCCTTAAAGTTTGTATTGGTACCGATAGCCAAGTAAAAGGCAGCGATACCGAATTTGCCACAGTAATTGTTTTTCTAAGAGAACACAGCGGTGGGTTTATGTACATTCACAATGAAAAAACCAAACAACGTTTTCATCTCAAAGAACGTATGCTTACCGAAGTAGCTAAAAGCATTGAAATTGCTTATGAGCTTTGTGATTTATTTATTGAGTTTGGTGTTGATATGGAAGTACATGCCGATATTAATACCAATCCAAACTTTAAAAGCAACGATGCTTTAAAAGAAGCAATGGGTTATATTTTAGGTATGGGCTTTGCTTTTAAAGCCAAGCCAGAAGCTTTTGCAAGCAGTTGCTGTGCCGATAAAATTTGTAATTAAAACACATTTAGCAATCCAATTTCACTGCAATAATTTTGGAGTAACCTCCAACGGTCATTTTCACCCCTAAACTTTAATAAACACAATTATTGAGCATTATCATATTTTACCATAAATATATATCCTACATTTATAGTGTAAAAATATCATTATGCAAACAATATTAGTCCCTGTAGATTTTTCTTCAACAGCCTTTAATGCTGCTGTGTATGCTTTAGAATTAGGCAAACAAGTGCAAGCGAAAAAAGTAGTGTTATATCATTCATACGAATTGCCTGTAATGTCTGATGGTGGTTTAGCTGTACCATTATTGGTTGGTGTAGAAGATGTAAAACAAAATAGTACAGCTGCACTTCAAAAATTTTTACAAGAGATACAAGAAAAAGTAGAATATGTACCTTTTGAAATTGAGCTATTTAATAGCTATAATGGCGTTGTAAAAGGTATTGTAGATGCTGCACAAGAAAAGCAAGCCAACTTAATTGTAATGGGTATTACAGGTGGCAATGCAGTAGAGCAAGCATTAATAGGTAGTAATACTATTGATGTAAGTAAAGAAATTACTTTGCCATTAATTATTGTACCTGCAAACGCTAGTTTTAAACCTATACGTAATACCGTATTGGCATGTAGCATGCACAATATTTACGATAATATGCCTATTGACCATATTATTGGTTTTGTGGACGATACAAAATCAAACTTTCAAGTATTACATGTAGAAACCAAAGAAAACATGGCCGATTACTCAGGCACTCATTTTGAAAACATGGCTTTACATACATTATTTGCTGGCCATGCACCCAAATATCATTTTGTACACAATACCAGCTTTATAGAAGGTGTAAATGAATTTGCCGATGCTAATTCAACCGATATTGTTGTTGTAATTCCACAAAAACATGGCTTGTTTGAAAGTATTTTTGCCAAAAGCCATACCAAGCAATTGGCATTTCATAGTCATATACCTATTATGGTGGTGCATGATTAAAAGAACTAGTATTTAATTTTTGTTTTATCGGCTTTGTGTAATATTACACAAAGCCGATTTTTATTATATAGCAGCTTTCTAAAATGTTTATTTCATTTCCCTTATCTTCGTTGCATTCATATACTCCTTCTTAGAAGACTGGATAACTTTTCTTCCGTTAAAAAGCTCGTCAAGTCATAGGTAGCCGAGCATATATTTTTAACGTTAATCAGCACAGTACAAGTGATTGGTTAATATCAATTTTAAAATAAGTTAAACAGTGTTATTTAAAGATTTACATTTAATAGAGCCCATAGCCAAAGCTCTTGAACAAGAAGGCTACACCACACCAACTCCTATTCAGCAACAAGCCATTCCTCATATTTTAAGAGGCAAAGATGTATTGGGCTGTGCACAAACAGGTACAGGTAAAACGGCAGCTTTTGCAATACCTATTTTGCAAAATTTGTTTCTGCAAAAAAGAAAAGAGGAAACAGCCTATCATCAACACATAAAAGTTTTAATCCTTACACCAACCCGTGAATTAGCTATACAAATTGACGAAAGTTTTTCGGCTTATGGCAAACACACCAACATTACACATACTGTAATTTTTGGTGGGGTATCTCAACATAGTCAAGTGAATGCATTAAAAAGAGGCGTAGATATTTTAATTGCAACACCTGGACGTTTATTAGATTTAATGCAACAACGTTTTGTAAGCTTACAACACATACAAATGTTTGTATTAGATGAAGCCGATAGAATGTTAGATATGGGTTTTATAAATGATGTACGAAAAATCATCACAAAAATTCCGGCTAAACGTCAAACATTATTTTTCTCGGCAACCATGCCAAAAGAAATTGCAGGTTTAGCCAATGCAATTTTAACCGAACCAATAAAAGTAGAAGTAACACCCGTTTCGTCTACAGTTGAGAAAATTAATCAGCAACTATATTTTGTAGAAAAAGCCAATAAACGTTTTTTGCTCACTCATTTATTAACCGATACAAAAATTGAACGTGTACTAGTGTTTACCACTACCAAACATGGTGCAGACAGAGTTTGCAAAGATTTGTACAGAAGTAATATTTTAGCTGAAGCTATACATGGTAATAAATCTCAAAATGCCAGACAACGTGCATTAACTAACTTTAAAGAAGGAAAAATTAGGGTTTTAGTAGCTACAGATATTGCTGCAAGAGGTATTGATGTAGACGATTTGACACATGTAATTAATTACGATTTACCCAATATTCCTGAAACTTATGTACATCGTATTGGGCGTACAGGAAGAGCAGGTGCAAGTGGAACTGCTATTTCTTTTTGTGATGCAGATGAACGACCATTTTTAAGAGATATCACCAAATTAATTGGATTGAATATTCCTGTGATAGACGAACATCCATATAAAATGAATTATGCCAATTTTGCACCAACAGCTCAATCGGCTGCTCCTGTAAGCAAAAGTGGGCATGGGGTTTTTGCAAGAAGAGGAAGAACTTGGAGACAATAGTTTATTGAATAGCATTCAATCAAAAAAATATCTATAACCAAAAAGAGAAATTGCTTTCTCTTTTTTTATTTCAACACTTACACAACATCTTTGTTGTAACTACCTAACTATTGCCATGCTTACCAAAGAATATATTTATTCCATTTTACACAATGTTGCCGATCCTGAAATTCCGGTATTAACTATTCAAGATTTAGGCATAATTAGAGACGTAATTATTAATAATGATTTAGTAGAAGTAATTATTACACCTACTTACAATGGTTGTCCTGCAATGGATATGATTAGCACCAACATTCGTTTAGCACTAGCCGAAAATGGTATTACTCAAACAAAAATTACTACAGTGCTTTCACCAGCATGGACTACAGATTGGATGACGGAAATTGGTAAACAAAAACTAAAGCAATATGGTATTGCTGCTCCTAACAAAAGTTTTGACATTCCTGCCGATGGTGTAGAATGTCCTCAATGTAATTCAACACAAACTAAACTCATTAGTGAATTTGGCAGCACAGCTTGTAAGGCATTATATCAATGTCAAGATTGTAAAGAGCCATTCGATTATTTTAAATGTCATTAGTAAATAATACTATTCCTTTTCTATAAAATCTAGTACATTTAGTTGTATGAATTTATCTATTTACTTTGAAGAAGCAGCTCAAGTTTCTGTTGCATTTATCATTGGTGCAATAATTGGGTTAGAACGTGAGTTTAGAAGTAAGCCTGCGGGTTTTAGAACCATGATTTTAATTTGTGTGGGCAGTTGTTTATATACAATATTATCTAAAGAAAGTAATCATGTTAGTCCAGATAGAATTGCTAGTAATATTGTTACAGGTATTGGTTTTATTGGTGCAGGTGTAATTTTTAAAGAAGGCATTAGTGTAAACGGATTAACTACAGCTGCACTTATTTGGGTTACAGCAGCATTGGGTATGGCTGTTGGTTATCATAATTATCCATTGGCTATTGTAGTTACTGCTATGGTGGTTACTGCATTGTTTGTATTAGAGCCAGTACAAAATTTTATTAACCAATTTCATAAAGTAAAAGATTATAGAATTTGTACGCATTTATTAGGCGAAGACTTTAAAAAAGAACTGGAAGTTTTTCTAGCCGATAAAAAGATTAGCTTTCGTTGCATGAAGGTGATTAAAGAAAATAATGATGCAATTTATTCGTACAGAATTAGTTCGCCCGATAGAAATTATGATGCTGTAAACGATTTTTTACTTAACCATACAGAAGTGAAAAGCTTCGAAGCTTAATTTATACAATTCAATTCTACTCATTTTAAAAAATATATTATGTCATCTGTTTTAATCGAAATAAAAGAGTCTATTGCTTTTATAACACTTAACCGCCCAGATAAATTCAATTCATTTAACCGAGAAATGGCTTTGTTATTACAAGATGTTTTAGACCAATGTAAAAATGATACAACCATTCGTGCTGTTTATTTAACGGGCAGTGGCAAAGCATTTTGTGCTGGGCAAGATTTGGCAGAAGTAGTAGATCCAAACGGCCCTGGCATGAATAGAATTTTATATGAACATTATAACCCCATAATTAGAAAAATAAGAGATTTAGATAAACCCATTGTTGCAGCCATTAATGGTGTTGCAGCAGGTGCAGGAGCCAATATTGCTTTATGTTGCGATATTGTAGTGGCTCATGAAAATGCCAGTTTTATACAAGCATTTTCTAAAATTGGATTAATACCCGATAGTGGAGGAACATTTATGTTACCTAGATTAATTGGCTGGCAAAAAGCAAGTGCAATAATGTTATTGGGCGATAAAATTTCAGCTATAGAAGCCGAAAGACTAGGCATGATTTATAAGTATTTCTCAGCCGAAACATTTGAAAACGAGAGTAAAGCTATTGCACAAACATTGGCACAAATGCCCACTAAGGGATTGGCATTTACCAAAAAAGCACTCAATTGGTCGTTCAACCACACATTTGATGAGCAGTTAATGAATGAAGATAAACTACAACGCCGAGCATCTGAAACAGCCGATTTTAAAGAAGGTGTACAAGCTTTTTTAGAAAAGAGAAATCCAGTTTTTAAGGGAGAATAATGTTTGTTGTTGTGCCAAGTGATTATGAAGAGAATTACAACTTCAATGATATTTCTCCTCCAAAAACTTTGCTCTACCAACACAATTCCTTATTTTACTCATCCAAAAACTAAAAGCTATGATTACATTGGCTTTATACAATTTAAAAGGTGGAGTGGGTAAAACTGCAGCAGCAGTAAATTTTGCTTATTTAGCCGCCGCCAATAATTTAAAAACTTTGTTATGGGATCTTGATCCACAAGGTTCTTCTTCATTTTACTTTCATGTAAAAAATGAAAAGAATGAAAGCAAAAAAATTTTTGCTGGAGACGAGCATGTTCAAGATGCAATCAAAGATTCTCCGTTTGAAAATCTTTGGGTAATTCCCGCAGATATGAGTGCCAGAAATGCCGATTTAATTTTTGATGAAAGCAAGCAAAGTAAAAAAAGATTAAAAACCATCATCAACAATATTAAAGGATTTGATTTATTGATTTTAGATTGTCCTCCCGGCATTTCACTATTGCACGAAAATATTTTTAATGCTGCCGATACTATTTTAATGCCCAATATTCCTACTACATTATCTATTCGTTCGTATGAAACGGTAGCACAATATTTTAAAGAAAACGAGTTAGATAAAGCAAAAATTAAATGTTTTTTTAGCATGGTAGATCATAGAAAAACATTGCATCACGAAACTTTACAAACGTTTTATAACAATAGAATTTTCTTTAAAAACTATATTCCTTATTTAAGCGATGTAGAAAAAATGGGTGTGCACGAACAACCCTTATTTGAGTTTGCCAATAGCAGCTATGCAGCCCAATGTTATAGAGATTTATGGAAGGAAATTAGTAAACACAGCATTCATTAAACCCTTAACTACATGCGTAAAATTTATTTTTTAATATTAGCAATTATTGCTTATAGTAGCATTGCTTATAGTCAACCCGTTTCTAAAATTACCGAAGAAGAACCAATAGAAATTGATGGTATTCAATATGGTTTTACTATAAAAAATGAAAGTACCAAAGAGGCCGGTGGAAAAGATATGAGCCGTTACGAAGTAACCCTTTATGCAACCAATAAAAGTAATTGCTTAAAATTATTTTTGTACGAACGCAGAAACTCTTTTAGCGAAGTAGCAACAGCAAAAGATGATTTAGCAAGATTTGATTGTAAAAATGCAACAGGACAAAGACTAACATCTAAAAGTGGAAGCATTAGAGCAAGACCTTTTTTTAGCATTGCCAAAGCAAATATAAAAGATTGTGCAACCGGAAAAGATAGAATAGAAGACATAAGAGTACAAATTGGGTTTGCATTAAAACCCAACGAAACAGTTACCAACAATATTATTGTAATTGTTCCGTTAGGAGAAAAACCTACCTTTCAAGTAATGCCTAATTTTAACAGTGCTTCATTTTAAAAAATATATACATGAATAAATTTGTAGATTCTTGGTACAGCCCATCGTTAAACAAAGAAATGCCTATTGTATCTTATGGTCATTTTGGTTTTGCATTATTATTAGTACCAACTGCCGCAGCAGATTACTTAGAGTACGAACGTTTTCAAATGATGGAAGCACTAGCTCCATTAATTAATTCTGGCAAATTAAGAGTGTTCAGTATAGATAGTATTAATAAAGAAAGTTGGTTAAACAATGAAATGTTGCCAGAACATAAAGCCATTCGTCATAACCAGTTTAATAATTATGTATTTAATGAAGTAATTCCATATATAAGAAACGCCACCAGTGCCGAAACCATGATTTATACCTGTGGTGCAAGCTTTGGTGCTTTACATAGTATGAACTTATTCTTAAAGCGTCCAGATATTATTAATGGCTGTATTAGCATGAGTGGCGTGTACGATTTAAGTGAGTATACCAAAGGCTTTTGGGATGAACAAGTATATTTTAATTCGCCCTATCATTATGTACCCAACTTAAACGATGAATGGTATTTAAATAAAATAAAAGCCAGCCACCACATACATATTGCCACTGGTGCTGGCAATTTTGAAGATCCTGAAGCCAATAAAAGATTTAGCCAAGTATTATGGAATAAAGGTATTTGGCATGACTTAGATATTTGGGGAACTGACATTCATCACGATTGGCCAACATGGCGTAAAATGTTGCCTTATATTTTAGATGCCAAGTTTTAAAAAGTTTGTTTTACTAAAAGCCCGAAAATATTTTCGGGCTTTTAATTATGCAAAAAACCGTTAATAAACGTCTTTGTTATACATTGTTTCAAAATGGTGCTTAATATTACATTTCTAAACTGGATAGTTATTAAAACAGTAATTACTATATTTTTTTTACTGGTTTCTTTTTGTAGCGTATGTGCACAGTTTACTACTATAAGTGGTACTGTTTATGATATTACTGCACGTAGGCCACTAGAAGCTGTTGCTGTACAGAGTTCAGGAGGTAGAGGTACTGTGACAGATTCGGCAGGCAGATATAGTTTAACCTTAAGAACTACAGACTCTATTTGGTTTTCGGTAATTGGAAAAAGTACTATGAAATATCCAGTAGATACTATTACCAATACATCGGGTTTTGATGTAATGATTCATATAAAAGCAGCAGAATTACCAGAAGTAAAAGTTAGAAATAGATATTATAGATACGATTCGTTACAGAACAGAAAAGACTATGCTAAAATATTCGATTTTAAAAAACCTGGTATTCGATTAAGCCCTTCTTCACCAGGATATAATACAACTCCAGGAGTTTCGGTTGGCATTGATTTGAATGAGTTTATTAATATGTTTCGATTTAAACGTACCCGACAAATTTTAGCTTTACAACGTAGATTGAAACAACAAGAAGAAGATAAGTATATTGATTTTAGGTTTAAACGTTCATTGGTAATTAAACTCACAGGTTTAAAATCGCCAGAGTTAGATACTTTTATGAATAGGTATAGACCCGATTATTATTTGCTACAAACTTTCAACGATTTGGAGTTTGGATATTATATTCAGCAATGTTTTGAAGCATATAAAAGAGGAAAACCTAATCCGTATAGATTTTTTAGACGCCCCAATGAAGAAGGTGAACTAGAGTAAAATTTATTTTATATACTGCAGAACAGCTTCTATTGCTTTATCAAAACGCTGATCATTGGTACCACTTATTTCAACCCACGGAACAGATTGATTCACTAAAAGATCTTTATAAATTTTATACAATTCTTGTCTTGGTTGTTCATCAGGATATTCTCTTAACTCATCTTTTACCCAAGGCAAATCAATGTTACAGAGTAAATACAAATCGTATTTTCTGTGTATAATTTCTTCTAAAATAAACTGATGGCATTTGCCAAAAACATATTCACACCAAACTTTCATTACATACATATCGGTATCTATAAAAAGTATTGGAGAATGATGAGTGGTAGTTAAATTAGTAGTATTAATAAATGTTGTTTCACCCTTCACCATTTCCCACTTACTACTTACCATTAAAGTAGCTTCATCTTCTAAAGCCAATTGTCCTTTGGCAATAATAGCTAAGTCATCAAATGTGTAATTAGTTCCATTGGTTAATAAAAAGTCTCTTGCAAATTCGGCACACCATTCTGTTTTAAAATGGTGAGCTAACATAGCACATAAAGTACTTTTGCCTGTACTTTCAGGACCAATAACTACAATTTTTTTTACTTTATTTACTTGCATCTGCTTGGGCTTTGTCGAATAGTTTTTAAAAGAACTACTTTCTATTGTAAAAACCAAAATGCAGTTGTTTTTTCTTCACCACAGAGCAAAGAAGCAAATGAGTTGCACTGAGTTTTTACATTGTACAACTTTGTGTCATTGATTCGTTATGGTTTTTCCTTTGTGAACTTTGTATACTTTGTTGCTTTGTGTGAAATATTTACTCCATCGTAAAACAAACAAAAAGCCTCAACCAAATAAAACATTTTAACCCTTAATCATTAAAAACTTACCACCTCAATAACATTAACAATCATTAACCTTATAAACAAGTTGTTTAACCGGTTTAACAATATTGCACAACTACTTTTGAGCCCTCAAATCAACATTATTATGCATCGTTTTTTATTGTTATTGCTCATTTTTCCTTTAACTATTCTTGCCCAAAAAAATACACAAATTAAAGGCGTTGTGTTTGATACTGCTTCAAAAAAAGGATTGGCATTTGCAACAGTATCTCTAGTAAATGCTAAAGACTCTACCTTAATTAATTTTACCCGAGCCGATTCTAGTGGTGTGTTTATTTTAAAGCAAGTATCAAAAGGTGCATATTTATTATCTACATCTTATGTTGGATATATTTCTGTTTGGAAAAATATTAATGTTACCAACGATGGTGAACTCAATATTGGAAATGTTGCCATGACAGACATTTCTAATGTCTCAGATATTACTGTAAATGCAAAACGTCCGCCAGTAGTAATTAATGGCGATACATTAGAATTCAATGCAGAGAATTTTAAAACACAGCCTAACGCTGTTGTAGAAGATTTATTGAAACGATTACCTGGTGTTACTGTTGATGCTGATGGAACTATTAGAGTAAACGGACAACAAGTAAACCGAGTGTTTGTAAATGGGAAAGATTTTTTTAATGGCGACCCCAAAATGGCAACTAAAAATTTAGATGCCGATGCTATTGATAAAGTACAAGTATTTGATAAAAAAAGTGATAGAGCCGAGTTTACAGGAGTGGATGATGGCAACAGCTCAAAAGCCATTAATTTAAAATTGAAAAAAGACCGTAACAATGCTGTTTTTGGAAGAGTTGCAGCAGGTGCAGGCAACAACGAACGTTACGATGCTCAAACCAATTTAAATAAGTTTAATGGAGAAAAACAAATGAGCTTAATTGGTATGGGCAACAATACCAACAAGCAGGGTTTTAGCATGAGCGATGTATTAAATTTTTCTGGTGAATTAAGAAATGGTATGCGTAATGGTGGTGGCATTACTATTAGAACACAAGCTGATGATCAAGGAGGATTGGGTTTACCTGTTACAGGCTTAGGGCAAAACCAACAAGGTGTTGCAACCACATTTGCAGGAGGTATAAACTACAACAATAATTTTAATGCTAAAAAAACCGATGTAAATGCAAGCTTTACAGCTAGTGATGTAGATTTAAGAACAACTAGAGCAACCGAAAGGCAATATATTTTACCTGGCAATAATTTTAATTATGTTGCTGCCAACGAAAGCCGTAGAAATCTGCAACAACAAAGATTGAATGTAAGTATAGATCATAAATTTGATAGTGCTACTTCTGTAAAAATTAATCCTTCAATAAGTATACAACAGCAAAGAAATAGTAGCTATAATAGTTCTAGTTCTGAAACTATAACTAAACAAATGTTGAACGATGGATTTAATAAAACAACTACCGTTGCCAATGGATATGCTTTTAGCAATGATATGTTGTTTAGAAAAAAATTTAAGAAAAAGGGAAGAACCCTATCTATTACTGGAAATATGAATTTGAATAATAGTGAACAAGATGGAACACTAAACACTAAAAACACATTTTATACTACCGGATTTCCTGCTAAAGATTCTTTACTCAATCAAATAAATAATACCAATGCCAATACCAATAGTTTTGGAACAAGTATAACTTATACCGAACCAATAGATAAACGTTCGTTAATAGAATTAAGCAGTTTTTATAATAGCACAATTGGAAAAAGCAACAGACAAACATTTGACTTTAATGGCAACTCTGGTAAATATGATGCAATCAATAATTTACTAAGCAATAATTTTAGCAGCAACTATACATATAGTGGCGGCTCTTTTAATTACAGAACCAACAGAAAAAAAATAAACTTTAGCACTGGAGCTTCTTTACAATTAGCAGCATTAACAAGCACCAACTTAAGTAACAACAATACTATACAACAAAGCTTTACCGATGTGTTGCCTAATGCCAATATGCAATACAAATTCAGTAATTATAAAAACTTGAGTTTAAATTATTCAACTAGTACACAACAACCAACAACAAGCCAATTACAGCCATTGCAAAACATTGCCGATCCATTGAATGTTGTTGAAGGAAATCCAAATTTAAAACGTAGTTATGCTCATAATATTAATCTAAACTTTTTTAGTGCGAATCCACTAACAAGAAAAAATTTCTTTGCTTTTGCTGCATTTAGCATTACACAAAATGCTATTGTATATACAGATGAATTTACAAGCAGCGGAGTAAGAACAACCAAACCCATTAATGTAAATGGAACAACTTTTTTATTTGGTAATTTAAATTATGGATTTCCTATAAAAAAACTAAACCTAAGAGCCGATGTTTCAGTGGGTGTAAATGCTATTAAAAATATTGCATTTATTAATGGACTTACCAATAATATTCACAATACCTCTTTTAATCCAACTGTAAACTTATCATACTTTAAAGAAAATAAAATAGATATACAAACCAGTGCCAGCTTACGTTTTACCAAAGCCACGTATTCTTTACAGCCTAAATTGAATAATCAATTTCTTACACAGCTGTATAAAATAGAAATGACTAATTACTTACCTTGGGGTTTGGTATTCAATAATAATTTAAATTATACTATTAATAGAGGTAGAGCCGAGGGTTTTAATACCGATATTCCATTTTTGAATAGTTCTTTAGCAAAGAGTTTTTTAAAGAATAAAAGATTAGAAGCTAAACTATCAGTATTTGATGTGCTGAACAAAAATATTGGTATTAATAGAAACGTAAATCAAAACTATATTGAAGATGTAAGCTACAATGTTTTACAACGCTATTTTTTGCTGAGCTTTACTTTTAGATTGCATAAAAGTGTTGGTAGTAGTGGGCCCAATGTAGTAATAAGAAGTTTTAATAACTAGAAAGAAAAGCCTCCTTAAGAATAAGGAGGCATTAAACTAAACTAACTGTAATGTAAAATGGGAGATTCTTTATTTTCTTTTAGAACAACTTAATGAGGCATTTTTATAGATAGCTCCATTACAAGCTGTTGTTCCAGGAATACTATCATATGTAATGTAAAACAAACCGCCTTTTGTAACAGTATCAATTGAAGGGTTGTTGCCTTTTGCTACTGCAATTCTAACGTTGTTGCTTAGAACTTGAAAAAGTCTAATGTTGTTACAACCAATAGAATCTGCAAATAGATAAGCACTATCAGCACAATTTACAGTGTTAGTGTTGTTGCTTACTGATCCTGGTTCTTTTTCACAAGAAACCATAAAAACACTTGAGGCTGTAGCGATGAAGCATACTACGAAGAATAATTTTTTCATGTTGTTTTTTTTAGATACTATATAAGACCGATGAAACAAAAAAAATAGTTGGGTAGATTCAAAACTTTATTCCATATTGTATTAAAAATACATTACGTTTTTTGTTGTTGTCTATAATTCCTTCAGCCATTTTTCTGTGTATTTGAAACTGATAGCCTAGGGAAATTGTTGTTTGTTTACTAATTGCATATTGTAAACCCATAATTATATTGGTAGTGCGTTTGCCATTAAAAGTTGAATTACTAAAGGTGTAATTGTTTACACGTAACTCAGTAGGCAATGGTAAAGTATTAACTATTGATGTATCTGAAGATTGTAAAGTAATGTTTTTACCATTTACAACATAAGCATTTGTACAACCTGCTTGTACTTGAATTTTTTTAATTTGATAAACTAGTAAAAATTGAGGTTGAAATACAATTCCCTTTGCAATAGCAAAAAGCCTTTCGTTAACATCAATAACAACTAAGTTTGTTCCAAGTATTGGACTAATTGATTCTATGTTTTTAAAATTTTGTTGCTCGTTGGTTGAAAATTGAAAAATGGAAGTTGATAATTGTACTGATAATTTCTTATAAATTGGTAATGTATATCCTATTTCACCATAGATACCTTTGTTTTCTAAAGGAAGATTTCCGGTAAAATAACCCATTGCCAAACTCCAACGTTTTTTGGTTGCTTTATTTTTTGGAGGTAATAATTTTTGTAAGCTGTCTTTTTTAAATACTAAAGCAGTTGAAAAGCTATCTTTTAAAATAAAATTTGATTGTAGTTTTTTTAATACCACAAGCAGTAAGTCTTTTTTCTTAAACACATTAAAATAAACCTCGTTTGTGCTATCTAAAGTATTGCCTACTAACTTGTTTTTTGTTTTTGATTGAACCAACAAATGGCTATCTATAATTTTTGTCTTATTTATGCTAGCGTATTTTTTTGCAAAAAAATACTCTTCTTTTTGTTTTGTTTGTTTGGTTAATGGCAGAGTTTTTTTCTGTTGAAATTTCTGCTTCTTTTTAGAAGAACTTAATTTAGCTATTGAATCTAAGGATGCATGTTTAGTAAATAATTTTTCATTATTAACAGTAATGCTTTTCTTGCTTGTTTTTAGTTGCTGTTTTGTTTCTTTTAGCTGCACATTGGTATTTTGATTTAATTTTTTATTTACTGTGGTTGTTTCTTTTTCTAATAAAAGAGTTGTATCTATATCTTTTAAAGCTGTTTTCTTTGAATAGCTATTTTTAACAACTGTGTTGGATTTATTTACAGGAACTGTTTTGTTTTGAAAAATGTAAAAAGAAATTAAACCAATAATAAAGATTACACCCAACCACCACCAAATAAAAGCTCTACGCTTTTTTTTCTGTTGCAAAAGCTGCTTCATTTGAAGCCAATGAGTTTCTTCTAAAGGAATATTCCCTTTTTCAGCACTTAGTTGTAGCCATTGATCTATATGGTTAAATTGATTACTCATAGGTGAATGCTACTTAATTTTTTTTGAAGCATTTTTCTTCCCTCCGATACATGCCATTTGCTTGTATTTTCACTAATACCCATTATTTCGGCAATATTTTTATGCGTATATCCTTCTACAATAAATAAATTAACTACTATTCTTGTGGTTGGTGGAAGCTCTTGTAAAACATTTAAGAGCAATTGGTAGTCGTAATTTAAAGATGGGTTAACAGAACAATCTGTTTTATCGGGTAATACCTCATGTGAAATTTCTATAGGTGTATGTTTATATCTAAAATAATCCGATATAGCATGAATAATTATTTTTCTTATCCATCCTTCTAACGATCCTTGGGATTTAAAACTTTCAATGTGTTTAAATACTTTTAAAAATCCGTTATTTAATATGCTTACAGCTGCATCTTTATCTTGCGTATAACGCATAATAACTGCCATCATTACGCCATAAAATTTTTTGTACAATTGTTCTTGATACATCAATTCATTACGAATACAGCCCGCTATGCAAGCAGATTCGTCCCATGGTTGAGGTGGTTGCTTTTTTTTAGCAAATGATGTAAGCAAAATTTAAGATGGTTTTCTTCTGGAATAATTCCTTTCTAGGTCTTTTTTTGTATAAGACCGTTGCCTCGAGAAGAAAAGTTGGGTAATTGAGAAAAATTTTTTTAAGTGTGTTTATGGAATAATGGTTTTCAATTTTCCCCATAATTCATTATCAAAACTAGAAACGGCTAATTGAACATTATTGGCAGCATCTCCCATTCTAATAACTACTAAATTTTGAGAAGGCACCACATATATTTTTTGATCGTTTTTTCCCAATGCTGCATACATATCGGTAGGTGCATTAGGTACCATAGCACCATTAAATACAAATTGTACTGTTGGCAACATGTGGCTGCTTTTACCATTTAGCCAAGTTAAATAACCATAAGATAAATTGAATGTATTTGCTGTGTTAGTTTGTGCTGTAAAGTAATTGGCATCATTTAAAATATTGGAAGCGTCCCATTTGCCTTTGTTCAATAATAACAAACCAAACCTTGCCATGCTTCTTGCTGTACTATAATAAACATTGTTACTGCCTGTTTGCACCCACAAACCATTCATGCCAATTTTGTTTCTAATCTTTTGCTGAAAATAAGCGTTGTAGCTTAATGATGTTGCGTTTTGTACAACTTTATCTAATAAAGTATAAGGTGCGTTATGGTACGACCAACGTGTGCCAGCATCTGCCTTATACAAAAGGCATGACGGAAGTGTACAATCACTATCAGCAATGCCATCATCTAAGCCTGTTGTCATACTTAATTGATGTTTTACTGTAATTAAATTTTCTTTTGCAAGAGGAAGGCTTGTCCAACCTGTACCTAAATATTGCGATGTTCTATTATTAATATTTAATAAGCCATCTTCTTGTGCAATACCTACTAGCATTGCTGTCATTGTTTTGCCTGCCGATGCCCAATACCAATTACTGTCTATGGTAAATGTGCCAAAATATTTTTCTGTTACTATTCTACCATTTTTTAAAATAATAAATGCCTTGGTGTTTTTTTGTTGTAGATAGGTATACAAATTATTGAGTTCTGTTTCGTTCCAAGATAAAGATGCAGGTGTAACAGCTTCCCAACTAGTACCAGTTATTGGAGGAAAGTACATACTATTACTAGTATTTGAACTACCATTGTTTGTTGAATCTTTTTTACATGCTGTAAAAAACAAACAAAGGCTAACACATAAACTCAATATCCATTTCATACAAATAATTTTATCATAGATTGTATCTACAAAAAATAGTTTAATCTATTGATAAATATAAATTAATTGAATAGATTGAGTAACTAAAAAATCTAGGCATTGGTTTATTATTAGTGCAATCTCCTTTTCTTTGCACATGGCAACAGGAAAAATAATTATTATCACCGCCCCATCGGGTGCTGGAAAAACTTCTATTACCAGGTATCTGCTCAATAAGTATTCCAACTTATGTTTCTCCATTTCTGCTGCAACAAGGCAACCTAGGGGCGAAGAAAAAAATGGAGTAGATTATTATTTTATTTCTACTGAAAATTTTCAACAAAAAATAAATGAACATGCTTTTGCCGAGTGGGAAATGGTTTATGAAGGCAAATATTATGGCACTTTAAAAAGTGAGTTAGAGCGTATTTGGCAATTGGGCAAAACGCCCGTTTTAGATATAGATGTAAAAGGAGCAATTCATATACAACAGCAATATCCTAATCAAACTTTTTCATTGTTTATTCAACCGCCTAGTGTAAATGTTTTAAAAGAACGCTTAGAAAGTAGAGGAACAGAAACGCCAGAAAGTATTGCCACCCGAATTAGTAAAGCAGCGTATGAAATCTCATTTAGTCATTCTTTTTCAACAGTTATTGTAAACGAAGATTTAGCAACTGCTTGTAAAGATGCAGAAGAAGCAATAATGAATTTCTTAAAGGGATAACATTCATTTCATAAATACCGTTTTCACTTTAATTTTTATTTATCATTTCAATGCTTAGCTTGCAACCCAATGTGGCAATTTGAGCATAGTAATTATTTATGGGCTTTACTGGTATTAATACCACTAGTAGTGTTGTTGTTTGTACTGTTACGTTTAAAAAAAAATGTTCGTAAAAAGTTAGGCAATCCACAACTCATTCAACTACTTACCAAGAATCACTCTAACAAGAAATATCAATTAAAAATTATTCTTGTTCTTATTGCCATTACTACAAGTATTATAGCTATTTCCAATTTAAGAAAACCCGATTTAAACAATAACACAGCGTCTAATGGTATTGATATTATGATTGCATTAGATGTTAGCAAAAGCATGTTGGGGCAAGATGAAAAACCCACTCGTTTAGATAAAGCCAAACAGTTTATTTATCAGCTTTCTAGTAATTTACACAACAACAATATTGGTTTAGTAGTATTTGCAGGAGAAGCATTTTTACAAATGCCATTAACCAATGATATTGCTGCCTCTAAAATTTTTATTAGCAATGCAAGTACAGATTTAATTAGTGTACAAGGTACTGTTATAAGCGATGCTTTGAACCTATGCGATGCAAGCTTAGACACTAAAACAAAAAAGTCGAAAGCCGTTGTTTTAATTACCGATGGAGATGATCACGATGACAAAGCCATTGAAGCAGCCAAAAAACTAGCCGAACATGGTACTGTTTTGTACTCAATTGGTGTAGGCTCAGCAATTGGGACTCCAATTATTGAAGCAGGAACAAATGAATACAAAAGAGATAAAAACGGAGCCACAGTAATTACCAAACTAAACGAAACATTGTTAACCCAAATAGCCGAAGCTGCCAATGGGAAATTTTATAACTTAAATAATACTAGTGCAATTGCTGTAGCATTAGCTAATGAGTTAAACACCATTGAAAAAAAACCTATCAACAATAACGGAGGTAATGTACAGTTTCAAAGTTTTTATATGTATTTTCTGGGTTTTGCCATCTTATTGCTGTTAATTGAATTTTTTATCTCAGAACAAAAAAAGCAAATAATTTGAAAATACTTTGTACCATATTATGCATAATTCTTTTCCAAAATGCATTTGCCCAAAAAGAAAACAACAATATTATTAAGGGCAATGAAGCATACAAAAAAGGTGATTTTGTAGATGCTGAAAAACAGTACACCATTGCCCTTGAAAAAAACAATACCAACGCCACTGCATTATTAAACAAAGGCAATGCTTTGCACAAACAAAACAAATATGCCGAAGCTGCTACTGCATATTCTGAAGCATTGAGCAATTCCAAAAATACGCTGCTACAAGCAAAAGCTGCTTACAACAAAGGCGTTGCCGAAGCCAAACAACAAAAATGGAATGATGCTGTAACCGCTTTTAAACAAGCTTTAAAATTATCGCCCAACGATGCTGCAGCAAGGGAGAATTTGCAAAAAGCCATGAATGAAATTAGACAAAAAGAACCACCTAAACAACAGCCCAATAACCAAACTCAAAACAATAAAAAAGAAGAGCAACAAAAGAAAGAGCAGCCGAAAATGAGTAAACAGCAGATAGAAAACGAATTAAAAAAATTAAGAGAAGAAGAAAAACGTTTGCAAAAAGATATACAAAAGCAAAAAACACAACAGTATAATCAAGAGAAAGATTGGTAGTTATTAAACTATTAACTCCATTCTTCTAATTCTCTTTTCTCATCTTCTTTAGTTATTTTGCTAGATATAATAATACTTATTTCGTACAACAACCAAAGCGGTAAAAATACAATTAACTGGCTCATCCAATCTGGACTTGGAGTAATAACAGCTGCTGCAATTAAAATAACTACAATAGCATACTTACGAGTTTTCTTTAAAAAGCTTGGCGTAATAATTCCAATTTTAGTAAGTATATAAGCCAATACTGGCAACTCAAAAGCTAGGCCACAACCCAAAATAATATTGGTGAGGTTATCTAAATAATCGTTTAAAGTAGGTCTAGTTACCAATGTTCCTAAATTGCCTAGTTGAAAGCCTGCTAAAAAGTTGAACGTAAATGGTCCCAATAAAAAATATCCAAAAGCTCCACCTGTAAAAAAGAAAAACGATACCCAAAAAATTACAAACCTTGTATTCTTAATTTCTTTTTCTCTTAACGCTGGTTTTAAAAAACGCCAAAACTCCCAAAATACATACGGAAAAGCCATAATGAATCCACCAACAAAAGCCATACTAATACTACTTAAAAACTGACCTCCAAAAGTGGTGGTTTGCATATCTACTTTTACAGGAGGCATGCACAAAGCATTGCCTAAACCAGCCCAATTGCTAAAACTGCACAAAGCTTTATAGCTAATGAAATTAGGGTTAATAGGACCAATAATAATATTATCAAATACCCAATTACGATAAATAAAAATTACTGCTGCACCCACCAAAATGGCTACTACACTTCTAATAATGTGTTGCCTTAGTTCTTCCAAATGATCTATAAATGTCATTTCGGCCTTAACTCCATTATTACCACGATTAAATATTCCTGCCATATTGTTTTCTTAGAAAGCAGCAAAGGTAATGGGTTGAAAAAATAAAAGCTTGTTTTAAGGTAAAACAAGCTTTATTATAAAGAGTGATTGAAATTACAATCCATAAGAAGGCAACGAAACGGTAACAGTTGTACCAACATCTTCGGTGCTGTTTATTTTTAATTCTCCATTATTAAATTCTACTAATCTTTTTACCAAGTATAATCCAATACCTAAACCTTGTTGCTCCATTTTGCTTCTGTTGAATTGTTTAAACGGTGCAATTTGATCTAAACTTTCTAATACAAATCCTTTTCCAATATCTCTTACTTCAATCATATACAAATCGCCTTGTTTTTTGCCCGAAATATGTACTCGTTGTTCTTTTTTTGAAAACTTCAACGCATTATCAGTTAATTCTAAAACTATTCTCAATAAATATTCTGGATTAATATTTAAATCTACCGCTTGCATAGAAAAATCTAAATCATCGGCACGATAATAAATTTCTTTTGCCATGGTATTAATCTCTGTTTCTATTCTATGTGGCCAGTTGCCTTGTGTTTTACCATTGCTAAACATACCTAAGAGTTCGGTATATACTTCGGCTCTTTTAATTTCTTCGAACAACATTAAGTTGGCTAAAGAATGGTTTAAACGTAAACCCGATTTTAAAATAGAGTATAATAGTTCTTGTATTTGTTTATCGTTAAAAGAATCTCTTGCATTGATTAATAAATTAAGTCCTCCAATAATACCATGTAGTGGTGTATTAAACTCATGATAATAGGTTGCAAAAACAGTGGTATCTAATTCGTGTTTTACTTTAGCATATTCACTAATTATTTTTTGCTGTTTTTTTAACCTTGTTTCTATTGCGTTGATTAAATCTTTAGAAGTAAATGGTTTGGTTAAATAATCATCGGCACCTAGTTCCATTCCATGACGTACATCTTGCCTATCTATTTTTGCGGTTAAAAATATAAATGGCACATTTTGAATGGTACTAGTTTTTCGTATGTATTCTAACACTTTAAAACCATCCATTTTAGGCATCATTATATCGCATAAAATAAGATTGGGTCTAAAGTCTATGGCCTCTAAAATTCCTTGTTTTCCATTACTTGCACTACGCACATAATAGCCTTTGGCTTCAAGTAATTCTTGAATATTTTCTCTTATGTTATCTTCATCTTCAATTACTAAAATTTTGCTTAAAATATCCATTGGGGTGATTTTTTATGATTGATGGCTTTTAATTGGTAGTATAACGTTAACTGTTGTGCCTTTATTTAATTCGCTCACAACAAAAATTTGTCCGTTATGCTTTTCTATAAATTCTTTTACAATAGATAAACCTAAACCTGTGCCTTCAATTTCTGTTGTATTGCCTGCTCTATAAAATGGTTGAAACAAATTTACTAAATCGCTTTCAGGAATTCCAATTCCTTTATCGCTAATGGCAATTTTTACATTTTCGTATTCAAATTGAATATTTAAAGCAATGCTTCCTTCTTCAGAATACTTGTAAGCATTGCTCAAAATATTTTCTAGTGCATGGTCTAATAATTTGGGGTCAAACTCTACTAGCTGTTCATTTCCAATTACATTAATTTGTACCTGACGATTGGTTGGAAAACGATTGTTGTACTTCCCTTCTACCAATTGATGGCAAAACTGAACCAAATCATTTAACACAGGGTTAAATGGAGTTCTTTTTGCATCGGCTCTTCCTAATAACAAAATGTCGTTCATCAAATCTTGTAATCGTACTACTTCATCTTGTATTTTATGAAATTGCTTTTTAAACCGTGCTTGCTTTTCTTCGGGTAAGTTTTCTAAATAAATTTCCATTAACTCTACGCCACTTTGTATTACAGTGAGTGGTGTTCTAAATTGATGTGATGCAGTTGATACAAATTGAGAACGCAACTCGTTCAACTCTCTTTCTTTTTCTAGTGCCAACTCTAAATCTTTCATCAACTGTTCTCTCTCTGTTACATCTCTTGTACTACAAATGATGGAAGTTGTTTCATTTTTAGCATCTATAATGGGCTTAAAATAAGTTTCTACCCAATAATATTCCCCTTTTTTTGAGAGTAATCTATATCGTAATTGTGATTCTTTTTTATCGAATACCGCTTTCTCTAAAACATCTTCTATAAAGTGAGGTACATCATTGGGGTGAATAATATAAATTGAACCTTCGCCAATGAGTTCTTCTGGTGTATAACCAATTACTTTTTCTGCCGATGGTGATGCATATAAAAATCGACCATCATTATCTATGATAGAAATAAAATCGGTAATGTTTTCTGAAATAAACCTAAACTTTCTTTCGCTTTCAATTAAGCTTTGTTCGGCATTTTCTATATGTGTGTAATCGCTTTTTACTATATACACCCTATCGGCTTCGCCATCTTCATCAACAGCTACAGTAATTTTTTCGAGCAACATTTTAGTTTCGCCTATAGGTGTTGTAATTCTATAAAAAAACTCTCCACGAGTTTTATTTTTAATTACTTCATCCATTTGTTTTACAATACTTGCTGCATCTTCTATATGTATAATGTTGTGCCAAAATAAACCTTGCTGCATAAAGGTTTCTTTACTGCAACCAAAAAATCCTTCAATATTATCGCTTACAAATTCGTACTTTTTCTCTTTTAAATTGTATATAGCATAAACATCATCAATATTATTAATTAAATGCGTTAGCTGATCGGTTACTTGCGTAATGTTCTTTTCGTATTCCAATCGTTCTCTAATATCTCTTAATACACACAATAAATATTTTTTGTTTTTGAAAGAAAATATAGAAGTTGAAAATTCGAACGGAATTTCCTCATTGCCCTTTTTGGTAGAAAAAAGTATTTGCTGACTTCGAACACTTGTATCGCTTTCGCTAGCATGCTTTAATAAATCGTGAAACTTTCTTCTCTTTTCTAGCGTCCATTTGGTATAGTATTGACCAATCCATTCTTTGGGCGAATAACCTAAAATTTTAATGGCATCGTTTACATTTTCTATTTGCCCAGTTTGTAAATCAATGGTTAAAATAATTTCTTTACTGCTGTTTAAAATGGTGTTTAATTTCTCGTTGCTTTCTTGTAGCATTTGCACCAAAAACTCGTTTTGTTCTTTGTGTTTTTCTAGTTCAAAAGCAACTTGTTGAGTATCGTTAATATCGGCAGTGGTGCCAACAATGATAGCTGGTTTTCCATCAGAATCGCACAATAAAGTTTGCTTGGTTTCTACCCAAATGTATTGGCTTGCATCGGCACTTAAAATTCTGTACACTTGTTCGTAAGTGCTTTTATGAGGTTGTAAAATAAAAGCATCAAAGCCTTTTATTACACGTTCTCTATCGTCTATATGTACTGTTTCTAATAATTGTTTTTTATAGTTTACCTCTATTATTTGTTGATTGTAAGTGCCAATTCTTGGAGCAAAACCCATAATACGCATGGTATTATTGCGTAAGTCTAACTCCCAAATTAGTTGGTTGAGTGTAGCTAATGTTGTTTCGTACACTTCATTATGTGCATATAATTGTTCTTGAATTTCTTTGTTAGCAATAGTTGCACCAATGGCAGATGTAATTTGAGGTAATACATTATTTAATGCAGTTAAATAATGGGTTGTACCTGTAACAATTAACATACCCCATAACTGTGTATTTAAAAAAAGGGGTTGTATGCTAATAGAATCAATATTAAATTGCTCTAAGAATTGCTTCCACGAACTGCTGGTTGTTTCACTATTACAAAAAATTGGCTGATTGTTGTGTGATGCATATAGTTGATGTACATGATGCACAAAACCTTCTTTACTAAGAATAGATAAGTTGTTTGTGCTAAAGCCTTTTATACCCTCTACAGTGGTTTGGTTTTTTGTTTTTACAATTGCACAGGTACAAGCATTATTCTGCTGTATAAACCCTTTGCAAATATTTTCTAATGCAGCATCTACACTTGATGAAATAATGAGCTGTTCAAAACAGGTTGCCAATAAACCGTTATAATTAACTTCTATGTTTGGCAACATGTTGTTCATGAATAAAAGATAATTGGTTTTAAAATAGGATTTAATTGATTTGCTAGACTTAGTTTACAAAATTTTAAGTTTTACGGTTTCTATTCGAGTATCGCTAACACTTAAAACATCAAATTGATAGTTGCCAATAATAATGGTTTCTTTTTGCTTAGGTATTGTTTCGTATCTATTGATAATATAGCCCGATAATGTTTCAGACTCTTCTACATCAAAATTTAAGTTGTATTTTTCATTCAAAATATCTAACTCTAATCGGCCACTAAAAATAAATTCATTTTCGGCCAATTGTTTTTCTACAAACTCTTCTGTATCGTATTCATCTTTTATTTCGCCAAAAATTTCTTCTAAAACATCTTCCATAGTAATAATTCCACTTGTGCCACCAAACTCATCTACTACCCAAGCAATGCTTTTACGTTCTTTTGTAAACTTGCTAATTAAATCGGTAGCACTCATGCTTTCTGGTATGGCTGGTATAGGCAATAAAATAGATTTTATATCGGTGGGTTTTTTAAATAAATCTAGCTGATGAATATAACCCACAATATTGTCTATACTTTCATCGTACACTACTAATTTGGTAAGTTGTGTGTTTATAAAATGTTGCTTTGCCTCTTCAATAGAAGTACTTAATTCTAATGCTTCAATTTCGGTTCGAGGCACTAAACATTGCCTCACTTTTACCGTTGGCAAACTCAATGCATTTTCAAATAATTCTTTATTCAACTCTTCACTATCATCGTCTTGTTCTTTGGTTTGCTGAAAGAAGTGTTCCAAATCAACATGTGAAAAAGCTTCTTCTTTTTCATTCACCCTTAAATTAAAAATGTATTTTAAAATCCATTGAGAAAAACTAACAAACAAACTAGCCACCGATTGAAATAAACCATGAAAAAAATTGGCTACAGGTGCAAAGAAGTTCAACAACGCATCGTTCTTGGCTCTAAAAATAGCTTTAGGTATAAACTCTCCAAAAATTAAAACAATGGAAGTTGATAAAATAGTATCTACCACCAATTTCAAATATTCATTTTGTATGTTGAACGGATTCCAAAGTGAACTTTTTAATAATTGACTAAACAGTAAACCATAAATAACTAAAAAAATATTTAGCCCAACTAAGCAACTACCAATAAATTTTGCTGGATGTTCTAAAAACTTAGACACCAATATGCCACTTTTAATCCCTTGCTTTTTCTTTAACTCAATGCCCAATCTATTGGCACTTACAAAAGCAATTTCGTAGCCTGCAAAAAAGCCAATTAAAATAATGGTTACAATAATCCAAATAATGGTATAAATATCTCCCATACATCGAATATAAAACAAAAGTATAATTACAAAAACACCTGTGCTAAACTATAATAACTATTAACTGTTTTATACTGATAAACATCATATTGCTAAATAAAACATTCAAATACATTTGCACTAGAAAAATTGAATTATGAGTAAGTCTGTTGCCGATATTAGAAAAGATTATATGCTAGCTTCTTTTGACGAAAAAGATGCTTTAGCCAACCCCATTGAACAATTTACACATTGGTGGAACGATGCAATAAATAGTAATATTGATGAAGTGAATGCCATGACTTTGGCTACTGTTACACCCAAAGGAACACCAACAGCAAGAATAGTTTTGTTGAAAGGATACGATGAAACTGGCTTTGTTTTTTTTACCAATTATTTGAGCGATAAGGGTAAAGAATTAGCGAATAATCCTACCGCAGCATTGGTATTTTTTTGGAAAGAATTAGAACGCCAAATACGCATTGAAGGAACAGTTGAAAAAGTGAGTAATGAAGAAAACGATGCCTATTTTAATAGCCGACCAGCAGGTAGTAAAATTGGAGCTTGGGCATCACATCAAAGTGCTGTAATTGAGTACAGACAAGTAATTGAACAAAACGTACAGAAGTACACCGAAATTTTTGGTACCGAAAATATTCCAAGGCCCGATCATTGGGGTGGCTATAAAGTAACACCCCATTTAATAGAATTTTGGCAAGGAAGAAGTAGCCGTTTACACGATAGAATTCAGTACAGAAAAAATGAACAAGAGTGGATTAAAGAACGTTTATCTCCTTAAAAATTGAAGTAAGATATTTTAGTAAAAAACTAACCCAGTAGGTTAGTTTTTTACTAAAGCTAATTCTGCTGCAGATGCGTCTAACAACATGTATCTACTAATATCGTTAATGACCATTTCATCTAAAATATCTATCAAATTTTGATAGGTACTTTCTTCGGTTGGTTTAATTAGTACAATCATTTCTTTTCCATTACCAAACTTAGTAACTACTTGATTTTTCTTTTCTAATAATAGTTTTCTAATACCCAATTCTCCCCAATTGGTTTCTTGCATTTGCTCCATATTATTACCATAATAATACGAGAGTTTATTATTGGCTTTTGGAAAAATGGTAATTACTTTACTGTCTTGCACACTAGTTGGGTGAGTAATATCTGTTTCATTGGGCAAAACCATTTTCATTACATTGGGTTTTGTAAGTGCTGTTGTAAAAATGAAAAAGGTAATGAGCAAAAAACCCAAATCTACCATTGGGGTTAAATCTACTCTTGTGCTATGTTGTTTTCTTTTAGCAACACCTTGTTGTTGGTTAGTTTGAATTTCGGCCATAACAGTTTGTTTTGTGTTGAGATGCTTGCATAAACATTTTCCATAAAAGCAAAATCCTGAAAAAAACTTATCATTTCTGCATTTTCACATATTCATGTGGTTGCATCACCCATTATAAAAAATACTTTTGTACTCGTAAAAGAAGTAGGGGTATGAAAACAAAGTATACAATTTTAATAATGGCATTGGTGTTTTTTTTAACCACTAGTTACAAAACAAACTCATGTGCTATTAATAAGGGTGAACAAACCAATTGTTCAACAATGGCAACTACCAAAAAATATAATGCAGCAAAAGATGCCAATAACAGTAATTTATTACGTTTAAAATATTCGGCAGCCGCAAGTTTTTAGTTTAGGTTTCGTAATTACATGGATTGGTTTACATGTAAACGCCCCATTTTATTGGGGTGTTTTTGTTTTCGATAAACGAAAAAAGCCCTTTTGTAAGTAAATGCTAAGCCCATTACACCATTTCAAAAGGCTATTTTTGCTTTGCTAAACTAAGTAATATGATTAAAACAGGCAATCCCATTATCAGCATATATACCGAAATGACGCCCAATCCAGAAACAATGAAGTTTGTTGCCAACAAGCTATTATATCCTGGAAAGAGCATCGATTTTCAAGATGAAAGTACTTCAAGTCCTTCGCCATTGGCTAAAGAACTGTTCAGTTTTCCTTTCATTAAAAGTGTATTTATTGCCAGCAATTTTATTACACTCACTAAAACTGCCGATACCGATGATTGGCAAGATGTAATACCTACCATTAAACAATTTTTGAAAGATTATTTAGAAAATGGTGGAGTAGTAGTAAATGAAGATGATGTTGCACTAATGAAGCAAGAAGCAAGCAATACTGTTAGTGCCGATGATGATGATATTGTCAAAAGAGTAAAAGAATTATTGGAAAATTATGTAAAGCCTGCTGTTGAAATGGATGGTGGAGCAATACAGTTTAAAAGCTATAACGATGGTATTGTAAACCTAATGTTACAAGGTAGTTGCAGTGGTTGCCCAAGTAGTATGATTACTTTAAAAGCAGGTATTGAAGGTATGATGAAACGTATGATACCTGAAGTAAAAGAAGTAGTAGCTGAAGCAGAATAATTACAATTATTTATATTTTAAACCGCCAATTGCAGTAGTGTAATTGGCGGATTTTTTATCTCTTACTTTTTAATCAATAAGCATAAAATCCTTTACCAGTTTTTCGGCCTAAATTACCTTCTTCAACTTTTTGTTGTTGAAGTATTGATGGGGTTAATCTTGCTGGCTTGCCCAATGCCTCCCAAACAATATTGCTAACACCAAAGTTGATATCCATACCAATCAAATCCATCAATTTAAACGGACCCATTTTAAAACCAGTTGCTTCCATTATTGCATCTACATTTTCAATGGTAGCCAAATTTTGCTCTACCAATTTCATAGCTTCTAAATAGTAATGCCTTGCAACTCTATTTACAATAAAACCAGGAGCATCGGTACAAACAACTGGTACTTTATTCATTTGTTTACACAACTCAACAATGGTTTCTACAACAGTATTACTAGTAGCATTTCCTTTTACAACTTCTACCAATTTCATAATAGTTGCTGGATTAAAAAAATGCATACCTACCAAATTAGCTGGATTATTTAGTCCACCAGCAATTTCATTAATTGAAATGGAAGAAGTGTTGGTGGCCAAAATGGTATTAGCATCATTAATTGCATCAAGCTGATTGAATAAACTAATTTTTGCTTCTTTTTTTTCTATAATTGCTTCAATACAAAGGTTGGCAATACAATCGTTGATAGTGCTAGTATAAATGATATTGTTTAAAATAACTGCTTGTTGGGCTGTGGTTATTTTTTGCTTATCTACCAAAAACTGTACACTTTTTTCAATAGCAGCTTTGCTTTTTAACAACATGCTTTCATTTACATCAAACTGAATGGTTGTAAAACCAGCTTGTGCAGCCACTTGTGCAATTCCACTACCCATTGTGCCAGCTCCACAAACGCAAATTGTGTGTATGTTACTCATGTGTGCAAGATAAATATTTTGTATTCAAGACAATCTTTGATTTACACTTGTTAAAGTGAAGTAAAGCTTACTTACATATTATCCACCAATAATTTATATACAGTTCAATTAAATTTGTGTTTGTTACTTTTACAGCATGGCGAAGAAGAAAATTGGACAACAATTAGATTTATTTGGGGCTATGTTTGCTAGTGAAGAAACTCCGGTAGAAAATCTAAATGAAACAAACCAAGAGCCCACTCAAGCAATAAATGAACCATCAAATATTCTTGAAGACAAATCTATTGTACAAGAGCCAATTACAATAAAACCGCTTACCAATAATGTAATTTTTGCCGATGATAAAATTGGCGTTAAAATAAAACTAAAAGCTCCAACACAACCTATAATTACTGTTGAACATACAACAGCTGAACCAACAATTGTTGAACCAATAATTCAGGTACAAGAAGAGTCTCTCGTAATTATAGAATCAGTAAAAGAAAAAAATACCAAACCAACAACAAAAGTCAAAACTCAAAACTCAAAACCTGGCAGCAAAAGAGGTAGAAAAAGTTTTAAAGAAATGGATGATGAAATTGGTTTAGTAAATATTCCAGAAGACGAAGTGCTAAACAAAAAATTATATTATCCAATACGTGAAGTAGCAGCTTTTTTTAATGTAAATACTTCTTTAATTAGAGCTTGGGAAACTGAATTTGATATTTTAAAACCCAGAAAAAACCGAAAAGGAGATAGACTTTTTAGAGTAGAAGACATTAAGAACCTACAAATCATTTATTACTTATTACGCAATAAAAAATACTCGGTTGATGGTGCTAAAAAATATTTGAAAGAAAATAAAACCAAAGCCGATACCAATCAGCAATTACAACAATCGTTAACAAAGTTTCGTTCTTTTTTGTTAGAGTTAAAAGCCAATTTACAAGCCTAAAAAAATCAATATGCTAAAGCGTTTTTTTTCATTCGTAGTTATTGTTACAATACTTAGTTCGTGCAGTGGTGTTTATTTAAAACCCTTATTAAAAGATGATTATGTGGTTACAAGAGATGAGGGGCATGAAGGAAATTCAAAAATTTTAACTGGCTCTATTACACGTTCATCATTAGAAAAAGATACTGCCTTTAAGTGGTTTAACGACAATTATAAATATGCCAATCCCGATGCAAATGCTATTGCAACTTTTGCAAAAAATAAAGACAAGTTTAGTGTAGTTGTTTTTGGAGGAACTTGGTGTCATGATACTCAAAACCTATTGCCGCTATTTTATAAACTAATCGATAAAAGTCAATTTCCGGCCAATAAAGTTTATTTAATTGGAGTAAATAGAGCTAAAACAACGTTTAAAAACTTGCATACACAATTTAAAGTAGCAAATGTGCCAACTTTTATCATTAGAGATAATAAAGGCAAGGAAGTTGGTCGTGTGGTTGAATATGGTAACACTGGTGCAATTGATAAAGAATTGGCACAAATTGTAAATAGTATTCCATAAGCAAAATAAAATTATCATCCCCCATAAGTACAAATATTTACATGGCCGAATTTGATCAATACGCAAAAGATTACCGACAATTACACAACGAAAATTTAAAGATTACCGGCTTTGATAGTTTGCATTTTGTAGAAGTTAAAGTAAACTGGTTGGCTCAATACGAAAAAAACGAACCCCTCAAATTATTAGATTTAGGCTGTGGCGATGGTTTTACTGCTGAATATATGTACCAGCTTTTTCCTCAGTGGCAAGTTGAAGCAATTGAAGTTTCGCAAACCAGTATAGATGTTGCTAAATTAAAACATGCACCCAATGCTCATTTTCAATGGTTCGATGGAAAGCATGTGCCATTTGACAATGATACTTTTGATGTAATTTTTATAGCTTGTATATTTCATCATGTGCCACTAAATGAACACTTCGATTTACTAAATGAAGCTAAACGTGTTTTAAAAAAAGGAGGAAGATTATATTTATTTGAACACAATCCTTATAACCCTGGTACTCAATTTTTAGTGAGAACTTGTGTGTTTGATGGTACAGCTCATTTGGTTTCAACAACCCACTTTAAACAATTACTAAAGCAACAAGGCTGGAAATTAAATTTTACAAAATACCTAACTTTTTTACCTGGTTGGAAATGGTTGAAACCAATACTAAAACTAGAAAAACACTTATCGTGGTTGCCTATTGGTGGGCAATATTTTATATCGGCTACTAAACAATAAAATAAGTACGAGTAAGCAAAGAAATGTATAACTCAACTTCATAAACAAGTCATAATTTCCTTTATCATATTTCAAATTAATTTTGTTGTTGCCAGCCTTAACTGGTATTTGCATAAAACAATTTCGCCAAGTATTTATTGGCAAACCACTCATTTCTTTCCAACGATAATAATTGTTTTGTTGAAGAATAATAGAACCTGCTTTATTACAATCAACATTTACTTGTATACTGCTATACGTGAGGTTTACTGAATGAATTTTTAGTGTATCTATATCTTCACTAAATGCAAATGCATGATTTCTTAAAATGCTTTCATTAGCAGTATCTTGAATAAACAGTTGTTCGTAGCCACTAAAAATGGTGTTGCTCATTAAAAAAGTAGCTCCATTCATAATTTTAGAAGCATTGTGATTTTTCCAAGGATCGAACATATAAATAGTTCTATTCAATGCCAATGGATGTTTCAAATACTCATTGGGTTCTTGTTTATAAAACTCTGCTGCATAATTATTAAACACTTTGGGTGGTACATTTCCAATACCAGTCATTGCCATTCCAGTACTATAATTCAAGATTATATCTATCAACACAAAAAGCAATAATTTTTTTGTATTGCTTAATAAATGTTTCATTTTAAAAAACACTATCAACCATAACATAAATTGCAAAACAGTATTGGCATAAAATACTTTTTCGTGAAGTGAGGTTTCAAAAACAGCATTTTGTTGAGTAAAGTAAAACACTACTGCAATTCCTATTAACATACAAACACAAAAAATTTGTATGAGCTTTTGTTGAGTTGGTTGTATAAACTGTTGTTGTTTTAATTGATAAATAATAGCAACAATAAACAGCAACAATAAAAAAATTCTAGCAGCTGCACTCCATTTAAAGCTGCCCATTAGTGGCAAATAATTAAAACTAAAACTGCCCAATGGTGTAAGAAAACCAAATAAAAAAATGAAGGTAAAAATGGCAATAGTGGTTAATAAAATAATAAAAGCAGTGGTGTTTTTTTTGTATTGTTGAACAAATAAAACCAATATCATTAATGGTGCAACACCAAAATAAATATCTCTATTGGCACTATGACAAAGTATATCATAATTTTTATTGTATATACTGCTAGGCACAAACAACGAACTTAAAAACTGCGGATAAAAGCAATCTCTAAATGGTAAATCGGTTGCTAAATCTTTTCCTCTACTATAAAAAGGCAAAAATTCGGCATAACTCAAAATTGCTGGTAAGCTTAATAATAAAGCAATTGTTAAAGCCAAAACTAAAAACAACAATTTAGAAGCAAATAATAAAAATGCTTTTTGTTGAATATGTTGCACAGCAAAAAACAATACAATAGCAATTAAGATATAAGTTGTATAAATAATAAATGCAGGATAACCACAAACCAACATTAACCAACCTGCTATACCTAAAAAAATAGACTGTTTAAAATTGGGTTTTTGCAATATGGAAAAAAACAAAAAAAATATCCAAGGAATAAAAGCTAAGGAGGCTGTCCAATTAATAAAATTAGCAATTCCACTTACAAAACCACTTCCAATATATACAATAACACCCAGTAGAATTAATTGAAAGTGGTTGGTTATTAAACTCAACAATTTGTAAACACCTATGGCTGCTATAAAAATGTAAATTAAATATTCAATTAAAAATAAAGAGTGATTGTATTTAAAAAAATAACACAATGTAAAAGCAATGGGGTTCCAAACTGCACCTTGCATATCGGCATATTGAGGAACCCCATTTAACAAATATGGATTCCAAAAAGGTAAGCCTCCGTTGTGCAATGCATCACTTAAATACATACGTACAGGCATGTAATAAAATGAATTATCGTCTTTTAAACATACCAACTGAAAAGTAAAAAACCAATTAGCAGCTAATACTAAAAATAGTATTAACAACACATGCTTATAATTCAATAAAAAGCTGGTTTTAGTGGGCATTATTGGTTAAGCATTATGCATTTTAACATCGGTGCTAGTGGCAGCAAGCTCAAGCTGCATAGATTTTAGTAAACGTAAAATAGCTAAATTAATTTGTTCTCTATCGTTATTAAATGCATCAAAATCTTGTGGCATTTGTGTAAAATAATCAATGGCAAAAACATGTGCATGTTTACCCGTTTCCATAAAAAATACAGAACTATTTTCAATAGCCGAAAAGCCTGATAAAATTTGTTTAATGGCAGGGGTTAATTGTTGCAGTTTTTCAGCATCGGCATCTAAACCAATTTCAATTCTTATTTCAACTTTTCGTTGAGTTCGTAAAGAAATATTATCTAAAATACTATCTACCATTTGTTTATTAGGAACAGTGATAAACGTTTTAGAGTCGGTTCTAATTCTTGTACTTCTTAAACCAATTTTTTCAACAGTGCCAGTAAAGTTGTGTACTTTAACCAAATCGCCTGTTACAAAAGGCTTATCAAAAAATATAATAAACGATGCAATTAAATTCTCTAAACTTTCCCTTGTTGCCAAAGCCAATGCAGCACCAACTATACTTAACCCTGTAAGTAAGTTTCCAATATTTCTATTAAAAGAAAAACGAAGTATTAATAATATTCCAATAATTACGAGTATTACTTTAAAAAAATCTTTAAAAAAAACAATAAGCTGATTATCTGTAAGGTCGTTGGTATCATTGGCTTTTTCTTGTAAAACCATTGCAACAAAATCAATCAGTCGCAAGCAAAGCCAAATAAAAACAGCAATTAAAGTTCCATAAACAACGCTCTCTACAATACTTTTAGAAGTTACTTTAAATACTTTAAAATCTAATACTTCAGGAAAGCTGAGTTTGTCAATTGCTACAAACGAGATAAATAATACCAAAAAACTATCCAATGGCTGTACCACTAAATCGCAAAAAGATTTTTTTTGAATATTCTTACTAGCTTTAGCTACTAGTACATATAGCAAACCTGCAATGTATTTTGAAACATACCTTTTAAAAATAATTGCCATTAAAATAATACCTGCAACAACTAAGTAGTTTTTAACTGAATTGTTGAAATATATCTGTTCTAAAAAATTATTCATACACAAAATCTTTTCTATTGCAAAAATGCTATTGTTTGTTGAACAACAATACTAGTGCAATATATTAATTGATATTTCTCTCAGAAAATACAAATAAAGCAGAATTAAAACCACTGAGTGTAAGAGTAATAGAGTTACACAGAGTAGTCAGATAAAAACATTATGTACTTCGTATCCTATATTGCTCGTGTGAAATCCTCATTAAACATGTTAAAACCCATCAAATACCCAATAACCACTAAAAGCTAAACAAGCGGTAACTATTATCTTTACAGCCAATTTATGAATCGAGAAAAATACGAAACCGTTATTGGTTTAGAAATTCATGCTCAGTTACTAACCAATAGTAAATTATTTAGTGGCGATAGTATTGCTTTTGGTGCAGCACCAAATACACATATTAGTCCAATTGTATTGGCACACCCAGGCACGTTACCCAAAACCAATAAAAAAGCGGTTGAATTAGCCGTTAAATTGGGCTTGGCTTGTAATTGTACCATTGAGCAGGATAATTATTTTGCTAGAAAAAATTATTTCTATGCCGATTTACCCAAAGGCTATCAAATATCTCAACATACCACACCCATTTGTAAAGGTGGATACATATTAATTACTACTTCGGGTGGAACAAAAAAAATTGAACTCAACAGAATTCATATTGAAGAAGATGCAGGAAAAAGTATACACGATATAGAACCAGATTACAGTTGCATAGATTTAAATAGAGCAGGAACTCCATTGGTTGAAATTGTAACAGAACCTTGTATTAGTAGTAGTGAAGAAGCTTATCAATATGTTACCGAAATTAGAAAGTTGGTACAATGGTTAGGCGTTTGCGATGGCAATATGGAAGAAGGTAGCTTACGTTGCGATGCCAATGTATCTATTCGTTTAAAAGGAGCCACAGAATTAGGAACTAAAGTAGAAGTGAAAAACTTAAACTCAATTCGCAATGTAAAAAAAGCCATTGATTTTGAAGTTGAACGAATGATTCAATTGGTTGAAAATGGCGAAAACATTACACAACAAACTAGAAGTTTTGATGCTACCAACGATACAACATTTTCAATTAGAGATAAAGAAGATGCCAATGATTATCGCTATTTTGCCGATCCCGATTTGGCTCCATTCCATTTAAGCAACGAATTTGTTGCTACCATTCAACAACAGTTGCCTGCATTACCCCAACAATTAAAACAACAATTCATTGCTGAGTTTGGGTTGAGTGATTATGATGCTGCTCAAATATGTGATGATAAATCTACTGCTGATTATTTTTTACAAACTTCTACAACTTGTAAAAACTATAAAGCAATTGTAAATTGGATGACAGGACCTTTACGTCAGTATTTAAATGAACAGAATAGTAATTTCGAAACCATTGAATTGAAGCCCGAAATTTTGGCTCAATTGATTGCCATTGTTGATGAAGGAAAAGTAAACTTTTCTGTTGCATCGGCAAAAATTTTACCCGTTTTAATGAAAGAAGATAAACAGCCTTTACAAGTTGCCGAAGAATTAAACCTTATTCAAGTAAGTGATAGCAACGAATTAGAAAATTGGATTAATCAAGCAATTGCTTCAATGCCCGATAAAGTAGCAGAATACAAAAAAGGAAAAAAGGGGTTGATGGGTTTATTTATAGGCGAAGTAAAAAAATTAAGTAAAGGAAAAGCCGATCCGAAAATGGTAACTGAATTATTACAAAAAAAATTACAATAATAAAATAAACTAATATAAAAGAATCAAATTGGGTAACCCCCCTTTTCCTCTCCTTTACTCTTTCAACCTCTTAGCCAAAAAATATACATCAAATTAAACATAAAAGCCAATAAATACCATAGAGCCAAATTGAGTAACCGTCACTTTTCTCTCCTTTACTCTTTCCAAGCTCTTAGCTAAAAAAAATCATCACAATGAAAAAAATATCCATCATCATTTTCTCTGCAGCTTCCATTATCGCTTGCCAACCTAAAGAACATGGTGCATTTACTGTTAGTGGAAACATTGCAAACGCTGGTACAGATAAAGTGTACTTAGAAGAAATTCCATTTGCTGGCGAACGCCCCATTGTAATTGATTCTGCTACACTAAAAAATGGCAAATTCGAGTTAAGAGGTATGGCAAAAGACGAAGGTTTATATGCTTTAAGTTTACCACAAGGCCCACAAATATTATTGGTGAACGATGCCAAAAGTATTCGTATAAAAATGGATGTAAACAATTACAAAGCATATGAAACCGAAGGCTCAAAAGCCTCAACTTCATTACACGAGTTGTTTGGTAGTTACGAAACGCAGTTTGAAAAAGTGAAACAAGCATTCACCATGCTCGATTCTTTACAAGCACAAAAAGCTACCGATAGTATTATGACATTTCATAAGCTACAACGCAAAAATGAAATGGGCAAATTAAATGGCTTACTAATACGCTTTATCGAAAAAACTGAAAGTCCGGCTGCTTGCTTACATGCTTTAGGTTTAGCAACACGTAGCATGGAATTAGATGAATTGAGAGCATTGGCATTAAATGCAGCCAGCAAGTTTAAAGAATACGAAGGCGTGCAAAAGTTTAAAAAATTATTGGTGGGTCAAGAATATCCTTTGTTAAATAAACAAGCTCCTGAAATTGCTTTGCCAACCCCTAAAAAAGATACGGTTAAACTCAGCAGTTTTAGAGGTAAATATGTATTGGTAGATTTTTGGGCAAGTTGGTGTAAACCGTGCCGTCAAGAAAACCCAAATGTGGTTGCTGCTTATAATAAATACAAGGACAAAAATTTTACTGTTTTAGGCGTATCGTTAGATAGTGATAAAAAAAGTTGGACCGATGCTATTACAGCTGATAATTTAACATGGACACATATTAGTGATTTATTACAATGGGAAAGTCCGTTAGTGGGCTTATATAAATTTGATGGAATTCCATTTAATGTACTTATCGATCCATCAGGAAAAATTGTTGCATCAGGTTTACGTGAAGATGCGTTAGATAAAAAGCTAAGTGAGTTATTGAAATAATTTTTCTTGTTCTTAAAATAAAAAAATTGCATAAAAATGCCGCTTCTTATTGAAGCGGCATTTTTATTTTATAGAAAAACTTCTGCGTTTTCTGCGAGAAATATTACACCAAGTTAATATCAAAACTTGCCAATTGAACAAACTCTTGTAAACGAGCTTCAATATCGGCTTTGGTTAATTCTCTTAAACGGGTTGTACCAAATTTTTCTACACAATAACTGGCCATTGCACTACCAACAATAATAGCAGTTTTCATGTTTGCAAAACTAATGTCTTTGGTTTTGGCAATATGACCAATAAAGCCTCCAGCAAAAGTATCGCCAGCACCTGTTGGATCAAATACTTCTTCTAATGGCAATGCTGGAGCAAAAAATACTTCCTCTTTATGAAACAACAATGCACCATGTTCTCCTTTTTTAATAATTAAATACTGCGGACCCATAGCCATAATTCTTTTTGCAGCACGAACTAAAGAATAATCGCCACTTAATTGTCTAGCTTCACTATCGTTTACCATTAACACATCTACCTTAGCCAAAACTTTTTCTAAATCAGCCATAGCAATATCCATCCAAAAATTCATGGTATCTAAAACCACTAATTTAGGTTTGTTTTTCATTTGCTCAATAACACTCAACTGTACAGCAGGAGCCAAATTACCCAACATTAAAAACTCACAATCTTGGTAACTTTCAGGCACCACAGGTTTAAAATCGGCCAATACATTCAATTCAGTAACTAATGTATCTCTTGTGTTCATATCCATATGGTAACGACCACTCCAAAAAAATGTTTTTTCGTCTTTCTTTATTTGTACACCTTCCAAGTTTACGTTTCTTGCAGTTAAGGTATCCAATTCTTCTTGAGGAAAATCGCCACCAACAACACTTATTTGTTTTACTGGCGTAAAATTGCTGGCACACCAAGCAATATAAGTACCAGCACCACCAATAATTTTATCACTTTTTCCAAAAGGGGTTTCAATAGCATCAAAAGCCATAGAACCAACAACTACTAAAGACATATTGATTTTTTTTGTTTATGGCGGCGAAGCTAAAACTTTGTTGGCAGATAAGGTAAAATGATTTACATAACTTCTATCAAATTGAATTAATGTGGTTACAAAAACAGTATTTTTTATTCTATACTGTTAAAAGAAGAACTAAAGGAACACTGCGGAATAAATGAAAAACTTAATTTCTTTTTAAACGCAAATACGCTACATACGCAATTTTAATTTGCAATATATTAAAAGGATTATTGTATAACTCTGCTATACGGTGTTGATGGAGATTTTGGTTGCTTACATTTACAAAAACTACATTAATGGGTTTTGAATTATCTGTAGGAGTAGGTGGTGCACTGTGATCATGTAAGTGATTGGTATTTACATAATCTACATTATTTCCTCTAGTTTGTGTAATTGAAAAATCAATAAAGTTTCTTGTTTTATTGGTGTTATTACCAACATTCCACCTAAAACCTAACCCATAACCCCAATATAAAGTACCATCTGTATGAAAAGTTTCGCTTTCTAATGGTCTGCATGCATCAATATCAAAAGGATCTTCAACCATAAAACTACCACTTAATTCGGCATAACCCAATTTAGCTGTTACATAAGGTTGAATTTTTTTGTTCGATAAAAACAAGTAATTGGCATGAATTCCAGCTTGTGCAATATCACTATTGTATTGAACTGCTGTATTTATATAGTTTCCGTTATGTCTGTAATTAATGCCAAATCTTTTCGAACCATATAATCCGTAAGCTAGGTCAACTCCCATTTGTAAATTAGGAGTTATAAAACTTAATGGTAAAGAACTACTTACACTTATACTATTCACAGGACTCATGCCAGTTTTCATACTACTCATGGGTAAACCCAATTCATAACCACCACCAACTGTAATAAACTTTCTGGTAAATTTTGGAGTAGGTGGTTTTTCGCCTTTTGCTTTAGATTTCAATATTTCATGCATTCCATTTTGGCAATTACCCCAATAACAAAAAATATTGATTAAAGAAATAATGAAAAAAGTTTTTTTCATACACTTTGTATTAAGATGATTATGAATACAAAACTTATTCCAATTTATCTCTTTTCAATTATCTGCGTAACTTTCTAAAACCAAAGGTTATAAGTATACTGGAAGAAAGCCCCTTTTAAAACATAGGTTGAATAATAATACAACGCTATCGTCCCATATACACCATTAATATTTGTACATCGCTTGGATTAACGCCACTAATTCGTCCTGCCTGACCAAGGGTTCTTGGTCTTATCTTTTTAAACTTTTGTTTGGCTTCTGCTGATATGGCTGAAACTTTTTCATAATCAAATGAATCAGGTATTATTAAATCTTCCATTTCACTCATTCTTACCACTAATTCTTGTTCTTTTTCAATATAGCGTTCATACTTTACTTGTATTTCGGCTTGCTCTAAAGTTTCTGCATCTAAATGTTGCAGTTGTTGCTGTAATGCCTGTGAATACTGCATCATAGCGTTTAAAGTAACATTTGGACGAAGTACAATTTTACTGGCTTTTTGTCTTTCGCCTAAAGGAGCAGAATTAATTTGCTCAAAATAAGAATTGATTTCTGAAGGGTCGATTGGTGTTGTATCCAATACTTTTTTAATCGCCGTTACTGAATCTTTTTTATGCAAAACCCTATCCATTCTTTCTTGTGACGCCAATCCAAGACGATAGCTGAGTTCAGTCAACCTTAGATCAGCATTGTCTTGTCTCAGTAAAGTTCTAAACTCTGCTCTGCTCGTAAACATTCTGTATGGTTCCTGTGTGCCTTTGCTAATTAAATCATCTATTAGTACGCCAATATATGCATCACTTCTTTTTAATATAACTGGTTCTAAATTTCTGGCTTTTTGATGAGCATTAATACCAGCCATTATTCCTTGACAAGCAGCTTCTTCATAACCAGTTGTGCCATTAATTTGACCTGCAAAGAATAAATTTGATATTAATTTTGTTTCTAATGTGTGTGTAAGCTGAGTTGGTGGAAAATAATCGTATTCAATGGCATAGCCTGGACGAAATATTTTGCAATTCTCAAAACCCGGAACTGTTCTCAACGCTTTTATCTGAACATCTTCAGGTAATGATGTTGAAAATCCGTTTACATAAATTTCTACCGTATTCCAACCTTCTGGTTCTACAAATAATTGATGGCGGTCTCTGTCGGCAAAACGATTGATTTTATCTTCAATACTTGGGCAATATCTTGGACCAACGCCTTCAATTCTGCCTTGGTACATTGGACTTCTGTCGAAACCTGTTTTCAATATTTCGTGTACATCTGTATTGGTATAAGTAATATGGCAGCTTCTTTGTTGTTCTGGTTTTATTCTTTCTACATCTAAAAAAGAAAATCCCACAATTTCATCGTCGCCTTTTTGTTCTTCCATTTTAGAGTAATCCAAACTTCTGGCATCAACCCTTGGTGGTGTTCCTGTTTTTAAACGATCGGCCTCAAAACCATGCTCTATCAACTGTTCAGTAATTCCTGTTGCTGCTGTTTCAGAAATTCTTCCTCCGCCTAATTTCTTCTCTCCTATATGAATAATACCATTTAAAAATGTACCACTGGTAATTACCACTGATTTTGCATACACTTCATGTCCTAAACCAGTTACCACACCACATGCTTTGCCATTTTTAATGATGAGGCTTTTTACCATATCTTGATAGAAATCTACGTTTGGGGTTTGTTCCAGCATTTCTCTCCAGGTTGTGGCAAACAACATTCGGTCGTTTTGTGTTCTTGGACTCCACATTGCAGGCCCCTTACTTCTGTTCAACATCCTGAACTGAATCATGCTTTTATCACTCACTATACCGCTGTATCCTCCCATTGCATCAATTTCACGAACAATTTGCCCTTTTGCAATGCCACCCATTGCAGGATTGCAACTCATTTGAGCAATGGTTTGCATGTTCATGGTAATTAATAAAACCTTGCTACCCAAATTGGCAGCAGCAGCAGCAGCTTCACAACCTGCATGACCAGCACCTGCAACTATAACATCATATTCTTGAAACATGTGGCAAAGATATATTAAGGCGTACAGATGTGAAAGAATGGAACACAGATGACACGGATTGAACTGATTAGAACTGATTTTTTATTTGGCTTACTGTATACTTAATTTAAAGTGAGGTTTAAAAGAACTAAACTCGAATAGCTGAGATTAAGTAGGCGAATGAAAACGGATTTTACCAAATTGAAAAAAGTTTTATATACCTAAACAATGGGAAGTATTGATGAAGTTAAATCTTGTAAATCCATCAAATCAGCCAAATCAACTTTCCGAAAAGTTGTTCCCTTGGGGAACATTTCTTTTTTGCCGTGATTCGTGGAACATGCGATTTGGAATCAAGTCGAAAAAATGGGATTCGTGGAACATTGAAACAAAGAAAGTTCTTTTGAAAAATGGGATTCGTGGAACATTGTTCATCCAATGAACTGCTTCAAATAATAATCTTCCTTCTTCCTCATAATCAAAATATCATCCTTCTTCTTGTCTTTATAACCACACAAATGCAAGGCACCATGAAAAACAACCCTACATAATTCATCTTTAAATGAAAAGTCCTGGTTTTTAGCATTCTCTTTTACTCTATCTATACTTACATACACTTCAGATTCTATTGGTTGTTTAGGTTCTGATAAGTCAAAAGTGATAATATCAGTATAATAGTCATGATTTAAACTAGTCCGATTAATCTCTAACATGAATTCATCTGAACAAAAAACATATCGAATTGAACCCAATTGCTTCTTCTCCTTTTTAAAAATAGTTTCTACAAACTTTTTCAAAGAAGTTTTATTGGGAAAGTTGAGTTGCCTATCGGCATAACTAAAATGAACCTTTAGCATAGTATTAATTCTTGCTCCAAAATTCGTAACAAAAAGCCAACAAGCGGAACTATTTTTGCTGAAATAGGAAACATGAAAAAGCTAAGTGAGTTAGGTATAGGCAAACGAGCAACCATTCATTCATTTGAAAAAGATGAAATTTTTATTAAGCTCATGGAAATGGGTTGCATTCCTGGTGAACAAGTAAGGGTTGATCAAATTGCTCCTCTTGGAGATCCTATTTCAATTAGTGTTGCTGGATACTCTTTGAGCTTAAGATTAAGTGAAGCTGAAGAAATATTTGTTGAGGAAATTAACTAACCAATACATCTATTATGAAAATTGGTTTATACTTTGGATCATTCAACCCCATTCATGTAGGGCATTTATTAATAGCATCTCATATTGCAGATTCTGGTTTGGTTGATAAAGTTTGGTTTGTTGTTAGTCCGCAAAACCCTTTAAAACCTTCTCACACATTGTTAAATGAGTACGACAGATTGCATTTAGTGAATCTAGCGATTGAGGAGGATGATCGATTTAAAGCAAGTGATGTAGAATTTAAACTGCCTAAACCTTCCTATACGATTGATACTTTAATTCATTTAGAAGAAAAATATCCTCAACATCAGTTTACTGTAATTATGGGCAGCGATAGTTTTCAGAACTTACACAAATGGAAAAACTATCAATTGCTATTAAAAAATTATAGCATTATTATATACGCTAGACCAAGTTTTAATGTAGAAAATACTGGAACAGAAAATGTTCATATTCTAGAAGCTCCTTTATTAGAAATTTCTTCAACCACTATAAGAAAAGCTATTCAACAAAAAAAGAGCATACGTTATATGCTCCCTGATTTGGTTAAACTAGAAATTGAAAGAAACGGTTATTACAAGTAGTAATCACCTTTGCTTCTTTTAACCTCAGCTACATATTCTTTAATTTCTTGCTCTTTATCTTTTTTACAAATTAGCAAAACGTCTTTGGTATCTACAACAATGCAATCATCTAAACCTTGTAAAACTACCAACTTATCAGCAGGTGTACTTACCATACATTTGGTTGCGTCAATAACAATTACATTTTCACCTGCAACAGCATTACCCAAATAATCTTTTTCTAAATTTTCATAAGCACTATTCCAAGTTCCCAAATCACTCCAACCAAAAGATGATGGAATAACATAAACATTATCTGCTTTTTCCATAATTGCAAAGTCAATAGATATATTGGTGCATAATGGATAAATTCTATTAATAGAATCTTTCTCAGCAGGAGTATTGAAATGCTCTTTTTCACCATCAAACAATTCATACATTTCTGGTTGAAACTGTTCAAATGCTTTTAAAACTGTTTTTACTTGCCAAACAAAAATGCCAGCATTCCATAAAAAATCACCACTAGCAAAAAATGTTTTAGCCAATTCTAAATTGGGTTTTTCAGTAAACGTTTTTACTTTATAGATAGAATTAGCCACACTCATTGCTTCGTGCTGGATATAACCGTAACCAGTATTTGGATAAGTAGGCTTAATACCTAAAGTAACAAATGATTTTATATGTGAAACAAAGTCTAATGCTTTAATAGCTATCTCTTTAAATGTATTATTATCTAAAATAATATGATCACTAGGAGCCACAATTAGTGAGGCTTCGGGATCTATTTGCAAAAGCTTGAATGATATATAAGCAATACAAGGAGCTGTATTTTTTCGGCTAGGTTCACATACAATATTTTCCCTATTCATTTCAGGCAATTGTTCTGCCACAATATTTTCATAGTCGCTTGAAGTAACTACATAAATATTCTCTTTAGGAATAAACAAAGCATAACGCTCATACGTCCATTGAATTAAAGATTTACCTGTATTTAAAATATCCAAAAATTGCTTAGGCATTGATGTTCTGCTTTTAGGCCAAAACCTACTGCCTATTCCACCAGCCATAATAGCTACATAATGATGTTGATTCATAAAAAACTCTTAAGGTTGCGAAGTAAGGTATAAAATTTTAAATAATACCTTCATTCACCAAATCATGCAAATGTAAAACACCAAAATAAATATTATTTTCAGTAACCATTAGTTGAGTAATATCATATTCTTTAAAAACTTCAAAAGCCTCAATTGCCAAAGCACTAGGCGAAATAGATTTGGGCTCTATTGTTGCAATATCGTTTGCAGTAATTAAACTTAGATCATTGGTTTTTTCTAACATTCTTCTCAAATCACCATCGGTAATAATTCCTTTTAATTCTTGTAGTTCATTAACTACAGCAGTAACCCCTAAGCGATTAGTAGAAATTTCTACAATTACATCTTTTAAAGATGTAGTTGGATAAACCATCGGTTTAGCATTCTTTTTATATAAATCATCTACTCGTAAATACAAACGTTTTCCCAAGTTTCCTCCAGGATGATACTTAGCAAAATCTTTATCAGTAAATCCATTGAGTTTCATCAGTACTACAGCCAATGCATCACCCATGACCATTTGTGCAGTAGTACTACTTGTTGGTGCTAAATTATTAGGACAAGCTTCTTGCGAAACCGTTGTATTTAAAATATAAGTTGAATGCTTTGCCAAAAAACTATTTACATTTCCAACAATACCAATGATTGGATTTTTAAAATTTTGAATTAATGGAACCAACACTTTAATCTCAGGACTTTCGCCACTTTTACTGATGATGATAACAACATCGTTGGATTGTATCATACCTAAATCTCCATGAATTGCATCGGCTGCGTGCATGAACAGTGAAGGTGTACCTGTTGAATTGAAAGTAGCAACTATTTTTTGTGCAATAATTGCACTCTTGCCAATACCAGAAACTACAACTCTACCAGACGAAGCTTGTATTGCTTGTACGGCAGATACAAAATCATCATTAATAAAATTTTCCAAATTAGCTATAGAATTTGCTTCTAGATGAATGGTTTTTTTTGCGTTGGTTATGATAGTTGAAAACATAATTTTTCAAAGGTAAAGTTTAACAGCAAACTGTTGCAATTGAAATAGCTAAATGTTAACTTCGCTACCCTTTATAAAAAAAAGAAGCCAATGCACTTGAGTAATCATAAAAAAGTGTACCTTTTATGGCTCATAATCATTTTTATATAAAAGGAAGGAAATCTTTTATCTAATGGCAACAAGTACAAGAAAAAAAACAACCAGCAAAAAAACAGGTGCAACCAAAGTAGGTTCTAGAACTTCAAAACCTGTAACCAACAATACTGTATTTGATATACATGATGCATTACAACGTTATTTTGGATTTCAAGATTTTAAAGGAACGCAAGAAGCATCTATCAGAAGTTTAATGAGTGGTCAAGATACTTTTGTAATCATGCCAACAGGTGGTGGTAAAAGTTTATGTTATCAATTGCCTGCAATGATGATGGATGGTTGTGCCATCATTGTTTCTCCATTGATTGCTTTGATGAAAAATCAGGTAGACTTAGTCAGGGGTTATAGTGAACAAGATGATGTAGCACACTTTTTAAATTCATCTCTAAATAAAGGACAAATTAAAATTGTAAAAGATGATTTGTTGGCAGGAAAAACAAAACTTTTATATGTTGCTCCGGAAACTTTGACCAAAGAAGAAAACCTAGAATTTTTCAGCGACTTAAAAATTTCTTTTTTTGCTGTTGACGAAGCTCACTGTATAAGTGAATGGGGGCATGACTTTAGACCAGAGTATAGAAGATTACGAGAAATGATGGATATTATCAATCCTGAAATTCCCGTTATTGCATTAACGGCAACGGCTACTCCAAAAGTACAAAGTGATATAGTAAAAAACTTAGGCTTAAAAGATGCGAAAGTGTTCATTTCTTCTTTTAATCGATCTAATTTATTTTACGAAATTCAACCTAAACTGCAAAAAGAACAAACTATTAAGCATATTGTAAAATTTATTACTCAACATAAAGGCAAGAGTGGAATTATTTATACGCTAAATAGGAAAACTACCGAAGAGTTGGCGGCAGTATTAATGGCCAATAATATTAAAGCAGTTGCTTACCATGCTGGATTAGATCAAAAATTAAGGGCTAAAAGACAAGACCAATTTTTAAATGAAGATGTACAAGTAATTGTTGCAACCATTGCATTTGGAATGGGTATCGACAAACCAGATATTCGTTTTGTTATACATTATAATATTCCCAAATCTATTGAAAACTATTATCAAGAAACAGGAAGAGCCGGACGAGATGGTTTAGAAGGAATTTGTGTTTTATACTATTCTCATAAAGATGTTTCAAAACTAGAACACTTAATGAGAGATAAGCCATTGAGTGAACGTGAAGTGGGTGCACAGTTAATTAATGAAACAGTTGCATACGCCGAAAGTAGTGTTTGCAGAAGAAAAATTTTATTACATTATTTTGGTGAAGAATGGGATACTACCAATTGTGGTAATTGTGATAACTGTAAATCGCCCAAAGAAAAAATTGAAGCCAAAGATGATGTAGTTAAAGCATTAAAAGTAATTAAAGCATTAGATGAAAGATTTGTAACAGATTACACCATCAATATTATTATGGGTAAACTAACTCCTCAAATTACTATGTTTAGACATGAGGGATTAGAAGTATTTGGAATTGGAAAAGATAAAGATGCACATTTTTGGAATAGTGTTTTACGACAAATGATGTTAGAAAACCTTATTACTAAAGACATTGAAGAATATGGTTTATTGAAGTTTACTGATAAAACAGATAAATGGTTGAAGAAACCAACCTCATTTAAAATTGCATTAAATAATGTTTTTGCAAATGATGATGATGACGACGAAACAGAAACAACAGTAGAACAAAGTGCTGGAGCTGATGATGTATTGTTTGATATGCTCAAAGAATTGAGACAAAAAGAAGCCAAGAAAAAAGGCTTACCTCCTTTTGTTATTTTCTTGGAAAACTCATTACAAGATATGAGTACCATCTATCCTACTACTTTAGAAGAATTGGAAAAATGCCAAGGTGTTAGTAAAGGCAAGGCTTTAAAATATGGTAAACCTTTTGTTGAACTAATTGCAAAATATGTTGAAGAAAATGAAATTGAAAAACCAGATGATTTTGTAATGAAGAGTGTTGCCAATAAAAGCAGCAACAAAATATTTATTATTCAAAACGTTGATAAAAAAATTAGTCTAGAAACCATTGCAAGAACAAAAGGATTAACCTTAAATGAATTATTAGAAGAAATGGAAACTATTGCAGCAAGTGGAACTAAACTAAATTTAGATTATGCAATAGACGATTGGTTAGATGATGAAGATCAAGAAGAAATTTTAGAATATTTTAAAGGTTGCGAAACATCATCATTAGATGTAGCAATCAAAGAACTAGCCGAATTTGATTACAACTGGGAACAATTGAAAATTATGAGAATTAAATTTTTAAGTGTTTATGGTAACTAACAAAAAAATACCGATGATTTTTCATCGGTATTTTTTTATACTTTCTTTTTATAAATAGGCACCGTACTACAAGGTTCGCCATACATAATACTTTTTACAACAGGTCTTAATTTATTGGTAATGGCAACATAAGCAACTTCTGGTATAGCAATATCACCACAACCTTTTATTACAACACGTTTATCGGTAAATTCAGATGCATTAATTTGCTCAGCGATGTTTTTTTCTAATATACTTTCAATTAATTTTTGTTCGTTCCCAATAGTAACAAAACTGGCAACTGGTTCTAAATAACTTGCTACCAACATATAAGCCCACATGGGTATAATAGCATCTGCAGTGCAAGTAATACCAACGTTACAATTTTCAAAACTGTACCAATCTGTTGTTAATAAAGCTGCCCTAAAATCTTTCTCTTTTAGAATTAATCCCATAAATAAATAATCTTTCAAATCAAATATTTTAATAGCTTCTTTGGGATAATAAGCTTCTAAGTCGATACTTAAAATGCCACTTTCAGCAACTTTATTTACAAAAATTTCAGCCATAATCTATACATTAAAAAACAAAACTACAACAATCAATAATTCTTCCTGTTTCGGAATGCGTAAACAAAAAGCCCATCAAAATATTGATGGGCTTTATTGTATTCGTTATTTAAATCAATTAATAAAACTTAGATCTATTATCTTTTATAGATGCAGCATTTTTTAAAGCAGAACTACTTCTATAACCTGCATTACGCTGTGATCCTAAAATTTGTTGTTTTAAAGCTTCGGCATCTTGTGGATTTGCAGATGCAGCAATATTTTCAACTCTTAAAGCAATTACACCGCTATTACCTGCAATTGGAGTACTTACTTTTCCTTTTAAATTAGCGTTGAAAGCAGCACCAGAGAATTTCAAATCATATCCTAAAGCAGGAATTACTGCATTGGTAAATGATAAACTATCAGCTCTTGAAACAGTTACTCCATTTGCTGTAGCTAATTCTTCTAATGTTGAACCTTTAAACTTAGAATCAATAATTAATTTTGCCTTCTTTTCATTTCTAATAAAGCCTTCAACTTGTGGTCTTGCAGTTGCAGCACTAGCCAAACCAACAGGATTTACTTGAGATACTACAGCAACAATATACTGTTCTCCAACTTCTTGTGGTTCACTTACTTTATCAACATCACTTTCAAATAACCAACGTACAATTGGACGTACAGAAGTTTGACCAAAATTAGCAATTGTAAAATCGTTTTCTTTTACTTCTTGAGTAACAGAAATTTGCTTATTCAATTTAGCTGCACTTTCATCAAATGCTTTTTTATTTTTTACACTTGCTGCAAATTGCAAAGCAGCAGTATTAGCAGCATTTACAGTTTCGTTACTAGCTGTAATAGCTTTGGCTAAATATGCTACTTTAACAGCTTCACCAAAGTTCTTTTGACTAATTACTTCAATGTAGTGATAACCAGCATAAGCATCGTTCTCTACTTTTACAATTTTTTTATCACCAGCTTTACCATAAAAAATAGCTTCAGCAAATTCTTTACTAATACCGCTGAATTGTTGTAAAGTAAAATCGTATTCACCTTTAGTAGCTTTACTTCCACCATCGTCACTATATTTTTGAACCAAAGCATTAAAATCGGCTCCAGGAGCTTTTGCCAAAGCTTCAACACTATCAATTCTTTTTTTAGCTAAACTATCGGCTAAGCCAGGTTGTCTTTTATCTTGGGTTTTTACTAAAATGTGTCTAACTTTTACGCTATCTGGTAAACTTCTTTTACCCATCATTCTTGCAACAACATAATTAGTTGCATCTAAATAAGGACCAAATGTTGCTCCATCATTTAATTTAGAAATGCTATCAGCATATTGCATTTTCATAGCCGATTTCAAAGTATAACCATCTAAAAAAGCCAATTCAGTACCTACTCTTGCTAAATATGTTTTAGGATCTGCAGTAGTAGAAAATTCACTTTTTAAAGCACTAACTTGGTTCAATGCATTTAAAGAATCGGTTGCACTTGGTGTAAATCCAAAACTTATATAAGAAAAAACACGAGTTTCTTCTTTCTTCTCAAAACCTTGTGGATGCTTTTTTACATAAGCAGTAACATCGGCATCGGTAACTTTAACTGTAGAATCTGCAATAGTTGTATACGGAACATATACATAAGAAATGCTAGAAATTAAATTGTTCTCAGCTTTTTGTTTTTCAATCAACCAAGTTGGTGCATAAGCCGATTGTTGAATTAAAGCTTGGTACTTACTATTTAAAGCCTGTTGTTTAATAGGTTCAATATAGCTTTCAATAATTCCTTGCAATTGTTGATTGTCTTTACTCTTTTTTAATTGAGCAAAAGCTTGACGAGCTTCTTCTGCTTTAAACTGTCCATTTGCATCAACAAATTGTTGTTCACGAGCTAATGGAGATTGTGGGCCAAATAAAACATCGGCCACTTCTTTTCCTGTTACAATTAAACCTAGTTTCTTAGCTTCTTGGTCTAACAAAATTTTATTTACTTCCATATCCCATAACTGACCAATGATAGTACTTCTATCTTGACCACCTTGTGAGTACATGGTTAACTTTCTGTCGAACTCTTCTCTATTAATTTCCGTTCCGTTTACTTTACCCAATGTGGTAGTATTACTAAACATACTACCTCCACGACTACTCATTCCATCTTGTAAAATAAAGGCAATTAATGCTAGAGCGATAACGGCAAAAACAATCCACGCTCCTCTATCACGAATACTTTGAATAACAGACATAATATTATATGTATTAAATTTTAAGGATGGCAAAAATAGGGGAATATAGTTATTGAACAAATTGTGGAAAAACATTTAAAAACCGCTTTGGGCTTGAATTATATTACGCCACTCACGAATCGATTGAAAAAAGAAAATTTAAGTTATACAGTACCACTGTGAATGAAGCATTTTTTTGGTGGATAAATTACATTTTGAAGATTTTGAATTGTGAAAAGAAATAGAATAAATCAACTCGGTTTTCATGATTTTGTGAATTGTCTGAAAAACTACACTAATTACAACCTCTTATTTAACAGTGTATAACCTGTGAAACAAGATTTGTGCATTAGTATAGTAAAACAATGAACAACTGTTAAAAAATACGCCAAAGCATTATATACATTGAAATTGAGTTTGTGAATAGAATGTTAGATGCAGTGAATAACTATAGAACTAATTAACTTCGCCATCTGTGAGTAACTAAGTTATCACGATATACACACTCGTAATAATAGTAGTTATTTATATAAATATGTATTATTAAATACTATTACAATGGATATTAACATAGCAAAAGCTCAAATTGAAACAAAAGGATTTTTAGATATTGAACTGTCGCCAACATTAGATTTATTTGCAGAGATAGAAAAATTAAAAAAAGAAAAAAACATTGTTCTACTTGCACACTATTACCAGGAACCAGATATTCAAGACGTGGCCGATTATATTGGCGACAGTTTGGGTTTGGCACAAGCAGCTGCTAAAACCAATGCAGATATTATTGTTTTTGCAGGTGTACATTTTATGGCGGAAACGGCTAAAATTTTAAACCCGTCTAAAAAAGTGTTATTGCCCGATTTAAAAGCTGGATGTTCGTTAGCCGATAGTGCACCAGCACCATTGTTTAAAGCATTTAAAGAAAAGCATCCCAACCATTTAGTGGTGAGTTATATTAATTGCTCTGCCGAAATAAAAGCGTTGAGTGATATTATTTGCACCAGTGGTAATGCTGAAAAAATTATTGAAAGTATTCCAGAAGATCAACCCATCATTTTTGCACCCGATAAAAACTTAGGGGCTTTTCTCAACAAAAAAACAGGCAGAAATATGTTGTTGTGGAATGGTGCATGTATGGTGCATGAAATTTTTAGCTTAGAAAAAATTACCAAACTAAAAATTCGTCATCCACAAGCAAAATTTATTGCACATCCAGAGTGTGAAGAAGCTGTTTTAAACATTGCCGACTTTGTAGGAAGCACTACACAACTTCTAAAATTTGCCCAACAAGATACAGCTACCGAATTTATAGTTGCTACCGAAACAGGTATTTTACATCAAATGCAGTTAACCTGCCCAAATAAGACCTTTATACCAGCACCACCTAATAACTCTTGTGCTTGTAACGATTGCCCACACATGAAGCTAAATACCCTCGAAAAACTGTATTTGTGTATGCAATACGAAACCCCAGAAATTACCATGGATGAAAATTTACGTTTAGCAGCACTAAAACCTATGGAAAGAATGATGGATATTAGCCGAAAAGCAGGATTAATAGGATAACAAAACTTCATTATTTTACTTGCATGATTCTATGAATTGTTTACATGATTCACAGAATTGAACAGAGCCTAATTATTTACCACTACCTTGTTCAAAATAGAACATGGAAAAGAGAGTTTTAGGTATGATGTTGTCTATATTAGGCATTGCAGGAATTATTTTTGCAGGCATTTATTTTATGAATGGTGGCACAGGAACAAAAAACATAAAAACCATCATTTTTGGAGGAATTGCAGGAGCAATTTTCTTTTTTGCAGGAATAGGATTAATTAGAAATACAAATGATAAAGCCTCTTAAAATCCATATTTTTTCCATAGTTGAGGAGTATCAATTTCAATAGCAATATTTTCTTTAGTAATTGGGTGAATAAAGGATAAATGATACGATTGTAAGAAAATACTACCATTGGGTGAAGTACGTTTAAAACCATATTTCACATCACCCACAATAGGGCTTCCAATAGCCGATAATTGAGCCCTGATTTGATGAAATCTTCCAGTAGATAAATGAATATCTAGTAAAGTATATTTATTAGACAATTGTATAATTTTGTAATTCAACACTGCTTTTTTACTATGAGCAACTTCTTTTAAAAAAGTTTTTGCTTTTTGTTGCTCACTATTTTTTACCAACCAATGCGTTAAAGTTGTTTCTTGTACTTTAGGAGCTTGTGCAACTACTGCTTTATATTTTTTTTGAATTAATCCATTACTAAACATTTGGTTGAGTAAGTTTAAACAAAGCGTTGTTTTAGCAAAAACAATTAATCCACTTACCCGCTGGTCTAATCTATGAACCAATAAACAACCAGAATTGGTTTCAATATATGCTTCAGTAGAAATTCCTGCTGGTTTATGAGCAATAATTAAATCGTTATCTTGAAATAGAATATTCATGTATCAAATAAATTCAAATCTAAATAAGTCAATTGGTATAAATAAAAAAAGCCACAAAATAGTGGCTCAAAGTTTTAATATTGATTGAATAGTTTTAAAATGAAAACGTTCTTATCAATAAATCCAATTGTATTTATATTCTAATGGAGCTTTTAAGCCACGTTCAGAAATTCTTCTAAATCTTGCAGGTAAACTCATTAAATAATCTCTTCCTTTTTCAGCAGCACTATTTAAGTTACCAATATGTTCAATATTCCATTCTTTAATAAGTGATTCTAAAATATTGGTATAATCCATACTAGTATAAACACCTAAACGTTGTGCAGCATCGCTAAAATGGGTAAAGGTAGTGCCAATTTTTTCGCCTTGCTGACGTAAAAAATGAGCAGGCATTACAATTTTTTTACGCATCATATCTTCAAAAGCCAACATCATTTCGCTAGGGTCTATTTCAAATATTCTAGAGATAAAGCTTTTATACGCTTTAGCATGACGTAACTCGTCTGACGCAATTACTCCACACATTTTTGATAATGTTTCGTTGCCATGTTGCTTAGCCAAAGTAGCTGTTCTACGATGTGAAATATTAGTTGCTAACTCTTGAAAAGAAGTGTACACAAAATTTCTATAAGGATCTCTAGCTGCACCATTATCAATACCATCGGCAATTAAATATTGGGTGCTAATTTCCATTTGACGCATGTTAATTCGGCCAGATAAATACAAATATTTATTCAACAAATCTCCATGACGGTTTTCTTCAGCGGTCCACATTCTAATCCATTTACTCCATCCTTCTGGTTCACTCTTGGTAATGCCTTCTACATCCATTAACCAGCTTTCGTAAGTAGGTAAAGCTTCTTCTGTAATTACATCACCTACTAAAACCACTAAATAATCGTAAGGTAATTCTTTACATTGTAATTGTAATTCTTTGATTTCGTTGGTAAAATTTTCTTTATTGCTTTCAGGTAAAAAATCGGAAGGTTGCCAATTTTCGTCAATGTTTTTAAGGTAATCGCTAATCATTGTATCAATGTTCTGCCCTAAAAACTTCATTACTTCTAATCTGGTAGGATTCAACATTTTTCGTCTATTTAGTATAGTTTAGTCTAATGATGTTTTAATTATATCTAAAATCCAGCGTAAAGCTAAAGCTTTTATTATACTTCGTACTCAATCTGTTTAATCAAAAAATAAAGCCACTAAAAGTAGTGGCCTTATTGTAAAAATTATATGGTGCCACTATTATCTATTCATACTGGCTAAAAATTCTTCATTGTCTTTTGTGCCTCTCATGCGTTTCAACAATTCGTTCATGGCTTCTTCGGTATTCATATCATTTAAAAACACACGTAAAATATTCATACGTTGTAAAACCTCTTTATCTAATAATAAATCGTCTCTACGAGTAGATGAAGCTACTAAATCAATTGCAGGATAAATACGCTTGTTGGCCAATCTTCTATCCAGTTGCAATTCCATATTACCGGTTCCCTTGAATTCTTCAAAAATTACTTCATCCATTTTGCTACCTGTTTCAATTAAAGCAGTTGCTAAAATGGTTAATGAACCGCCATGTTCAATTTTACGAGCTGCACCAAAAAATTGTTTAGGCTTTTGCATGGCATTGGCTTCAACACCACCACTCAACACTTTACCACTGCTAGGTGCAACAGTATTGTGTGCACGTGCCAAACGGGTAATGCTGTCTAATAAAATCACTACATCATGGCCACATTCTACCAAACGTTTGGCTTTTTGTAAAGCAATGGTAGAAACTTTTACATGTTTTTCGGCAGGTTCATCAAATGTAGAAGCAATAACTTCTGCATTTACACTGCGTTCCATATCGGTAACTTCTTCTGGTCGTTCATCAATTAACACCACCATTAAATAACATTCAGGATGGTTGGCAGCAATGGCATTGGCTACTTCTTTCAACAACATGGTTTTACCTACTTTAGGTTGGGCAACAATTAATCCACGTTGACCCTTACCAATTGGTGTAAAAATATCCATGATACGAGTACTGTAATTGTTAGGTGTGGTAAACAAATTCAGTTTTTCGTATGGAAATAATGGCGTTAAATAATCAAAAGGAACACGATCTCTTACTTCATCAGGTTTTTTGTTATTAATGGTATCTACTTTCAATAAAGCAAAATATTTTTCGCCTTCTTTTGGTGGACGAACACTACCTGCTACAGTATCACCAGTTTTTAAACCAAATAGTTTTATTTGAGATGGAGAAACATATACATCATCAGGAGAAGATAAATAATTGTAATCGCTGCTGCGTAAAAAACCATAACCATCGGGCATCATTTCTAAAACGCCTTCACCAGAAATTACGCCATCAAATTCAATATTAAAAACAGGTTCTCTTCTATTAAAATTGGGACGTTGCTGCTGTTGTTGAGTAGGCTCTGGCTGAACATTTTCACCTGCTTGGTGTGCATTTTCAGAAGATTCAGTGGCTTGTAAAATTTGCTCGGCTAGTTTATCAATTTTGGGTTCATCAAACACAACGTTTATAGGTTGCTTGGTTTCAGTTGCTTCAACAGGCTTTGCTTTTTTTATTTTCAACACCTTTTTTTCAGGTGCAGCCGGTGCAGCAATTACTTCAGTTGGTTTTGGAGCTTCTTGTACCACTTCGGCTTCTTCGGTGCCATTGGTAGTTTTTACTGTTACAGGTTTACGAGTTCTAGCTTTTTTAATGGGTTTAGCTTCTTCTGTAGCAGCACTTTCTTTAATAGCTTGATGATCTAAAATTTTATAGATCATTTCTTGCTTATCTAATTTTTTGGCGTTGGCAATATTCAATTGCTCAGCAACATCTAATAGTTCTGGCAAAAGCATGTCGTTCAATTGCAAAATGTCGTACATAAATAAAATTAAGTGAAAAGAAATGTGTAGGTTTTCTTGGTTGTTTAATCCGTTGAAAAATAATTTGAGATAAAAAATCCGATTTGTGCTGATTTTGGAACAGATGTGAACTGATGTGTTGGAGAGTTGAATTCTGAGAACCAATCAGTTTGTTTCCAATGCAATGTTAAGAAAGGTTTTTGTAAATGAAGAAATTTTTTTAAAAGTCGTATTTCATCCCTTCATATCATAAAAATCTATGGAGGCTTATATTTGCTACATAAACAACGTTTTTCGTTCATTGTTCAACACAAATTATAGCATTTAATTTTCACTGAATAATAGCAAGAATATAAACTTGAACAATGCCCAATAAAAAAATATTGAGGCTAACAATACAAATACATACAACTATGTTTAACAAGCGTACTAAGATTAAAGCTTTATTGCAAAGTGAACCAGCAGCACAAGAAGTTACAGTAATGGGTTGGGTAAGAACATTTAGAAATAACCAATTTATTGCTTTGAACGATGGTAGTACCAATAATAATTTACAAGTAGTTGTAACGTTGGGCGATTTGGATGAAGCAACCTTAAAACGCTTAACCACAGGGGCTTCTATAAAAGTGGTGGGAGAAGTGGTACCTAGTTTAGGTAAAGGACAAAAAGTAGAATTAAAAGCCAAAACCATTGAAATTTTGGGCGATAGTGATGCTGAAAAATATCCATTACAACCCAAAAAACATAGCCTTGAATTTTTAAGAGAAATTGCTCACTTACGTTTTAGAACCAACACTTTTGGATCGGTTTTTCGTATTCGCCATTCATTGGCATTTGCAGTTCATCAATTCTTTAACCAAAAAGGGTTTGTGTATTTGCATACACCTATTGTAACTGCAAGTGATGCAGAAGGAGCTGGCGAAATGTTTAGGGTTACTACTTTACCCATGGATGGAACTGCACCCAAAACAGCAGATGGATCAATAGATTTTGCAGAAGATTTTTTTGGTAAAAGCACAAACCTTACAGTTAGCGGACAATTAGAAGGTGAACTCGGAGCAATGGCCTTTAGTGATATTTATACTTTTGGACCAACATTTAGAGCCGAGAATTCAAACACAACACGTCATTTAGCTGAGTTTTGGATGATTGAACCAGAAGTGGCATTTAACGATTTGGAAGATAATATGAACTTGGCAGAAGAGTTTATTCAATACCTCATTCGTTATGTGATGGAGCATAATGCAGATGATTTAGAATTTTTAGATCAACGATTAGCAGAAGAAGAAAAACAAAAACCACAAAATGAGCGTCAAGAATTTGGATTATTGGAAAAATTGAAATTTGTTACCGATAATCAATTTGAAAGAATAACGTATACCGAAGCCATACAAATATTATTAGACTCTCCACATTACAAAAAGAAGAAGTTTAAATACGATGTAAGCTGGGGCATTGATATGCAAAGTGAGCATGAACGTTATTTGGTAGAAAAACATTTTAAAAAGCCAGTGATTGTAACCAATTATCCTGCTGCTATCAAAGCATTTTACATGCGTTTAAACGATGGTTGCGAACCAGGTAAAGAAACCGTTGCAGCAATGGATATTTTAGCCCCTGGTATTGGTGAAATTGTAGGTGGTAGCCAAAGAGAAGAACGTTTAGACAACTTGTTACAACGTATGCAAGACTTTCATATTCCTGCAGAAGAAATGAGTTGGTATTTAGATACCCGACGTTTTGGAACTGTACCACATGCAGGTTTTGGTTTAGGTTTTGAACGTATGGTGCAATTTGTAACAGGTATGGGTAATATTAGAGATGTAATTCCTTTTGCACGTACACCTAAGAATTGTGAATTTTAGAATGGGAGAATGGAAAGTGGTTAATAAAAAGTGGGTTAAGGAATTAGGAATTGGTAAATAGGGCAAAAGGGGTTTAGAGAAGTTAAATTGTTAGAATGTTTAATAGAAGAGGTTGGGCGTTGGCTCAACCTTTTATATGTAAAAAACGTAATTAAGATATAAATACAAAACATGAATCATTTTATAGCTCAACTTAAAAAAGACATAGCTCCTGTAAGAGAACAATTAGTTCAACATCCTTTATATACCAACATGCAAACCCTGCAACAGTTGCAGCAATTTACCCAATGGCATGTTTTTGCAGTGTGGGATTTTATGAGTTTATTGAAAAGTTTACAGCACCAATTAACCTGCACCCAAACGCCATGGCTACCCACCGGAAATGCCAATACTCGTTATTTAATTAACGAAATTGTATTGGGCGAAGAAAGCGATGTAGATGAAGTAGGTAATAGAACAAGTCATTTTGAATTGTATTTAAAAGCAATGAAGGCAATGAATGCCGATACTACTCAAATAGAACAGCTACTTGTTTATTTACAAAATGGGATACCAGTAAAAGAAGCTTTGGCTATGTTACAGCTCCATCCAACAATACAGCAGTTTGTGAACTTTACATTTACAGTAATTTATGAGCAGCCAATACATGCACAGGCAGCAGTATTTACTTTTGGAAGAGAAGATTTAATACCCGAAATGTTTATGGGCATTGTAAAAGATTTGTGTGTAACCCACGAAAACAAACTGCAGGTGTTTAAATATTATTTAGAAAGACATATTGAAGTAGATGGAGACCATCACAGCCATTTAGCTGTAGAAATGGTAGCCGAATTATGTGGCAATGATGCAGAAAAATGGGCAACAGTTACAGCTGTATCTATAGCAGCACTAGAGCAAAGAAAATTGTTGTGGGATGCTGTTTTAGCAACAATAGGTATTAACAAAAAAGAGTTGCAGAACAACGGATAAAAAAAATCTGTAGAAAAGTTATAGAAATGTGGATTATTTGTGAAATCCCCCTATTTTTGCTGCCCCAACTTAAAAAGAAGGGAATTTCAAAGTACCAACATTGAAGTTAAAAAGGATGGTGCGGTAGCTCAGTTGGTAGAGCAAAGGACTGAAAATCCTTGTGTCGCCGGTTCAATCCCGGCCCACACCACAACTTTACAAAACCTCAGCAGCAATGTTGGGGTTTTTTGTTGTTGGTACGTGAATAGTAAAAACCTTATAGGTTTATTTAAAGTAAAGGTTTGCGAACTCCCGAAACTTGTTTTAATAAATTGCGTAGTTCTACGTAAACAATTGTACCCATTAGCTACTAATTTTAACCCTATACTATTTTTTTGATTAGTAGATGAAAAGCCATTGAATTATTTTGATATATTTACTTCTAGTTTTAGGAATTTAACCAAACAATAATAAATGCTCAATAAAGTAGATTGGTCATTAGATAGAGATTATAAAACTAGTTCAGAGAATGAACCCTTGCAATTCTATTTGGATGGACTAACGAATAGCAATGAATTTAGTTTGTTGCTTGGTTATTTCAGTTCATCTGCTATCAATCTGCTTTCTGTTGGATTTGCCAGTTTCATCAGTAAAGGAGGAAAGATGAAAATGGTCATTAACCATTTACTTTCTTCATGAAATAATTAGAAGAGAACCAATTCTGTAAGCCAAGAAAATATCAAATTGAAGCTTATTCTAATTGGGTTTTATTATTGTCAACTTAAGTTTTATATAAAACAACTTGCACAACCTTCTTCTTCAGATTCAGCAAGTATGTCTAGCAAGTATGGTGATTTTATTCTGCTTTTAGCATTATCAGTTCTTTTTATGTATTCTTCTTTTATTCGTTCAATCCGTTCTGGTTTTATTAATTCAGATAATGGCTCATCTTGAATCCATGTATAACCATCACTTTCATATTCCATTGCTTTTAAGAATAAATCTTTATGTTGTTCATATAACCAAACCCATTCAATTTTCTGCTGGTAAAAACAAAAGAAGCAACCTGAACGACTACGTGCATAAGCAGATTTTTTACCATTAATTTCAAACTCAACTTCTTTGTAATAAGCAGGTACGCCAACACCAGAATCTTCCAATATTCTAAAAATATCATCTCTAACTAAAACATCTTCATTTTCAACCAATGCAAAATTTTCTTCTTTTGATAATGGATAATTGGTTGTTTTAATAAACTCGAAAACAGCTTTATTAAACGCTGTAACCCCTAAATCTAAAAGCTGATTGAGTTTCTGTTGCTGGTTAAATGTAGTAGATATTCTAGTGTTTATAATTTCATTGATACGCTCAGTTTTGCCACTTAATTCAATGGTGCCATAGCAACCTAAAGCAACATCAATGTTGCTATTAGCTAAGAACTTAGTAATTACATCTTCGCTCCAAATGTTTTTTCTAAATGGAAATATGGATTGAATATTGGACTTCTTAGAAATATAGCCTTCTCTATCCTCATCACCTCGAATGCCTACATAGGAAATAACTGGATCGTTGCCAACAAACTTTTCAAATGGCTCAAGCTTTAATTTCTTGGTACACCATCTTGCATTTGATGAAGGTAAATAGCCATTATACATTTTTATAAAATGATCAAACGGTAATTCTGGACTATTATCAGCACCAGTTAACCTCAATATTTTTTTACCTAAAAATATTTCTAAGTTATCTATCAATTGATAAGTTTCATCCAACTCTTTACCAGTGTCTGAGGTATAATATTCTATATCCAAATGAGGATAATTTTGTTTCATATAGATAGCCAAAGCTGCACTATCTTTTCCTCCAGATATACCTAAAACGTGTCTTACTTTTCTCATACTTTAAGAATTTCGTTCAATATTCTTTCTTACTTGGTATTACCCCTCTAACTCCTCCTCTTGGTTGCTGTACATCTCCCTTATACCTTGGTATAACGTGAATGTGGCAATGTGAAATAGTTTGTCCTGCATCTTCATTAACATTTATTCCAACATTAAAGCCACTAGGATTAAAACGTTTTTGCAATTCATCTTTTACTTTGTTTACCATTATCCAACAAGCGGTTTGTTCTTTAACTGATAAATCAAAATAACTTGCAATAACTCTTTTAGGAACTACTAATGTATGCCCTTTGCTTACTGGATATTTATCAAAAAATGAAAAAGCTGTCGCACTTTCAAAAAGTAATTCTCTTTCATCTTCTCCAACAAAGAATGGACTTACTTTTTCATTGCCTTTGTTTAGCGATGTGTAATGTTTGTACTCATATATCTCACAACTTTCATTTTTAAAAATTGATTTGTAAGGTAGCTTAATGTTGCATTGATAAGTTTGTTGTTTATGCAACTTATGCATCCTGTAACCTTCAAATTGCAAATCTCTACGAACAGCAAAATAGGCTTTGCCATTAGGTTTGAGCAATGTAGATACATTCATTAAAACTTGTGCTTGTTCTTCTGCTAACAAAACATTCAAAACATAAAAACAAATAATTGTATCGAATTTTTGTGTTGGAAAAGTTGGGAAATAATGTGGGTCGTAGCCGATAATATCAAAGCCTTTGCTTTTTATTAATTCAACATCTTTTCCAAAGCCACAACCAAAGTCTAATATTGCCCCAGCAAACAACTTTTTATTCAATAGAAACTTAGCAGGAAAAGAAATTGAATCTCTTTCCTTAGCTGTAAGATGGCTATATGGGTTTAGCTGTTGCATCATTTCATAAATTCAAAGCCGTTATTTGAAGCAATTAAAATTAAGGGCTGAATAAGGTCTCTTAATTTTTCTTGATCTAAAGAGTTTTCAATTTTTGGAAAAACGGTTAAGTAGTCTTCAAGTAGTTTATTATTAGGTGTTTTCTTTTTTACAATTTCATAGGCAGTTTTTTGCAAAGAATAAAAAGAACTAAAATGTTTTTCAAAAATTGGAAGTCTATTACTTTTAGAACTATTAAAAGATTTTTCAGCAGGAATTAAGTTCCATATCAAATCATGAGAAACAAACGAATATGGAATAAAATGTTCAACAGCATAATTACTTTTAATTAATTTTTGCCCAGTATAAATGCATTTTACAGAACCCAATTCATCAAAAACTACATCCCAAAATTGAGTACGTTGTTTGTTTAAACTATTCCTTGTAGCCGATTTAATTAGTTTATTTGGAATATCAGGAACATTAGGATTTTTTGATTGCAAAAACAAAGCTAAATTCCAATAACAAAAATCCTTTAAAACCCTAGAATTTGAGGTTAAATAATTTACCCATTCTGGGTTTATTTCTATAAAATCTTGGTGTAAAGCATATAGACATTTTGAATTAAATTTTTTAGACTCATCATAAATTCTCTTTTCTCTTATTGAGTCTTTTTCGTTGTCTATTTTCGGAAACCATGGACTTAAAAACCAATGAGGAACATTTTTATTAAAATGCCATAACGTTTTTGTTGTTTCAATGTTTTTTGAAGTCAATAGCTTTTGAAATACAAATTCGTATTTTTCATCAATATTAATTTTCTCAAAATTGTTTATAGAATTAATAGCTTCTTGAATTAAATCTTGCTTTCCAAATGAGATATTAAAATAATTAACGGTGAACCAAGCGTTAGAAATCATTCTTGCAAATAACTCAATTTTTGAAATTTTCAAATTCCCATTTTCTACAAATTGTAGAATTGAAATCAGCCAATAAAATTTATATGTAGCACTTGTTTTATTGAAGCAAGCTGCTAATAGGTGTATAGGTAATTCTTTAGAGGATGGTATGTTCATAATTGCATTAAGCGTTTATTAGTAAACAAACTTATAGGGGGTATTACAAAAGATTAATTTAAGGTTAATGTATTTTTTGCCGATTTTTTCAGACTGGTAAAGGGTTTCAGCCGAAAAAAGGCACTACGAAAAGTTACTAAGAAATAGGTGTATAGTTGGATTTACTGCGATTTCAGTTGGATTTTATTACTGATTTCTTAATGAAAGAAGGTATATAGTTGGATTTGAGTTCTAAAAAAGCCATTAAATCAATGATTTTCAGCGAAATCGAATAATTCATCACCTGCTTTATTCATCTCTTTATAAAAGGATTGAATTGCTAAAGCAAGGTTTAAAAATGCCTTACTATATGGTCTTAAAGCTTCTAAATTATCCCAATAGTATTTTTTTACATCTTCAAAATCTTTAGTTTCAAAATTATCTATTAAACGAATTCCTTTTAGATATTTCTTATTTACCTCCCCTAGTAAATATTCAAATCCAAGTAATTCAACACATGCATTATCAAGCTCTTGAATATCAGGATTTTTATTAAGGTAATCTGTAAGTTTTTTATTGAAAATAATTTCTTTACTTAGTTTTTGTAAGGTAGTATTTTCTTTAGAGTTATTGCCACTATGCGTAAACTTTGCATTATCTAGTTTTTTATTGCTGTTAAAAATAGTTCCATTAGAACTATAAAACCACTCTGCATTAACATCGAATTCCTTCACTAGAATTTCGATAATATTTGAACCTATGGGTTTAACTCCCCTTTCCAATGCTGAATAATAGGACTGCTTAATACCAAGCCTTTTAGCCATCTCTTCTTGTTTTAAGGATAATTTTTTTCTGATATCCTTTAGTCGTTCAGATGTATTCATAAAAATATTTCTTTTAGAACTTTATTTATATTGCCAATAGCACTATATTTGTTTCATAATTGGCAAATATTATGCAATATAACGCAATAAATACGAATAAAATTAAAGAAATATTGCCACACGGCTCTATTACTGAAATCGCAAAAAAATCAAAAAAGAGCATTTACACTGTTAGCAGGGTAATAAATGGTAAATCAAAAAATAAAGATGTTCTCCTATCTATTGCAGAATACATAAAAGACATAAAAAATGTAAATGAGACTTTAAATAATGTAATAAATAATTATTAGCATTATGATACAAAATAGCTTAATACTTATTGGAACAAAGCTATACTTACAGTATAGTTTTTTACGAAAAAATGGCATTTCAAATGCAACTATATTTAGTTGGCAACAAAGAAATATTTCGGTTATACATAAAGTAAATAATAATGCTTTTGTTGAGTATGATTCAATACCAATAACAACAAAAAGCAAACTCCCTTCTAAGGATGAACTTTTGGGGCTTGCATGGCTACAAGATTATGATAATAAAACAAGTGAAATTTATGGGAGTTTACAAAATACTTGTAGTACCAACTTTAAAAGGTTTGTAGAATATTATAAAGTAAAATACAACTTAGACAATGTAAAATCAGTTCAATTTGCAAAAGACCATGCAATTTGGAATTGGATAGTTAATGTGTACACAGAAAGAAATTTAGAAGCACTTTACAAAGCGTATAGTAAAATTTACCCTAAACGTTACAGTAGTAAAAATTCATTCTCAAATGCAATGCGTAAAGCTAAAGTTTGCGTTGAAAGTGTAGTATTTGATAAACGTTTAATTAATTCACCACTTAATGTAAAGAAGGTTTCTATAGATAATGCTTACTGGGTTGCTGCCTTTACTAGCATTGGCAAAAAATATGGACCAGTAGACATATATAACAAGTTACTAGAAATATGTCAATCAGAAGATAAGAAAGCTCCATCCCTATCATGGGTTAAAAAGTACCACAAACAAATTAAGAAAAACCCTGCCATATTTGAAAGTAGAAGCGGTGCAATGGCTTCACGTTCAAAAAAAGAAACGTATGCTTCAATTATTCATGCACTAAATGCAAATGACCAATGGCAAATTGATGGTTGGACTATGCCATTTTGGGGTAAAGGTTTTCAGCGTTACGTTTTAGTAGTTGTTAGAGATGCATACAGTAAAAAAATTGTTGGTTATAGCATTAGCAAAAGTGAAAATACACTTGCAATACATGGAGCAATACAAGATGCAGTTTCTAAAACTGGATTTATGCCAGGAGAAATAGTTATGGATAATCATTCATTCCAAAAAACTAAAGAAGCTCAATGGTTAAAAGAAAGTACAAGCGAAATAGGTGTTGATTGGACTGTAACCTCAAACCCTCAATACAAAAGCATTGTAGAACGATATTTTAGGCATTTAAACTCTATATGCAAACAACGTTATAAAGGTTATTTGGGCGAAGGTATCACAGCCAAAAGAGACGATGCAAGATTAAAGCCAGAACTATATACAAAATATGCAAAACACTTTTTAAACGAAAATGAAATAATAGCAAATGCAGTTGCTATAGTTGGTTTATTCAATAGTTCAATTTTACCAAGCAAAGGTGTTAGCCCAAATGAACTTTATGAAACTAGCCCTAAAATAAACTGCTTTAAAGTTAACCTTTTTGAAAGGGTTAAACTTCTTACACCACAAACAGAAATGAAAGTTGTTAGGGGGCAAATAAATATTATCCGTTCTAATGTCAAATACGAATATCAATTAAATGCAGAAATGAATTTGCAATACAATGATAGTACTGTTATTGTAAGATATGAAGATTTAAACGACTGTATTTATATCTATGACAAGGCAACAGGAAAGGCAATAGGTTCTGTTCCACAAAAAACAAAAATTCATGGTGCTAAGGTTAACCAAACCGAAAAGGATATTGAACTACTAAACAAGAATAAAGGACGTAAACAAGGCATTAAAACGCAAGCTAATAAGAGCCTAATTGATTTACATGAAGAAGCTTTAAAAGTAAATCCTAATGCCGATGTTTTATTAATGCAACACTCATTACCCAAAAGTGCAGTACAGGATATTATGCAATTGGGTTTACAATCTGAATTAGCAAATTTAGGAGTTAATGAAAGCCTTATAGATGACAGGTTTACAGAAAGTGAAATTGAACTAAAAGTTTTTGTTGATGAACCAGTAAAGAAAACCCGAAACAATCCCTTTCAAGTGAAAGGCTCAATGAAAATTATAAACCCTTCCGATATGGAAGATGAAGAATAAAAAAGCCTATGCTGTAACATAGGCAATTGCTCACTCCACAATTAAATACAATGACAAAAGTACAAGAAAACACAATGCAACAAGTTTTTGAAACAAATGATTTCTCTAGTGTAGTAACCCTTTGTAATAGGGCTAGGAGAGATAATTTAATGGTAGGTATTACCGCCGATACTGGTATGGGTAAAACAACTGCTTTAGAAACTTATAGTAAAAGGAAAAATGTTTATTACGTAGTCTATGATAAGACTATGAAGCCTAAAAATTTCTTTATTGCTTTACTCAAACAAATGGGTTTTGATTTTGAGGGAACAATACATCAAATGGTTAACAGGATTGCCGATGAATTAAACGCACAATCAAACCCTTTGATTATAGTAGATGAAGCAGGTAAAATAAACCATACAATGATTCTTTACTTGCATGTATTAAGAGATAAGACAATTAAAAACTGTGGTATTGTATTGGCTGGTATGCCTTATTTTAAAAGTAATCTTATAAAGTTTAGTAATAAAGAAAAAGAAGGGTATGCCGAATTTTTCAGAAGGGTTAATATATGGCACACATTAACTGGATTAACTAAAAAAGAAACGCTTTTAATACTTGACGCAAATGGAATAACAGATGCAGAAACACAAAAACAGTTGTGTTATAAAAAACGATTTGCAGACTTGATGAATGAAATTTATTTACTCCACTCCATAAATGACTAAAAATGAAAAGTAAAACAAAAAACACAATTTGGCAACAAGCAAAAAAACACATCTATAATCAAAATAGCATTATAGCTCTTTGCTTAGAAGAAGGAATTTGGCGTTTAGACAGCGAAAAAGGGACTGATGAAATGCAAGAGTACATTAATAAAAATTGTACAGTTAAAAAGTGCATTTATCAAATGTCAGATGCTGAATTATTACAAACTAAAAAAGAGATTGAAATTTTGGTTGAAAAGGCAAATATGCAGTATGCTACAAAACAAACTAAAGCTTTATTAAAAGAGCTAAAACTAAAAGTTATAAAATAAAAAATAATACTATGATACGTTTTACAGATAACTCAATTTTAATCGAAATTAATGTAGGTTCTAGTCCAGTACAACAGCTCCCATTATATCAAAAAGCAATTATAGATGCTTTAAAAAACCTTAGTAGTGAGTTAAGTGGCGAACAAGCCCAATTTATAAATTACTGGTTAAGTGATTTATTGCAGGAAACAATGTTTAATGATGCTCAAATGTTTGCAATAGAAAGAGACTTGAAAGATGGTAAGGGAAACAAAGAACTGAAAAATAAAATGCTTGCAAATATTGTTGATGTCTAAAAGTATTACTCCATGACTATTATAATGTAACCATTGCTATAAAAAAGCAATGGTTACTTATATATAGGAGTGATGGTATTATGATTTTTAAAACACTAATCACACAAATAATTTTGAATATGCCACGCAACAAAGAGTTAATAAACAATCGGAATATTTTACTAAAAAAAGACTTCGATGAACTTTATAACAAAAAAAGGTTAAGGCATGATGACTGTTTAGAAAAGCTAAGTGAAAAGTATTTTATAACTAAAGAAACGGTTATTAAGATTTTGTTTAAAAAGGTTCAAAAATCGAATGAAATTATAAATGCAACACAAAGTATAGAATAAGGTACGTGAAGCGATTATAAAGGAGATTAAAGGCAGTTTAAAGATGGTTTTAGTATATAAAGAACAAAAAAGCCCTTTCCCATTAAAGGGTATTGATTGACTTTTAAAAATCAAGCTTTAAACGAGGTTAAAATGAAGGTAATAAATAGGTATGTTAAATAATCACTTTTTCAATATTACTGTTACAAATGCAATAACTGAAATTAGGTTGTATGGTGGCATAGGTGGCTATACTAGAAATGGTATAACAAGTAAAGCCTTTGCGGATGAGTTTAAAAAAGTTGATATAGCTGGTAAAGAGCTTCATTTGAGAATAAATAGTCCGGGCGGTGAAATTTATGATGGTATTGCAATCTTTAATACTATCCAACAAAGTAAAGCTAATGTAAGTATTTATATAGATGGAATAGCTGCAAGTATGGCAAGTGTGATTGCATTAGCAGGAAAGAAACTATACATGAGTAGATTATCCCGTTTTATGACGCATAGGGCAACAGGTGGCGTAAATGGTGATGCAGAGGATATGAAAAACTTTGCAATACAATTAGAAGAGTTAGAAAATACAATGGCTAGTATCTATGCAAGAAAAACAGGTTTAAATATTGAACAGGCTAAAGAAAGGTATTTGCAAAAAGGTTATGATAGATGGATTTCAGCCCAAGAAGCTTTAGATGAAAAAATCATAGATGGAATTTATGATTTAGATAAAGCTATACCACCCACTAATGAAATAGTTCCAGTTAATCTGTGGAACTATTATAATAAACACTTAACAATAAATATTGATACAATTATGAAGGAACAACTTATCCAACTTTTAGGATGTAATCCTAATGCATCCGATACTGCTATTTTAAATGCAGTAAAAGAATTAGTAGACACAAAATTAACCAATGTAAATAAAGTTACATCTATGATTGCCTTAGCAAAACAAAGAGGTAGAATAGATGCTGAAAAGGAAAGCTTGTACACAATGATAGCTAAAGAAAATCCCGACTTTGTTTTTGATAAGCTATTTGATGAAAGCATGTTACCACCTCCACCAATAAATCTAATGAGTTTAATTGTAGATGACAGAAAAAGTGAAGTAACAAATGGCTTACAAGAAAATACCCAAAAGCCAAAAAAAGATTGGGGCTTAGAAGATTATAGAAAATTTGCACCAAATGAATTGATTGCAAACAATAAACTGTATAATGATTTATTAACCAAAGAGGGTTTAATTTAAAAGCCTTTTAAAAAAACAAGTATGGCAACACTTAACAAACAAGTATGGATTAGACAATTGATGTCTAAGTTTTATCCCGAAACATCATTTTTAGAGTATGTTACTAACCTATCCAATTTAGTTGAAAATGATAAAATCAATTTAGCTGAAGCAGGAGTAGACCCCAATGTATTAATTAACAATAATACTTATCCAATTGCAGTTAGTCAAAGAGTAGATACACCTTTAGAAATTGAGTTAGATAAGTTTGAAACAGAAAATACATTAATCCGTAAACCAGACCAAGCTGAAAGGGCATATCAGCAATTAGAAAGTGTATTAATGGGGCATAGAAATATGTTAAGAATTACAACAGCAATGAAAGCTGCACATGCTTATGCTCCACAAACAAACAGCGAATACACACCAGTTTTAGAAACTACAGGTGGCAATGATGGGGATGGAAATAAAAGGTTATTGGTTGGCGACATCTTAAGGTTAAAAAGAAGATACGACGATTTAAACTATCCTTTGGATAAAAGGTTTTTGGTTTTAACTTCAAGACACTTAGAAGATTTACTAATTGAAGACCTTAAAACTTTTAAAGATATTGCAGATGTAACCAATGGGCAACCTAAAACATTTGCAGGGTTTAAAATGCTGCAATTTTCAAATAATGCAACATACAATAGAACTACTTTACAAAAGAAAAGTTTTGGTGCAGTTGCTGCTGGTTCAGATGGGTTTTGTTCATTCTCATTTATTTCAGAGGAAGTAATGAAAGCCGATGGAGCTGTGTATATGTTTGCTCAGGTAGATGATCCAAAAGAAAGAGCAACTATAGTAGGTTTTGATAAAAGGTTTATTGCCGTTCCATTTAGAAATAAAGGTATTGGTGCAATAGTTTCTGCTGCTGCAAGTTAAATGTACTATCGTTTTTTAATGGTTTCACAAATTTGCATTTGTGAAACCATTTTTTTATATAAACAAAAATCAAAACATGGCGTATAATAGAAAAAACTTTCTCATAAAAGTAATAGAGGTACAAGAATTATATACCTCTAAAAAAACCGATTATAATACACTAGTTGGTATTTATAGAGAGTTCATAGAACCAAAATATTGTATAAGTTTAGGTACACTTTACAACTATCTTGCTATACCTGCAAAAGCAGAGTTAAAGAAATTAAATAAAAGTAATTAAAATATAAGCATCCCGTCTTTCGACCTATTAGCAAGTCTACCTATGATAGACTCTATTTAAAGGATGCTTACACACAAATATAATTAATTTATGTCTTACTTAAATATGCATGCTGAAATAACGATTGGTGATATGGTTATAACAGCACTAAACAGTTTTGAAATTCACGAAGATGTAAATAATGTTAGCGATAGGGCTGTAATAAGAATTGCAAGAAACTATAAAGAGCTTGCAGGTAATCCAATTTTAAACTACATAGTTGCAGGTTCACCAGTTGAAATAAAGTGTGGTTATAATGGAGAGTTACATACAGAATTTACAGGATTTGTTAAGCCTTCAATTGGTGATGGTTTTCCAGTGGAAATTCATTGTGATGAAGATTACCCATTAAGAGGTGAGCAATTTAATATTAGTGAAAAAAGTATTTCCTTAAAATCGCTTTTAACAAAGATTGCACCCAATTATGTAATTGAATGTCCCGATGTAGATTTAGGAAAAGTGAGATATTCAAAACGCACTGCAATTCAAATACTAAATGAAATAAAGAAAACCTACGGTTTCTTTTCACATTTAGACAACAATGTTTTAAGCGTTGGATTTTGCTTTGATTTTAAGCCGTTAAACACCAAAAATCACATTTATACAATCGGTTCAAATGTTAAGGATGCAGATAATTTAAAGTATGAGCAAGAAAGAGACCAAAATATCAAAGTAACAACTGTTATAAAAGTTTTAGGGCATAAAATACCCTTATCATTTGGTAGTAAAGAGCCAGATGCAAAAGAGATAAAGCCAGTATTGGGCGAAAATATCAGCCAAAAAGATGCAATGAAGGCTTTGCAGGCGAATTATCAAAGGGTTGCTTATGATGGCTTCACTGGTTCAATTAAAGGCTTTGGTGAGCCTCGTACACATGCAGGAGATAGTTTAACAATTATTGATAAACTAAGACCAGAAAGAAATGGTACATACCTTATTGAAAGAATGTCCTTAAAATTTGATAATGCTTACATTGAAAGAGAGAACTTCATAACCTTTAGAGTTGATTAATAAATAGGTAGTAACCAAATACCATGCAATTGAGCTTTGTTATTAATCAAATCCTTAGTAACCAAATTAACGTTTAGCTTTGCCGATTATAAACTGATTAAAAATATTTACTCCATAAATATAAATAATCCTTTACCCAACTTAGTAAAATTATTTTCAATGAATAATGTTTAAACCTATAAGGTTTTCGAAACCTTATAGGTTTATTTTTAAAAAAACCTTGTAAGTTTAGTGAGATTAAAACAATCATACATGAAACAATACCATCAACCATTATTGCCAAATCACAGCTACCATTTATTTTCAAGAGCAGTTGGTAACGAAAAGCTGTTTTTAAACACTGAAAATTATTTGTTTTTTCTTCAAAAACTAAAACAACATACTGCAAATGTTTGTCAGTTATATTGTTATACCTTACTACCTAACCATTTTCATTTACTGGTAAAAATCAATGATGAAGAAAGTGTCATTCAACATTTTGAAACAGTTAAGAAAACAAGCTATCAACCGCTACAACATAACCTAAGTGATTTTATAATGGAACGGTTTAGTAACTTTTTAAATAGCTATACCAAAGCATTTAATAAAGTGAATAACCGCAAAGGAGCTTTGTTTATGGATTATATGAAACGGAGTATTGTAAATGATGCAAGTGATTTTACTGCTTATATATGGTATATACATAAAAATGCAGTGCACCATCAAATAACCAAAGCAATTGGCGAATGGCAATTTGATAGTTACCATTCCATATTAAGTGAACAACCAACCTCTTTATTAAGAAATGAAGTAATAGAATGGTTTGGCAACAAAACAGCATTTATAAAATTTCATCAACAACCAATACATGCCAAAATTAGCACCATCATTACAGACCTATAAGGTTTCAAAAACCTTATAGGTCTTGTGAGAGCGTTACATTTTTATCTGCCATTCATACTTACAAAATGAATTCTTCTTTAACCCAATATTATTAAATCAACATCGAATCTTTATCCCTGCGTTATATCGGTATTAACTCTTTGTTATAGCAGCATTTCAGTAATTACAACCTTCATTTTCGCATTTCAAAACTAAATGCAAATGAAACGTTTCATCAATTTATTCATGCTGCTACTGCTCACCTGTTTTGGTACAGCATCGCTACATGCACAAACCATTAAGGGTGTAGTAAACGATAGTATGGGCAACCCTTTAGTAGGTGCAACTATTGAATTAAAAGGTGCTACCCTAAAAACCCAAACCAATAATGAAGGGCTTTTTTCCATCACCCCAAACAAAACACTCACTAAAAAAGAGGTATTAAAAATTAGTTATTCGGGTTATAAAACTTTAGAATGGATGTACGATGGTAGTACTTATGTAAAATTACAATTACAACCAGAAGATAAAGTACTAGACGAAGTAATAGTAACAGCTTTAGGTATTAAAAGAGAAGAAAAATCGCTGGGCTTTGCGGCTCAAACAGTGAAAGAAAATGCCGTTAAAGATGCTCGTACCAATAATTGGGCAAATAGTTTAACTGGCAAAGTAGCTGGTTTAAATATTCAAGGCACGGGTGCAGGTCCAATGGGTTCATCTAGAATTACACTTCGTGGCGAATCGTCGTTAAACCTCGATAACAATCAAGCATTAATTATTATTGATGGGGTGCCTGTAAGCAATAGAATTACAGGTACTGGATTTTCATCTCATCTTTCACAAGACAATCCTGTTGATTATGGTTCAGCAGTAAACGATATTAATCCCGATGATATTGAAAAAATATCGGTACTAAAAGGTTCTGGTGCTACTGCTTTATATGGAAGTAGAGCATCGGGTGGGGTAATTATTATTACCACCAAAAGTGGTCAGCGAAAAGACAAAGGATTGGGTATTACTTACAATACAACATTTAGTGTAGATCAAGTAAACAGATGGCCCGATTATCAGTTTGAATATGGCGAAGGCAGAACAGATGCTTATTACTCTTACTTAGATAGTCAAGATGGTTTAAATACTGCAACTGGTGTTGCAGCTGGTCGTGCATGGGGGCCAAAATTCAATGGTCAGCTCTATTTTCAATACAATCCAAATTCGCCATCTGGTAGAGCAACTGAACGCACCCCTTGGATAGCACACAACGATTATATATCAGGCTTTTTTAGGTTGGGTACAACCTTATCGAATAGTATTTCTATTGAAGGAGGTTCAGAAAACAGTAGTGCCCGTTTATCGATTACCCATTTAAAAAATGAATGGATTCTTCCCAACACTGGTTTTGAAAGATACAATGCAGCATTATCGGTGAATCAAAAAGTAACCGATAAATTAAAAATCACCGGAAGGGTAAATTATACCAATAAGAAAAGTGATAATCTGCCTGCTGCAGGTTATAACAACCAATCTACCATGTACTTTTTAATTATTGGTACAGCACCCAATATTCGTCCAGAATGGTTTAAACCTTATTGGGAACCTGGATTAGAACAAATACAACAACGTAACAGATTTAATCCCGGTCCAGATAATCCTTATTTAGCTTTTTACGAAATGTTGAATAAAATGGATAGACATGGGGTTATTGGCAATGTATCGGCTACCTATACTTTCAATAAACACTTAGAATTATTGGTACGTTCGGGAGTGGATATGTCTTTTGAATATCGTTCACAACAACGTCCTTTTAGCATGACCAAATACCCAAGAGGTATGTTTCGTGAACAGAATGTATTTAGTTACGAATCGAATACAGATGCTTTGTTGAGTTACAACAATAGAATGAATGCCAACTGGAAATACAATATTACTTTAGGTGGTAACTTAATGCGTCAAACCTATGATTTTGCTGGCATGTATGCCGATCAATTGGCACAACCCGGTATTTATCAAATTTCAAATAGTTTAGATCAAGCCGTTGCCGACCCATTAAAAACCACGAAAGCCATTAATAGCGTTTATGGTACCAGCCAACTTTCGTACAAAGACCAAATTTTTATTGATGTAACTGGAAGAAATGATTGGTCAAGTACTTTACCATTTCAAAACAATTCATTTTTCTATCCATCGGTAAGTACCAGTTTTATTTTATCAGATTTATTTGTATTGCCTGCTAAAATCAGTTTTGCCAAAGTACGTGTTTCTTGGGCTCAAGTAGGTAACGATACAAGGCCTTATCAAACCGATAAATATTATGATAGAATTTATGGTAACAATTTTACCAATCCATCTGTACTATTTAATCCTGATTTAAAACCAGAAATTACTTCTAGTTATGAAGCAGGAATTGATGTACGCTTTTTCCGCAATCGTTTGGCTTTTGATGTTGCTGTTTACAATAACAATAGTAGAAACCAAATATTGGCCATTCCTTTAGATCCAGTAAGTGGGTATGGTAGTGCATTAGTAAATGCAGGTTTAATTAATAGCCGTGGTATTGAAGTTACTGTAACAGGAAAACCTGTTGTAAAGAAAAATTTTAGTTGGACAACAACCTTGGTATGGAGCCAAAACAGAAGTTATGTAAAAGAATTGGCAGAAGGCATTACCAATCAAGTGATTTATTCGCATGGCAGCAATGTATCTATAGAAGCTCGTGTTGGAGGAAGAATGGGCGATATGTATGGTCGTGGATTTCTACGTTCTCCTGATGGGCAAATTGTGTATGGTACAAATGGTTTACCAGCTCAGTTAGATCCAGTTCAGAAAAAATGGGGCAATGCATTTGCCGATTGGAAAGCAGGTTTAACCAACGAGTTCACCATTAAAAATATTCGTATTAGTATTTTGTTAGATGGACAAATGGGAGGTAGCATGTACTCTCAAACCAACCATAAAAACAACACATTGGGTAAAACCAAAGTAACACTTCCAGGTCGTGATGGTGGTATAGTTGGTGAAGGTGTGGTGTTTAATACAGCTTCTCAGAAATATGAAACCAATACCAGAAATGTTGCAGCCAGTTCTTACTACGATAATTACTATCAAATAAGCAATGCCGAAACCAATATTTTCGACGCTTCTTTTTTGAAAATACGTGAACTACGTTTTGAATACAATTTACCCAAACGTGTATTGGGCAAAAGCTTTGTAAAGCAAACCAGTATTGCACTTTACGGAAGAGAGTTATTCAACTTCACCAAATTTCCTGGCTTTGATCCCGAGGGAGGAAACTTAAACAATGGCACACTTACGCCAGGTGTTGAGTTAACCCAGTTTCCTTCTACCAGAAATATTGGCATAAACCTAACCTTTAAATTTTAAACTCTATCAATATGAAATCGAAATATTCAAGCATCACCTTCATGCTGTTTGCAATGCTTTTTTTAAACGCTTGCACCAAAAACTTTGAAGATTTAAATACCGACCCGAACCGACCCAAACAAATTACACCCGGTGTTATGTTGGGGCAATTACAACATAGAATTGTAAGTACCAGTATACAAGCCAGTAGAAATTTTACACACGAATTAATGCAAGTAGATGCACCAAGATCAAGCCCAGGTGGGCAAGGCTTACATAGATATGTAGTAAACCCAGGTGCAGGTGTATGGACTGCTTTTTATAATTACTTAATAGACATAGAAGACATTTATACTATTTCTAACACCTTAAAAGAAGACAATTATAAAGCCATTGCTCTTATTTATAAATCATGGGCTTATTCTATTCTTACCGATTTGTATGGCGATGTTCCTTTTTCTCAGGCAAGTAAAGCCACTGAAGGAATCTTTCAACCAGCATTCGACCAACAGAAAGATATTTATGTTCAGTTATTAAAAAATTTAGATACTGCCAATGCCATTTTAAACTCCACCAAAGCATTAACTTTTGGTGGCGATATGTTATACAATGCCAACACAGTAAGTGGTGGTACTAATGCAGGTATTATTCGATGGAAAAGATTTGCCAATTCTTTAAAGCTGCGTTTATTGTTGCGTTTATCTAAAAAAGAAGGCGAATTAAATATTAACCAACAAATTAATGCCATACTAGCTAATCCTACTCAATTTCCAGTATTTACTACCAATGCCGATGAAGCTATATTTCGTTTCCCCGGTACTTTTCCTTATTTCAATCCATACTATAATGCAAGACAATTAGAGTGGAGAGATGGAACTTATTTTACCAAGTTCTTCCTTGATAAAATGAATGCCGATAATGATCCTCGTCGTACGGTTTGGGCTCGTCAAATAACAGTTGGTGGTGTAAATGTGTATCGTGGTATTGAAAGTGGATATCCTACCACAACAGAATATCAGGTTGGTGCAAATTCTAGCTATAACGATGTTATGAGAACATTGCCTAGCCTTGGCGTAATGATGACCTTTGCCGAAGTTGAATTCATCAAAGCAGAACTTGCTTTAAAAGGATTTAACACTGGTAAAACTGCTAAACAACATTATGAAACAGGCATCACAGCATCTATGACTCAATGGGCTGTTACCATGCCTGCAGGTTATTTAAATCAACCGGGTGTTGTGTACGATGAAAATGCTTCAACAGAATCACAACTAGAGCGTATTTTATTACAAAAATATTTTGCGTATTTTTTTGTAGACTATCAAGCATGGTTTGAAAAAAGAAGAACTGGTTATCCTATTTTACCAAGAGGCACAGGTATTCCGGCAGAAAATAAATTTCCTTTTCGTGTACCTTATCCAACGTATTTACAATCGCTCAATCCTAAAAATTTAGCAGCAGCACAAGCAGCAATGGGTGGCGATAATAGTGATTCAAAAGTTTGGTGGGATAAATAAACAATCAACACAACATGAAAAAAAATATCAGCTTATTCTTTTGTTTGGTGGTTGCAATAACCATCAATGCACAAAAAAACACCACAGATAGTATAAGAACATTGATTGTATTTTTTGATGGATTAAGACCCGATTATATCACTGCCGATGGAATGCCCAACCTGTATGCGTTTAGCAAAAAATCGAGTTTTGGTAAAGCACACCACAGTGTTTTTCCAACAGTAACAAGGGTAAATGCAACATCGTATGCAACAGGTGCTTATCCTAGCAAACATGGTTTAATGGGCAATAGTGTGTACTTTCCACAAGTAAGTACAACCAAGAGCTTAAATACAGGTAATGCCGAAGAATTGCATACCATTAATAAAGCACTCAACGGCAATTTAATTACTGCTGTTTCTTTAGGTGAAGTATTAAAACAACATGGAAAAGAAATGATGGTGTTTAGTTCTGGCACTACAGGGCAAGCATTAATGCAAAATCATACTGTAAGTGGTGCAGTCATCAATCCATCAATGATTTTGCCCGAAAGCATTAAAGAAAAAGTAATTGCCGAAGTAGGCAAAATTCCTCCACAAAGCAAACCCAATCATGCTCGTCATGCTTGGATTACAGATGCTTTAATGTTGTATGGATTAAAATTAGATGGTCCGTTGATAAGTGCCATTTGGTTTTCAGATCCAGATGGAACAGCCCATGCCGATGGCATTGGTTCGCCAACAGCAAAAGCATCTATTCAATCGGTGGATGCACAATTTGGAAGAATATTGAAAGATTTAGAACAAAAAAACTTACTCAACAATTTTAATATTATTGTTTCAACCGATCATGGTTTTGTTACACATGTTGGTAAACAAGGGCTGGTTGAATTTTTAATAGAAAAAGGATTTAAAAAAGGTAAAGAATCTGAAGATATTGTAGTTGCAGGGGGAGCTATTTATGTACAAAATCACGATAAAGCAATTATTCAACAAATAGTAACTGCATTACAAGCAGAAGAATGGGTGGGTGCAATATTTACCCAATCAGCAAAAAAAGGAAATACACAAGGGCATATTGCAGGCACATTATCTTTTGAAAGTATTCATTGGAATCATGCAGAAAGAACAGCTGATATTTTGGTAGATGTAAATTGGAATGACGAAAAAAATACTGCAGGTTATACTGGAACAAGCTATTCAAAAGGAGTTGCAGGTCATGGAAGCCTAAGCCCTTACGAAGTGCATATTGCACTTTTAGCAGCTGGCCCATCTTTTAAAGATTCTTTTGAAAGTGAGTTACCAACCTCCAATGTAGATATTGTGCCTACTATACTTCACATACATCAATTACCAACACCTACAACTATTTCAGGAAGGGTGTTACATGAGTTATTGGTTGAACAAAAAAAGACGAAGAAACTTTCTCTTAAAAAAGAAGTATTAACAACCTCAGCAAATTATAAGGATGGCAATTATAAGCTCATGCTCAATCGTACCCTATTGGGTAAATATCAATACATTAATTTTTCTAAAGTGATACGTACAGCAAAACCTTAATATAATTCAGCATCATATTTTTTACAAAACAGAGCCCAATGGTTTTCCATTGGGCTTTTTCAATTGCATAGGATTTCACCAAAAAATCTATTGTGCGTTTCTGTAATGAGTGATAAAATGGTGCTATTGTATATATTGAATAAAAATAAAAGACTTAAATTTGAATTATGAGTAACGCAGAAAATAATATTGAAACCTTGGTAACAGGAGGAGTTCTTGGGGCTGCAATAGGGGCTTTATTATCTAAAGACAAAGAGGAAGGAGCGGTTATTGGGGCTTTATTGGGTGCAGCTTTTGCTGCTACTGCAAAAGCAAGTGAGGATGCTAAAAAAACCAACATACCACAATTAATAGAAGAGAATGGAAAATTGTATGAGTTAAATGCTTTAGGAGAAAAACGTTTTATTAAAGAGCTTAAAAAAACCACACACCAATTGCCCGAACAATTTAAATTATCTTAAATGATTGCAAAACGAATGAGGGTTTTTGCAGGGCCTAATGGTTCGGGCAAAACAACCATTTTTAAAGGCATACTCTCTGAAAATAAAGTAAACTTAGGTATCTATGTAAATGCCGATGAAATTGAAGCTTCTTTAAAAAAAGACCAGCAAATTGATTTTTCTACTTTCAATATACATGTTAGCAATGAGGCAGTAAAGCATTTTTTTAAACAAAGTACTTTTTCGCCTACAAAAAGAAATGAGCTTGATTTATACACTAAAATAAATGTTGAAAAAAATGTACTATCAACAAATGCAATGATAGACTCTTATCTTTCTGCAGATCTAGCTGAGTTTATTCGTCAACAACTATTAATCAATAATATTTCTTTTACCTATGAAACGGTAATGAGCCACGAGAATAAAATTCAATTTTTTAAACAAGCTCAGGAACAAGGATTTAGGCTTTATTTATATTACATAGCAACGGAGGATCCCGAAATTAATATTAGACGTGTAAATGTACGAGTAGCACAAAATGGGCATTACGTAAATCCTGAAGTAATAAAAAACAGATATTATAAAAGCCTCAATAACCTAAAAGCTGCTGTAAGACAAAGTAACAGGGCTTATATTTTTGATAATACACACACAAAGGCATCATTAGTTGCTGAAATTACCAACGGGATTGATGTTGTATTAAATACTGCTACCGAAATACCAAACTGGGTTGCTGAATACCTTGGAAAATAGAATATGTTGTTACCTTGGTTAAAAACAACAAGAGCCTTTACCCATACAAAAAGCCCAATGGAAAACCATCGGGCTTTTTCAATTGCTATAGGATTTCCCCCAAAAACCTATTGTGCAATTGACAAAAATTGACTCACTTTATTAGTACTCAGATGATGTACCCATTCTTTTTCGGTCAATAAAATATCTCTCACATCCATTAATGCATAACCTAATAAATTGGCTCCCTTCCATTTCATTGGATTAAAGGGTTGATTGGGTTGATAATTCATTCCATTACCCCATAAACAATCGTTGGGTGTAATTGCCACAATAATTGAATTGCTTGTGTTGATGAGTTTTTGTTTGAGTGTACCATGCTGGGCAAACTTGTGAACATTGCCTTTTACTACCAGTGCATAAGCATTGGCTAGCCATACATCTTCATCAACCTGTTTAATTTGAGAGCCTAATAGTTTTGCATGTGCAGCAGTTTTGCAAGCAATAATTTTTTCCATTGAAACAGCATCATAAAACAACGCAGCTTTTTGAGCCATTAACCAATGTTGAACGGTGTTGTAAACAATGCCTTCTACTTTAAACGGAGCATAATAATTTTCGTTGAAACAGTTGGTATCCCAATCGGCATTTTGCATACATCTATCACTTAAAAAGCAAGTGTAGCCAAGCGTTTCACCTGTAATAATTTGTTGTATTAACCATGCATTAGAATAATTCATACGGCAATTTTTATTGAGCGTTCACCAAAAAAAGATTTTACCAATTTTATTCTGCCCATTATTTGAGCATTGAATCTTTCTAGTTCGGTAGAAAGAATCCACAATTCTTTTTCCATTTCATTACCCACTTGTTGTATTGGAAATTGCTCTAAGTAAGCAGTAGGCATATCAACTGCAATTACATGTACAGCATAGGTTGCGTAAAATCCGTTGTTGTTCCAATCGTGTGCAATTTGTTCGGCATACGCTTGATTGAGCAATGGATAAAACATGTTTTGTTCATTAGCTCTTGGAGGAATCTTTTTGTAATTCGATTCAACAATTTGGTTCAACTCTTTTTGATCTACCAAATAATAGAGTGTGGTTAATGATAATTTTTCCATTTTGCTTTAATTTGAAGCAAATATAAAAACCCAAAATGAAATTTCCAAATTTTGCTTCAAAAAGAAGCAAAATAAATTTTTAAATAGCCACCGAAGCACGGAAAGTCACGGATCCGTTGATATTAATGATTATAAATTCCGTGCTAATCCGTACATCCGTGGCTATTATTTTATTCCTGTCTATTGTGAGACAGGTTTTCTGCCTTGGTGAGTGCAAAAACTAATTTCAGCTTCCAATAAAAAAAGCTGCTTTAACAGCAGCTTTGCACTAACAGATTATTTAGAAAAATCAATTCCTTAAATTTCAAAATGAAAGCCTTCTTTCAACAGCTCTTTATAGCGTTTTTGATTGAACTGATACATTTTACTTGGTCGGCCCTTGCCTTCAATTTTAGAGAGTTCACCTGTTTCTTCTAAAAAATCGAACGACAATATTTTTTTACTAAAGTTTCTACGATTAATCTCTTTATCGAGTAATGCAGTGTAAAGTTTTTCTAAATCGGAGAAAGGAAATTTTTTATCTAATAATTCAAAACCAATTGGCTGATACCGAATTTTAGCTCTTAAACGTTCTATAGCCACTTGAATAATTTGTTTATGATCAAATGCCAATTGCGGTATTTTTTTGATGTTAAACCATTGAGCATTTTCGGCATCGGTACTGGCTTTTAGCTCTTGGTATAAACTGGTTTTTACCAATCCAAAATAAGCAACTGCTACAACACGTTCTCTTGGATCTCTATTGGGTTCACCAAAAGTGTACAATTGCTCTAAGTAGTTTAATTTAATACCCGTTTCTTCAAACAACTCTCTTTTAATAGCCGTTTCTAAAGATTCGTTTTCTAACACAAATCCACCGGGTAATGCCCAAGCACTTTTTAACGGTAAGTATTTACGTTGAATAAGTAGTACAGAAACACCATCGTATTTAGAATATCCAAATACAATAGCATCTACTGCAACTTTAATAGGAGTGGCTTCAATTTGCATCATATACAAGCAAAATTAGTTGAAAAATGTAGATAGCTGATTAAGGAATTTTTGACTTGAATCATCAAAACATCAACTGCTGTATAAAATTATAACCGTCTATTAAATCCCAAGACACTGCAATCGTTTACGTAAGTTAACCAAGCCCAGTTTGGGGTATGGCATACATTTGGCTAAACAGCTTTATCAACCAACAATATGAAAAAAATATTTCAGCTACTTACTTGCCTTTTATTGATATTGAATGCTACCGCACAACAAAGAAACCTAGACTATTATTACAATATTGCACCTTTTAAAATGCCAATTGTACAAGTACCCATATTTAAAGACAGTAGTTTTAACATTATAAACTATGGTGCAGTGAATGATGGTCAAACCTTAAATACAACTGCATTTACCAATGCCATCAATGCTTGTACTAAAGCAGGTGGAGGCAAAGTAATTGTACCAGCAGGTTTATGGCTAACTGGGCCTATAGAACTCAAAAGCAATGTAAATTTAGTGGTAGAACATGGGGCTATTGTTCAGTTTAGTAATGATAGAACTTTGTACAAGATGGTAAAGGGGGTTGCAATTTCTCCTCTCACCGCAAATGAAGCTACTAATATTGCCATTACTGGTAATGGAATTATTGATGGAGCTGGAGATAGTTGGCGACCATTGAAAAAAGAAAAAGCCACCGAAAAACAATGGAAAGAAATTACTAAAACTGGTGTTGTAAGTAAAGATGGAAAAATTTGGTGGCCCTCTAAAACTGCAATGGATGGAGAAGATTTTGTAAAGCAATTAAAATCACAAAATGCAAAACCTGCCGATGATGATTTTTTACCTGCAAGAGATTTTCTTCGTCCACATATGGTGGCATTGAACAAGTGCACCAATATTTTGGTAGAAGGTGTAACCATAAGTAATTCACCCAAATTTATTTTTTACCCCACCCGATGCACCAATATAACCTTACGCAATGCTCATTTTTTTAATGAATGGTGGGCTCAAAATGGCGATGCAGTTGATATTAGTGCTTGTAAAAATGTGGTAATTTATAAATGCACTGTAACTGCAGGTGATGATGGCATTTGCATGAAAAGCAGTGGTGGTAAAGGTGGCGAAACAGAAGAAGCTGCTTTAGAAAATATTTTAATTGCAGGTTGTACCGTGTATAAAGGTCATGGTGGTTTTGTAATTGGTAGCAATACCGATGGTGGTATGAAAAATATTTTTGTAACCGATTGTAATTTTATTGGTACCGATATTGGCATTAGAGTGAAAAGCAATGCTGGTCGTGGTGGTTATGTAAGAAATATTTATATTAGTAATATTTACATGAAAGATATTGTACACGAAGCCATCAATTTTGATACTTATTATGAAGATGTGGTTGTGGGCAAAAGCAAAGATGAGGTAGTTACAACACTAAGAGATAAAACACCTGTGTTTAGAAATTTTTATATTAGTAATGTGGCTTGTTTAAATGCTAAATCGGCTATTGCTATTACTGGTTTACCAGAAATGCCAGTGAGCAAAATTTTCTTTAACAATATTACGATTGCTGCAAAAGAAGGATACATGAACAGCAATGCAACAGATATTGATTTTAAGAAAGTAAAAATTATTCTGCCTACGGAAACGAAAGAGTTGTAGAATATTAAAAAGAAAAACGGCGATGAAATTTTTCATCGCCGTTTTTGTATCAATACTTTTTTTGAAATGATTATTCAGCAATTTCCCAAACTTCTCTTCCTCTTAATAATTTATCTAAATTGCCTTTTCCTTTGGTAGCAATGGCTTCATCAATTTGCATAGCCAAAACGTCTTCGTAACAAGCTCTTTCTGTTTCGTAAAAAACTCCAAACGGACGAGGGAAATGTCCTTCAACTCTTGGATCATCGAACATTCTAATTAATATTTGAGCTTTATAAAAATCCTTTTCGTCATGTATCCATAAATCATCGGTGCTTGCACCTTCTTCTAAATCTACAATTACCGGTTTCAATCCATCTAACTTAATGCCTTTATTGTTGGTTGCACCAAATACTAGTGGTTTACCTTGTTCTAAGAATAATACATTATCAGCCTTAGTACTTTTCTCTGTAAATACTTCAAAAGCTCCATCGTTAAAGATGTTGCAGTTTTGATAAATTTCTACAAAAGAAGCTCCTTTGTGTTGATGACTACGGGTAAGTACAGATTGTAAATGTTTAGGATCTCTATCCATACTTCTGGCAATAAAAGTTGCATCGGCACCCATTGCTAATGCTGCTGGGTTAAATGGATGATCTATACTACCAACAGGGGTACTTTTTGTTACTTTATTGATTTCGGAAGTAGGAGAATATTGTCCTTTGGTTAAACCATAAATTTGGTTGTTAAATACCAATAAGTTTACGTCAAAATTTCTTCTCAATAAATGAATGGTATGATTACCACCAATACTCATACTATCGCCATCACCACTCACAATCCAAACACTCAGTTCTGGACGGCTTGCTTTTAATCCACTTGCAACAGCAGTTGCTCTACCATGAATAGAGTGCATACCATAGGTATTCATGTAATATGGAAAACGAGAAGAACAACCAATACCACTAATAATCACAATATTTTCTTTGGGTACACCAATGCCGGGCATAATTTTTTGTACTTGTGCCAAAATGGAGTAATCGCCACATCCAGGGCACCAACGAACTTCTTGATCGGTGGCAAAATCTTTAGCTGTAAGGGTTGGGGTTGCAACTGTAGTGCTCATGACAAACAATTTAATTACGTAAATGTAAACATGTAATAGATAACTTGAACAATTGACTGCGAAAACGTTACCAAAACAATTAAAAATTAATAATTAAGAATTAATAATGCTCAATTATTTTGTAGCTCTTCCCAATACTCAGCAGCTCTACGTGTATGAGGAATTACAATGGTTCCTCCAACAATATTGGCTACTGCAAAAATTTCGTACATCTGTTCTGTGGTAACGCCCAATTCATACGATTTGCCTAAATGATATTTAATACAATCGTCGCAACGTAATACCATACTTGCAACCAAGCCCAACATTTCTTTGGTTTTTTTATCCAATGCACCTTCATCGTAGGTATTGGTATCTAAGTTCCAAAGGCGTTTCATAACTAAGTTATTTTTACTTAGAATTATTTCATTCATTTTTTCACGGTAGTCGTTAAATTCTTTCACCAAGGTGCTCATAACAAATTTGTTTTTGTAAAGGTAACAGTTGAACAGAATGGAAGTTTTATGAATGACGGAATTGCGTTTTTCGCCACAGAGAAAAAGAATAATGGAGTTGAACAGAGAGAATACAACTTAGTGAGCTTTGTATCCTTTGTTTCTTTGCGTGAAATATTTCTTCGTGTGAAACAATTATCGTATTTACGCTCAACACCCTATAACCTTACACTTTCACCGAAAATTTGATGAACGGTTACAACCTTAACTGTATTTGATTAGTTTTATAGCAGAATAAAAACCAAAACAAACATGATGAGAAAACTGAAACTCTTGCTTTCGGCAATGTTTCTTGTATTGCTATTGCAAGCACAAGAAACTTTTCCTATTAATGGTACTGCCGATGAACGCTTAGGCATTTTTGCTTTTACCAATGCCACTATTGTAAAAGATGCACAAACCACCTTACAAAATGCCACACTAGTAATTAAACAAGGAAAAATTTTAGGTATCAACATTGCTGTTCCTAAAGAAGCGGTGGTAATTGATTGTAAAGGCAAATTTATTTATCCATCTTTTATTGATTTGTATAGCGATTATGGAGTTGCTCCTGCATCATCACCAAATGCTGGTGGTGGCAGAGGTTTTGGAGGTCCTCAACAATTTGTAAGCAATACTAAAGGTGCTTATGGTTGGAACCAAGCCATCAAAGCCGAAGTAAATGCCTATCAAAACTTTCAAATCAATGAAACCAAAGCTAGAGAATTGCGTAATGCAGGTTTTGGAACAGTGGTTGCCAACAATCAAGATGGTATTGCAAGAGGAACAGGAACTTTAGTTACACTAGGTAATCAAAAAGAAAACTTTGAAATGCTGAAAGAAAAAGTGGCAGCATTTTATTCTTTTAATAAAGGCACTAGTACGCAAGATTATCCAGGTAGCTTAATGGGTTGTATAGCCTTAATTCGCCAAACTTATTTAGATGCACAATGGTACAAAAACAAACCTGCAACCGAAGGAACAAATATTAGTTTGCAAGCTTGGTTAGACAATCAAAATCTTCCTCAAATATTTGATATTGGTAACGATAAATACAATGCACTTCGTGCCGATAAAATTGCCAAAGAATTTGGAGTGAATTTTATTTTAAAAGGAACGAATGATTTATATCAAAGAATAGAAGAATTAAAAGTCACCAAAGCTTCGGTGATTCTTCCTTTAAATTATCCTGCACCAATGGATGTAGAAGATCCGAACGATGCAAGAATTGTGGCTCTAGGCGATATGAAACATTGGGAAATGGCTCCATCTCAACCAGCTATGATTGAAAAAGCAGGAATCAACTTTGCTTTAACGGCAGCAGGATTAGCTTCTGCAAATGATTTTTTAACCAACTTAAGAAAAGCCATTCAAAATGGGTTGAGTGAAAAAACAGCCATGGATGCTTTAACTAAAATTCCTGCTACACTCATTAATGTGTATGATAAAGTTGGAAGTTTAGATGCAGGCAAAGCCGCCAACTTTTTTATTACCAACAACAATATTTTTAAAGATTCAACCACCATTTTTCAAAACTGGGTGCAGGGTCAAAAATATGTAGTGAAAGAAGAAGGCTGGAACGATTATAGAGGAGTGTACACTTTTTCTATCAATACAAAAGGTACTACTAAAACTTATGAAGCTACCATTAAAGGTAGTGTAGAAAAACCAACCCTTTCTATAAAAGCACCAACCGATTCAACCGCAACAAATGCTACTTTAACCATTAACGAAAAGTTGGTTAAAATTAGTTGGACTAGCCGTGCTGAAATGGGTAAACAAAATAATTTAAGTGGCGTATTAGGTAGACCAAATTGGAATGGAAATGGTTATTTAGCCAATGGAGATGTAGTTACTTGGAAAATGAATTTTAAAAGTGACTTACCAACTGAAACTGCTGATACTACTAAAAGACAAGGAGGAGCTGGTTTTGCAGGAGCAAGAAGAAATACACCATCAACCATTGCAGATGTGGTTTATCCTTTCAATGGTTATGGTTGGAAACAAGCACCCAAACAAGAAGAAATTTTAATTAAAAATGTTACCGTTTGGACCAACGAAAAAAATGGTAAAATTGAAAATACAGACGTATTATTAAAGAACGGGAAAATTAGTGCTATTGGAAATGGATTAAAAGGAGGCACTAAAATTATTGATGGAACTGGCAAACATTTAACTGCTGGAATTATTGATGAACATAGTCATATTGCTGCAACAGGTGGCATTAATGAATGCACGCAATCGGTAACTGCCGAAGTTAGAGTAGCCGATGTAATTAATCCTGAAGATGTTAATATTTATCGTCAGCTAAGTGGTGGCGTTACTTCTTCTCATATTTTACATGGTAGCTGTAATCCTATTGGCGGACAAACACAACTATTAAAATTGCGTTGGGGTGTTGGTCCAGAAGAAATGAAGTTTGCTAATTGGGATGGCTTCATCAAGTTTGCTTTGGGCGAAAATGTAAAACGCTCATCTTCTACCAACAACAATCGTTTCCCAGATTCTCGTATGGGCGTTGAACAAACTTATATGGATGCATTTCAACGTGCATTGGATTATCAAAAAATGGGTGTAGATAAAAGAAAAGATTTAGAATTAGAAACCTTAAGTGAAATATTGAATAAGAAAAGATTCATCACCTGCCATTCATATATACAAAGTGAAATTGCAATGATGATGAAAGTGGCAGAAAAATTCAACTTTAAACTCAACACATTCACCCACATTTTAGAAGGGTATAAAGTAGCCGATAAAATGAAAGAACATGGGGCTTATGCTTCAACCTTTAGCGATTGGTGGGCTTATAAAATGGAAGTACAAGATGCCATTGCATACAATCCTGCTATTATGCAAAAAGTAGGTGTAACAGTTGCAATTAATAGCGACGATGCTGAGATGGCTCGTCGTTTAAATCAAGAAGCAGCTAAAAGTGTAAAATATGGCGGTACTAGTGAAGAAGAAGCATTGAAAATGGCTACGCTCAATCCTGCAATTATGTTACATGTTGCCGATAGAGTGGGAAGTATAAAAGTGGGCAAAGATGCTGATGTGGTTTTGTGGAGCGATCATCCATTGAGCATTTATGCAAAAGCAATGTATACTATTGTAGATGGTACAATTTATTTCGACAGAGAAAAAGATGCTGAACTACGTAAACAAATGGCTGCCGAAAAAGCAAGATTGATACAAAAATTATTGCAAGAAAAAAGAGGACCAGGTGGTGCTGCAGGCATGATGAGAGCTAGACCAAGACTAGACGAAATCAATGAATGTGAAATAGACCATAAACATAAACACAGTGTGTTAGAGAGAGATGATTATTAACCCCAGTTGAACGTTTAATGTTTAAAGTTTAAGGTTATGGCAACCATTAAAAAATTTGAAGATATTGAAGCATGGAAAGAAGCAAGAATCCTTTGCGATAAAATTGGAAAAATTATTGATGAAGATCGCTTTAAAAAAAACTTTAGATTATTAAATCAAATCGAAGGTTCTTCTGGTTCTATCATGGATAATATTGCTGAAGGATTTGAAAGAGGAACAAAGGCTGAGTTTATTCAATTTTTAGGCTATGCTAAAGGTTCTTGTGGAGAATTTAGATCTCAGCTTTATAGAATGTTAGATAGAAACTATATTCAACAAAATGAATTTGATGAACTTTTTATTTTGGCTGAGAACATTAATAAAAGAATACAAAAATTTATTGAATATCTACAGGCTACAGAAATAAAAGGTGTTCGCAAAAAAGAACCTTAAACTTTAAACTTTCAACATTAAACAATCAAAAAATAAAAACATAATTATGAAACAAATACTCACATTAATAACGTGTTTGCTTTTATTCAAAAGCAATGCACAAGAAACCGTTTATCCTGCCAAAGCTCAACAAAAAACCATTGCTTTAATTAATGCAACAGTGCATATCGGCAATGGAGAAATTATTGAAAATGGCATGGTCGTTTTTTCTAAAGGAAAAATAGTTGACGTAAAGCCATCAACAACCAATATTGCCGATGCTCAAGTAATTGATTGTAAAGGCAAACATATTTATCCAGGATTAATTACCCCACAATCGAATGTTGGATTGAATGAAATCAGTAGCACACGAGCTACTGTTGATGAAAGAGAATTGGGTGAAATTAACAGTAACGTTCGTTCGGTAATTGCTTATAATGCCGATAGTAAAATAATTGGCACCATGAGAGCCAATGGTATTTTAATGGCCAATATTATCCCACAAGGCGGTATAATAAGTGGTACATCATCGGTTATGCAATTAGATGCTTGGAATTGGGAAGATGCAGCTTATAAAACCGATGGTGGCATGCACTTTCGTATTCCCAATTTATCTGGTGCAAGAGGTGGTAGAGCTGCGTTTTTAGCTCAGTTTGGAGGTGCACCAACCGACCCTATAAAAGCAGCTATGGATAGAATTGAAAACGTTCGTTTTTTCTTTCATCAGGCTAAAGCTTATTTCAATGAAGACAAACATGAACATACCAATTTAAAATTTGAAGCAGTGAAACCACTGTTCGAGCAAAAACAAAATTTTTATGTACATGCTCAAACAGTAAAAGAAATTCAAGTAGGTGTTTCTTTTGCCAAAGAATTTGGTTTTAAAACAGTGGTAATTGGTGGTGCCGATAGTTGGATGATTACCGATTATTTAAAAGAAAATAATGTGGCTGTTGTTTTAGATGAAATGCACAGCTTACCTGTAACACAAGATGATGATGTAGATCAACCCTATAAAACACCTTTCTTGTTACAACAAGCAGGTGTGTTATTTGCAATTGGCGATGTGGATGCCAATACAAAAGGTAGAAACCTTATGTTTAATGCAGGTACTGCTGCTGCTTATGGTTTAACCAAAGAACAAGCATTACAATCTATTACTTTAAATGCTGCAAAAATTCTAGGCATTGATGATAAAACGGGCAGCTTAGAAAAAGGAAAAGATGCCAACATTATTATTAGCGATGGCGATATTTTAGATATGAAATCGAGTAATGTTACACATGCTTTTATACAAGGTAGAGCAGTTAGTTTAGACAACAAACAAAAACAACTGTACGAAAAGTATAAGTATAAATACAATATCAAATAATTTATTTCTTATTGAAATATTTATACTGAACAAAAGGACATGAAGTAATGAATAATTATTACTTTGTGTCCTTTGTTATTTTATTCAACATCATTCAAAAACAAACAACGTGTCAAATAAATTTCCATTGTCTGGTATTAGTTCTGTAGCCATGCATACAGCAGCAAGTAATAACGAATCGTATGCACATTTAACGCCAATATATGCAACTTCCACATTTGTGTTTGATACTGCCGAACAAGGTATGGAACGATTTGAAAGTTTAGATAAAGAACAAATTTATTCTCGTTGGGGAAACCCCACTTTTAAAGCAGCTGAGGAAACCATTGCAGCATTGGAAGCATTTGGCATTCAAAATCCTGACGGAACTCCGTTGCAGCTAAAAGCATTGTTGCATGCAAGCGGACAAGCAGCAATGGCAACTATGTTTTTAAGTAATTTACAAAGTGGTGATGCCGTTTTATCGCACTATTCTTTATATGGTGGAACCTATGAGTTAATGCATAAAGTGTTAGGGCAGGCAGGCGTACAAACCATCATTGGCGATTTAAGAGATTTGAATGTAGTGGAAGATTTAATTAAAAAACATCCAAGCATTAAAATAGTGCATATAGAAACACCTGCTAATCCAACTATTCAATGTGTAGATATCGAAGCAGTAACCAATATTGCCAAGCAACACAATTTATTGGTAACCGTAGATAATACGTTTGCTACTCCTTATTTACAACAACCGTTTAAGTATGGTGTTGATTATGTTTTTCATAGTACTACTAAATTTTTAAATGGTCATGGTACAGCAATTGGTGGTGTATTGGTTGGAAAAGACATTCAACTCATGAAAACCAAAGTATGGAAATGGTTGGCTTTATTGGGTGGCAATGCCAATGCTTTTGATGCATTTTTATTAAGCACCGGCATGAAAACTTTAGAAGTACGAATGGAACGTCATTGCGATAATGCGATGACGGTTGCACAATTTTTAGCACAACACAATCATGTTGCACAGGTGAATTATACAGGCTTACAATCTCATCCAGATTTTGCTACTAGTGCAAAACAAATGAAACATCCCGGTGCATTAATGAGTTTTGAATTAAAAGGAGGTTTAGATGCAGGCAAACAATTCATTAATAAATTACAAATGTGTGTTAGAGCTGTAAGCTTAGGAACAGTGGATACCTTAATTTCTCATCCTGCAAGCATGACGCATTACAGTGTACCAAGAGAAGAAAGAATAAAGTTTGGTATTACCGATGGTTTAATAAGAATGAGTGTAGGTATAGAAAATGTGAATGATATTTTGAACGATTTAGAACAAGCCATGCAATAAACAATGAATCAACAAATTGCTATTATTGGTGCTGGAATAAGTGGATTATCTACAGCTTATACATTGGTAAATGCAGGCTATAACGTTACTGTTTTTGCAAAAGAGTTTTCACCCAATTTGGTATCTAATAAAGCAGCAGCATTTTGGTTTCCTTACCATGTTCGTAACGATGCAAGAGCAAAAGATTGGTGTAAGTTTAGCTACAGTTTTTTTCAACAATTAAGTGCCAATATTGCTACTGGCATAAGTATGGTAGAAATTATAAAAGCTGTTAAACCCAATGTACAAGATGAAGATAATTGGTTGAATTATATGCCAGATAAGTCTTATTCAATTGTAGAAGAAAAAAATTTACCGAACGGATATGCAAAAGCTTATTTGGCCAAAGTTCCATTAATTGAAACACAAATTTTTTTGCCTTGGTTAATGCAAGCATTACAATTATTGCAAACCAATTTTATTCAACACAATATTGAGGATGTACAAGTGCTTGCAACACAATTTGATGCTATAATTAACTGCACAGCATTGGGGGCAAAGCAATTGTGTAACGATGCAACATTGATTCCTGTTCGTGGTCAAGTGGTTTTATATGAATCAGGTTTTATGCAACATATTTTTATAGACAATCAAACACCCAGCTATATAGTACCCAGAAAAGATGCAACGATTGTTGGTGGAACTTATGAAGAAGGCGTAGATTCAAATAGTGTAAATGAAAATGATTTAAAAATCATTCAAGCCAAAGCCGAAAATATTTTACCTGAAATTCAACATAAAAAAATCATTGGTTCTTGGGCAGGTGTACGACCATTTAGGCAAACTGTTCGTTTAGAAAAAGAAGGCAACATTATTCACAATTATGGTCATGGTGGTAGTGGTTATACATTAAGTTTTGGTTGTGCCCATCAAGTATTACAAATTTTACAAAATGAATTTGAATGGAAATAACAATTAGAAAAGCCGAACGCAAAGATTGTAGTAGAATATTAGAACTCATTCATGAGTTAGCAGTATACGAAAAAGCACCTGATGAAGTAACGGTTACTTTAGAACATTTTGAAGAAAGTGGTTTTGGTGAAAATCCGGTTTGGTGGGGTTTTGTAGCGACTACCACTAATGAAGAAGTAGAAAATATTTTAGGGTTCACTTTATACTACATTCGTTACAGTACATGGAAAGGTCAACGTATGTACTTAGAAGATTTTTTAGTTACCGAACAAGCAAGAGGAAAAGGAATTGGCAAATTATTATTTGATAAACTAATCGAAGAAGCCAAAGAAAAAAAAATGAATGGTATTGTATGGCAAGTTTTACAGTGGAATGAAACTGCTATTAACTTCTATAAAAAATACAATGCTAGTTTTGATGGAGAGTGGTATAACTGTACAATAACTGTCTAAGCTTTATTTCAAAAGATGACATTCTATTAAAATTTCTTCAACCGCCGTCAAGGTTTAAAACCGTTGACGGGGTTAAAGGAAAAGTACTATTTAAAATATTATTCAATCATCACATCATCATATTCTTACATCACCCCATCCACCACAGCTTCTTTATATATTTTCTGCACCAAACCTTGTAACACTTTTCCCGGTCCCACTTCTGTAAAATGAGTAGCACCATCTGCCACCATTGCTTGCACACTTTGTGTCCAACGAACAGCACCGGTTAACTGTGCTATTAAATTTTGTTGTATAGATGTTGCATCACTCACGGCAGCAGCTACCACATTTTGATATACAGGACAAGAAGGTGTATTAAAAGTGGTTGCTTCAATAGCAGCAGCCAATTCTTCTTTTGCAGGAGCCATTAAAGGACTATGAAAAGCACCACCAACAGGCAATACCAATGCACGTTTTGCACCAGCAGCTTTCATTTGTTCGCAAGCAATTTCTATCCCTTTGATAGAACCACTAATAACCAACTGACCTGGACAGTTATAATTTGCAGCAACTACTACTTCTCCCGTTTCGGCTTGTACCTTGGCACAAATTTCTTCTACTTTATCATCGGCTAAAGCCAACACTGCCGCCATTGTACTAGGATTTATTTCACATGCTTTTTGCATGGCATTGGCACGAATACTCACCAACTTTAATGCATCTTCAAAGCTTAAAGTATTGTTGGCAACTAAGGCAGAAAATTCTCCTAACGAATGTCCTGCAACCATATTAGGTGTTGCATTATTCAATGTTTTGTAAGCGATTACTGAATGTAAAAAAACAGCAGGTTGTGTTACATTGGTTTGCTTTAATGCTTCATCTGTTCCTGCGAACATAATATCACTAATGCTGAAACCCAATATTTCATTGGCTTGTTCAAATAATTCTTTTGCAAGAGGGTTTGTATCGTATAAATTTTTTCCCATGCCACTAAACTGTGAACCTTGACCAGGAAAAACAAAAGCATGTTTACTCATAAAGCATTGTATTAGATGTCAAAAATAAGGGATTGAAAAAATATAGTACTTAACCAACAGTATGAATTGAGTTTCTCAAAAATTTACCTTTTCACTTATTCAACTTTATGGTTAAAACTGTAGGTTTACAACACATCTTTTATACATTGAAGTATCTACAAAAAATAGCTCAATATTTTTATCATCTTTCAACCAAGAGCAAAATAAAATGGGCAATAGGTTTATGCTTATTCATTTGGTTTTGGTTTAGTTTACCCAATGTTTTATTTAAAGCACCAACCAGTTTTGTAATTACCGATAAAAACAATCAACTACTCAATGCAAGTATTGCAGCAGACGGTCAGTGGCGATTTCCTTTTAATAAAAATGTGCCATCAAAGTTTGAAGCTTGTATTACCGCTTTTGAAGACAAACGATTTTTCTATCATCCCGGTATAGATCCTATTGCAATAGCAAGAGCCATCAAACAAAACTTAGGCAACAAAAAAACCGTCAGTGGGGGAAGTACATTAACCATGCAAGTAATTCGTTTACACAAACAAAACAATCAACGCAATTTTTGGAATAAATTATCTGAAAGTATTTTAGCCATTCGATTAGAGTGTAGTTATCGAAAAAAAACCATCTTGGCATTGTATGCTAGTAATGCTCCCTTTGGTAGTAATGTGGTTGGTTTAGATGCTGCAGCATGGCGTTATTTTGGTAGAAGTGCAGAGCAATTAACTTGGGGCGAAATGGCAGCATTGGCAGTATTGCCCAATGCTCCATCTTTAGTACATCCTGGAAAAAACACCCCCATTTTATTGCGTAAAAGAAATGCACTGCTCGATAAACTTTTATTGAATAAAACCATTGATGCCATTACTTGTGAATTAGCAAAACTAGAACCACTACCCGGCGAACCCAAAGCTTTGCCACAATTAGCCCCACATTTGTTAGATAGATTTAAAAGAGATTTCAACACATTACAACAAGAAAATAAACCAAACTCAACAGCAGTTCAAACAACGGTTGACGCTACCCTGCAATTACAGGTAAATAGAATTATAGAACAACACCATGAGCAATTAAAAGGCAATCAAATAAATAATGCAGCGGCTTTAGTGGTTGAAATTAATACTGGAAATGTGTTAGCCTATGTAGGCAATGTATATAATACAAAAGATGTTTCTTTAGAAAGCCATGTAGATGTATTGAATGCAGCAAGAAGTCCTGGCAGTACATTAAAGCCCATTTTGTATGCTGCATTATTGAGCGAAGGCTCTTTATTACCTAAACAATTAATTGCAGATATTCCAACACAAATGGGTGGTTACACTCCACAAAACTTTGATTTAGGTTTTGATGGTGCAGTGCCAGCAAACAGAGCATTATCCCGAAGTTTAAATATTCCTGCTGTAAAAATGTTGCAGCAATACAAGTATCAACGATTGTATAATTTACTTAAACAAGTTGGCATAACTACGTTAAATAAATCAGCAGATTATTATGGTATGAGTTTAATATTGGGTGGCTGCGAAGTAAAACCTTATGAGTTAGCAGGAATTTATACCAACATGGTAAGAATATATTTGAATGATGATGAAAATACTGGTTTAAAAAATAGTGGAGCAATGTTGAATTACATCAAACAGAAGGATGACGTAAGTGTATTGTCAACAAAAAAAACAACTATTACCAATCAATCAAACCCAGCATTTAACAATATAGCGTTGTATCACACATTTAATGCAATGAATGAAGTAATGAGACCGGGTGAAGAAGGTTTATGGAACTTATTTTCATCGGCTCAACGCATTGCTTGGAAAACAGGTACTAGCTTTGGTTTTAGAGATGGTTGGGCAGTTGGTTTTACAACAAAACATTGTGTATTGGTTTGGGTGGGCAATACAACAGGCGAAGGAAGACCCAATTTAACTGGTATACAAACAGCAGCTCCTATTTTATTTGATATATTTAGGTTATTGCCTAGCAGCAATTGGTTTGAAGCTCCCAAACAAAATTTTAACTATATTAAAGTTTGTGCTAAAAGTGGCTTTAAAACTTCTTTAGATTGTGCAACTTCAGAAAATGTAATGGTGCACAATAAAAACAATATTGCAGCAGTTTGTCCTTACTGTAAAAAAGTAAATGTAGATGTAACCCAAACGTATCGTGTAAATGAAACTTGTGAGCAACCTAGTAACATGCTACAAGAATCGTATTTTATTTTGCCACCCACTATAGAATATTATTATAAACAAAAACATCCCGATTATATATTGTTGCCTGCTTATAAACCAGGCTGTATGACAGATGGTGCAAAACTCTTAGAAATAATTTATCCGGTAGAAGAAGCTAAAATTTTTATTCCAAAAGAAATAAGCGGACAAAAAGGCAATACCGTTTTTACTGCAACACATAAAAATAGTGCAGCTAAATTATTTTGGCATATAGACAATGAGTATGTTGGAACAACAGAAAAATTCCATCAGCTCTCTATTAATCCAGTAGTTGGTAAACATCAATTGACTGTTGTTGATGGTGAAGGAAATAGTGTAAGTAAGAATTTTGAAATTGTAGAAAAGTAAAATAGTTGTTGAAAGGAACAAAATAGAATTTTGAGAAGAAGACGTTTCGAAGAGCTAGGTTTATAGGTAGATCATAACAATTAAAAAGAAAATCATACTCAATGCGATAAATAACCATACATACTCAAGTGTTATTTTCTTCACAGTTGAATTTTCAACCCTTTTACGTTTTATTAAAAACTTTGCATAACTCATTGATTCTAGATAAAGAGAAAAAATGATTAGAATATAAATCAACCTATTTTCATAAAAAAATTCTATAAAATCAATGTTTAATAGATTGCATAAAATTTTTATTAAGGCAAGTATATCCAAGTGAAAAAACAAAAAGAAAAGTCCTCCAGAGATTAAATATCGGTCGCCCAATTTTCTACATCTAGAAAATAAATATAGGGTGTAGATGATTTTATTTATCATAAATAAATTACTATCCTTTTTTATTTACTTTCAAAAATGTTTTCCCATTAATTATTAATTTATTCCTTCTTTGTATTATACATTCTTTATTTTCAAAATAATGATTATCTGAACCTAGTAACCCAACATATAAATCATAACAAAAAAAGGTTTTAGGAATAATTGATAACTTAAATTTATTGTCTAAAAAAAATATAATAATAGTGCTGTCTTCACCACTGTTGAACTTAATGTTTCCATTCATGTCAGCAAATTGATTTTTTTGATTACAAAATGCTATTGCATAACCAAGTTTAATACTATCGTAATCTCTTATTGTAAGTGATACATTGTTAATTAAAGAATCATTATCACACTTTTTATTAATCAATTTATATATACCTTCTTTGTATTTTAAATAGCTGTTCAAGTAAATTTTTCCGTTTCGAATGCTATATTTTCCTTTCGTTTCTACATAATGTGAGTGACCGCTTTCATAATAACCAAATGTAGTATCAGACATGAATTTAAGTGAAGAAATAAAGCCACCATTTCTTGATGGAGTATTCTTAAAAACTCCATTTGGTCTAGTGAACTTTAAGCTACATGCTTGAGCAATTAATAACAAAACCAGTATAATCGAAATATTTCTTTTCATTTTTCTGCCTTTATTAGCATTCTTCACCAACAATATAGTTATAATTTATATTCCAAAACAACACCTAAACCCAAATAACTTACAACAAACAATTAAAATAATAATCTTCTAAAAAAGACTTATCAATATTGTTGTAATTGATCCATTTTTTATCGGCAGGTAAATACACTTCTATAGCTTCTTTAGCGGGGAAAATTTTGTAATCAAATTTTGTAATGGCTGTACTTATGTAACCTGTATAGTAATACTGCATGTTGTGCTGTAAGGCATAATTTATTTTTTGAAGCATTAAAAATTTACCCAAGCTAAATTTATGATAATTAGGATGATAAAAATTAATGATTCCTGCAATTGCATTTTTGCCAAGGTCAAAATAGCCAACAGCAATAAGTGTTGAACCATCTCTTACTTCTATCATGTATGAGTTAAAAGGATTGGGTAAAAATCGTTGGTGCAAATAATCTTCACAACTTTCTGCAGCACTAAAAGAAATATGTTTTCTATACATGCTATACAAACTTTCAATTTCAATTGTAATTTCAGCTTTTTTAACTTCAACCGTAAAAGCTGCACATTTTCTTACAATTATAGTATTGAGTTTGCTTGGTTGAATTTTTTTTACCAATGTTCTTAACCAAAAAACAGGCACACTATAACTATCGTATTCTACTTGAGTATCGTTACAAGTAAATAAATTATGTTGCATACGATAATAGCCTTTTGCCAAATAATCATCTAGCAATTCATTGGTAAAACCACTTTCATCGGCTATTAAAAAATCAACAAAACTCATACCTCAATAATAATAAAAAAACGATTGGCAAACCTGCCAATCGTTCAAAATAATTTTCATTCAAATTAAGTATCCAATTTCAATTCCCTACTCACGATTCACGATTCACGATTCACGATTTTTTAACTCCCACTCACCAAGGTTCCTACATCTAAACCTTGAACAACATTTAATAAGTTGCCGGGTTTATTCATATCAAAAACAATAATGGGTAATTTGTTTTCCATGCATAAAGTAAAGGCAGTCATATCCATTACTTTTAAGTTTTTAGAAATACAATCGTTAAAACTCAATTTATCAAAACGAGTAGCTGTTGGATCTTTTTCAGGATCGGCAGTATAAATACCATCTACTCTAGTGCCTTTTAAAATAACATCGGCTTTCATTTCAATGGCTCTTAAGCTACCAGCAGTATCTGTAGTGAAATAAGGATTACCAGTACCAGCACCAAAAATTACTACTCTGCCTTTTTCTAAATGGCGTAAAGCTTTACGGCGAATATAAGGCTCAGCAACTTGCTCCATATTAATGGCACTTTGTAAACGAGTGTACACACCAATTTTTTCAAGCATTGCCTGCATTGCCATAGCATTAATTACTGTGGCCAACATGCCCATATAATCGCCATGAGCTCTTTCAATACCACTATCGGCCTCATTCATACCTCTGTAAATATTACCACCACCAATTACAATAGCCACTTGAACACCTAAGTTGGTAACATCTTTAATATCATAGGCGTATTGTTCAATTACTTTAGGATCAAAAGGGTCGTTGGTATTTTGACCCAATAAAGCTTCTCCAGACAATTTAAGAAGCACTCTTTTGTATTTTGGGAGCATGTTGGTTTATGTTTTATAGACCTTGCAAATAACCACATTTTTTGTGAGGTTGCCAATACTAAATTTTTTTAGAATTAGGGGCTGTTAAGCCAAGAATATCTATGAAGCTTTGGTGTAGGGCTTTTCGTTGCAAGTCCTCAACCATCGGCAAGGCTAAAAGCCGTTGTCGGGGTTTTATTGTTTACAAAGCTTCTACACTAAAACTTTTACCGTCTACCTTCCACCTTACCCCTTCCACCTTGCTAGCTCCCACTCACCATTCACAATTCACCATTCACTACTCACGATTCACGATTCACCATTCTCTACTCCACCACTTCTACCCATTTACCAACAATGCCTCCATTAATCGTATGATCATACATGGCTTCAGCATACACACCTGGCCAATAATATTTACCCAAGTATGCAGCGTTAAGTTGTACATAATAAGTAAGTGTTTCATTTTGTTTAATATCAAAATAATGATATACCCTATCATCTCTAATATCCATGTACTTACTACTCGATGATTTAAAACTTCCTTCACTATTATACAATCTAGTGTTTAATATTTCCCAGCCACTTGGAAAAATTTGACTCAATGCCATTTCTGTGTACAAACCTCTTGCACCTGGATTTTTCACAGTTACTTTAGCCACAAAATCGGTTCCTTGTTTTAGTTTGCTGATATCTACAGGTAGTCCACTGCTATTAGTATAACTCACATTTAGCTGCAAAACAGCTGGATTATTGTTAAAGGCTACCACTTGGTTGGTAAATGGTTTTCCTTCATTGATTAATCTTACATACAACACATTATTGCCATTGTTTTTTAACTGAACAGTTGCTTTGCCATTTTGCCATTGTACTGTTTTTTGTACAAGGGTTGACGTAGAGCCGATATCCATCTTTTCAGCTCCTGCTTGACCATTTACTTTAATTTTTTGATTGCTATTATTGTTGCCCGAAAACTTAGCAATAGCCAATAAACTATATGCTGTGGTTTGTGTACTATACCAATTATCTTGAGATAGTTTTGCAGCCATACTTTTTACCAATTGTTCTGCCTCAGTTCTTCTACCCATGAGTGTTAATGTTTCAAGAGCCATTGCCTGGTCTCTTAAATCACTACCATAAGTAATACCAGTATATGGCCGTGCAGAAAATACAGTAGGTAATCCGCTGATGAGTTGTAAAGCAATTTGTTGCTGACCACTTAAATAATAGGCTGCTGCTAAACGCCACTTAGCTTCTGGTGTAATAAACTTATATTCTTTTAACCGATTCATTGCACCCATTTCAGGCGATTTTGCCAATGCCAATAAATACAAACGATAGGCTTGAGTTAGGTCGCTGCCATAATAAGCTGCTGTGGTTATATTCCATGCCAATGCTTTACTGCGTTGAAATACTTTCCACTGTTGTAATAACCCGGATGGAACATTGTAGCCCTTATTGCTGGCTTCCATTAAAAAGTTGCCTGCATAATTGGTTCCCCATTCGTCGCTACTACCATTGCCTGGCCAATAGCTAAAACCACCATCGGGCTGTTGAAAGTTTTGTATTTTTTGAACGGCAACACGAATATTTCTATCAATTTCATTTTTACGTGTTTCATTCAATTCTAATAACTGATTTAATACCAATTGAGGATACACTGCTGAGGTTGTTTGCTCAATACAACCATGCGGATACTGAATTAAATAACTTAATCTTTTTTGCAAATTAATGGCAGGTATAGAGGAGATTTCTAATGTTGCTTTGCTGGTATTTCCTTCACCAATTATGTTTACAAAACTGTTCATGCTTTGTCCGGCTTGTAAAGTAAATTCTTGCACTTGAGTAATGGTAGAATTCGGATTACGAACATCAATTTCAGTTTCATATTTTGCTTTGTTACTGCCCAATGTTGCATCAATACTTATTTTACCAATACCTGTTTTATTTTTCACTTTTACCTGAACATAAGCAATGCCTTCGCCACTACTCATTGAACTTACATTTTTTACACCGATTACTTCAAAAAAAGCATCATTTTTCATACTGACAATTGGATTATTGCTTGATGCTTTTTCTGTAAATACGCTAATAGGAATGGTGATTTCTTCTCCTGGTCCAACTATTCTTGGTATAGTAGGTAAAATCATTAAAGGAGCTTTTACCTGCACTGCTTTTTCTGCCATTCCATACGCTCCATTATTGGCTGCAATGACCATTGCTCTTACACTACCCATATAAGCAGGCAATGTAAATTGATGGGTTTTACTGCTGCCGTTGCTTTTAAACGGACCATAATATTTTACAATAGGAGCAAACCGATTGGCTTTACGTGTTTTTGCTGCCAACTCTGCTTCAGCATCTCCACCAATGGTTAATATTCTTTCTAATTCTGTACCCCAAGCACCAATTACATAATCGTACACATCCCATGTTTTTATACCCAAAGCTTCTTTAGCATAAAATGCATCGTGAGGATTAGGTGTTTTAAAACGAGTTAAATCGAGCAAGCCTTCATCTACAATTGCAATTACATAACTCATGTTGCGATTGTTTTTTTCTGAAACGGTGATGCTGGTTTTTGTTTCAGGTCTAATCACCTCATTCATTTTTATGGTTGGAAAAAGACGAGTGTTTTTGTCTTCAACTGTAATTGGAATTACACCATACATTCTAATAGGTAAATCGTTAATGGTTTGTGCATGGGGCTGTAATAAACTTACATGCACATACACATTTGGACTCATTTCTTTTTCGGCTTTAAACTCGTATTGGGTTTCACCTTGTTGGGTTTCAACCATAAAAGTTTTCACTACTTTACTGCCTGATTCAACACTAATAATGGCTCTTCCATCTTTACTACTAGGTATTGTTAATTGAATTGATTCGCCAACGTTGTATTGAGTTTTATTGCTTTTAAAACTGAGCATGGTGGCTGTGCTTGCATCATTATTATTGCTTCTGCTTTGCCAACTATCATCATCTACCGAAAATGTTTTACCAGTAGTATGTCCACTTCTATTGTCTTTTATTAAAATCAAGAATCTACCATACTCTCCTTCATTAAATTTAAAAGAGAAGTTGCCTCTTCCATTATTCAAAACAATGTTTTCGTTTTTAACAAGTTTGTTTACATTGTTTTGAGTGAAGTTGCTCAAATTATCGCCACTATTATCCCACCACCAACGCCATTGAATTTTGTACAACTGAACAGTTACATTGCTTGAGCCACCAATGAGTAAACCATTACTATTTACATCTACTATATTAAAATTGTGTGTGGTATTGCTGCTTAAAAAGCTGTATTGATTGTTATTCACAGGAACCTGAACACCTACATAAGAACTATAAGGATGATAAGGCATTGAAATATTGTCTACACTAAAATTACCACCAGGCTCAAACACTTTTACCATTAAATTGGCCAATAGCATGCCCGGAGGTTGTGAACCTGCATCAAAATTTGGGTTAATGGTTGCAGTGCCTGTTGCACTTAAACTACCATCGAAAATGGTTTTATTTTGTGTGGTGAACGAACTTGTAGGATCATCGAACGTATAGTTTTTAAAATTGGTAAATGCAGTTGGCTTGGCATACAATTGAGCATCTACTCTAGCTTTTAAATTTTGAGCAGTTGCTCCAAATAACCATTTGGCACTTAATGTTGCATTGCCTGATGCATTTTTACCCAAAGCAGTAATGCCATTAAAATCTATATTAATTTTTAAACGGTTGGGCATTACCGTTTCTATTTTCAATTTCTTTTCAAATATAGCACCACCTATTTTTATTTTGCAAAACCAATTACCTGTTGGTACACTTGCGTCAGTAGCGGTTTTAAATACATTAAATCCATCTTCGTTGTTGGTAGTAACCATTCTTTTATACAACTGACCTCTAGGAGAAATTAATTCCATTTCTATTGGATGTTCTTTGGGTAGTTTTTTTTCTTTGTCTTCTACAATAAAACCTAAAAACAAACTATCTCCTGGCCTCCAAACACCACGTTCACCAAAGATGAAGCCTTTAATACCATTTTTTACTTCAGCCCCACTTACATCAAAATTGGCAAGCGATAAACTGCTGCCTTCATCTAATTTCAAATAACTTTTTTCATTGCCTTTTTTGGCAATTAATAAATATGGTTTTCGTTTAATATTAATGAGTGCAATTCCATCATTGCCTGTTGTTCCTTTACCAATAATTTGTTGTTGATAATCTACTACTTCTAATTCAACATTATTAAAAGGTTCGGTAGTAATAATATTATTGGCTATCACCAATAACTCATTGTTGCTGCCACGTTTGGCTGTTAGCCCAATATTGGTAGCCATAATATTTCGGCTAGTAAAATGTTCTTTATTAAAATAAGCTTCGTTGCAGGGGTTTTGATTTTCGTCCCAATTATAACCATACGGATAATAGTTATCGTAACGTTTCCAAAACTCTTCGTCGTCATCTACAGCATCTGTATTTTCTTCATAGCCTTCATAGTCATCATAACCATAACTATTGGCTTTGGCAATTTCACTACAAGTATATAAAGAGTAGCTTGGTCTAAAACCCATGAAAACTCTGTAAATAGCACCAGGTTCGGTTTTAATGTATTTATCAATATCTAAAGAGAAACGATTTTTTTTATGGAGGTTTAAACTCTTATCATCATCTAATCGAACTGTAGCTTGCACCAATGGTTTTGCAACACGACGTAACTCGTATTCCCCCTCCATTTTATTGCTTTGTAGGAAACGGGCAACATTGTTTTCATAAATTTTAATAATGCTAACATCAACTGCTTTTAAGTTGGTAGCATCAAAAGGCAATACAATTTTGCCGCCAGTATTGGGTAAAATAACACCTTTGCCATGTATTTGTACTGATGGTAAACGGTTTTCAAAAAACACATTGGCTGTAAAAGCATTGTTCAATTTTTCGCCCCAGGTGTTTTCAATTCCTTGTATTACCGATGCTGTATAACTGCCTTCTAACCGATCGCTTGCATACACTTTTACTTCGCTTCCTAAAACAGTGTAACTAATATTTTCTTGGTTAGAAATATTGATTAGCCCATCTAACTGCTGACCAATTAAAATTGGGTCACTAAACTGTACCAATGCATATTGTTCTTGTTCTTGAATGGCTCTAATATTAAGTACTTTAAAGTCGCCAATAGCAGGCACAGCAATGTTTTTCTCGTCTTTTATTTTTGCATTAATGGCATCACCGTTCCAACTTAATGTTAAGTTGTTGGCATTGTTGGTACGTTGAATATTTTCAATGATGTAGCCATGTGTTTTATTGGCTTCGTTGTGCTGCCATTTAATGTTCATTTTGTTGCCATTGTAATTGGCAGTCAATATTTTTTCTATGTTGGCACTTGTTTCAACATCGGCAGTAATTATTTGTCCGGTAAGTTGCATGGTGTTTTTACCTGCACTTCTTAATCCATTTTCTTCTACCTGAAAAGAAGGCTGTATGGTTTGAATATTGAAAGTGAATTTTTTGAACTTACTCGGTACACTCATTACTTTATTCAACTTAAAATCTACCTCATACAATTCATTAGGCGTAAAATCCTTGCTGGGTTTAAACTCAATGGTTTTTGCATCTACCCAATAAGCTTTTCCTTCTACCGAAGGGGAGAATTCAAAAAGTGTTTCTTTAATGGTTTCGTTTATGCCATGCGTAACACTAGCATCTGATGCCAAAACAATGCGTACTGTATTTTTTTTAGAAATAACACCACTCGTATAAGCATCAATGTATTTACTAAACTCAGGATCTATGTTTACCAGCTTTTTATTGTTTTTACAAGCAGTAAAAATGGTAATGGTACTAAACAAAAAAAGCCAACTCAACATTTTGAGTGGCGTTTTAAATAACTGATTCATATAGGTGTTGGTTGAATTGAAGTGGGTATCTTATTTTGACGATGTTAAGTTAGTTATTTGTTGAGGAGATTTCAAAGCAAATTATTTGTTAATTGATTTTCTAGGTGGGAAGTTTTATTGATATTTTTTACGCTGTTATTTTAAAATGATGTAGCCGGCTTTTTAGCTTTACCAAAAACAGCACTTTAATTAGAATCGTCTGAATGTTTTAGGAATACCCTTTTTATCAAATATTAAATTGGAAAACTATAAAAAGAGGTCTGCTTTTAAAAAGCAGACCTCTCTGTATATAAATCCATTTTTAAACTTAGCAGTTCAATAAACTCTTAACCAATGCTTTGATTTACTCAATAATAATTGTTCGTATTTCTTTTACGTTATTACCCAAAATACTCAGTTGATAGCTGCCTTTAGAAATATTTCCAAGACTAATAGTTTCTGTTGTACTACCGCCATTATGTATTAAGGTTTTACTAATAACTGTTTGACCAATATTGTTATAGACCTTTAAAGTATAATTCCCTTTATCTACATTTTCTAGTTGTAGCTTTATAATTTTACCATTTACAGGATTACCTGCAACTTTAAATATATTTTTTATCCCTCCAATTTTTACATTGACAGTTGCGGAATATTTAAAACTGCCATCTTTATCTATTATTTTAAGACGATAATAATTGATACCATTTCTTGGGCTATTATCTAACCATTGATAAGATGATAAACCTGTTGCCATTAACACTACTGCTTTACTAAAATTTAAACCATCCGTCGATTTTTCAATTTCGTATTGCTTTAAGTTTAGTTCGTTTTTTGTGTCCCATACTACTTGGATTACCGAATCTTTTTGGAAGGCTTTTAAATTGGTTATTGTAACAGGAAGAACTACATCTGTGTTCCGAAATATAGCTATATCATTTAATCCAATAAATATCAAATCAGGTTTGCTATCTCCATCTAAATCATTTATTGCAGCTAATTTGTAAACTCCTACACCAGCACTAAAGCGTATGTTTGGTAAGAAGCTGGTTGAAGTAATACTTCCTAAAGTAGAGGTATTAAAAAAAATGGAATTGCTATCTAAAAAACTATGGTTAGTTAATATTTCGGGCTTTCTATCGCCATTCAAATCACTTAAAAATGCTGAATATGGTCTACCTCCTTGACCAACAAAAGCTGCAAAATCAACTTTGGGTGCAAAGCTGCTGAAACCAATTCCAGCATTATTTACACCAACATTACGAAACACACCAACACTTTTACTGTTGGAACTTGTTACTGATATATCAGATTTGCCATCGCCATCCAAATCTCCAATAGCCACACCATCAGAGTAACCACCACCTGGAAAATCAACATTACCGCCGAAACTGTTAAGACTAATATTATTTCCTGACAAAGATTTATTCGGGAGAATAGAAATTCCTCCTTGACCCATATTTGAAGTTACAATTTCGGGCTTACCGTCTCCGTTCAAGTCTCCAATAGCTAAGGTATTGGGAGTAGTAGCAACGAAAAAACTAACTTTTTTTGCAAAACTGTTAGTACTAATGTTGCCAATATTACCCGTATTGCGTAAAATAGAAACAGATCCTGTAAATGTAGTTATACCACCATTTATATGAGCAAGCTTGTGTAACAATACTAAATCAAGTTTTCCATCTCCATCAACATCTGCAATTCCTATATCCTCTTGAAAATCGTCTATAAAAATATCAACTCGAGCAGCAAAACTGCTCGAGTTTAGGTTTCCAACTGTGGATGTATTTCTAAAAATTGAAATACTCCTGGAGCCAGGCCCGTTATGGAGAACTAAATCAAGTTTTCCATCTCCATCCAAATCGTTTATAGCAATCCCAATTACTTTTTCAACTCCCGTTGCTGGGGCAAGAGTTGCAAAATCAACTTTGGGTGCAAAGCTACTCGAGTTAAAGTTTCCAACTGTTGATGTATTTCTAAAAATTGAAATAGTATTTTCATTTTTACTTGCTATTATTATATCAAGTTTCCCATCACCGTCCAAATCACATACAGCAACAGTAGATGGCACTGTACCCGAAGTAAGATTGAATTTAGGTCCAAAATCATTAGCAGATATATTTACTTTTGAAGGATTGTATGTTGGAATGAAATTTAAACTGCTACTGCATAACAATCCAATATCACTATTTAAAACTGATATTGGTCCATATGCTGCTCCTATTGGTACAATAACGGTTAAGCTAGTATTTGTTGCAGATAGAATAGTTGCCTTGATTTTACCAAAAAAAACTAAATTATTACTTGGAGTTGTATTAAAGTTTGTACCAGATAATGTTACAATATCACCAGGCTTTGCAGCTATAGGTGTAAAAGAAGTAATTGAAGGAGGTAAGTTTCGTGTAATGTATAGTGAATAGGTTTTTTGGGTTACTCCGTTCTCTGCTGTTACTAAGACATCAAGATTGTTCAATCCATAGTTTAAACTCTGTAAACTTGATAATGTACCATTATCAACTGCTACATAATTACCTCCATTTAACTTAATTTGAATTTTTGCATTCACATCTACACAACTTGGTCTTACAGTTAAAGTAGCTTCGGTAGTTGTTGTAGAATAAGTATTAATTGATGGAGTAAAACTTGGGTTTAAGATACCATTGCTAATGATCAAACTACTTAAATTAGCATTGCTAGAAAAATCTGCATTACGTAAAATAGAAATTGAATTCGCAGCAAAATTTGCAGCCACCAACTCGGGTCTACCATCACCATCTAAGTCGCCAAGTGCTAATGCAGAAGAACTGCTTCCTATAGTAAAATCAACTTTAGTAGCAAAAGAAAGAAGGTCGTAACTATAAGACGTATTACGAAGTAAAGAAATAAAATTTGAACTGCTGTAAACTATACCTAAATCAGGATTATTATCTCCTGCTACATTACACATGGCAACAAATTGAGGATTAGCAAGAGTTGGGAAATCTTTTTTTACATCAAAAATTATTGTGTTTAAGTTGCTGGGTAACGACAAATTTTGAAATGCAGAAATAGAACTTGAGCCGCCATTAGTGACTATTAAATCAAGTTTTTCATCTCTATTTAAATCTCCAATAGATATTGAAGTAGGTCCAGTTCCTGTAAAAATATTTTGTCTTGTAGCGAAACTACTTCCATTAATAACTCCCACCGTAGAGGTGTTTCGAAATATCGAAATGTTATTTGACATAGTATTCGCAACCACTATATCTGGTTTACTATCTCTATTTAAATCTCCAATCACTACTGATATTGGAGACGAACCTGTTGTAAAATCTTGTTTTGCAGTTAAACTACTTGAATTGATTACGCCAATAGTAAAAGTATTTCTAAATACTGAAATAGTATTTGAACCTCTATTTGCAACTACTAAATCTGGTTTACCATCTTTGTCTAAATCTCCAATTTTTATGGAAATAGGTTGAGTGCTAGTTGTAAAATCTTGCTTTGTCGAAAAACTACTTGTATTGAGAGCCCCTATGGTACTCGTATTTAGAAATACCGAGATAGTGTTTGAACCATTATTTGCAACTACCAAATCAAGTTTCCCATCTCCGTCCAAATCACCAACAGCTAATGCTTGAGGGCTTGTGCCTGTTGTAAAATCAACTTTTGCTCCGAAGCTACTGGAGTTTATACTACCATTGACAGAAATATTACGATACAATGAAATAGTATTTGAGTTAGCATTTGCTACTACTAAATCTGGTTTACCATCAGAATCTAAATCACCTATTGCTACAAAACGAGGGTTACTGCCAGTTAAAAAGTCTACTTTAGGCTCAAAATCCGTTGTTGCGATTACTGATTTTAAAGGATTGAATGTTGGGGTAAAATTGCTTAAGCTATATGAAATAAAGTTATTGCTTGTATTTAACACTGTTATAGGTGCATAAGTAGCACCTTGAGGTACTGTAACTGTTAAACTGTTTGAAGTTGCACTAGTAACTGTAGCTTTTGTTGCACCAAAGTAAACAGTGTTTTGTGCAAGGTTCTGATTAACGCTAGAGTCCGTTATCGTAATTGTTGAACCAATTATAGCACTTGCGGGGCTAAATGATGTGATTGTGGGTAGAGCATTCCGTAATACATTAACAATATAAACTTTATTTGTAAGACCATCTTGAGCAACTACTTTAACATTAATGGTATTGTTTCCTAGATCTAACATTATCGGTTCTGAAGTAGCACCACTATTTAAAGGTTTGTAAATGCCCCCATTAATACTATAAAAAATACTTGCTCTTCCATCTTCAGTAGTAGCTCTTATTGCTAATTCAGATGATATTGTTGATGAGGTATAATTTAATACATTTGTTGTAAAAACCGGACTTAGTGGATTGGCTCCAACTATTAAAGAACTTAAGTTATTATTGAGAGAGAGGTTTGCATTACGTAATACACAAACTGAATCTTTGCCTGCTCCTGTTATAACTAAATCTGGTCTGCTATCTCCATCTAAGTCTCCTATAGCAATTGCTTGCGGTTGTAAGCCTGTCGTAAAATCTGCTTTCTTTAAAAAACTATCGAAGTTCAGAGTACCTACAATGGAAGTATTTTTAAAAAAAGAGATTAAATTCAATCTATTTATCATAATATCAACTTTACCGTCTCCGTCCAAATCATTCAATGCAAACGAAACACAATTTCCTAATACAGAAAGATCTGTTCTTTGGCTAAAGCTAGAAGACCCAATTGTACCAGGAGTGGCTGTATTTCTCAATATTGAAATAACCCCAACTGCCCCTTGATCATTTACAATTGACATTATAGCCAAATCTATTTTTCCATCACCATCTAAGTCCCCTACTGAAACGGATTTTGGTGAAAGAGCAGTAGCAAAATCAATCCTAGTCTCAAAACTGTTCCTATCTATATTACCGCTTTGTGCAGTGTTACGCAAAATAGAAACTGTGTTTGAGTTTCGATTTGTGACAATTAAGTCAGGTTTATTGTCCCCATCAATATCTCCTATATCAATAGAAGAAGGACCTACACTACTTGTAAAATCAATTGCTGGACCAAAACTACTTGAATCAATTTGACCGCTATTTGAAGTATTATGGTATATGGTTATAATATTTGATCCTAAATAAGAATGATTAATTACTAGATCAGGCTTCCCATCTCCATCAATATCACCAATAGCAAGAGCATCTGCATTATATGAAAAAAAATCTACTCTAGTTTCAAAACTATTTGCGTTTATAACACCAAGGGTTGTTGAATTACGAAAAACAGAAATCGACCCTCCTCCTGTACCATTACATGTCAAAACTAAATCTAGTTTCCCATCTCTATCTATGTCGCTAATTTTTATTGAAGTGGGTAAGAGGATGCCTGTTGAAAAATCTACTTTGTTTGCAAAACTACTTGAAGTAATACTACCAAAGGAAGAAGTATTGCGATAAATTGAAACCGTTCTTGAATTGTAGTTTGCTACAACTAAATCTGGTTTTCCGTCTCCATCTAAATCAGCTATCGCCGAAGATTGGGGAGATGACCCAGTTAAAAAATTAACTTTTGTTTCTACATCGGCCGCTATAATATTTGTCTTTGCTGGACTATAAATTGGGATAAACTTACTTATACTATGAGCCATTAAATTGACCCCCGTATTTAACAAAGTAATAGGAGCAAAAGTTGCACCTGTTGGTACTGTAACAATTACACTAGTAGAGGTTGCAGCAGTAACTGTTGCCCTTGTTGCACCAAAGAAAACAATATTATTTGTGGTAGTAGTATTAAAGTTTGTACCTGTTAAAGTAACAATATCACCAGGCTTAGCACTTAAAGGTGAAAAAGAGCTAATTGTGGGTGGTTGTGCAATCACATGACCTGCTATAAATAGCCATACTAATAGGAATAATTTTTTTTTCATTTTTTTACCATTATGGTTTATAGGAATAATAAGTTAAAGCTAAACTTTACAAGATTGAACATACTTCGAAATTAATAATAAAAACTATATAATAAAACTATTAAACTATTTTTTACCACCAAATCTTATTTCGTCACAAACCTAGACACAGAATACTTAATTGAAATGTAAATAAATTGTCTTGTCCTGAAATAGGTTGACTAAAAACCAACCAAAAATGGACATCAAACAACAGTGTATTTACACAGTTTGTATCATATTGTAAACAAGTTTCAAGAGGTTGTTTTTTACATTTCGTTACAAATACAAAAACAAAAAACCTCATTCGTACATTGAATGAGGCTTTATAAAAGTGTTGTATTGGTTATTTACGTTGCATTACTTTCTCGGCAGCAGCAACAATAAATGGTGTATCTAAACCATACTTAGTTAATAATTCGGTTGGTTTTCCACTTTCGCCAAACGTATCATTGGTACCAATATATTCAATTGGAATAGGTAAATGTTTAGCTGCAACTTGTGCAATAGCATCTCCTAAACCACCAATTACATTGTGTTCTTCAACAGTAACTGCACATTTTGTTTTAGTAATTGATTTCAAAACGGCCTCTGTATCTAAAGGTTTGATAGTATGTATATTGATTACTTCTACACTAAATCCTTTTTCTTCTAAAATTCTACCAGCTTCAATAGCTTTCCAAACCATATGCCCACAAGCAAAAATAGAAACGTCTGTTCCCTCACTTAATTGTTGGGCTTTTCCAATTACAAAATCACTACCATCTTCTGTAGTAAAATTGGGCCATTTTGGACGACCAAAACGTAAGTACACTGGTCCTTCATAATTGGCAATTGCTTTGGTAGCTGCTTTGGTTTGATTAAAATCGCAAGGTACAATTACCGTCATGCCAGGTAACATTTTCATCAATCCAATATCTTCTAAAATTTGGTGTGTAGCACCATCTTCACCTAAAGTTAATCCTGCGTGGCTTGCACAAATTTTTACATTCTTTCCACTATATGCAACACTTTGACGAATTTGATCGTACACACGACCTGTACTAAAGTTGGCGAAAGTTGTGGTGTAAGGAATTTTTCCTCCAATAGTCATACCAGCAGCAATACCTATCATATTGGCTTCGGCAATGCCCACTTGTACAAAACGCTCAGGAAAATCTTTTATAAAAGGAGCAATTTTCATGCTACCAGCTAAATCGGCTGTAAGCACAACTACATTGGGGTTTTCTTTACCAGCTTCATACACACCTTCACCAAAACCACCTCTGGTTTCTTTTTCATTCAGTACTTTGATATCAGAACATTTCATACAATATACTACTTGGTTTTTGCTGCAAGTGCTGCAAAAGTAAAGGAATTCACTTCAAGCTTCTATGTAAAACAGCTATTAAATAATAGAATGCATGTCAATTGATAAGATGCCATATTTTACAGCTATTTTACTTTCATAAACCCAACATTTTTTCGCAAATTTTTTTCTTTTCTCATTTAACGAATTCCTCATTTTATAGTGTGAAACTTTTCAATAACCTTTGCCACCGTGAAAAAGAGAAAACAACCCATAATTTTAAGAGATGTTTTGGTACAAGATTATGCAGCCGAAGGCAAATCGTTGGCCAAAATAGATGGCAAAGTAATTTTTATTGAACGTGCCGTTCCTGGCGACATAGTAGATATTCAGTTGGCAAAAAGTAAGAAAGATTGGGCCGAAGCATATCCCATTGCATTTAAACAATTATCTGCCATTAGAACTACACCTTTTTGTAATCATTTTCAAGTTTGTGGTGGCTGCCAATGGCAAATGTTGCCTTATGCCGAACAATTAAAATACAAGCAAAAACAAGTACACGATAATTTAACCAGAATTGGAAAAGTAGCATTGCCAGAAATGTTGCCCATTGCTGGTGCCAACCAAACTGAATACTATAGAAATAAAGTTGAATACACTTTTGCAACTAAAAAATTTGTACCAACAGAAGAGTTTCAAGCATTAAAAAATGCTGGATTACCCATTATTACCGAAGGCAGTTTTGGTGGCTTTCATGCAAAAGGTATGTTTGATAAGGTGGTAGAAATTACACAATGTCATTTACAAGCCGAACCCACCAATCAAATTCGTACAGCTATTGCACAGTTTTGTATAGAAAACAATTATCCGTTTTACGACATTAAAAATCATACTGGTTGGTTACGCAATATGATGGTACGTATTGCAACAACTGGAGAATGGATGGTGAATATTATGTTGGGTTACGAAAACGAAAAAATGCGAAAACATTTACTAGATTTTGTGCTAGACAAATTTCCCAATATTACTTCACTTATTTATACTATTAATACCAAACTAAACGATAGTATTTACGATTTAGAGCCTATTGCTTATAGTGGTAAAGGATACATTATTGAAAAACTGGAAGAATATCAATTTATTGTAGGACCAAAATCTTTTTTTCAAACCAATACTCAACAAGCCGAAAAACTATACAATATCACTAAAGACTTTGCCGAACTAGACGGTACACAAACCTTGTACGATTTATATTGTGGCACTGGAAGCATTGGTATTTTTGTGAGTGATAAAGCTAAAAAAATTATTGGGGTAGAAGCAATACCAGAAGCCATTGAAGATGCCAAGAAAAATGCAGCTTTAAACAATATACAACATGCTAGTTTTTTTGCAGGAGATGTGATTAATATTTGCGATGATGCATTTTTTGAACAACATGGCTTTGCCGATGTTGTAATTACCGATCCTCCAAGAGCCGGAATGCATGAAAAATTAGTGAACAAATTGTTAGAGATTGCATCGCCAACAATAGTTTACGTAAGTTGCAACCCAGCAACACAAGCAAGAGATTTAGCTTTATTAGATGAAAAATATGTGGTTACCAAAATTCAACCTGTAGATATGTTTCCACATACACATCATATAGAAAATGTTGTTCAACTTAAAATAAGAAAAGAGTAATTTACTTACACTTTTTTGAACGAATACTAATGTAAATAAGGAAACGAATATGACGCAGTTTAGACCATCGAGATTTGAAATTTTACCTACCATTATTAAAAACCTACTCATTATAAATGGGTTGGTTTACTTGGCTCAAATAACCATTGGCGAAAAATATAATTTAACCCAACATTTTGCTTTACATACTTGGCAAAGTGTTTTGTTTAAGCCTTGGCAATTTTTCACCCACATGTTTATGCATGGCGATTTTTATCATTTATTTGGTAACATGTTTGCCCTATGGATGTTTGGTTCAATTTTAGAAAATGTTTGGGGACCAAAACGTTTCTTAACCTTTTATTTGGTCTGTGGTTTTGGTGCTGCTTTATGCCACATGTTAGTATTGTATTACGAAATGCAACCTATTGCAGAAGCTTTTAAATTATTAACTATAAGTGAACAGCAAGACCTTTTATATGCCGATAATTTTAAATTAAATACAGCAACCCTTGGAGCTAGTGGTGCAGTGTTTGGCTGTTTAGCAGCATTTGGTTATTTATTTCCCAATACACAAATCTATATTTACTTTTTGTTTCCATTAAAAGCAAAATGGTTTGTAATGATTTATGCAGCTTTTGAATTGGTGCAAGCCATTAATAACTCTGCTGGAGATAATGTTGCACATTTTGCCCATTTAGGTGGGGCTTTAGTAGGTATTATTTTGGTGTATTACTGGAATAAAACAAACAAAAAAACGTTTTTTTAGTTAGTATTTCATGCAAATCAAGTATATGAACATTGGTAAAAGACCTTTATTAGGAGCAGCAGATAATAACTTAGTCATTTTAATTGCACTGAATGCTTTCTTTTTTATTGTATTGAATTTTTTAAGATTGGTATTTGCCGTTTCTTACGATACACAAATAATTGCCGAATCTCAATTTCAGCGTCAAATTTTAGATTGGTTTGTGCTACATGCCAATACTTCTAAATTGCTATACAAACCTTGGACTTTATTGGTGTATATGTTTACCAACTACAGCGTTTGGATGTTGATTAGTAATGTACTGTGGATTTGGGCTTTTGGTTACATTTTACAAGATTTAGCAGGCAACCGTAAATTATTACCCTTGTATTTATATGGTGGAATTGCGGGTGGTCTTATTTACTTACTTACAGCCAATACTTTACCTTACCTGCAACCAACTGTAACCAATGGAGGTTTTATGATTGGTGGTGGTGCAAGTGTTATGGCCATTGCAGTTGCAACAACAACCCTAGCTCCTGATTATAGAATTTTTCCGCTAATTAATGGTGGTATTCCGTTGTGGGTATTAACTGTAATTTTTATTGCAATAGATTTTGGTAGCATGGCAGGCACAACAGGTAGCACTGCTTTTGCACATATTGCAGGTGCATTGGTTGGTTTTGTATTTATTAAGCAAATGCAAAAGGGTAACGATTTAGGTGCATGGATGTACAACTTAACCGCATGGCTAAACGATTTATTTAACCCCGAAAAAAAACACCAACAAAATAAACAAACTGTTTTTTATAAAGCCGATAAACAACCTTTTGAAAAAAAACCTAATTTAACACAACAAAAATTAGATGCCATCTTAGATAAAATAAATCAAGAAGGTTACGAAATGCTTACCCCAGAAGAAAAAGAATTTTTAAAACGAGCTAGCACAGAAGAACTATAACAAGCATGTCCATTTCTTTAAAAACATTTAGTAAAAAGCTAATCATTATACTAGGCTGTTTATACAGCCTTTTGTATTTTGTAGCAACACTAACACCCTTTATAGACCCATCAGAGTTTAGTTATATTACTTTTTTAGGGTTGTTGTTTCCCTATTTGTTTGTGGGCATGATTGTGTGGCTTATTGTTTGTTTTTTTATTTGGCGAAATTATATATGGTTGTTTGGGTTTCTCACTTTTTTAGGATATAAAAATATTGCAGCTTGTTTTTCTTTTAATATTCCACAAACATTTGTACAAGAAAAAAAGAAACAACATATAAGAGTACTTAATTGGAATGTACAAGATTTTTTAGATAGTCAAGTTTATACCGATACGCCTGGTAATGCAAGAAGGGATATTATCGCTTTCATAAAAAAGATAGATGCCGATATTGTTTGCATTCAAGATTTTACAGAGAGAGTTAGTCCTGCTTTTAGAAGCTCTGTTAACGATGTTCGAAACACGGTTAACTATCCCAACTATTTTTTTTCAGCCGATATTATTACTCAACATGGAGAAATCACAACAAAGTATGGTACAGCCATTTATTCAAAATATCCCATTATAGATAGTGGTAGAATAGTATATAAAGAATCAAAAAAATCTGAATCATTGGCGTATGTAGATATTAAAAAAGGAAATGACACCGTTAGAGTGTTTACTACCCATTTACAATCTATGTACATTAAACTAGAATTAACCAATGAAGCTTTAGCCGATGAAACATTGATAGACGATATGGATTTTTTGAGAAACAATCCAAAACCACATCAACGAATTAGGCATTTCGATCGGATTCATGCCCAACAAGCTCACTTGGTAAAAACCCAATTGAATAAATGTAAATATCCATTTATTTTTTGTGCCGATTTAAATAGCGTTCCTTCAAGTTATACCTATCATATCATAAAAAGTGGATTAACCGATGCCTTTACTGCCAAAGGTTTTGGTATTGGCAATACCTACAATGGCTTAGCTCCAACGCTACGTATAGATGTTGTATTTATGAGCAAGCATTTTACCACAAAGCAATATTATTCGCCCAGAATATATGCTTCTGATCATTTTCCCATTGTTACAGATATTGAATTAACCAATTAGTTTTTAATTTACTTTTAGGGCATGGCAAAACCCTTAGGACGACGAATATTTAAGTTTTCTTTTGTACTCATTACTACATTGGTAGTAATAACTTATATATTGGGTTGTATTGCTCCTTTTGCTAATACTAAAACTTATTGGTGGTTAGGTTTTGCAAGCTTAGCTTTTCCTTATGTGGGTACAGTTTTAGCTTTGTTGTGTTTATTTTGGTTAATTGCTAAACCCAAATTTGCAATAGTAACACTGGTTATTTTGTTATTGGGTTATTACTCGTTTTTAAATATTGTCGGATTTAAGTGGAATAGCGATTTTAAACAAGCAAAGCTTGAAAATACCATTAGACTAGTAAGCTGGAATGTGCAAAGTTTTAACGGCTTATCTACCAATAAAGAAGCCAAAAAATTAGCTAAATCTGAAATAGAACATTCAATTACAAAATACAATCCAGATGTAATTTGTTTGCAAGAATTTAATACCACAACCGTAAAAGGCGATGTAGCCGATCATATTGCATTGTTTAGTAAGCAATATCCGTATCATTTTTTTTCGGCCGATTATCAGCGAAAAAATGGAACTTATCAAAGTGGCTGTATTATATTTTCTAAATATCCGTTTGCCAAAACAAAAAAAATAAAATATCCCGTAGCCGAAAGTTTAATTTATGCCGATATTGTTAAAGGAAAAGATACTATACGCATTTATAATACCCATTTACAATCGTTTAAATTTGGCAAAGAAGATTATGACGAGATTGACCATTTAAGTGCCAATGACGCAAGTGCACTTTCATCTATGAGTTTTGTAAAAAAAATGAAATTGGCTTTTAAGCGAAGGGCACTACAAACTAAAATTGTACAAGCCGAAATTGCAAAAACAAATTATCCATCAATACTCTGTGCCGATTTTAATGATGTACCCAATAGTTATACTTACAACACCATAAAAGGCAATTGGCAAGATGCTTTTTTGCAAAAACAATTTGGCGTTGGCAGAACCTACATTTCATTAGCCCCAACGTTACGAATTGATTATATTTTAGCAGATAACAACTTCAATATTCAACAATTCGATTTAATTGATGAAAATCTCAGTGATCATTTAATGTTGATGGTAGATGTGGAGGTGAGGTAAAAATCCATCAATTATTCTTCTGTGGAGCAATCAATTCAAAAGAAGGAATTTTTACTAAAAAAGTTTGTAATGTATTTTGATTGATTAGTTCGTAATGACCATGCATAGTGCCCATTTCAGTTTTTAAATTACAGCCACTTACATACTGAAATTGTTGTCCTGCTTCTAAAATAGGTTGTACACCTACTACACCTTCGCCTTCTACTTCTCTATGTTCGCCATTACTATCAAAAATAAACCAATGACGTTTGAGTAATTGAACAGTAAAATTGTTGTGATTTTCTATGGTAATCCTATAAGCAAACATAAACTCATGATTCAGCGGATTGCTATAATCATGCTGATAAAACGTTTCTACATTTACTTCTACACCTTCTGAAATTTTCGATGCCATAGATGCTATTTGTGTAAAGTTAAGTGTTTGACGCTTTGAATGATTGCATTCATAAGTAAAATTTAACTTCCCTAATCACCAATAATATTACCAAAGAAACACGATAATTGCTACACCTTTTAAATTGAATATTCAAATAACAGCATCACTGAAACTGAGGTTTAAGATGCTTTTTACATACAAAAGCCGCTGAAATTACTTTCAACGGCTTTGCTTATTCAACCTAAACTAAACTGACTTTTTTTATTGGCCAATGCCACCGCCACCGCTTTGTACACGTTTGCTTTCATCTTCAGAGCCTGTTGTTCTTTGACGTGCTGTTTTAACAGTTAACTTTCCAAAACGATAAGAGAAATTAATTTTAAACTGACGGCTTTCCCAATTGCCACTTGCAGTTAACAATTGCCCTGCAAAATTGCTGGTACCTGCCCAACGCATGGTGAAGAAAATATCACTTACCGAAATTTTTATATTGCCTTTTCCTTTTAAAATTTGTTTTTGTAAACCAGCATCTACACTACCCATTGCTTTACTTTCAAAAGTGCCTTGCCATATTGATGGTGAGTTGTACCAACCACTAATTTCACCTGTATAGCCTTTACCCAATTTAAAGCTGTGTTGCATGTAAATATTAAAAGCAGCAGCATCTAAATCTATCGTTCTGCCAGTACCAAAATTGGCTTTGTAACGAGAATAGTTCATGTTTACATTGGTAAATACACTATACCATTTGTATTGAAAAGGATAACTCACGTTTACACTCACAATATCTTGGGTTGCTAAATTTTTCTTTGTAATAAAGCTTTTACTTTTTTCGGCTGTATCTATTAATTGTGTAAATACATCTTTTACATGGCTATAGTTTAATGTGGTAGTTAATGTGTATTTATAACTATGCGTTACACTAAAACTATTGGTGTATTGAGGTATTAATTGAGTATTTCCTTTTTGAAAAGTGTATTCATCTAATTTAAATTCAAACGGATTTAAATCTTGATAAGCAGGTCTATCAATTCTTCTGCTATAACTTAAACTCCATTGACTCATTGGGTTTTTGTTAAACGTAATAGCTGCACTTGGAAACAAGTTGGTATAATCTCTTTTAAATGTACTGTCGTACACTACATAACCAGTGCTATTTTTTGTATAACCTGTAGATGTACCAGTTGCGTTGGTATTTTCTACACGTACACCCAATTGTACGTTAATACCTTTAAACTGGCGATTGTAATTGGCATATACAGCATTAATATTTTCTTTATAATTAAAATTATTACTGCGTAAAGTATCCATTACTTTCCCTGAATTAAACACATCGAAACGTTCAAAATTATTGGTAGTTTTTACCGATGCTATTTTACCACCTAATCCTAATTTTCCTTTTGCAAAAGGTTGCTCATAATCTACTTTAAAAGTAGCAATATCAATATTGCTAGGTGCAATCATATTGTATACTTTTCTATCTAATTCGCTACTGCCTGCAAAATTGTAGTAGTAGTTAGGTTGAAATTGATTGCTGTTGATTCTAAAAGTTCCATAATCAGCATCCATATTCAATTCTCTTCCAGTACTATCAGTATGTCTGTAGTTAATGTTGAAATTGGTGTTCTTTCTACTTCCGCTATTGGTATTATCGGCAATTAATAATCTGTAACCAGTATTAGTAGGCACATAACTAATAGGTGTGTTGCTATAATTGTCTAAAGAGTTGTTGTTATAGTTGCCCGAAACAATTACACCAATGGTATTATTCTTATTAATAAAATAATCCATGCCAGCTTTGAAATTATTCGATCTGCTTTTAGAAGTCATTGTGCCTTTTTGATCGAATAAAGTATCTAATACTTTTCGGTACAAATTCATATTGCTTTCGTTGGTATTATCATTAAAACTATAATTACCAAAGAGATTGATTTTATTGTTTCTATGATTTAAATTAATACCTGTATTGTATTTGCCATAAATGCCAATTCCGTAACCAGCACTTACACTACCATTTGTGCCATAAGCTTTGTTTTTCTTTAAACGAATATTAATGATACCTGCATTACCAGCAGCATCGTATTTTGCCGATGGATTGGTAATTAATTCAATTGCTTCAATTTGGTTAGAGTTCAATGAACGAAGGAAATCGGCCAATTCTTTTCCAGCTAAAGGTGATGGTTTTCCATCAATATAAATTTGAACACCATTTTTTCCGCTCAAGCTAACATTGTCATCTCTATCAACAGTAACTCCTGGCGATTTTCTCAGCAATTCAAATGCATCACTGCCTTGGGCGTTAATGCTTCCTTCAATATTTACAATGGTTTTATCAGCTTTTACCTCAATCATTGGTTTTTTGCTGGTAACTGTAACACCATCTAATTGTTTTACAGCTTTGGTTAAAGGAAAAGAAGGTACAGCAACATCGGTTGAATTGAAATCAAATACAGTACTCGATTGATTGTTATAACCAACAGCAATTACACTTATAAAATATTTACCAGCAGCAATGCCAGTAAAAGTAAAATTGCCTTCTTTATCGGTTACAGATAATTTAACAATAGAGCTATCTTTTGCTCTTTGTAAGCTAATAGATGCGGCGTTAATAGCTTTTCCTTTATCGTCTTTTACAACGCCACTAATGCGTTGGGCTTGTACAAAAGCTGTTAAAAACAAGCAGGTAATTAAAGTAAAAATTTTGTTCATAATAGTTGTATTGTGTAGCATTGGTACACGAAAGTGATACAACCTTACAACAGAAATACAGATTACTGATAAATGGAATAATATTAGTTTAAATGGTAGCATAAAAAGCTTGAAGCAGCGAAAAAACAATTGTATTTTTACCGCATGAACAATATAGCAGCCTCTTTTATTGCCAAAAGCACTATTAAAGCAGCCGATTTAGAACATCGTCGAAAAATAAATTTCAATATAGGTAAGTACAATGCAGTTGTACCTATTGGTAAGCAACAATTTACCAATGTGATGAATGCTAGAGAACAAGCCAAAAATATTAAATGGGATGCCATTGAACATTTAGATACTTACTTAGAGCAATTTGAACAAAAAATATTGGCTCGTGGAGCAAAAGTTATTTGGGCCGAAGATGCACAACAAGCTTTAGATGAAATTGGTAAAATCTGTGATGCTAAAAACTGCAAAACCTTGGTAAAAAGCAAAAGCATGGTTACTGAGGAAATTCATTTAAACCATTTTTTAGAACAACGTGGCATTGAAAGTGTAGAAACCGATTTAGGTGAATATATTCAACAATTAGATGGAGAACCACCTTACCATATTGTTACACCAGCTATGCATAAAAGCAAAGAAGATGTAGCTAAATTATTTGCTGCTAAATTGGGTGTGCCAGGAGGGTTGTCTCCTGAAGAGTTAACGCAAGTGGCTCGACAACTATTAAGAGAAAAGTATGTACAAGCCGAGGTAGGTGTTACTGGAGGTAACTTTATTTTAGCCGATGTTGGCGGCATTGCCATCACTGAAAATGAAGGCAATGCTCGTTTAAGTTGTAGCATGCCTAAAACACATATTGTAGTTGTGGGTATAGAAAAAGTATTGCCCTCAATTAACGATTTACATTTGTTTTGGCCTTTACTCAGCACTTATGGTACAGGACAAAAAGTTACTGTGTACAATACAGTGATAACGGGTCCACGTCAGGAGAATGAAAATGATGGACCAGAAGAAATGTATGTGATATTATTAGATAATGGACGAACCAATTTATTAGCCAATCCTACTGCTCGTGAAGCATTGTATTGCATACGTTGTGGAGCTTGTTTAAATGCTTGCCCTGTTTATAAAAATATTGGAGGGCATAGTTACGAAACAACCTATAGTGGCCCAATTGGTAAAGTAATTACACCTTATTTAAGTGGCATGGATGAATACAAACATTTAAGTTATTCATCGTCTTTATGTGGTAATTGTACAGAGGTTTGCCCGGTGAGAATTAATTTACACGAACTGTTACTAGACAACCGTCATGAAGCTGTTTTACAAGGTAGTAGCACCATGGCCGAACGTATTGCTTGGAAAGCTTGGAAACGAGCTAGCTTAAATAGAAAAACCATGAATATGGGAAGTGGCACTATAAAAAATTGGGTAGTGAATAAAGTATTTAAAGGATGGACAGCACACCGAAGCAACTTAGATTTTAGCGAAAAAACCTTTAATGAAATGTGGCAAGAATTTAGAACCGATTTGTAGTTTTTTAGTAATACCTTAGCTATAGCTTCAAAAAATGTGAGTGTATGAAACAAATTATTATACCAAAAACTTTTTCATCGGACGAAGAATATTTTTTGTTTGAAGAAAAGAGTGAAGTAAAACACGAATTTGTTAATGGAAATCTTATTGAAATGAGTGGAGTAAGTTTTGAACACAATGAGATAGCGGGCAATATTTTTTTATTGCTTAAAACAATGCTTAAAAATTTAAACGTAAAAATTACTTACGAAGCAATTAAAGTAAAAACGCCAAATGGTAACTTCTTTTATCCAGATATAATGGTTTGTAACCCTAATACCAACAAATATTTTAGTACAGAACCAATTTTAATTGTAGAAGTTTTATCTGAAACAACTCGTAAGTACGATTTAACCGATAAGTTTATTCAGTATCAAAAAATAAACACCATGCATTATTACATGTGTGTTGAACCTGAACAACAAGTAATTATTTTTTACTTCAAGAATAATGAAGGAGAGTGGATGACTGAAACTTATACAAGAGATGAAGACACACTTCAATTAAACGAGCTAGGTATTTCATTTACACTTCAACAAATTTATAAGCCATAATACATTGCTATTATATTCTTCTACCATAAGTGCAAGGCTTCAATATATAGCAAAAACTCTTTTTTCAACTATTGAATGTACCAATAATGTACATGTGTTTATTAAAAGCAATGAACCCAAAATTAATTATTCTACAGAGCTTATCTCACCAAACGAATTATGGATTAAACCACATGGGTTACTAGAAGAAACAGGCGTTAAAGAACAAATAATTGAAGTTGTTGAATGGGAAAATTTAAAAATATTTTTTAAAACCGAAGGCAGTATTCCATTTGATTTTTTAGCTGCATCGTTTTACTTAATTACTCGTTACGAAGAATATTTACCACACGAGAAAGATATATATGGTCGTTATGCTCATACTAATAGTATAGCATTTAAACACAACTTTTTGCATTTGCCTTTGATAAACTTATGGATGCAAAAAATTGAACAATATTTTCCACTACTCACCACTCACCACTCACCACTCACGATTCACGATTCACGATTTTCCTACATCCCTACCTACGATATAGATATTGCCTTCAGTTATTTGCACCATTCAACCATAAAAAATGTAGGTGGATTTTTTAAAGATTTAATCAACGGAAAAATTGATGCAGTTGCTGAACGATTACAAGTATTAACTCAAGTAAAGAAAGATCCGTTTGATGTGTACAATTGGCTACATCAGCTGCACAAAGAGTATCATCTACAGCCAATTTATTTTTTCTTATTGGCACAAAAAAGAAAAGGGTACGATAAAAATATTGCTCCACAAGCAAAGGGCATGACGCAACTCATTGCTCAACATAGTGAACAATATACAATAGGTATTCATCCATCATGGCAAAGCAATAACGATGAAAATATATTGGCGAATGAAATCAAACAACTCAAAAAAATAATTCATCATCCTATTGAATATAGTAGGCAACATTATATTAAAATGAACTTGCCTTTAACGTATGAAAGACTTATACAGCAAGGTATTCAGCATGATTACTCCATGGGGTATGGCAGCATTAATGGTTTTAGAGCATCTTATACGTTACCTTTTTATTGGTATAATTTAGGAAAAGAAGAAAGTACCAACTTGCAAATTCATCCCTTTTGTTTTATGGAAGCCAATAGCTTTTTTGAACAAAAACTTGCTGCTGAAGAAGCAGCTAATGAATTACAATCTTATTTTGATGTGGTGAAAAAAGTAAACGGAACGCTCATTACTATTTTCCACAATCATTTTTTAACCCATCAGCCATTGTGGATTGAATGGAGAAATATGTATGAGCAATTTTTAAAGGTTAATTTTGCTAGCATCACTTAAAACATAACCACTGAAGTATGTATTCAACTATTAGAAATCTGTTATTTAATTTTCCGCCCGAAGCAGTACACTATTTTTCAATGAACTGTTTAAAGCAGGCATGCAGTATAGATTTTATTAAAAAAAACATCAGCAATCAATTTACTTTTCAACATAAAAATTTAGAAAGGAATGTATTTGGTTTAACCTTTAAAAATCCAGTTGGCTTAGGTGCTGGTTTCGATAAAAATGCTTTGTATTTAAACGAATTAGAAGCCCTAGGTTTTGGTTTTGTAGAAATAGGCACAGTAACACCCAAACCTCAAGATGGCAACGAACAACCACGATTGTTTCGTTTACCAAAAGATAAAGCCCTTATTAATAGAATGGGCTTTAACAATGATGGTGTTCAGGTGGTAAAAAGAAGACTTGAATTATGGAATAATCGGAAATTGGCAATCAGCAATCAGCAATTAATTGTTGGTGGAAATATTGGTAAAAATAAAATTACCGCCAATGAAGATGCTTGGAAAGATTATGAAATTTGCTTTACCGAACTTTTTGATTATGCCGATTATTTTGTAGTAAATGTCAGCAGTCCTAATACACCTGGCTTAAGAGCATTGCAAGAAAAAGATGCATTGCTTAAAATTTTAGGGCATTTACAAAACATTAATCAAGGCAAAAAAAATCCCAAGCCATTATTGCTTAAAATAGCTCCTGATTTAACGCAAGAACAATTAGACGATATTGTTGCATTAAGTTTTGAAGTACAATTGAGTGGCTTAGTAGCAACCAATACTACCATTAGTAGAGCCAACTTGCAAACGCCAGCCAATACAATTGAAACAATTGGTGCAGGTGGATTAAGTGGCAAGCCACTTACGTCGAGAAGTACTGAAGTGGTTACTTATTTAGCACAACAAACCAATCATCAAATTCCTATTATTGCCAGTGGAGGAATTTTTTCTGGTAACGATGCTAAAGAAAAACTACATGCTGGAGCAAGCTTAGTACAAGTATGGACAGGCTTTGTATACGAAGGGCCATCTATTGCTAAGAATATTTGTGTAGCCTTGGTGTAGGTTCAATGTTTATTTATTTTTTTCAAAATGCTTGAACATAAGTTCTTTAACTTCTGAATATTTATCGCCAAAATCAACAGGATCAATTGCAATATCACCAACTCCACCTGTTTGATATTTAATAAGTTTGGTAGCTAGTTCTACAAATTTTCTTAAAATAAAATTGTATTTGCGATTGTACTTTTCAGGTTCTTTAAAAGAAATCACCAAAGTAGTATTGGTAGATGGGCCAGCAAAACCACCTCTGTTAACTAGTAGTCTATCTTCTTTAATTGCTGCTATATCTTTCCATACAATAAATCCAACTGATACATCGGCAGGTTCGTAAAAAAATCCTTCTTTGGTAAGAATAAAATAAGCTGGATTTCTTATGGCTCTAATGGTAAATACAATTAATAAAAAATGTACAACAACGTAGAAAAAAGCAAATATGGCTTTTTCCATAAACGAAGTTTGTAGCAGGTCTTCTTCTTGCAAAATAGAACTTGGTTCAAATAACAAGTAGTTCATAAAAATCGAAAAACCTAACACTACCAATACTATAATATAGGGTATAATTTTTCCTTTGTTTTTTAATTCTAATAATACATTATCGTAACCAACTTTTTGTCTATTCTTACCAATTTCATGTAAAATAAAACCAAGTAATACCCATGAAAATATTAAAAACAGCAGTAAGAATATTCCTTTTTCAAGATAGCCAAAAACAGTTTTTACAATTGCTAATTTTTCTTTCAATGATGGTATAAACTCTGGCAACACTTCTACTGCAATAAATACAATAGCTAATGGATAAATAATCCATTGAAGTTTACGAATAATTTTTAGTTGGTTTTCATTAAAGCCAGTTGGTCTGTTATTATTTGTTTGTGGCATAGCTTAGGTAAAGTGTAGGTAATGGAAAAAATTATTGTTTAGGCATGGGTGGTTTTTTCATGCGTACATCAATTTTCCAAAATCCATCTTCTTTTTCTAATTTCATATTGGGCTGACCAACAAATGTTACTGTTGCTTTTGAACCTTCTACTTTAATATCTTTTATAGTGGGGATATTTCCTTTTTTAGCAGCTGGATCTTTTGACATTTGTTCCATCATTATAAAAAAATTATCAGCGTCTTTATCTTTTACTGCATATTTTCTAGATTCTTTAAAATCATCTTTCTGTAGAGCTGTAAAGAATTTTGTTACGGTACTTTTAATTTCTTCTTCATCAGAAATTACAATAGTAAATGAAGAAGGAAGATTTACAATAGGTAAAGCATTAATGTTGGCATAGCAACAAAGGAATACTAGAAAAAAAACGAGTTTTTTTAGGTTAGGTTTCATTGCAATAGTTTTTGTTGAAGTGTTTTTACACCTATAAAGTTAGGGAGGTTAATTAAATGTTGTTGATCATAAAGGATTTTTTAAAACAGTACTTTAATTGTCTTTTATACAATGCACATACTTATGTAATGATACAACGAGCAAATTGAGAATAGTAATCAACTATGATTGAAATAAAATTATTGTATCAACACAATAGCACTAATTAATTTTCACTACCAAAGAACTAGTTATAAGAACATTATTGTTTTTGAAAACAGTACCTTTTTCAAAAATTTTGTCTTTACTATTCAACCATCTGCCCTCAATTCTACAAGCAATAGTTGGTGTTGGTAAGTAATCAAAGTTTAACGAAAAACCTGTTGTATTAAATCCATTGATGGTTTTGGTTGCAATTAAAACGCCTGTTTTATCTTGATAATATTCTGCACGAAAAGCAGCAGCCCATTTTTTGGCAATGGCATATTTTGCAATTATTACAGGACTAAACCATGCTTCATACTGAGAGCTATTTTTTGTTTGCTGTTGTAAACCAATATCAAATCCTGCTATTAAACTAACCTTTTTATTTATTTGGAACTGACCGAAAAAATTATTGAAAAATCTCATTCTTCTGGTAGAATCAGGATCATCTGTTCCAATAAAAGTACTCCAATTAAATAAAGCCTTTTCGATTGGCGAAAATTTTATTTGAGTACCAAATGAGGGTAATGAGTTTTCTTGTACTCGTTGAATTCGTTGCCAACCATTACATATCAATGCGGCAATTTCCCATTGTTTGTTGGGAGTAAATGTTAGTTTTGCTCCAGATAAATAATAAGGAGAATTTTCAGCTAATAAAGAACGTGTTAAGGTCCAGTTATCAATAGATACAGCAGTTTCAAAACCTATATGAGAAGCAAATATGCCTGCATCTAACCACAAAGTATTTTTTGTATTTATTGAAATACCTGCATTGGCTTCAAACACATTTTGAAACGTTCGGGGTTCTGCAGCATAATTATCGTTTGAATATGTTCCGCCATGTAAAGCAAAATTGGCTCTGTATTTTGTATGATTTACTGCAACCTTTAAGTAACCTAAATTCAAATTGAATTCATTGTGTCGATTGTGATTGTACAAAAAGCGTTGTCTGTAATTTGTTTTTGGTTTATTGAAATCATAACTATAAAAAATATCTACAAAACCGCTTAATTCAACAACAGGTTTTGTTGCTACAGCTGTATCTTTTTGAGCAAAATTGTTTACTGAAAGAAACATCAGTATAAAAAATAACAGACTTATTTTAAACTCTTTATTTTTCATGAATTACTGGTTTGATTCTATAAATTTCATTGTACTATTATCTGCATGAAACAATATTTCAGCTATTTCATTTTGTTGAATATATAATCCAATTAAGCAACCAAAATCATCGATGCCTAAAGTATAACTTTCGTGTTCATTTAGCAAGAGCCATTTTGTAATGTATTGCTTAGTATCATAACTTTCATTTTTACAAAATGAAATAAAAACGCCACTTACAATTGTTCCATTTTTCAAAGTCACCGTTATTAACCGATTGGTGAGTTTGAAATATTTTTGGTACAATTGTTTGGATAAGTCGATTTCCATGAGTTAGTTTTCAGAATAGTTTTGTCCATTTCTTTTCAACTCAATTTTTGCAACCGACTGATATACCAATGGTACTTGTTCTATTACTACATCACTTTTATCAAGTCCAAAAGCTTTTTCATCGCTTAAGCCAAGTTCTTTCAAATAAAAATAAGCGTTGAGTAATAATCCTTCTTTTAATGCAAACTCATTTTCTACAGAAAGAAATTTTTCAAGTACCACAAATTTAAAATCGGGTTCATTATTGTATTTAGTACTTCCATCGGGTCTAATATGTAAATTCAATTCTTTATTAGCCACTAGATCTAATACAATTTTCTTAAAATACAATTCAGTTTTTGGTTGAATTCTAAAGCCTACATGAATGGTTATTTTAATAATTTTATCATCTACTAGTTCCGATACATCATAAGTTAAAGTATAAGGTTCTTCTGTTCTATGAATGTGTACAAACCAATACACATCGGCTCTTTTAGGCTTTTTTGCAAAGATAGATTTTATACTTTTTTCTTCTATTTGATGTCTGGAATTGGCTTTAGTAAGATAAATAAGGTGTGTTGAAAATTTAGGAATGGCATCGTCTTCACTTAGCTCATTAATTTGCTGTACATGTCTTCCAAGGTCTGTAAACTTAGTATATCGGTTATTAATTTTTCGTGCATAATACCACACATACATAATAGCAAAAATGAATAACTCAAAAAACAAGAACATCCAACGTTCTTTAATTTTCGCTACGTTGGCAATAAAGAAAGACACTTCTACACAAGAAAATAAAACTACCAATCCAATTACCAAAGCCTTATTCCATCGCAAACAATAACGTAAATAATGAGCCAACAAAAATGTAGTCATCATCATGGTAATAGTAATACTAAAACCATAAGCAGCTTCCATATGTGTTGAGCTTTTAAAATATACTATCATCAATATGCAACCAATCCACAAAATGGTGTTTACACTTGGAATATAAATTTGACCTTTCAATTCTGTTGGTTGTTTAACAGTTACCCTTGGCCAAAAATTAAGATTCATAGCTTCACTAACCAGTGTGTAACTACCACTAATCATTGCCTGAGATGCAATGATAGCAGCACCTGTAGCAATTATGATACCTGCAATTAAAAACCATTGTGGCATAATTTCAAAAAAAGGATTTCGACCTGTTAAAAAATTTCCTTCGCCCAAATTCATTATCCAAGCAGCTTGCCCCATGTAGTTAAGCATTAAACAAATTTTTACTAGACCCCAAGTAATACGAATATTTTTTCTACCACAATGCCCCAAGTCAGAATACAATGCTTCAGCTCCAGTAGTCGCAAGAAAAACTGCTCCTAATAACCAAAATCCATGAGGATATTCAACTAAAAATTTGTAAGCATATATTGGATTGAGTGCCGATACAATAGTAGGATGTTGTATAATTTGAATGATACCTAATGTTGAAAGCATGGTAAACCAAATTAACATGGCTGGCCCAAATGCAGAACCCACTTTTTGTGTTCCAAATCGTTGAAAAAAGAACAGAATAGAAAGTATTACAATTACAATAGGTACAGTTGGTAGGTTTTCCCAACCGTTTATAATGGTTAAACCTTCAACAGCCGATGCAACAGAAATGGGTGGTGTTATAATTCCATCTGCTAATAATGTTGTTGCTCCAAGTATTGTAGGGATAACCAAATATTTACTATACCTGCGTACTAAAGCATACAAAGAGAAAATACCACCTTCACCATGATTGTCTGCCTTTAATGTTAGATAAATATATTTGAATGTGGTAAGAAAAGTGATGGTCCAAAACACACATGAAATGCCACCATAAACTAGTGTTTGGCTAATGGGTCTATCACCAATAATGGCTTTTAAAACATACAGAGGACTCGTACCAATATCGCCATAAATAATTCCTAATGCAACTAAAAGAGTAGCGGCAGTTACCTTGCCATTGATGCCATTTTTATGTGTTTCCATTCAAACAGTTTTATACAGCAAAACTGATTTGAATGGTGTATAAGAAATATAAAAGGTGTATGAGTTAGTATAAATATTTTATAAAGAAAGAGCAGAATATATGGCTATGCAAAACGATAGCCAACTCCACTTTCGGTAATAATATGCGTTGGATTATTAGGATTGTCTTCAATTTTTTTTCTCAGCGTACCTACAAATACCCGTAAATATTGTGTATCTGTTTGATAGCCCACACCCCAAACTTCTTTTAAAATAAATTGATGCGTTAAAACCCTGCCTTCGTTTTTAGCAAATAGAGTAAGTAAATTATATTCTGTAGCAGTAAGCTTAATTAACTCATTGTTTCTTTTTACTGTTCTTGCAATTAAATCAATTTGTAAGTTACCGCATGTAAGTAAACTATTTTTTTCGTCTATATTATTTCTACGAATACAAGAACGAATACGAGCCATGAGCTCACCAGTTCTAAATGGCTTGGTTAAATAGTCGGTTGCTCCATTATCTAATGCAGTTACAATATCTGTTTCACTGTTTTGTACAGAAAGAATAATAATTGCTTTATTGAACCATGTACGTAAATCTTTCAAAATTTCATGTCCACTTTTATCAGGTAACCCAATATCTAACAATATCAATTCAGGAGGGTGATTGGCGGCCAAAATAATACCTTCTTTACCTGTTGCTGCTTGCAATACTTTGTAATCATTACTTTCAAGAGCAATTTCTAATAGCTTTCTTATTTGTGGTTCATCGTCTATCACTAAAATTTCAGCTTTATTCATTTTTTAAATTCTTTATAAAAGAGGTTTCGGTAGGAATTTGAATAGTAAATATAGAGCCATGTGGTATTTTGTTTTCTACAATAATTTTGCCGTTATGAGCTTCTGTAAAACCTTTAGCAATGCTTAAGCCTAAGCCACTACCACCAGATTTAGTATTGGGTAAACGATAAAATTTATCAAATACAAATTGCATTTCATTTACAGGAAAACCACTACCATTATCGCTAATTTTAATTATACAATTATCGGTTTTATGCAAAGCAACAATTTCAATAGTTGAGTTTTCTGGAGTGTGTTGAATAGCATTATGTACAATATTATGAGCCACCTGTTCTATTAAACCAGTATCTAATTTAAACAAAGGCAAGTTTTCATTTGGGTTGAAAATGATTGTATGCTTATTGTTTGAAAAAGATAGTTTTTGCAGTACTGAAAAAATCAGTTCATTCAAATCGCACCAATCTAAATTAAGCTTCAACATTCCACTTTCTAAACGGCTCATGTTTAGCAAATTTTCTACTTGTTGATTCAAACGAATGGTTGCTGTATCAATTTGAGATAGCAATTCGGTTTGATGAGTGATAGAAAGTTTTTCTTTATTTTCTTTAAGTGTATCTACTGCACCAATAATAGTTGCAATAGGTGTTCTCAATTCATGCGAAAGTGAGTTGAGTAAAGTATTATAGAGCTTAATTGTGTTTTCTTTTTCTTCTTTATCTCTAGCTTTTTTTTCAACTTCTCTTATTTTAATAGTTAGTACAGCGTTTACTAACGCAACTAAGAAATACAAAAGAAACATGAGCATATCTTCTGCATTGTGTATATGAAAAGTGTACAGGGGTTGAATAAAAAAGAAGTTCCATATTAAAGCACTTAAAATAGCGGCTATAAGTACAGGTAAAATATCGAAAAACATGGCTATTAAAGAAACCGTCATGAGCAAAATAAGAGCTACCACTCTATAGCCAATTACATTGGTTGATATAAAGCAAACTGCTGAAACAAGAAGCACCAAAACAATACTAAGTAGGTGTTGTATGGGTTGTTTATATTTTCTTGCTTCAAATAATTTCAATGTATTTTACTTTTACTAGTAAAGATAAATTGAATGATATAAAGATTTTATAAAGAAACTTATAGTAGTATGATGATTCCTCAATCAGTTCAATCATCATTCATATACAATCAATAAAACGTACTCTTTATCGTAAAATAGTAATAGACCCTTTAAAAGCATTTGGATAAGTTATATCATTGGGCAGAAGAATATAATAGTAGGTTCCAACTGGTAATGGTTTTCCATTCAAAGTACCATTCCAAGGTGTAGTATATCCTCTTGAAGAAAATACTGTTCTTCCCCCTCTATCAAAAACTTCTACAACACAGTTAGGAAAAGCAATAAGCGATGGAATTAACCAAGTATCATTTATACCATCGCCATTAGGTGAAAACACGTTGGGAATTTCTACTCTTGGTATAACTTTTATTTGTATAGTATCAAAAGCGGTACAACCGTTATTGCCAGTAACTTCTATGCGATAAGTTGTCGTAAATAATGGTTGAGCAATTGGATTAAGAATTGAATTGCTTGTTAAATTGTAGTTGGGAGTCCAAAGAATGGTAGATGCATTACCAACAATGCTTGCATTTAATACTGTTGTAGCATTTTGAATAATGGTTTTATCGTTACCAGCTTGTACAATTGGAGTAGCTACAACTGTAATATTTTGTTGTTGAGTAGCAACACAACCATTGTTAGCAGTAAATGTGTATTGAATATTTTTCGTTCCATTTCCAGCAAGTGCCGGATTGAATAATCCTATTGTACTTACTCCAGAACCAGTATAAGTAAATGTACCTGCAATGCCTGTTGTTTCAATGGCATTTAATTGAATGCGTGCAGCCGAATCGCAAACATTTGGCATTGCATTAAACTGTACATTGGGTGATTCTTTTACTGTAACTACAACGCTATCTTTTGCAATACAACTATTGGCTGTTACTGTTAAAACATATTTACCTACTTGTGCATTTCCAAAATTTGTGATGCTTAAATTTTGTGTTGAACTTGTAAAATTGTTTGGTCCAATCCAGCTATAATTAGCAGGGGTTATACTGTTGTAATTATTTAATACAGCTGTAGATGCTCTACAAAAAGAAGGGGCTGCTGTTATTTGTGCAGATGGAATAGCTTTCACTACAACGCTTACTGTATCTATATCTTTACAACCATCTTTTGTTGTGGTTAAAACATAATTTCCACTTGACGCAAGTGTAATGTTATTCATAGTGTTACTTAATGAATTGCTGGCAAACCCATTAGGCCCTATCCAATTATAGGTTGCACCAACACCTGCAGATGTTGCACTAAAACTTATACTTGCTTTTTCACACACAGGATTCACTGTTGTAGCTTGTACAACTGGTTTAATATTAATGACTACAGTTGTAGATTTTGTAATGGTTGTACAACCCGGCTTTGTAGCAACTACTGTATAAACACCAGCCATATTGGGCTGCATGTTTGGAATAATTGGATTTTGAATAGTGCTAGAAAAACCATTTGGTCCAGTCCAACTATAAATAATTCCTTCAGCAGCACCTACATCGCAGTATAGTTTTAATGTGTCTCCATTACAACCTGGATTAACGGGTGTTGCATTGCTGAAACTATTGGCTTCAAATCTATTATAGTCTGAAAAATAACCATATCTACAACCTGTTAAAACATCGCCATGAACGATACTTAAGTGAAAATCTTTTACACTATTTTTTACAATCGAAGTTGCACCTTGTGGCATTTCATTGGTGCTCAGTTGTATTCTTGCATACTTCCAAGCACCATTGGTATTGGGTACATTGCTGAATTGTGTAGTATTAATGGTTGTTGTATTGCCATTGAATGTGAAACTATTTTCGCCACCCGCTGGTACTAAAATATTTACAAATAATGGAGAATTTACCGAACGTGTAAACCCTACTGTTCTTGAGCCAGAACATTCTAATTGTGGTAAAAGAGCTTGACCAATTTCGCAACCAAAACCAGATAAATGCAATACATAAACAGGCTTGCTACCTTCTATATAAAATACATTATTGAAAGAATTTTGTCTGTGTGTTTCTCCTGTATTTAAAGTAGCAACCACAGTTCCGTTTACAGTAACCGATGTATTATTTTCAGTAGCTAAAATAAACACAACGTCTGTTGGGTCGTTAGGTGGATTACTTAAATAGCCTGGTAAGGTTATATACTTTGTACCAATTAAAGTTAATGGCACTAGTTGGTCGCCACCTAAATCTGAGCAAGTTGCTGCACCACCTCTTGTAATGCTATCGTCTTTAATAGTAATAGCAATGGGTTTATTTGAAACAACTACACTACCCATTAAATGATTTGCAGCCAGATTACTTGTTGCTGTTGCTGAGTAGGTTTGCCCTCTATTTAAGGTGATATTAAATGGAATGCCAGCAGTATGACCATCAATATCGGCACTTGGAGTTATTGTTACTGTAGTGCCATCTTCGGTTGCTACAATATCAAAAGAATTGAACGGACGAGGATTGGTTTGAAAAACATTATTCATTACGTTTTGAGCAGGAATAAAAAAATGATTGCCCAATGCATTACGTCCTTTTAAAGCAAAAATTTCTGGATTGTTATTCGATGCTTGCTCATAATATGCAGTAATAAAGGCAGTGCTTCTAATGAGTAAACCTGTATTTAAAACTTGGTTTGCAGGTTTTGTTTCAATAATTTCAATTGAAGATGTTAAATCAATTGACTGAGAAGTATTGGCAGGAATGGTTAATACAGTAGGATTAAAATTATTATTAGCAGGTTGTGTGATAGTTACAACTGCATCTTGATTGAGTGCGGTGAATCGTAAAAATATTGGCCTATCAGCATGACCACTAGTAACTTCTGGAGCAACAAACCAAAATGATGTATCTGTTTGAGCATGTGAGCCAATAAAAAATAGAATCAACAGAATAGTTAACTGCAAGCGTAATAACATGCTTCAAAAATCGGATAAAAAACATTGCAAATTGAAAATAAGTGATGTATGTTTATTGATGAATAAAAATTTAAGTTTCTATTAATACATTCAATAGAAACTTAAATTGTAGAACAGTTGCATTGTTGAATTTAAACAGTTGGTTTAAGTATTACAAATTACCGAACAACCCTTTAACATTATCTAAAATATTCGATCCTCCCGATTGAGTTGTACTGTTGTTTCCAGAAAAGCTATTGATGATATTTTTAATGTCGAAATTACCACCCCCAACATTTTGAATAATCGACTGTAAATCGAAGCTACTATCATTTGGATCGTTGGTTTTGCTTACTAAATTTTGCAATACCGTTGGAATTAAATTGCTAGCAATACTTGATGCAGCAGATGAATCAATTCCTATTTTTTGTATAAGGTCTTGAATAAATCCTCCTTGAATATGTTGAGTTATTGGATTTTCGTTGGAAGTATTATTCTGATTAAGCATGCTTAATACATCATTCATATTTCCGTTAGAAACAGCATTTTTTATTCCATCAAAAATAGAATTAGAAGCCAATGCTACCGCCTCGTCATTTCTTTCATTTGGTATAGCTGGATTTTGAATAATTGACTCACCAGAATTTTGTTGAACTAGATTTAATAAATTTTCGAGCATATAAATTGTGTTTAAAAATTAAACTAAGATGAAATTCTATAAAAACAAATAAGAATCAAAAGATAATGCTATTTTAATAATGCATCAATTGCCGCATGCACTTTTTCAAATTCAAATTTGCCTAATGCAGTTTGCATCATACCATTAATTTGTTCAGTGCATAAATTGCCAATACTGCCTTCGTGTGTGTGATTTACTTCTGTTGAATAATTAAATTCATTGGCTTCAATAGCAAGTCCAACTTGTTTGTAAGCATCTCTGAATGGTAGGCTTTGTAAAACAAGTTTATTGACTTCTTCGACACTAAAAATGTACTTATACTTTTCATTGGCTACAATATTTTCTTTTACAGAAATATTGCTGAGCATTAATGCAGCCATATTGATACAATCTTTCAAAGTTTGAAAGGCTGGAAATAAATGTTCTTTCAGCAATTGTAAATCTCTATGATAACCACTTGGTAAATTGGTGGTCATCATGGTAATTTCATTGGGCAATGCTTTTATTCTGTTGCAATGGCTGCGTATCAATTCAAATACATCAGGGTTTTTTTTGTGAGGCATAATACTGCTCCCTGTTGTAAGTTCTGTTGGAAACGAAACAAAATCGAAATTTTGATTTAAGTATAACGTCATATCCATACTTAATCTGCTCAAAGTATCAGCTACGTTGGCTAAAGCTTGTGCAGTAATTCGTTCAGCTTTTCCTCTGCCCATTTGAGCATACACCACATTGTAATTCAAATCTGCAAAGCCCAATAATTGTGTGGTTAATGTTCTGTTGATGGGGAATGATGAACCATAACCAGCAGCACTGCCTAAAGGATTTTTATTGACTACCTGATAAGCTGCATGTAAAGTGATAACATCATCTACCAAACTTTCTGCATAAGCTCCAAACCACAAGCCAAAGCTACTTGGCATAGCAATTTGTAAATGCGTATAGCCGGGTAATAAATGATTTTTAAAAGCTTCACTTTGTTGCTGTAATAATTGAAAGAAAGGTTGAATGGCATTCACCATTTCTTCAATTTCATTTCTTAGAAATAGTTTAACATCTACTAAAACCTGATCGTTTCTGCTACGGGCAGAATGTATTTTTTTCCCAATGTCTCCTAATCTTTCAGTTAATATTAATTCAACTTGTGAGTGAATATCTTCTACATTATCCTGTAATGAAAAATCGCCTTTTTGTATTTGCTGATAAATATTTTTCAGCTCTATTTTAATAACTTCTAAATCTTCTTTGGTTAGTAAACCAACACTTTCCAACATAGTTGTATGTGCCAATGAACCCAACACATCAAATGCAGCTAAGTACATATCCATTTCACGGTCTTTACCTACGGTGAATGTTTCTACTTCTTTGCCCCTATCCCCTAAAGGGGAACTAATTTCTTTTTGCCAGAGTTTCATGATTCAAGGTTTAGGGTTGAAGGTTTAGGGTTAGGTGCTTTCAACTTTAGCCCCAAACCTTATGCCTTTTACCAAATTTATAAAACAACTTTTCCTAATAAATTAATATACGTTTCAATTCCATTTCTTATTTCATCTAAATAAATATACTCATCGGCTGTATGGCTTCTTGCACTATCACCTGGTCCCATTTTTAAAGTGGAGAAAGGCATGAGTGCTTTATCGCTTGTGGTTGGACTGCCATAATAACCTTTACCCAATGCCAATCCAGCTTTTACCAATGGATGTTCTAATGAAATAGAAGTCGATTTCATTCTTGTGGTTCGTGGCTTGAATTTACTTTTCAAATTGTTTTTTAATTCTTCTAAAATTTCTTCAAAAGTGTACAATTCATTTACCCGAATATCAATCACAAATTTGCATTGTGCTGGCACCACATTGTGTTGTTTATTATCTGTTTCAATAACTGTTGCTGTTAACATACTTTCTCCCAATAAGCTGCTCACTCTTTCAAACTTGTAATTGCGAATCCAATTAATATCATCCACAGCTTTGTACAAAGCACTTTCGCCTTCTTTACGTGCAGCATGACCAGCACGGCCTTCAGCAGTACAATCAATGACCATTAAACCACGTTCAGCAACTGCCATTTCTAATTTGGTGGGTTCGCCAACAATGCCACAATCAATGGCACCCAAGTAAGGCAAAACCAATTCAATTCCATTTACGCCACTAATTTCTTCTTCGGCACTTGCTGCAAAAACCACATTATAAGCAGTATCATTTCTGTCGTAGTAAAATAAAAAAGTGGCTATTAAAGAAACCAAACATCCACCAGCGTCATTACTACCCAAACCAAATAATTTACCCTCTTTTTCAATAGGGGTAAATGGGTCTAATGTGTAGCCTTTATTGGGCTTTACAGTATCGTGGTGAGAGTTTAATAATATGCTTTTTTTAGCAGCATCGTAATGCTTGTTCTTGGCATAAATATTATTGCCCACACGAGCATGTGGTATATGATGTTTATCAAAAAAGGCACAAATAATTTCGGCAGTATCATTTTCTTCTTTTGAAAATGATGGTGTTGCAATCAGTTGTTTTAACAATTCAACTGATTCTGAAAATAAAGTATCAATAGAGGTTGTCATGCTATTTTATTTGTTGATGATGGTTGTACCAGCTGTACCATCTATCAGTTGTTGTAATTGTTCTGCTTTGCCAATAATTACCTTGCTTACGCCACTTTTTACTGCAGCAAAAGCATTGTCTAATTTTGGAATCATACCGGCAAAAATTTTATTCCCTTCTTTCAGTTCTTGATAATATGTTGGATTAATTGAATTAATTACACTTGCTTCATCTTCCACATCTAACAAAACACCAGCTTTTTCAAAAGAATAAATCAATGAAGTTGCATATAACGTACTCATTGCTTTGGCTGTTTCCTGAGCAATGGTATCGGCATTGGTATTTAATAATTGCCCTTCTTTGTTATGTGTTATCGGAGCTAAAACAACAGCAATATTTTGTTGTAATAAACTGTTAAGTAAATCTGTATTTACATGATCCACATCACCAACAAAACCATAGTCAATACCATTTTTCAATGGTCGTTTATGAGCTTGAATGATGTTGCCATCAGCCCCTGTTAATCCAATTGCATTACAGTTGTTGGCTTGTAATTGTGCAACAATATTCTTATTAATAAAACCCGCATATACCATGGTAACAACCTTAAGTGTCTCAGCATCGGTAATTCTTCTTCCATCAAACATTTGTTGCTGAATGTTCATTCCTTCTGCAACTTTGGTTGCCAACTTTCCGCCCCCATGAACGAGTATTTTTTTCCCTTTAACTAAAGCAAAATCTTTTAGGAATGACGCAAGTTTACTTTCATCATCAATAATGTTTCCACCAATTTTTATGATGAATAATTGCTCCCTGCCCCTATCCCCTAAAGGGGGACTTGTAAGCTTGTTCACTGTATTTGCAATTGTTTCGATTACTATTTTATTTTCTTTAAACACCTGTTCGTTTTTAAAGCGAAGTACAGTTAATCCAAGTTCTTTTAAATGGGATTCTCTGTATTCATCATATTTTTTTACGTCTTCTACTTCGTGAATTCCGCCATCCAGTTCAATCACCAGCTTTAAAGCATGACAATAAAAATCAACTACATAGTTTGCTATAGGATGTTGTCTTCTAAATTTCTGTTTCCACTCATTTATATGAATTTGTTTCCACAATAACTCTTCAGCAGACGTCATACGATTTCTCAATTCTTCAGCACGCTGAAAAATTAAATTGCTTGCTCCGTAAAACATATTTTCTTTCATAAAAGAATCTTTATAGGAGAACGTTATCGTCCCCCTTTAGGGGATAGGGGCTTTAGCAGTTCACTCAACACCGCCTGTGCTGCCCAAACCCTGTTACTGGCTTGTTGTGTTACTAAACTATTAGGACCATCTAAAATTTCATCACTCAACTCTACATTTCTTCTTACTGGTAAGCAGTGCATTACTTTGGCATTATTGGTTAAAGCCAGCTTATCATTGGTCATCATCCAACGTGGATCATTCTCATAAATTTTACCATAATCGGTAAACGTACTCCAATTTTTTACATACACATAATCGGCATTTTTCAATGCTTCATCTTGGTTATGTGTAATGGTTGCACCTTTTGTAAACTCCTTACTTAACTCATAGTCTTCTGGGTGTGTAATTATAAAATCAGCTTCGCCCCAAGCGTTTACCCATTGAGCAAAACTGTTGGCAACACATTGTGGCAAAGGTTTTACATGAGGAGCCCAGGTAAGTACAATTTTAGGTTTGCTCCTATCCCCTAAAGGAGGATGTTGAAGCATGTGTTCCTTGATTGTAATGATATCTGTTAATGATTGCAAAGGATGCAGCGTTGCACTTTCTAAACTTACCACAGGTACACCTGCATATTTGATGAATTGTTTAATGTACATTTCGCTGTAATCGTCTTCTTTATTGGCCAAAGAAGGAAATGTTCTTATTGCTAAAATGTCAAAGTAGTTTCCAAGAATAGGAGCTGCATCTTTAATATGTTCAACTGTTGTTCCACTCATAATGGCTCCTTCTTCAAACTCCAATGCCCAGCCTTCTTTGTCTACATTAAACACAATGGCTTCCATACCTAAATTACTTGCAGCAACCTGTGTACTTAAACGTGTACGAAGGCTTGGATTTAAGAACAATAAACCAATACGTTTATTGGCTCCTAAGGTTTTGTCAACAAAAGGGTTTGCTTTATAAGCCAATGCTTTTGCTACCAATTCATTGATATTAATTACATCGTTTACAGAAATAAATTGTTTCATACTCCTATTCCCTAAAAGGGAACTATTGTGTTTTGTTATAAAATTTATGCACTTAGCTGTTGAATTACTATTGAATTGCTTTTTATTAAATAGTAGTTTCTCTGTGAAACTCTGTGCTGTACTCACTAACTCTGTGGTAACATCTATTCAAATTCAAAAAAAATCCCAAATGTCAAACGAATGGCACTTGGGATTTTTAAATTATTCTCAACAAACAATTGAATTATCTGGCCAAGTTTACTGCTCTTTTTTCACGAATTACAGTTACTTTAATTTGCCCCGGATACGTCATCTCGGTTTGAATTTTTTGTGCAATTTCAAAACTCAATTTATCGCTGTCGCCATCGGTAACTTTATCTGCTTCTACAATTACACGTAATTCTCTTCCGGCTTGTATAGCATAAGCTTTTTCCACACCATTATAGGCTTGAGCTAAGTTTTCTAAATCTTTAATACGCTGAATGTATTGCTGCATAATTTCTCTTCTTGCACCTGGTCTTGCACCACTGATAGCATCACAAGCTTGTACAATTGGAGAAATTACATATTGCATTTCCATTTCATCGTGGTGAGCTCCAATTGCATTTACTACAGCTGGATTTTCGCCATATTTTTCTGCCAATTTTGCTCCTAATAAAGCATGGCTCAATTCTGTTTCTTCATCAGGTACTTTACCAATATCGTGTAATAAACCTGCACGTTTTGCTAATTTAGGATTCATACCTAATTCGGCAGCCATAACGCCACAAATATTGGCAGTTTCACGGCTATGCATTAATAAGTTTTGACCATAAGAACTACGGAAACGCATTTTACCAACAATACGTACCAACTCTTTATGTAAACCATGAACGCCCAATTCAATAACAGTACGTTCGCCAATTTCTATAATTTGTTCTTCTAATTGTCTGCGAGTTTTTTCAACTACTTCTTCAATTCTTGCAGGGTGAATACGACCATCTGCCACTAAACGTTGTAAACTTAAACGAGCAATTTCTCTACGCAATGGATCGAAAGAAGATAATACAACCGCTTCTGGCGTATCATCAACAATTAAATCTACCCCTGTAGCAGCTTCAATAGCTCTAATATTTCTACCTTCTCTACCAATAATTTGCCCTTTAATTTCATCGCTTTCTAATTGAAATACGGTTACTGTATTTTCAATAGTTTGCTCTGCTGCTGTACGTTGTATTGATTGAATTACAATTTTACGAGCTTCTTTATTGGCTTTTTGTTTAGCATCTTCAATAATTTCTTGTTGTAATGCTAAAGCTTGAGTATGAGCTTCGTTCTTTAAACTTTCAATTAACTGATTTTTGGCTTCATCGGCACTTAAACCAGCAATTTTTTCTAACCTGCGAATATGCTCTTCCTGATGCTTCTCTAATTCGGTACGTTTTTGATTCACCACTTCAATTTGGCGATTCAAATTTTCTTTAATAGCCTCATTTTCTTTCACCTGCTTATCAATAGCAGTTTCTTTTTGGTTAATAGAAACTTCTTTTTGTTTAATGCGGTTTTCGGCTTCGTTAATTTTTTTGTTTTTTTCTAAAACTTCTTTGTCGTGTTCGCTTTTAAGTTGTACAAATTTTTCTTTTGCTTCGAGCTGTTTTTCTTTTTTAATGGTTTCGGCTCTCAGTTCTGCTTCTCTAATAATAGTTTGTGCTTGCGTTTCGGCGTCTTCTAATTGCTTTTTAGTGTCTTTTGCAAAAAGCAATTTACCGGCTACAACGCCAATGATTAAACAAATAACACCTATTATTATGGATAATACAATTGGGTCCATGTTTCTGGAATTTTTTTAAATGGTTCAAAATCAAATATTTCGTTACACAATTCGTCCAAAATTACATTTGAACAAAGGTGGAGGGCGAAGATAATTAAATAGCAATAAGAAATTTCAGGTATTTGCAGGTTTGTTGTATTAGAGATTTTGAAAAAATAAGTACAATATTCTTTGGTTAAAAAAAGAATATTCCTTTAGTGATTTAGTGCTACAGAATTTTTGTTCAACCATACCATTTTCGTTCTCTTTTTGAAAGCTAGATTCCAATTTTGGGATAAATTTTAAAAAATAGAATTTTTTAGCTAGGCAATGAAAAATAAAGTAGATTGATTTTCAACACTTTATGTTTTTTTAGTTTTACAATAAGCTACTGGCATTGGGTTTGCCTATTAATAGGTACTTTTGAAATATCCAATATTTTAATACAAAAGCTTAAATCCAACATATTCTTTGCATTAACCTGAAAGAGATAAAAATTTTATCAACTTATATATTCAGGAAATGAAAAAGATTTTACAGTTAGCCATCGTTGCCATTTTATTTGCATCGTGCAGTAAACAAAACGATATTATTGAACCACTTGAACCAACGGGTGTAAATCAATTGTTTTTTAAAGACAATAATTTAGCCGTGTATTCAATTAAAGCAGTTGCAGCTACTGGCAACAATAACAAAATAGATTTTTCTACTTTGTACGAAAAAAATATTACCAAGTTAGAGTTAATGAGTGGTGAAACACCTAATTATTTATGTGCTATACATACAGTTAACCTAAGTGCAAATAGCACCCAATTAAAAAATTACAGCGTAGTTGAAGATAAACCGAAAAGTGGCACTATGTACTACATGATTCGTTATAGCTTAGCCAATGGAGATTGGGGCTATACCAATGTATTGAAGTTTCAGCGTGGAAACTAATATCAGTTATGTTACAGTTTAATCCGTAACCTAGCTACCCAGAAAACAAAACCCCGGACGTTCTATCCGGGGTTTATTATTTTATACGTTGTTGTAAATTTTATCCATCTACCAAAAACACAAACACTTCTTTGGGTCCATGTACACCCACTACTAATGTTTTTTCAATATCAGCAGTTCGGCTTGGGCCTGTTGCTAGCGTAATCAATGAAGGTAAATCATTGCCATATTTTTCTTGTACGAATTGCAGTCCATCACCTATATCGTACACCAATTGACTTGTATATGCAATACAAATATGTGCAGGTGCATACACACTAGTACTTCTACCACTTTTTTGTGAACTGCTTAATAAAATACTCCCAGTTCTTGCCACCAATAACTCACAACTAGTAATACTTGCTTGGCAGGTATTTAAATCGGCGTATTCAAATTGTTTGAATCCATTTAATGAAAGGGTAGATTTTATTTGCGGTTCTCTGCAAAAAATTTTATCCCATTTACGGGCAGTTATCAATGTATTTAGCTGATTGGCTAATTCTTGCTCAGTAGCACAAAAAGAAAACTTACCCAATAGCTTGGTAAAGTTTTCAGCAAACTCAATTTCTAACTCTTCTATTGAAGGTTGAAAAACTTGGGGTAAATTTTTCTCTGTTGCTGTAAAAGGTACAGGCACTGGTTTTGCCAGTGCCTGTTTTATTTTTTGCAAAATGTTTTCTCTTGCGTTATTGGCCATCTTCTGTAGTTGTGTTATTTGCAGCAGCATTGGCTTTTTCTGCTTCGCTATCAATATGATGTTTATCGTTTGCACTTAGTGCATCTTCTGCATTGGGTTCTACATCTAAAATTTTCTTTTCTTCAAAAGGGCGTTTACCAATTAATGCTTCTACATCGCTTTGGTGTAACACTTCTTTATCTAATAATGCTTTCGCTAACTTTTCTACTTCAGCTCTTTTTTCAGTAAGTAATTCAATGGTTCTTATGTAGGCATCGGCTACAATTTTTCTTACTTCTTCATCAATTAATTTACCAGTTTCTTCACTGTAAGGTTTGGTGAATGAATTTTCAGTTGTTGGATCGTAAAAACTTACATTACCCAATTTATCGTTCATTCCATACACAGTAACCATGCTGTAAGCAATACGGGTAATTTGTTGTAAATCGTTACTTGCACCAGTAGAAATTTTACCAAAGAAAATTTGTTCTGCTGCTCTTCCGCCCAATGTCATACAAACCTGATCTAATAATTGATCTGTATTATATAAGTACTGTTCTTTAGGTGTATATTGAGCATAACCCAATGCTGCTGTACCTCTTGGTACAATAGTTACTTTTAATAATGGATAAGCATGCTCTAAGAACCAACCACATATTGCATGACCAGCTTCGTGGTAAGCAATAATTTCTTTTTCGTGTGGAGCAATAATTTTGTTCCGTTTTTCTAACCCACCAATTACACGATCAATAGCATCTTGAAAATCGCTCATATCTACTGCTTCTTTGTTTTTACGAGCAGCAATTAAAGCAGCTTCGTTACAAACATTGGCAATATCGGCACCTGCAAAACCTGGCGTTTGCTCGGCTAGTTTATGTATGTCTAGTTTTTCTGATACTTTAATAGGTACTAAATGCACTTTAAAAATAGCTTCTCTTCCTTTTACATCTGGTTTATCAATGGTAATTTGTCTATCAAAACGACCTGGACGTAATAATGCATTATCCAATACATCTGGCCTATTGGTTGCAGCCAAAATTATAATTCCAGCATCACCAGCAAATCCATCCATTTCAACTAGTAACTGATTTAAGGTATTTTCTCTTTCATCATTACTCATCATTACATTTTTGCCTCTGGCTCTACCGATGGCATCAATTTCGTCAATGAAAATAATACAAGGGGCTTTTTCTCTAGCTTGCTTAAATAAATCTCTTACACGGCTTGCACCAACACCCACAAACATTTCCACAAAGTCGCTACCACTCATACTAAAGAAAGGCACTTGAGCTTCGCCAGCCATTGCTTTTGCCAATAAGGTTTTACCAGTACCTGGAGGACCAACCAATAATGCTCCTTTTGGAATTTTACCACCAAGTGCAGTATATTTTTTAGGATTTTTAAGGAAATCTACAATCTCCATTACCTCTACTTTGGCTTCATCTAAACCTGCAACATCGCCAAAGTTGATGTTTACTTTAGCACCTTTATCAAATAAAGTAGCTTTTGATTTTCCAATATTAAAGATTCCACCAGGTCCGCCACCACCGGGTCCACCACCACCCATTTTACGCATCATTAATACCCAAAAACCAACTAATACCAATAAGGTAACAACAATGTTTACGATTGGTCCCCAAAACTCTCCTTCTTGAAAAAAGGTTTTTGGTACTTCAGGTATTTGTTTATTCTCGGTATAAAATTTAGCCAGTTCATCGTCTAAACTTTTCCAATCGGTTACTTTAAATTCAAATAAAGGAACTCCTTTTTTAGCTATCGCTTTTGGATCAGCAATTTTTACTTTTTTAAATTGCTCTTGATAATATGGGCGATACAAACTATCGGCAAAAAGATATACTCGTACACTTTTTCTGCCAGCATTGTCTACCAAATCTATTTTCTGCACATCGCCTTTTGCCAACATTTCTGTTTTAAAAGCTAAAGAAGTAATGGGCAACATTTCTGGCTTGCCTACATTAAATACTAAATTGCTTAATAGTATAACTGCAATAATTCCGTATACCCAATAAATTGAAAACTTGGGTCCTTTTTTAGGCCCTTTATCGTCGCCACTTAAGTTAGGTCTAAAATTTTTTTGTTCTTTTTCCTGCATAATAACTTTTCTCGGTAATCAAATAATGTTTTTACTCAATAAAGGTTTGAATAGAAGCAAAAATTAACACTATATTGCTTCATCATGTCCTTGTGTATCGGCATCGCTCCACATTTCTTCTAATTTGTAAAACTTTCTTGCTTCTGGGTGCATTACATGTACAACAATGTTTACATAATCTATTAATACCCATTGTAAAGCTTGTTTACCCTCATGTTTGTAAGGAACTTCATCACAGACCTCTTTCACCAAATGTTCTATATAATCGCTAATTGCTTTTACTTGTGTAGTGTTGGATGCTTCACACACTATAAAAAAATCGGCTACAGCCTCAGGTATTTTTCTGAGATCAAGGCTTACTATGTTTTCGCCTTTCTTGTCTTCAATAGCCTTAATAATGGTTTTGAAAATTTTAGAGTTCTTATTCAATTTTGTAACTGAACTCTTTTTACGGGTGTTTAAAACAGAAAGAGGTGCCAATAATGAAACAAATTTTGTGTTAATGAATAATTGAACTTGCCAATACAATAATCAATATTGTATTGAATATTTTGTTCTAGTTAAGACGAACAACACAGTGTTGTATTGTATTCATCTAAAATAATTACAGTAGATTGATGTTTTTTGTTTTGTAATCCATCAAATGAGTAACTCTAATTACTTTCGTCAAAAGTAATCATCTTTTGTCATCTGTAAGCACCATTATGCAGCAATTACAAAAGCCACTATCGCTAGGGCATCAATTTATTGAAATAGAACAAGTTAATAGTACCAATACTTATGCCATGCAGCAGATACAAGCTAAATTGGCACAACATGGTTTTGCTTATTTTGCTCATCATCAAACTCAAGGTAGAGGTAGACAAGGTAAAGTTTGGCAAGCCGAACCCAAAGCCAACATTGTTTTATCGGTGGTGATAAACACTTTAACAATTGGTTTAAGTAACCAATTTTATGTAAGCGTTGTAGCTGCTTTAGCTGTTGCCGATTTGTTAAATACATTTGTTACACAACCAATTACCATTAAATGGCCTAACGATGTGTACATTAATGACAGTAAGGCAGCAGGAATTTTAATTGAAAACAGCTTAAAAGGGAACAAATGGCAATGGGCTGTTATTGGCATTGGAGTAAACATAAATCAAACAAATTTTGATACAAGTTTAACCAATCCAACTTCTGTAGCTGCAATTACAGGGCAACAATACCATACAATAGATGCCGCAAAACAATTGTGTAGCTTTTTAAATATTCGTTATCATCAACTATTAAATGGCGAAACTGAAAACTTGTTGAATACCTACAATGATTTATTGTACAAGAAAAATCAAGTGGTTAAACTTAAAAAAAACAATATTGCCTTTAATTGTATTATTCAGCAGGTAAACGCCATGGGTAAACTACAAGTAAAAGATGGATTGCAAGACGAATTTGATTTTGGTGAAGTGGAATGGATTTTGCCTAACCCTGCACTGTAAGCAAATAATTTTTTGTTGCTATTTATTTAAACTACACAATGTACCTTAGCACTATGCAAACTACATTTCATTTATTTGTATATGGATCTTTAAGAAGTGGCTTTAAAAGCGAAGCCTATAATTACGTAAGCAAATATTTTAGGCTTATTTGCGAAGCCAAAGTGCAAGGAAAATTATACAATATGGGCGATTATCCTGCGGGACAACCCACGAACGAAGATTGCTATATTGTTGGCGAATTGTACAGCATTATTAACCCCGATGAATTTGGTTTTGCTATTGCACAGCTAGACGATTATGAAGGCATTTATGCTGAAGAAGATGAACAACCTTTATTTAGAAGAGAAAAAAACATGGCGATTTGTCCCGATGGAAAAGCAACTGAAGCTTGGGTATATTGGTTTAATGGCGATGTAACCAATAAACCTTGTATTGCAAGTGGCGATGTATTGGCTTTTTATGCAGAACAGCACAAACATTAACATGATGGATGCTGCAAACAAGTGTATTTATTTTTTATCCGACTTTCATTTAGGTGCTCCAAACTATACCAGTAGTTTAGCAAGAGAAAAAAAAGTAGTGGCTTTTTTAGACACAATAAAACATAACGCATCGGAAATTTTTATTGTTGGCGATATGTTTGATTTTTGGTACGAATACAAAACCACTGTTCCAAAAGGTTATACTCGTTTATTGGGAAAATTAGCCGAGTTAACCGATGCTGGAATTGCTATTCATTTCTTTTTAGGCAATCATGATATGTGGATGAGTGGATATTTTGAGCAAGAACTAAATATTCCGGTTTATGCCGAACCCAAAGTATTTGAACGATTTGGAAAAAAATTATTGATTGGTCATGGCGATGGTTTAGGTCCTAGCGATCATGGCTATAAATTTATTAAAAAGGTTTTTAGAAATCCTGTTTGTCAGTGGTTGTTTGGAGCTTTGCATCCTACAATTGGTATAGGTATTGCTAATTATTTCAGCAGAAAGAGTAGAGCAAAAACGGGTAATGCCGATGCTGAATTTTTAGGTGCAGAAAAAGAATGGTTGATTATTTATTGTAAAGAAACGCTGACAAAAGAACACTTTGATTTTTTTGTTTTTGGTCACAGACATTATCCTATTGATTTTACACTGAATGAAAATAGCCGATACATTAATTTAGGCGATTGGATTAATTACTTCACCTATGCTGTTTTTGATGGACATACTTTTCAATTAAAAAAATGGGAACATTAAAAACACTTTTCGTTTTAATCATCAGCACATTAGCATTACATACTAATGCCAACGATTCTGTATTAAACTACCAATTGCATAAAACTATTGTAGGAAATTTTACCAATTTTTCATTGGATAATTTGGGCAATGTTTATTTAGTATCTACCAATAATCAAATAAAAAAGCTCAATCAAAACTTTGATAGTGTTGGTGTATTTAATGATGTACGCAGGTTTGGAAAAATTAGTTTAGTAGATGCTACCAACCCATTAAAAATATTGGTGTATTATAAAGATTTTGCCACTGTTTTAATATTAGATCGTTTCTTAAACACCAGAAGCACCATTGATTTACGCAGCCAAAATATTTTACAAGTACAGAGTATTGCGTTGAGTTATGACAATCAAATTTGGTTGTTTGACGAATTGGATGCTAGAATAAAAAAAGTAGATGAAATAGGAAAAGTATTATTAAGCAGTGCCGATTTTAGAATGTTGTACGATGAAGTACCCAACCCAACCACATTAATAGATGCAAATGGATTATTGCATTTGTACAATCCAAAATTTGGTTGGCTATTATTTGATTATTATGGAGCACAAAAAAACAAATATGCCATGCTCAATTGGCAAGATGTACAATTGGTAAACAACACATTAATGGGTAGAACGAATAATACCATTCATATTGCTCTACCACAAACATTAAGCATCAAAGATTATTCTACCAATATTAATTTAACTGCTGCCAAAAAAGTGGTACACCATCAATCAAAAATGTTTGTGCTTTTTGAGGACAGATTGGATGTTTATCAAAGTAAATAAAAAAGTCTCCGTTTTTATACGAAGACCTCTTTAACTATTTCAATAAGTTGTTTTTTTACTTACAAATTTTCAATAATCCCTGCAATGCCTTGTCCACCACCAACACAGGCACTCACCATTCCATATTTTTTGTTTAAACGTTTCATATCGTTTAAAACCTGAATGGTAAGTTTTGCTCCTGTACATCCTAATGGATGGCCTAATGCAATTGCTCCACCATTAATGTTTACAATATCTTTATTTAACCCCAATTCATTGATTACAGCAATGCTTTGGCTGGCAAAAGCTTCATTCAATTCTATTAAATCAATATCATTTAAACTCATGCCTGCTTGCTTCAACACTTTTGGTATTGCAGCCACAGGACCAATACCCATGATTCTTGGATGAACACCAGCACTGGCACAATTCACCAAACGGCCAATTGGTTTTATGCCCAATTCGTTCACCATTCTTTCACTCATTAAAAGGGTAAAAGCTGCACCATCGCTGGTTTGAGAACTATTACCAGCAGTAACACTACCACCCATGGCAAATGCAGGTTTTAATTTAGCCAAACCTTCAACAGTTGTATCGGCACGTAAACCTTCATCGGTTTCAACTACATAATTTCTAGTAGCTTTTTTTCCTTTTTCGTTCAAGTATACTTCTTCTACTGTGATGGGTAAAATTCCACTTTTAAAATAACCTTCATTGATTGCAATAGCTGCTTTGCGATGAGAATTGTATGCAAATTCATCTTGCTGTTCTCTATTCACATTATATTCTTTTGCAACAGCCTCGGCGGTTAAACCCATGCTTAAATAATAGTCGGGCTCGTCTTTTGCAATATTATAAGATGGAACAGTTTTCCAACCTGCAGTAGGTACCAAACTCATACTTTCAGTTCCGCCAGCAATAATACATTCGGCCATGCCCGTTCTAATTTTTGCAGTTGCCATTGCAATACTTTCTAAACCACTTGCACAGTAACGATTGATAGTAATACCAGGCACTTCAATACCCAATGCTTTTGCAGCAATGATTCTTCCAAACTGTAAACCTTGTTCGGCTTCTGGCACAGCATTTCCAACAATAACATCATCAATTCTTGTATAATCTAATTGCGGAAAATTGGCAACCAACCCTTTAATTACTTCAACTGCTAAATCGTCGGGGCGTGTAAAACGAAAACCACCTTTTTTACTTTTGGCTACAGCAGTTCTATATCCTGCTACAATGTATGCTTCTTGCATGGCAAACTATTTTGAGTTCAAATGTAAATAAAAGTTGTTTATGCAACTAAATTTTGTTTGTAAATCTTGCTTTTTAAAAAGCCAACTTTATGGTTCAAAAATTGTTGTTCTAGCATGAGTAAAGTGTATTCTATAAAAACAGTACAAAAAATTCCGGTTTCATTAGAAACTGCTTGGGATTTTTTTAGCAAACCCGATAACCTAAAACATATCACACCAAGTAATTTGGGTTTTAATATTCTTAGCAAACATCATGGAGAAAAAATGTATGCAGGACAAATTATTGAATACAAAGTATCGCCATTATTGGGCATTCCTTTGTATTGGATGACAGAAATAACACATGTTGAAGATCAAAAATTTTTTGTTGATGAACAACGTTTTGGTCCTTATACCATGTGGCATCATCAACATCATTTTAAAGCTATTGAAGGTGGAGTTGAAATGACCGACATTGTACACTACAAATTGCCATTATGGTTTTTAGGAGATATTGCTAATGTAATTTTAGTGAAAAGCCAATTGAAGGGAATTTTCAATTATCGTTATAAGGCTGTAGATGAAAAGTTTGGCAAATGGCCCAATGCTGTAAATGAAGTTGTTTTTGGATAAAAAAAGGGAGCCGTTATTAGCTCCCTTTTTTATTAATTTTTTGTTGAATTACTTTGAAGCAACAGTTGCTTGTCCGTTTAATAATGCCCTCACACTTTCTAATAAAATTTGGCTTTTCTTCGCCTCAAAAACAGTGATTCTGTCTTTCGTTAAACGCATGGTATATCTTTTACCTTCAGCCAAAGTTCTATCGAAGTTGGGATTCCATTTATTGAATTGCTCAATATCCATCAACAAATAATTAGAAACTATAACCGATAAATATCTGCCACCCACTTCAACAACAGCAGTACTTTGCAATTCATCATTGGTTAAGGTTGCTCCTTTTGTATCTAAAGCCAATGAAGCTAAATGTTTTTCTGTTTCAGCAGCAGTGAGGGTAGTCCAACCTCCACTTCCTTCAAAGAAATAATGTGTAGCAATATATTTTTTTACGTGAGTACGTGTTTCTTCAGGTAAATAATATTGTATATCCCAAAAGCTTTTTTTACCGCCGGCTTTTCTAATACTTTGTTTTACTCTACCAACGCCACCATTATAAGCAGCAATAACCAATAACCAATCGCCAAAAGTTTCGTGTAATTCTTTAATGAGTTTACAAGCAGCATGAGTGCTTTTGTAAAAATCCATTCGTTCATCGGTATAAGCGGTTCTTCTTAAACCAAAACGTTGAGCTTCATCTGGCATTAATTGCCAAGGACCAACAGCTCCAGCCCAAGAAATGGTTCCTGGATTTAAAGAACTTTCAATTACACTTAAATATTTTAGCTCTAACGGTATGCCGTACAAAGGCAAAATTTGATTGTATAAATCAAAGTAAGGTTTGCCCCAACTTTTCATTTTCTCAAAACTACCACCTTGCTTAGCTAAATATTGCTGAACAAAACCAACAGCTAAAGGGTTTAATGGAGCTGTTGTAGCATTTAAATAGTACAATTCGTTGTTTTTAACAGCTAAGTTGTCAATTAATGAATTGGTAGATTTTGTTGTGTCGCTTGGTTTTGCAAAAACAAAAACGTTGCCGTTAATATGTGCAAAAGAAGCCGATCCAAAGCCCAGTATCACAATAAAAATTGCAATAATGTAAACCTTTGTTGTGTTATTGGTATAACCCAAATAATTATGTAACCACTGCATGTGCTTGATCCTCTTTTTTTCGTTAATAAATAGCAGGTTTGGAATTGGGTAGTAATCTTAATAATAAAGAAAATTAAACCCTGCTTTTAACCTCTCTTTTTTAAGAGTAGGAGTGTTGAGGAATGATAGAAAATAATTTTTTTAAACTTCCTCAATGCCTATTTCAATTGCATGAAGTTTTTACTAAGGCGATGCAAAAGTACTTCATTAAAGTGAGAAACCATCACTTGAAGTCCAAAAGGCATGTTATTACTATGTTTAAAAAGAGGAATAGAAATGGCCGGAATTCCTACCAAATTGGCAAATACAGTATAGATATCGGCTAGGTACATTTCAGTAGGGTTGTTGCTCTTTTCTCCAAACTTCCAAGCTGTGTTGGGAACTGTTGGAGAAATAATGGCATCGTACTGGCTAAAAATTGATTGGGTCTTAGTACTCAATAGTTGTCTAACTTGCTGAGCTTTAGTGAAATAGGCATCAAAATAGCCTGAGCTTAAGACAAAAGTTCCCAGCAAAATTCGTCGTTGAACTTCTTTGCCAAAACCTTCGCTTCTACTAGCTTTATAGAGCTCAATTAAATCGGCATTTTTAGGTTTGGATTGATGCCCAAAACGTACACCATCGAACCTAGAAAGGTTGCTACTTGCTTCGGCAGTTGTTAAAACATAGTAAGTAGGCACAACGTATTCAAGTAGTTGAAAATCAATTGGTTCTACAATATGCCCATTTTCTGTTAAAATTTTGATAAACGAGTTAATTTGAGCCTTTATTTCGGGGTCTAAACCTTCATTTTCGAGAGCTTCTTTGAAATAAGCAATCTTATATTTTTTGTTTTCGCTATCAATTTGTGTGGAATATTTGGGTACTGGTAAAGATGAAACTGTACTATCAAAATCGTCTTCTCCTGCAATTACTTCTAGTGTTAAAGCTGCATCATCAACAGTATTGGCAAAAATGCCTATTTGATCAAAAGAAGAGGCGTAAGCAATTAATCCATATCTAGACACTCTACCATAAGTAGGTTTTAAACCCACAATTCCACAAAAATCAGCTGGTTGTCTTACACTTCCACCAGTATCACTTCCTAAACTAATCATAGATAAACCGGCTTGTACAGCAACTGCAGAACCACCAGAAGAACCTCCTGGCACACGACTTACGTCAAGTGCATTTTGAACATTTCCAAAAGCACTGTTTTCGTTGCTGCTGCCCATAGCAAATTCATCACAGTTATTTCTGCCAATAATAATGGCATCTTCTGCAAGTAGTTTTTCTACAGCAGTAGCACTATACACCGAAGTAAAATTGTTTAAAATTTTTGATGCTGCTGAAACCTTGTGGTCTTTGTAGCAAATAACATCTTTTATAGAAACAACAACGCCATGTAATTTACCTAAAGGCTTGCCAGCATTGCGTTTGGCATCTAAAGCAATTGCAGTATCAATAGCTTCTTGCTCAAAAACTTCTAGATAAGCATTGAGCGATTGGTGGGCTTTAATAGCCTCTAAATAATATTGCACAGCCTCTAAACAAGTAGTTGTGCTGTGCAATAAATTATTTTGATAGTCTTTGATTGTACTAAAAGTAAACAAAGGCTGTCGATTGTTTAAAGTGGAATAATAGTTTAGCTAGCAGATGAAGAAGACTTATTGTCCTTCTCGTTAATGCCTTCTTCAATTTCTTTTTTTACATTGTTTTTGGCATCGTTAAACTCACGAATTCCTTTGCCTATGCCACGCATAAATTCAGGAATTTTTCTGCCACCAAATAATACAAGTATTACTACTGCTATTATTAATATTTCTTGAAAACCTAAATTACCCATATAATTAATTTAAAAGAGTACAAAACTAAGGTAAAAGCAGTGCTTTAGAAGTTAAAACTTACTGCTAATAAATTGCATTAAAAAAAGCGGAACAAAATTCCGCTTTTTAAATATTGGTTCTGTGTTAGAAACGTTTTTCTTTAATTCTTGCACTCTTACCACTTCTTTCTCTTAAGTAGAACAATTTAGCTCTACGTACTTTACCAGTTTTGTTCAATAAAATTGAATCAATATTGGGCGATAAAATAGGAAATAAACGCTCAACGCCTACTCCATCAGATATTTTACGTACAGTAAAAGTAGCTGTTGCACCTACACCTTGTAATTTAATTACATCTCCACGAAAACTTTGGATACGTTCTTTACCACCTTCTATAATTTTATAGTTAACAGTAATATTATCTCCAGCTTTAAACTTTGGATATTCTTTCTTAGCACTTAACTGCTCGTGTACAAATTGAACTGCTGCGTTCATAACTTTTAATTTTTTACGGACGGCAAAGGTATGGGGTTGTATTTGAATAGAAAAGCCTTTTTATAAGTTTTTCTAAAATTATTTTGCCTTTTTAAGGTTTTACAATGTAATGCGGTCCTTTTTGTAAAGAAAAATGACGAATAATTACCTCTTGCCCAACAAAATATTCTTGAATAGCTAGGTTTTCGGCCGATTTTTTATAATAATTATTCATAATTAAAATACCACCACTTACAATTCTTGGGTAAAAGTATTGCATAGCAGTTAAGGTACTTTCATAATCATCTATATCAATAGTTAAGAGTGCAATTTTTAATTCAGGATTTTCAATTAAATACTCTGGTATAGAATTATTTAGCAATCCTGGTACAAATTCAATTTTTTCTGTAATGCTTTTTTCAACTAAATTTTGCTGAGCAGCACCTAATTGTTTAGAGCTGATATCTTTAACAGCAATGCCTTCCTCAACTTCATTATTGAACTTAGCAACTTCAAAAAGAGATGGATTTTTTTCAAAGGCAACCATTGGCTGATGCCTATATTGGTTCATTTGTTTAAAAAACGAAAAATAGCTAAAAGCTTCATCGTGGGTAATTCCACATTTTAAAATTGAGCCGTTTAAATGTTTAATTAATTTATACAACTCATAATAAGTAACCAATCTTTCAGATTGTTGGTTTCTAGGCTTACTAATTAATAAACTACTATCTGTAGGAAAGCTAACAATAGACTTCAGCATGTAACAATTGCATTTTTTAATGAACAATTGGTTTTCATTTGAGAACCGGTACAATTATTTGTAGCTTTTCGAAGAAAATGGAATTGTACTATAGATGTTTTTTTATGTATAAAGGTTGCAGTTGAACATAAATTCCCTTATTTTCAACTACTGCATTACTTAATGATTGTTGTATGAAAAAACATTATTTTTTATTGATTTGCCTACTTATTACAAGTTATAATTATGCTCAAGTCAGTCAAAATAAACCACTTCCTATAGTTTTTGTACATGGTATGTTGGCAAGTGGCGATACTTGGGCCTTACAATTTCAACGTTTTGAACAGCAAGGGTATACCAAAAATATGTTGGCTGTGGTAGATTGGAATACAATTGCAATGGGTAATAGAAATGGTGTTGGGTTAGATTCTATTATTAATCATCTTTTACAAATTAATCAAGTTAAGCAAGTAAATTTAGTAGGCCACTCGGCAGGTGGAGGTGTTTGTTATAATTATTTACAACAAACGCAAAATGCCGAAAAAGTGGCTCATTATGTACATGTAGGAAGCGGTAAAATGAAAACTCCACCTACAGTACCAACATTAAATTTATATTCATTAGAAGATAAAATAACAGGAGGGGCAAATATTGATGGTGTAAATAACAAAGCGTTAACCAATAAGGATCATTATGAGGTTGCTACTAGCCAAGAAAGTTTTGATGCCATGTTTCAGTTTTTTAATAACGCTGCTGCTACAACTGCAAAAACAAGCACACCTAAAAAAATTACTGTTGGTGGTAGAATAGTAACTTTTGGTGAAAATAAACCCGAAGCAAATGCAACAATAACTGTGTTTGCTATAAATGCTATTGAAGGCAAAAGAAAAAATAGCAAAAGCATATTTACCACTACAACCGATTTGTTGGGTTATTGGAGCGGTTTTAATGCTTTAGCCAATGAATATTATGAGTTTGTTGTGCAGTCTGCCGATACTGCCAAAAGAGCTGTACATTATTTTAGAGAACCGTTTACCCACAATAATAGTTTAGTGTATTTAAGAACCTTGAGTAATAAAGGCATGACAGGAATGATTGCTCAACAATTACCATCCAATAATAATCAATCTGTATTGGCTGTATTTAGTGCCAATAAAGCTGTGATTAATGGAAGAGATAGTTTAACTGTAAATGGAATTAATCTTACTGATAAAAAAATTGCAACAGCCGAAAAAACGTCTATTGCTTTTTTCTTGTATGATGATGGCGATGGAAAATCAAGTACCAACAAACATGCAGGCTTTGGCATGTTGCCTTTTATGAATATGGTAGATGTTTTTTTACCTGCTAACAGTAAGTCTATTCAAATGTATTTTAATGGAAGAAAAATGAATATACCTGCAATGTCATCTTTAGAAGATGGTATTATGGTTGCCGTGTTCGATTAATTTGAAACATAACTTTGCAATATGCAATTGCCCTTTTTTTACGAACCCTTGTTAACTGAAGATGCTAACTTATTTGCGTTAACTGCCGATTCTCAAAAACATGCTATTCAAGTTTTAAGAATGAAAGTTGGCGATGCATTGCATTTAACCAATGGTAAAGGTTTGTTGTGTAGAGCAATCATTCAATCGGCCGATAAAAAACAAACCATTGTACAAATACAATCGGTACAGTTTTTTGAAAAGAAAACTATTGAAATTAGTATTGGTATTTCTCTATTAAAAAACACCAATAGACTAGAGTGGTTTTTAGAAAAAGTAACAGAGTTGGGCGTTGCAAATATTTATTTATTGCAATGCCATAGAACCGAAAAGCAACATTTTAGATACGATAGATTGAATGGAATTTTAATTGCGGCCATGTTACAAAGCCAACAAACTTGGCTACCTATTTTACACGAACCAATGTTGGCCGAAAACCTAATTTCATTTGCTTCTCAACCCATTAAATTAATTGCTCATTGTGAAAATGATGAAAAAATGCCTCTGCAAAAAATAGCAGCTAAAGCCAATACACTTGTTTTAATTGGACCCGAAGGCGATTTTACTCCACAAGAAATTGAATTAGCCTTAAGCAAAAACTTTACAGCTGTTAGTCTTGGAAATACAAGATTAAGAACTGAAACTGCAGGTGTTATAGCAGCAACCTTGTTAATGCTTCAATAAAGGTTACCTTCACTTACACATGAAAAACTATTTAATTTTTGTACTGCTTGTAATTACAGCAGTTTTTACTCGTTGTACCAATAATTCTTCTACAAAAAAGAAAACAATAGATACAAGTATTACTTCTGCCAATTCGTTTAACGAACTTTTTTTAGATAGTGTACAGCTAGAAAATTTTATAAAAGAACAAACAGAGCTGAAAGCTTTTGCGGAACAATATCAAGATTTTTATGCCGATAGAAATTACGAGTTTGCATGGTTTGATAAAGCAGGAGCCAATCAACACACATTAGATTTTTTGAACCTTTTAGCAACTACTGTTGCCGATTTGCAAGACAGTTCTTTATTCACCAAAAGTTATTTAAGCATTCAGCAAAATGTTGAAGTAATTGATACCTTAGAAATACAAGCAAAAAAAGAACTCATTATTACAGGTCAGTTTTTTCGTTTTGCCACAAAAATGTATAAGGGTAGCAATATCAACACAAAAGATTTGGGTTGGTATATTCCAAGAAAAAAAATTGATTTAAAGGCTTTTTTACAATCTACACTAGAGCCAGATTCTACCATTACACAACAGTTTGCATTGCTCAACCAACAATATAAAAAACTACAAGCCAATATTGCATTGTATCATAACATAGCAAAAAAATATGATTGGAAAATATTGGTAATGCCCAAAAAATCAATTAAGCCAAAAGACTCATCGGCTATTATTCCTTACATAAAACAAAAATTACAATTATTGGGCGATGCTGTTTCAAAAGACACATCTATTTATTACGATTCAGTTTTACTAAGAGCCTTACAATCTTTTCAACAAAGAATGGGATTAACACCAGATGGTATTATTGGCAAACAAGTAATAGAGGAATTGAATGTATTGCCTAATAAACGTATTCAACAAATATTAATTAATTTAGAAAGAATGCGTTGGATGCCTCCACAACAAAATACAGCGTACATTTTAGTAAATATTCCAGAGTATAAAATGCATGTAATACATGATGGCAAACAACAATTTGAAATGAATGTAATTGTTGGTACAGCAACACATAATACAGTTATTTTTTCGGGCAAATTGCAAAACATTGTGTTTAGTCCGTATTGGAATGTGCCTAGTAGTATTGTAGCTAGTGAAATTGCTCCTGCAATGAGAAGAAACAAAAACTATCTCCGCAATAAAAACATGGAAATAACTGGTTATAGCAATGGTTTGCCCATTGTTAGGCAGAAACCTGGAAAAAACAATTCTTTAGGATTGGTAAAGTTTTTATTTCCCAATAGCCATAGTATTTATTTTCATGATACCCCCAATAGAAATTTATTTAGCGAAACCAAAAGAAGTTTTAGCCATGGTTGTATACGATTGGCAGAGCCCAAAAAGTTTGCTCAATATTTGCTAAGAGCCGATACTGCAACTATTTGGAAAAGCCATATTATAGATAGTGTGATGAATTTAACTACAGAAAAATGGGTTACCCTAAAACAACCTATACCTGTATTAATTGCTTATTTTACAGCATGGGTAGATGCAAATGGAAAATTGAATTTTAGAAAAGACATTTATAAACACGATGAAAAACTAGCAGCTAAATTGTTTTCGGCTGAATAAGTTGAAATTGTATTTTCGTTTTATTACAAGCCATTCTTTATGCAATTAATAGAAGTTAATAATACAAGCACTGCACAAGATTTTATTACAGTAAATGTGTTAATGAACCAACACAATCCAGCATATATCCGTCCTTTAGATAAAGACATTCACGATGTTTTTTCAACCGAAAAAAATAAAAACTATCAACATGGCGAAACCAAAAGATGGATTTTAAAAGACGATGCAGGAAAATTCATTGGTCGTATAGCTGCATTTACCAACTCAAAATATATTAACAAGGGCACCGATTTTAGTACAGGCGGTGTAGGTTTTTTCGACTGTATCAACAATCAGCAAGCAGCTAACTTATTATTTGATACAGCTAAAGCTTGGTTACAAAGCAAAGGTTGTGAAGCAATGGATGGACCAATAAATTTTGGTGATAGAGATAAATGGTGGGGCTTATTGGTAGAAGGTTTTAATGATGAACCAGTTTATGGAATGCCTTTTAATCCTGATTATTATGAGGCTTTGTTTGATAATTATGGATTCAAAAATTATTACAATCAGTATTGGTATAAAATGAGTGTGAACGATGATTTACCTCCTCGTTTTCAAGAACGGTATAAAAAGTTTGCTGCAAAAGCCGATTATACAGCCAAGCATGTTGAGTTAAATCAACTCAATAAGTATGCTCAAGATTTTGCTACAGTTTACAACTCAGCCTGGGCACAACATGGTGAAGCAAAAGAAATTACAGTAGAAGAAGTGATGAAATTGTTTAAAACCATGAAACCCATTATGGACGAACGTGTAATTTGGTTTGCTTATTATAAAGAAGAACCCATTGCTATGTTTATTAATATTCCAGATGTAAATCAGTATTTTAAACATTTTAATGGAAAGCTTACATTGATTAACAAGCTTAGATTATTATGGATGAAAAAAACAGGTCAGTGTAAAAAGTTAACAGGCTTGGCTTTTGGTGTTGTGCCAAAATATCAAGCATTGGGTGTTGATAGTTTTTTAATACAATCTTGTGGTTATAATATGCAGCATAAAGGTTGGTACGAAGCGTATGAAATGGGTTGGGCCGGCGATTGGAATCCTAGAATGGTGAATATTTATAAAAGCTTAGGAGGTAGTCAAAACAGAAGAATGGTAACTTATCGGTTCATTTTTGATACAACTAAACATGAGTTTGAAAGGCATCCAATTATGGAGTATAAATAGTTTTTCACACAAAGCTGCAAAGAATACAAAGTGTATAAAGGGTTTTTAATTGGCGGATTAGTGAATTGACGGATTAATGAATTGGTTTTTTATCTTAAATGAAGAAAACAACAACGATTCTACAACACCAAGAACCAACTCTGTGAACCTCTTTTTCTCTGCGGTTAAAAAATATTCCTCGCAGAAATCACAGATAACACAGAAAATTTTTTAAACTCTTTGTGTAACTCCTTTGCTCTGCTACTCTGTGGTTAAACAATTTGCCAAAGGCAAATAAATATGTCTCGCAGAAAACGCAGATAAAATTCTGCTTAATTAGTTGTTAAACCATTCGTGTTAATGCGTGCATTTGTGGCAAATTAATTGCTGAAAGCAATCAACCTTTGCGAACTCTGTGTAAATACTTTGTGTTCTCTGTGGTAAAAAATTTTGCTCGCAGAAAACACAGAAAACACAGAAAATTTTTTTAAACTCTTTGTTTAACTTCTTTGCTCTGCTGCTCTGTGGTTAAGCAATTTGCCAAAGGCAAATAAATATGTCTCACAGAAAACACAGATATCACAGAAAATTTCTTTTAACTCTTTGTGTAACTCCTTTGCTCTGCTGCTCTGTGGTTAATCTATTTTACCAAAGGCAAAAAATAATCTTCGTATTTTTTTTCAGTACCCTTACTTTTGCTCAATCTTCAAAAAATGAGCAACACTTTACAGAGCAACGAGTCCATCTCATCTTCACGTAAAAAAATTATTGTTTTAGGTAGTGGTCCTAATAGAATTGGTCAAGGAATTGAGTTTGATTACTGTTGTGTACACGGCTTATTGGCCATTAAAGAATGTGGTTACGAGGCCATTATGGTGAATTGTAATCCAGAAACAGTATCTACCGATTTCGACATGGCCGATAAACTCTATTTTGAACCCGTTTATTGGGAACATTTATGGGAAATAATTGAGCTAGAAAAACCAGAAGGTGTAATTGTACAATTGGGCGGACAAACCGCTTTAAAACTCTCTAAAAAATTACACGAAAAAGGCATAAAAATTATTGGTACCAGCTTCGATAATATGGACATTGCTGAAGATCGTGGACGATTTAGTGATTTATTAAAAGAACTAGAAATTCCTTATCCAGAATATGGTACTGCTTACACTGCAGAAGAAGCTATTGAAGTGGCCAATAAAGTAGGTTATCCGGTGTTGGTTCGTCCTAGTTATGTATTGGGTGGCCAACGAATGAGAATTGTAATTAATGATGATGAAGTGGAGAAAGCTTGTATCAGCATTTTAAAACATATTCCCGATAATAAAATATTAATTGATCATTTTTTAGATCGCTGCCAAGAAGCTGAAGTAGATGCCATTTTTGATGGAGAAAACTTTCATGTAATGGGCGTAATGGAGCATATTGAGCCAGCAGGAATTCATAGTGGCGATAGTAATGCTGTTTTACCGGCTTTTAATCTTACTCCATTGGTGGTAGAAACCATGGAATATTACAGCGAAAAAATTGCTAGAGCATTGAATATAAAAGGATTAATCAATATACAATTTGCTTGTAAAAATGGTAAAGTATATGTAATTGAAGCCAATCCAAGAGCTTCTAGAACAACGCCTTTTATTGCCAAAGCTTATCAAATCCCCTATTTAAATATTGCTACCAAAGTAATGTTAGGCGAAGCCAAACTAACTGAATTTACGATGGAGAAAAAGTTAGAAGGTTATGCAATAAAAGAACCTGTCTTTAGCTTCAATAAATTTCCAGGTGTAAATAAAGAATTGGGCCCAGAAATGAAAAGTACGGGAGAAGCCATTCGTTTTATCAAAGACCTACGAGACCCATACTTTAGAACTTTGTATAAAGAAAGAAGTATGCACTTGAGTAGATAAGAATTTGTTCTGTGTAAAACTTTATAATAAGTTAGAATTTATCTACACTATTTTTATTTTACTTTCAAATATCTATCTTCCATAAAATTGCTATCATGAATAAAACAAATGCTTTTGATTATTTTGTTTTTCGCTTGATAGAATTAGCGAAAACACAAAAAATAGAATATACTACGGAGTTAACTAAACTCAAGCTATTAAAACTACTATTTTTTACTACCGCTGTTACCTCTTCAAAACATTCGAAAGGTTTATTAGAAGTTTTTGATGATTATTGGGCATTACCATATGGACATGTTGAAAGTGGTGTATATAACTATATCCCCAACTCAATATTTTTTAAAATAGACAAATCTGGAGTTACAACTTTAAATAATAATCTCACAAGAGAAAGTTTTGGACTATTAGAAAATGAAATATATCTTATTGATAAAGCAATTGATAGTCTATTAGAAAAAAATCCCAATATTCTCTCTTATAGTGCATTTCAACTAGTAGAGCTTAGTCATGAATGGCAATCTTGGAAATCAATGTTTAACTTGGCCAAGATTAATAGAAAATCTGGGCTCAAAATCCCTATTGAAATGATACAAAACGAGCCTAAATTTTATTCCCTCGAAAATGAATAAATGCTTACACTTTCTATCAATAAATCGTTACAAAGTTTAAAAGACTTAAATAGTCAAATAGCCTCTATTAAAAGCACTTCAGACTATCTTTCTAGCCTGAATCGATTTACAATTGAAATCTATGATAACCTGAACTTATCTTTGATAGAAGGAGAGTACATCGAGTCTTTAGAACTAATATTACAAGGTCTTGATGATTTAGAAATCGAGTTAGATAAAACTGTAAATCAAAGTTCTGAAACTTCTATTGAGTCTCCAAAGATTCTAATTGAAGTGGAAAGTGACGAAGAATATGCAGATTTTGATATCGATGCATTTTCATTAAATAGTGAATTATTGGTTGAGTTTTCAAAACACTTATCAACTTCCATAAAAACTTACAGACATTTTATTAAAGAGTATGAACAGACAAATGATTATTCATCCAATGATCCAGAAATATTATTTTTAGAAGATTATTCTATACCATTTTTAAACAACCAATGGGCAACACTTATTATTGTTCAGGACTATAGCATTTTTTTTGAAAAAAATTTACTCCTTTCTAAGATAGATTTTAAAATAAGTTTGAATGAAGACCTTCTAAAAGAACTGATTCTTTTAAAAAGATTTTTCGAAGAGCAAAAGGAAGAAAAATTTTACTATATACAGATTTTAGTTGAGAAGGTTAATTTCTTAATATATAAAGTTTGCTACCGATACTCTCAAGAAAATAGGAGGTATATAGTATCAAATAGAATCGATATGGAATTTGTAGATCTCGAAAGCCTAAATATTCAAAAACTTTCGGATTTCAAAGACATTATTCATAGTCATTATGTAGATGAATCTCAAATAAAAGGAGATAGTATTCATAAAAAACGTTTTACAGAATTTAAAAATCTACCTTATAATTCTAAATTTTCTTTTCTTTCTATTCATGTAGCAATAAAAGAATATAAAGATTATAGTAAAGAGCTATCCAAACTCATTGATTTAAAAGAAAGAATTACAGAGGGGAATATTGAATATAATAATTCATTGAACTTTGATCAAAAAGCTAAAAGAATATTAATTGGTTATCTTAATAACAATATAATATCTTCTATTCTTGAGAATAGTAAGAATGATACATCCAAATTAACTTTACTAGAGACTTACATTAATGAAAATGAAAGAGATAATCAAGTAACTAACTTTTTTCCATACTACAAAAAATTAGGGTTTATAAAAGAAGCTATTGAGCAAGAAAGTCGAAAGAAGGAAGTTGACTATGAGAAAATTGAAAAGCTAAAAATAGATTTTGATAAGTTTTTAAAAGAATATGCAGAAAAGCTTAATTGGTGTTCAAAAAATAATTTTCATACTTTTCAATTACCCTATAAAGAGTGTTTAGTTGATTTTGTTTTTGCTAATTATGGTACAATAAAATGTTTTATTGCTTCATCATTTGTGCTTCCTATAAACTATAAAGTATATCAAGAGAAAGTGGAAGAATATAAATCAGAATCTCTGCTTATTGGTTCTACTGTTAGGTTACAAGAGAGAATGAAAGAACTTCAGAAATTGAGAACTGAAGTTGACAATACAGACAAACGCCATATTGAAATTTTATCAATTTTTTCTGCGGTTGTACTATTTGGAGCCGGAAATATTCAATTATTTACGAAAGTTGAAAGTTCTTATCAAGCAGTTATTTTTATGCTCTTATTTGGATATGTTTTAGGGCTTTTCGTTTTACTTATTTGGTTTATTACTAGGGCAGATGCTGTGAAATTCAGAAACCTATCATTTATGCACTATATCATAGCAGCACTCTTTATTTTTGGAGGTTGCATGTCTTTTGGTTTGATTAAGGGTTGGTATAAAATTCCAAATAGTGAAAATCAAAACAAAGAAAAAATTGATTATTACCAATTTAAAATTGATAGTTTAAAGAAAAATCATGAATATGATTCGATTTTCAAAAAAACAAACTCAGATTCAAAACAAAATTCTACAAAAGCAAAAGGGTGAGAAATAATTTCTTGTTTAAATTTTAGAAATATTTTAAACGACGTCTTGTTTTCTTTAAAATTATTACCCCATAAAAAATCTCTGGCACACTAACAATATTCGTTTATGCCAAAACGCAAATACAATAAACCCATTTACAAAAGCATACCCATTTTTCGTTTATTGTTACCACTTATTGCAGGCATTTTATTGCAGTATCATTTAACCATTTTTATAGCTCCATTTTATGGGTTAGGTGTATTAGGCATTGTATTATTAGGTATCTATCAACTATTGGGCATTGCAAAAAAATTTGCATATAGTTGGTTATCGGGCATTGCAATAGTTTTTATTTTCATCAGCTTGGGAGGTATCATTAGTTATACCAAAAACATAGAGCATCATCAACAATGGATTGGCAAATACTATCAGCAAAAATTGCCAGTAAAAGTTACTTTACAAGAACCCATTGTTGTAAAACAAAAATCGTATAAAGCATTGGCTAAGGCCAATGCAGTTTTAATAAATGGTGCTTGGCAACCTGTTGATGGAGATATTTTATTGTACTTTAAAAAAGATAGTACCAAGCCAGTTTTGGGTTATGGCAATCAAATAATTATAGCTAGTAATTTGGTTCCTATTATCAATGCAGGTAATCCGGGAGGGTTTAATTATGCAAGATATTGTTCGTTTCAAAATATACATTACCAAGCATTTTTAAATGATCGAGATTTTATTGAATTAACCACAACCGAAACAACAGCAATCACTAGTTTTCTTTTAAAAGCAAGAGAAAAAGTATTAACTATTCTACGTAAACATATAACCACAAAAAACGAGTTAGCAATTGCAGAAGCATTAATAATTGGTTATAGAGACGATTTAGATAGAGACCTCACACAAAGCTATAGCAATACAGGTGTAGTACATATTATTGCTATAAGTGGATTGCATTTGGGTATGATTTATTTTTTATTGGTAAAACTATTTATACCATTTGGTAAACGTAAATGGGTGAGCATAGTAAAGCCAATCATAATTTTATTGGTGTTGTGGTTATTTACATTAACAGCTGGTGCTGCTCCATCTATATTAAGAAGTGCTATAATGTTTACTTTTATTGTGGTAGGAGAGTTGAATAGTAAAAAAGCAAATATTTATAATAGCTTAGCCTTATCGGCATTTTGCTTATTGGTGTATAACCCATTTAATTTATGGGATGTAGGCTTTCAACTTTCTTATACCGCTGTTTTAAGTATTTTACTATTTCAAAAATACATTAATCAATGGCTGTATTTCGACAATAAATTTTTGCGAAACTTATGGAGCTTAAGTGCTGTTTCTATTGCAGCACAAATATTAACCTTACCCATTGTATTGTATCATTTTCATCAGTTTCCAAACTTGTTTTTATTTACCAATATTGTAGCAGTACCATTGTCTGGGTTAATTTTATATGCTGAAATATTTTTATTGGTATTGTCATTTATTCCATTTGCTGCAAATGCATTAGGATATGTTATTGAAAAAGCAATTTGGTGTTTGAATATGTTTGTAGAGCATTTCAATCAACTTCCATTTGTGGTTTGGCCATCTATACAAATTAGTATTGTGCAAACATGTGTATTGTATGGTGTAATATTGGGTTTTGCTAGTTGGTTAATAGAAAAGAAAACCAAAGCCTGTTTAGTAGGATTATCTTTTTTATTACTTTTTATGGCTTTAAGAAGTGCTGATTTCATACAACGAAATCAACAACAAAAGCTAGTAGTATATAATGTTCCCAACCATACAGCAATAGATTTAATTGAAGGTAGAAAATATCAATTCATTGGCGATTCTATTCTAACCGAAGATGGCTTTTTAAGAAACTTTCATATAAAACCATCGAGGGTTTTACATAGAATAACACCTACACATCAACTAAATAATTTTGTATTGAACAACAATTTAATTAGTTGTAATGGAAAGAATATTTTGGTTATTGATAGTGCAATAAACTTGCAACCTAGCATGCCAAAAATTAAAGTAGATGCCATTATACTTACCCAAAATCCTAGAATCTATTTATCTAAAATGATACAACAGTTTGATTGTAATCAATACATTTTCGATTCATCCAATCCATTTTGGAAAGTAAATTATTGGAAAAAAGATGCCGATAGTTTAGGCGTACAATATCATTCAACTGCAACGCAAGGTGCGTTTGAATTGAGTTGTGTTAATTAAATAGTATTTAAGGGTGCTTAATTATTCATTCTTATAACAATTCAGCTTCTTTCAATACTTTAAGCCCCAATTATCAATATCAACTATTTACATTTGCAGCATTATTTTTCAGCCTTCAACTTATATCATGCAAAAAAAAATTTCTTCGGCTTTAATTTCAGTTTTTTATAAAGATGGATTGGCCTCATTAGCACAGCAATTACATTCATTAGGCATTACTATTTATAGTACAGGTGGAACACAGCAATTTTTAGAAGATTTACAAATTCCTTGTGTTGCAGTAGAAAGTTTAACTACTTATCCTTCTATTTTAGGAGGAAGAGTAAAAACATTGCATCCGGTTGTGTTTGGTGGAATTTTAGGGAAAAGAGATGATGCACAGCACATTCAAGAAATGAAGGAGTATACAATACCTGAAATTGACTTGGTAATTGTTGATTTATATCCTTTTGAAGAAACCCTACAATCTACCAATGATGAAAAACTTATTATTGAAAAAGTAGATATTGGTGGTCCGAGTATGATACGAGCAGCTGCAAAAAATTATAAAGATGTGGTAGTGGTTGCAGCAAAAGACGATTATGCAACCTTAGAAAATATTTTAGCTACACAAGCAGGAACAACCACTTTAGAACAACGTAAAGCCTATGCTGCTAAAGCTTTTCAGGTGGTAATGAATTACGATATTGCTATTAATAATTATTTTAACCCTTCTAATACAGCCATACAAACAAGTACGCAAAAACAAGTGTTGCGTTATGGAGAAAACCCACATCAATCGGCTGTTTTTTATGGCAACTTAGCTGAGTTATTTACTCAGCTAAATGGTAAAGAATTATCGTATAACAACTTAGTAGATGTTGATGCTGCTGTACAAATTATCAGCGAATTTCAAGTTGCTACTTTAGAGGGATTTAAGGAGGCTGTTTTTGGTATTATTAAACACACCAATGTTTGTGGCATAGCAGCAAGAACTACAGTAAAAGAAAGTTGGGATGCTGCTTTAGCAGGCGATCCAGAAAGTGCTTTTGGTGGAGTATTGGTAACCAACGGAACTATAGATAAAGCAACCGCTGAAGCCATTAATGAAATTTTCTTTGAAGTACTCATTGCTCCTGCATTTGATGCAGATGCATTGAGTATTTTACAATCGAAAAAGAACAGAATTTTATTGCAACTCAATAGCATAAAACATACATCTACTGTACAATCAAAATCATTGCTCAACGGTGTTTTAACACAACAATTAGATGAGGGTAATTATACAGATTGGAAAGAAGTGGGCGGAAGAACTACAACTGAAGCCGAGAAAACTGATTTAGTTTTTGCCAATATTGTTTGTAAGCATTTAAAAAGTAATGCCATTGCTTTTGTAAAAAATAAACAGTTGGTGGGAAAGGGTTGCGGACAAACCTCAAGAATTGATGCTTTACGTCAGGCTATAGAAAAATCTAAACAATTTAAGTTTAGCTTACAAGGTGCAGTGTTGGCAAGTGATGCATTTTTTCCATTTAACGATTGTGTAAGTATTGCTCATGAAGCAGGTATTGAAGCCTTTATTCAACCAGGTGGAAGTATAAGAGATAAAGACAGTATTGATTATGCAGTTGAACATCAATTGGCTATGGTAATTACTGGTATGAGACATTTTAAACATTAATACAATATTTACAACAGAAGGGAAGCATTTGTAGAGTTGCACAGGGTGAAAATAATATCCTTCATATCCTTTGTTCCTTTTTGTGAAATAAAAAAATGAGTTCCAAACAAAAAGCATATTTAGCCTTAATTATTACTTCCATAGTTTGGGGTACTACTTGGGTTGCTATGAAGTTTGGGGTAAATTCAATGCCTGCATTACAATTGGCAGCTGTTCGTCAGCTTATTGGTGGAGTTTTATTTGTTGGCTTTTTCACTGTTATTAGAAAACTGCCTCTGCCAACCAAACAACAATTGAAGCAGTTGTTCTTTCTTTCTATTTTCACTTTTGTTTTAGCCAATGGTTTTAGTACTTGGAGTTTGCAATATATTCCTAGTGGATTAGGTGCACTCATTGGTGCTCTTTATCCCTTATGTGTAGTAATTATTGAATACTTTTTTTACAATAATAAAAATATCAATCGCTTTGCTATAATTGGTATACTATTAGGCATTTTGGGTATTGGTGTAGTATTTTACGAAAATGCTTTTAGCACTCAACCCGATGGTTATTTTATGGGTTTGTCTTTAGCCATTATTGCTACTATTTCTTGGAGTTATAGTACCATTAGTATTGCTCGCCAAAAAGTAAATATCAATCCGTATTTTGGTTTAGGTTGGCAAATGTTATTTGGTAGTGTAATGATGTTTGTTATATCGTTATCAACCCATCAATTTATTCCTTTATCAACCATTCCTACAAATGCATGGATTGCTATTGCTTACTTAATTAGTGCAGGTTCTATTTTAGCATTTGTTGCTTTTATTTATAGTATGAAACATTTGCCACCAGCTTTGGCTTCTTTATATGCTTATATTAATCCTATTGTAGCCATTTCTATTGGCACTGTGTTATTGAACGAACATATTACAGCCCGATTGGTTATAGGAACAATTATTACACTTTTAGGCGTTTACATTGTAAACAAAGCCATGAAAAAACAAATGGTAGAAGATCTGCCTGATGCTGAGGGAATTTAATGTGCTTCTTTCAAAAACAAGCTTCATTTTTTATTTTCCACTTAAAATAAAAATTTTAGTTACCGTTTTTTCTATACCAGTATCATCTTTTACGAATACCAAATAAACACCACTAGCCACTTTTTCGCCTTTGTAATTTTTGCCATTCCAAACTGCTTGTCCACCCAAAGCCCTTGTTTCAAAAACCAATCTGCCATTTGGTTCTACAATTTTCACATTGGCATTATTGACCAATCCTTTAATGGCAATGGTACCTGAAAAATTGGGAGGAACAGGATTAGGAAAAACCAATACATTACTATTTGTTTCTCCACCTTCGGTTGCTGTACTTCTAAAGCTACAAATGCCTTTAAATGTAGCAACGAAAACTTCTCCTGTTGTTGGATTAGTTGCCAACTGCTTTACGTCGTTACTCAACAATGGTGAATTATCTTCTGTAAATTGATATATAATTTTATCGCCATCGGCGTTAACCAACCATAATCCTTTTTTTGTGCCTATCCATTTTCTATTGGCTCCATCTACTGCAATACATTGTACTTCTTGATCTTGAAATAAAAAGCCTGCAAATGCTCCTTGCTGCACAATTGGTTTTACTGCTTCGCAAGGTTGTACAAATATTTCTGTGGCACATTGTATTACTGCAACACCTTTATCGGTTCCAATCCAAATAAAACCATTTTTATCTTTTGCTAAACAATATACATTGTTACTAGGTAAATTTCCCTGACCCAAACCTGCTCTCAAATATTTCCATTGATCATCATTTAATGCATCAATACTATTGCCATAGTTGTAACAAAAAACACCATTGCCTCTAGGACTTACTGCCCAAACTTGATTGCCATCATCTACTACTAACTGACTAATTGCATTTTCAAAATGTGCAAACGGAATAGTGAATGCTTTAAACGTTCCATCGGCTTTTCTTACTTGTAAATTTTGAGGAGCAGCATAATTGGCTATCCACAAATTGTTGTTTGCATCAAAAGTCAAACCACTAATTCTATAACTGTTTGCATCGCCAATGGCTGCTTGTAAAGTGGAGTTGTTGTTTTTATAAATGCGGATGTTATTGTCTTTAAAATGTACTAAACCGCCACCGTAACTTCCAGCCCAAAGACTTTTGTCTCGTTTATCTGCAGCTAGTGAAATAAAGTCTAAAACCGAATCTAAAATGGGTTTATTGAAATAACCTTCATAGGTCCAGCTGCCATCTTTGTAAATAAAAACTCCATCTCTGTTGTACAAATAATTCCAAGCATCATTTACCGAGCCTGCAGCAGCATATAAAATATTGTTGTTAAAAACCAGGTTTCCGCTTGCTAAACCTAAGGTTCCGTTTGGAATAAATTGCTGAAAAGTGTTGGTGTATTTGGATAATCCACCAAAAAAATCGGCTATCCAAACAACTCCGTTTACACCAATAGCATTTTTTGGAAATGAAATAATACCAGCTTGTGCAATATTTTTTTCTATCGTACCAGATGTATTTAATTGAAGAATTCTACTTGCACCTGACGTAGAGCGTTGTGCAACAAAAATTTTATTTTCCGATGATTGAATATTTTCAATTTGCCAATTGTTTTCGAAATAGAATAAACTCCAATTGGTTCCATTTAAAATAAACAGCGAATCATTTTTTTGAACAACAATATTGTTATTACAATTCACTGTATTTTGTATGGGGCCATTGCTTAAACCATTGATGCCACTTATACTTTGCCAAGTAGAAAAGTTGGCTAAATTGTTTGAGTTTAGATTTGCTCTTTTCAATCCTTCATGTGTAGCAGCATAATAAAAATTAGCGTCTTTAGTTAATGCAAGCGTATTGGTTTGATTACCATTTGAACCAATAATCCAAGTGTCTTTGGTTTCGTATTTAGCTAAGTCAATTACTACAACTCCCAACCCTGTACTTAAGTAAGCTATTCCATTATGACAATAAATTTGATTAATGTTTTTATTACCAATAAATGTACTTCGTTTAATATCGCTAATATTTTTTACTGTTGAATTTTTTACAATATCAATATTGCTATTGTTGTATGCAATAATGAGTTGTTGAGTGGTATTATCCCATGCAATGCAGTTTATACCAATATCGTTTAAGCCAGTTACTTTACTGTAACGTTCTAAGTCTCCATCCCCATCAATACTAAAAACTGCATATTGAGTAGCACAATACAATTTGTTCCCTTGTACAACTTGTATGGCATTTTGATAAGGCAAATGCTCTCTCCAAAAACCAATAGGAGGTTGTGCAATACTATTTTGGAGGAATAAAGAAAATGTAATAATCTGTATGCAGCTGAACCGATGAGTTCTAATTTTTTGTAAGAATAGAAGGGAGAAAAAATGCTGCATGTATCGAAGTTAAAACATAATACAGAATATATTCTTATTGCTTGCTATTTAACCCTACTACAGTTGGTGCAGTTTTACTATTACTTGGACTAGCTTTGTAATTTGGTTTATTGGTCCATTGAAATGTATTGATTAAATGTTTTACATCTTCCATTAAAAAACTATTTACAATACTTAAAGAGTCTTCGTTGGGGGTTGCATCAAAGTATAGTGCACCACGTAAAAAATGTTGATTGGTATCGCTTAAAAAAAATTGATTGGCTGTAGCAACATCTCCACCAACTTTAAAGAATATTCCATGTACACCATTTTGTGTTACAATGGCCGAATCATCTATCGAATAAGCTTTTTGCGAATGTTTTCCGGTAAGTTTAAATGCATCGTTTACCAACGCATTAAAATTATTATTAGCAATTATTTTATAACTGATATATACTTTACCATTAAACTGTGGGAAGTTGATATTTACCCACCAAGGGTTTTCGGTTTTTTCGCCAAAGAATAAACTGTCTTTTACTACTTCGGCATAAGCAGGATATTCAAATGAATAGGGATAGCCAGGTTCATTAAATTTTTTATACTCTTTTTTGGGCAAATCAATTTTAAAGTAACCCTTGGGTTTAGGTGTAAATGGGCTGTTGCAAGCATTAAATACAAATGCAACACCTGTAATTAAAAATATATACTGTGCAATTAGTGCTACTTTTTTTTTCATTGAATTATTCTGGTAACTGAGGTTTAATAGTTACTTTAATTTTATTAATTCTATTACGTTCTACTTCTAAAACGGTAAACTCAAAATCGCCGCAAGGCACTACTTGTAATGTTGTTGGTATAATGCCTGCAATTTCTAAAACCAATCCTGCTAAAGAGTCGCTTTCGCCTCTTACTTCATCAAATGTTTCTAAAGGCAATAGCATAAACTTACATACATCGTTAATCATTACTTTGCCTTCAAAAATATAATTGTAATCATCTAGTTTTTTATAGCCAGCATCTTCTTCGTCAAACTCATCTGTTATTTCGCCAATAATTTCTTCTAAAATATCTTCTAAAGTTACAATACCACTTGTTCCACCAAATTCATCTACCACAATTGCAAAGTGAATTCTTTTGCTTTGAAATTCTTTTAATAAGTCTTCAATCATTTTTTGTTCATGCACAAAATAAGGTTGACGCATTATAGTGTGCCAATCAAAACTATTTGCATGATCTAAGTAAGGCACTAGATCTTTAGTATGAATCATGCCTACCACTTGATCTAGATCTTCTTTGTATACAGGTAATCGACTGTAATGTAAATAGCCTACTTGTTGTATTAAATTTTCAAAATTGGTTTCATAGTCTATACCATGCACATCTAAACGGGTTTTCATAATTTGCTTCACCGTTGTATTGCCAAATTTTAAAATTCCTTTGAGTATGTTTTTTTCGTTTTCGTTAGAACCTGTATGGGTAATATCTATTGCATGATACAGTTCATCATGTGTATTTGCACCAACGCCTTTATTGGCTAATTTTCTTTCAATAATATCGCTGTATTTTACTAGCCAACTGCTCATTCGTCTAAATAAATAGTCTACTACCTCTACCAATGCACCAACATCTTTTGCAAAACGAATATTGTTTTGTGTTGCCATTACTTTGGGCATAACCTCACCAAACAAAACCAATATAGAAGTAACAATCACAACTTTTAATACAAACTCAACCCAATTTAGAGTAGCATTAAAATTGATTAAATCATCAATTAATAAATTACTAATAATAATAATAGCAATATTGGCAAAACTGTTGGCAATTAATAAAGAACCCAATAAAGTTTTAGGATTTTCTAATAAATCTACTACACGTTTATAAGCTGGTAGTTGTTTGGTTTTTAGGGTATTAATATCTTTATAGGTGAGAGAAAAAAAAGCAACTTCGGCACCACTCATCATAAAAGAAAAAAGCAATAAACACATTAATATTACCACAAGTATAGTTGTGCCCTGAGCATTAATAATGGCTCCAAATGTAATATTCAATAATGCCGAATGATAATCCAAAATGTTGTTTTTAAATAAAAAATAGTAAAGCAAAAAAATGCTTTACGTAATTATAGAAACGAATGTACCTAAACTTGTTTATTAAAAAGGTAATGTTTCTCCAGGCTCGGTTAAAGGAGGCAAATCGTCGTTATTAAAACCTTCACCATTTTCACCACTGATGGGTGCATGTCCATCGCCTCTTTTTTCAAGCATAATTAAATTATCTCCTACAACTTCTGTCGCAAATTTTTTATTGCCATCCTTGTCTTCCCAGCTTCTTGTTCTTAAACGTCCTTCAATATATACCAAACTGCCCCTATGTAAATATTTATTTGCCAATTCTGCTAATCCTCTCCAAAGTACAACAGTATGCCATTCTGTTTGGCTAATGAGTTTTCCATTTCTGTCTTTGTACGTTTCGGTGGTGGCTAATGGAAATTTTGCTACACCAATGTTTCCTTCCAAATAATCCATGTGTGGATCTTTGCCTAAGTTGCCTATTAGCATGACTCTGTTTACGCCTCTCATAAAATTAATTTTTGTGGCTGATGATTTTTTGCTACGCCTAAAATAATTTTTTTTTATGAAATAAAGTAAAGAATTACAAAAAAATATATTGGGTTGTAAAATTTTGTTTAAAAAAGTGCTTTTTTGCTTTATTTGAAGAAGATAAGAATTGAAAAAATATGTAAAGTGAAAAAGAAAATGGGGTAATGTACTAAACCAATCTATTTATTTGGGGATCATTCCATACAACAATACCTGGTTTTTTGCCTGCTTCAAAACTTCCTAAATGATTGTCCATTTCTAATGCTTTAGCTCCGTTCAATGTTGCCCATTGCAAAATTTCGGCTAATGGTATTAAAGGAAAATGTTGCTGAATGGTTTTTATTTCTTCAATAATACTTAAAGCTGTATTACTTGCTAAACTATCTGTACCTAATGTAATGTGGACATTGTTTTTTCTGAATAATTCAATATTGGGTAGCGTATTTTCAATATATAGATTAGCGTTAGGGCAAAGGCAGAAATAAGGTGTTTGATTATTTGCAACAGCTGATTGTTGAACAAACTGCATATCCACCTCGTTGGTAAAAGTATTATGCACCAACAATATATTTTTTGCAGTTTTTATATTAGCGAAGTATGATTGTAAACTCGTTTTTCCTGATGGCTGAAAAGAGGTATTATGAATGTTCATTGCTTTGTACATGTTAATGAATTGTCCTGTACCGTTTTTAAACAATTCATCTTCTGCCAATGTTTCTTGGTTATGTATGCTAATGGTTTTATTGGTAAACTCTGTTTGTAATAAGTTCCATAAATTATTTGAAACCGAATATGGAGCATGTGGTACAATTGAAAAAGGAAAAATAAGCGTTGAAAACTGGCTTTTAATTGCTTGCATTTGCTCAAATCTTTTTTGAGCAATATCGGGTAGCCAACCTGCTACTTCTAAAAAATTATACCAATGTAATTTGGTGGATTGTTTTTGTTGAACACTGAAATAGGTATTACAAATATCGCCAACTGCAACAATGCCATTTTCTAACATTTCTTCCTCTGCAAGTTGAATAGCAGTTGTAATGTTTGCTTCTACTGCATTGCGATGCTGAACAATTTGTAGAATAAAATTAGTAAGACCTGTATGTTGTGGAATGTAATTTTTTAAATGACTTAGTTCTGTATGACAATGGGTGTTTATTAAACCGGGTAATACAATTCCTTCTAATACTTGAACATCATCTCCAGCATTTTCTACAGATACAATATTTTCTATAATGCCATTCGGTTGTGCAATTAAAACAAAATCGTTGCCCAACATTTCTGTTCCTGTAAATAATTGATGGGCTCTATATTTTAGATATTGCATTTTAATTGCTTCTGTAATTTTTTACCATTTTAATTTGCCACAGAGGCTCTGAAAAACAGAAAAGAGTTTAGCTTGTATTTCTATTAAACCCACCCCAATGAGCATTACAATCTAGAAGTGTAAATAGTTGCCCCTCCAAGGAGGGGATGAACATCGGTTGCAAATCAGTGAAAATCCGTTCAATCCGTACAATCAGTGTTCCTATCAAACATTTGCAAAGCAAATAAATGTATTCAATCCGTGTCATCTGCGTTCCCATCAATTCGCATTAAAAATCCAATCCCAAAGCAAAGTAAAAAATGGGTTTCCCTTTAAATATGCCATTCATTTCCCAAGCAAAATCGGCTTTCATAAAATAGCCTAATAAAGTACTTCTTGCACCAAAGCCATAACCACCTACAAACGGACCAATACCACCAGCTTTTAAACGAACACTCACTGGGTTACCCGGTTCTTGATAAATGGTTGATGGACGTTCGATGCCATTGAATTTACCATTCCAAGCCGTACCTAAATCTATAAACTGTGTTAACTGAAAATTGCGTAAAAATGCATTGTTAATGGGGCGATTTAACAAGGTGGCAAACACGGGAAATCTTAATTCACTATTCAGTACAAATGCATTGTTTCCATTGGCAACATTTTGGTTAAACCCTCTCATGTTTACTGCTAAACTTTGAAATGCATACGTTTGATCTTGTGCTGGTTGGTTAACACTATTAAATCTAGGGCCAACCCATCCATCTACACCACCTAAGAAGTACACAATTTTTTGATCGCCCCAACTAAAATCACCTGCTGCTCTAACAGCCCAAATAAAGTTTCTATAAATTTCTGTGTACTTTCTTGCGTCAAATCCAAAATTAAAATTGAAGTTTTTGCTTACACCATCGCTCATCGGTAAATTAAAGTCCATATAAACTTTATAACGTAACCCTTTCCAAATATTTTGAGCTGGGTTTAATGTATTATCGTACACATATTCTAAACGAGATAATACATATTTGGTAACCGTATCTTCAACTCCAAGTGTAAGTAAGTCGGACGATTTTAAAACACCTCTGTCGCTTCTAAAACCAATGGTTGCACTCATTCTTTTGGTTTCATCAAACGGATAGGAAATATTTCCTTGATATAAATTGGTAAATAATTTATTATCGTAACCACCAGTAGGAAAAAAATTGCTTATGGTACTTCTGTAATAAGTTAAGCCCCAATCAACTCTTTTTCTTAAATTCTGAAAAGAAAATAAGGCGTCTTTATCGGCTAAGTTTTGACCAAATCTTAAGCCGCCAATAAACTTCACATCTTCCATTAAATCACTAACACCTACTCTAAAACTCCAGTTAATATCATTACCATTATTTAATTGTATGGGGCCTTGACCACCACCATAAATTTGATATCGGTTTACCAAAACATTGTTGGTAACACCGCTCACTATATAATCTGAGCTAAACTTGAGTTTATAATTAAATAAACGCATTTTAGATAAGGCACTTTCTTTTACTGCTTCTGTAGGTTCATCAACAATAGCAATTGCAGTATCGGGTTGCTCATCTTCAAAACCTGTTTGAAACACTTTTTTAGGAGGGTTGTTGGTAGTGTCTTTTGCAACAGTGCCCTTACCTTTATTGTATATATTGGCTTTACCTTGTTGTTGTTTGTCTTGCAGCCTAAATACTTTCATGTAGTTGGTTAAAGCAGGATTAATGTTTCGTCTGTTCAACGAATTATCATCTACTTTCAACTTGTACAAAAATTTATAATCTCCCTCTCTTCTTACTTCACTTACTAAACCATTATTACCGGCAATTCTTGTTTCTAATAATGAGCTTTGGTAATTGGTAATAGGAAACGTATAGGTTGAATCTTTATACACCTGAAAATAGCTAATACTATCGGCTTCTTGTTTTCGCCAAGCAGATAATGTACTATCTAACTCATTGGGTGTTGGGTTACGTAATAATTCTTCTCCTATGTAATACAACGTATCTAAACCATTTCTTTGGGTTGAAAAGAAGCCTGCGTATCTATTACCAATTCCATTTTCATCGGCAACAAACGTAAAGTGATTTACATTGTATTGCATTGGATAGGTTGCATTGCCATATTTTAAATTACTCAATTGTGTAATTTGTTTTACAGCATTTTTATTTAAAATATCTACTAAAAAAACATTGAATCTATGTCTGCTAGGTAATACAGTATCGCTACTTGGAGCATCTCCACTTGGGCGGTTGGATGAAAAAATAATGCCTGAACGATTGGGGAAACTTACGTACGTTGGATTTAAATCGTCGTAAATATCATTGGTAACTTGTTCTAATTTATTTTCTTCAATTTTATAAATAAAAATATCTGTATGTCCGTTTTTAACTGCACTTAAAATAACAGTATTGGCATCTAACATAAATGAGGCATCTACAATTTGATCTACCCCTTCAATCACTTGTTTAAAGCGTTTGTATTTGGCAACATAATCCCAAACAAACATTTTAATTTTTGCATCTTCGGCATACATTACCAATAATCTTGTGCCTTTTCCATCCCAAGCCATTACAGGATAATTAGGACTTTGATCGCCTTGCATTACTTTAACGCCTTTGGTTAAAAGCTTTCTTACATCGTAATAATTATCGTTTAAAATAACGCTGTAAGTGCCTTTTTTAAACTCCACCATTGCATAAGCATTGTTCTTTGGGTTTGGATTTACTTGAAAATTGTAGTAATCGTTTTTACTTACATCTTCCGAAATGGTGAGTTTTCCTTTCGGTGCATTTTTACGTTTACGTATATCTTCAAAATATTTGTCTTGTTTATACGTCATAAACTCTTCTAATACTTCTTTAAATTTTTTCTTACAAATTTTTAAAGAAGCGTTGTTGAGGTTTTTATAAATACGAGCTAAATATAAAAAGTAAGTAACATTATCTTTCTTATATTTTTCGGCTATATAATTCCAAAATGCTTGTCCTGCAAGGGTTGGCTTGGCATAAGCAAAATGATAAAAGTTTTTATACTCACTTGTAAGTATTGCACTTTTTAATTCATCGTCTTTTTGGGTATTCCAATTTTCGGCAGCATAAGCAATATAACCATCGGTTAACCATTTAGGTAAATCTAATAATGCTTGGTTGCTAGCAAATTCGCCAATATCATCTCCAAACAATAAATTATCAGTTAACACTTTTGCTATGCCTTCTCTAATTTGTAATCTTAGGTGGCTGTGGTTTCCATCAAAAAAAACTACTAGTTTGTTGTTTACTAATTTGGTTAATCCGCCTGCTTGTTGCCAATCTATGCCTAAACCAATATTGCTTTGTTTATAATCTTCAAAATTGGTATAAATAATAATATTTGCACGGCGTTGTAAAGAGTATTCGATAAAAGTTTCTAATTCTGGCAATTCTTCTTCGGCTACCTGTGCAACAAATTTGCCCAACTCATTGCCACCTTGGGCAATGTAGGTATTGAAGTTTTCGGATTGATAAAATTTCCATTTAAATTTTTTATGCTGAATTCTATTTTTTCCAAACTCAACCGTATTAACTTGTGCTTGTACTAAAAAAGGAATTAAAAAAATTATACAGAAAAAAACACGGATATTTTTATTGATGTTCATTTGCATACAAAAGCTTGAATTTTGAACTTTGTTTTTACACTTGCTAAAATTAGGCATTTACATATTATTTACTTAAAAAAACAGTTATGCTGCATGTTAAGGTTTTTACTTTTAATCCGGTTCAACAAAATACCTACGTTGTTTACAATGAAGCAGGTAAGGCTTTAATTATAGATCCTGGTTGTTATTTTACTGCTGAACAAGAAAAGTTAAAACAATTTTTAACCGAAAACAGTTTAACACCAGTACAATTATTGAATACGCATTGCCATTTAGACCATGTTTTTGGCAATAAATGGGTACATGAAACTTTTGGTATTGAATTATTCATTCATAAAAATGAAGAATTGGTGTTGCAATATGCCCCTACTAGTGGACAAAAATGGGGTTTGCCATTTAATAATTACGTTGGTCCTTTACATTTTTTAAACGAAGGAGATACTATTCAATTAGATGAAGATGAATTAGAGGTTTTACTTACGCCAGGCCATAGCCCAGGTAGTATTTGCTTTTATTGTACGCAACAAAACTTTGTTATTGGTGGCGATGTGTTGTTTTATGAAAGTATTGGAAGAACAGATTTGCCGGGCGGCAATCATGAAACTTTGTTAACCAGCATTAGAGAAAAATTATTTGTATTGCCTAAAGAAACTGTTGTGTATAATGGTCATGGACAAAGTACAACTATTGGGCACGAATTTTTGCATAATCCTTTTTTACAATAATATTTTTACTGTATATATTTTCTACTTATTTTAGTGGCAATTAAAACAGTTTAAAAAATGGAATACGGTCAAAAAGATTTATTAGTAGATAATGAATTGTATTTAGAACAAGCAAGCTCTAGTAAAAGGTTTGCAAACTATATTATTGATGTAATAGTTTTTTATGTAATTGCCATTGTTATTGGTATTTTAATAGCATTATCAAGCCCAGAAACAATTGAATCTTTAGATACAGAATCGCCAATGGGTTCATTAACAGATAGATTAATTAGCTTAGTTTTATTTGGTATTTATGGTGGAATAATGGAAGGTCTTTTGAAGGGAAGAAGTATTGGAAAATTTATTACTGGAACAAGAGCAGTTAATCAAGATGGTACAACCATAAGTTTTGGCACAGCATTTATTCGTGGATTTAGTAGAGCCGTTCCTTTCAATGCTTTTAGTGCATTAGGGACACCTTGTTTTCCATGGCACGACAGATGGTCTAACACTTATGTTATTGACATAAAGACTTCTACTTTGCCAGAGAATATTGGCTAGAAAAACAGGGATTAATTATTTACTATACATTGGTGTTTTTATATCATGATAAAATAAAAATTGCCAATTGGCTTCATTGCCTTGTTGCCACCATTGTTGTCTTAATTCCATACATTTCTTACCATCAAAATCGTATTTAGCAACAAACTTGCTTTTCATTTGTTGCAATTGAGGTGCGTCATCTCCACCAAAGAATGCAATTTCATGGTCTTCTTCAATCCAAAAAACTTGATGAAATTTGCTGTGAGCTGAAGTTATTTCGTATCGAATATAATTATCAATTATTCCATTGCCATCTAACCAAACTACTTGACTATGATTTTCTAAAATGGCAAACTCGTCTGTCATATAACTGGGATAACCCGTTTCCATGGCATAGTTAAACTCTTGTTGTTGCACATAATAAATAGCATTAGGGCAACTTAAATTGTAGTTGCCTATATGATCTCTTTTACTTACACCACCTGCATGATCTTTATGTAAATGGCTCATTAAAACCTTGGTAACATTGGTTGGCTGAATGCCATTTGCAATAAGGTTTTGATGCAACTGAAGCTGACCATTTGTTGAAAACCCTAAACCTGTATCAATTAATATAATATCTTTTTTTGTAATTACTACAAATGGCTGAATTTCTACCAATAAACTACCAATTGGGCGTTGTTGTAAATTATCTTGCTCAATATTAAACGGAACAAATATTTTAGTTTTATCTATGGTAAATGTTCCTTCTGAAAGTGGTATAATTTTCATGTTGCAAATGTAGCAACCCTGTATTTACAGCATTTACTGTAAAAGAAATAACTAATCTCTAAAAGTGAAAACAAAAGTAGTGCCTTCGTTTAAAACACTGTCAATATGTACAGTTCCACCCAATCTTGTTATATGGTTGTACACTAAAAATAATCCAATGCCTTTACTATCTAAATGATGATGAAATTGTTGCTGAAAACCAAAAAGTTTGTCTTTTACTTTTTCTAAATCGAACCCCAAACCATTATCGGTATACATAATTTGAGGTTTACCGTTTTGTAATGTTGAACTAATTTTTATAACTGCATTACAATGAGGTTTTGCATATTTAATAGAGTTGGTAATTAAGTTAAGAAATATGCTTTGTAAATAGTTTTTATTAAACTGAAGCATATTAAAGGCATCAAAATTTGCTTCAATTGTTGCTTTAGACTCTTGTATTAATGTGCTTATTGAACTTACCGTTTGTTCTAGTGTTTCGTACAACATAACAGATTCAATAGGTACATTTAAATCGTTATTGTTGGTTAAAATATCTACATAATTATTCAGTGTTTTTTTAAGTTCTTCGGTAGCATTTTTTAAAATTTCAATAAACTCAAGTGTTTCTTGATCTTGAATTTTTGAAGTATCTAATAACTGAAAAATAGAGAGTAAATTGTTTACTGGCGATCGTAAATCGTGTGATGTGGTATAGGTTAATTGCTTTAAGTTTTCGTTTACTGATGAAAGGCTTCTAATTAAATTATTTCTATCTTCTTCTACCTTTTTCTTATGAGTTATATTTTTAGCAATGGCATAAACAAGTTGTTCTTTTTCCATTGGCATTGAGGTCCATGAGAGCCAAATTATACTTCCATCTTTTGCAATATATCGGTTTTCAAAATTTAAAACAGGAGCACCTTGTTTTAACATTTGCCTATACTGTAGGGTTATGTTTTTATCATCTTCATGCATAAAGTTTTGAATAGGCGTTGCATACAACTCTTCTTCGCTGTAGCCTAAAACTTTTGAAACAGTTGGATTAATTTTTTTAAAATAACCATCGAATCCGGCTATGATTAATAGGTCGTGGGAGATATTAAAAAAATGTTCTGTATCAAATGCAGTTGAGTTGAGGCTTTTCATGTGGCTTTGTTTTTAACAACAATAATGGTTAAGGCAAACTATAACTATGGCGTTAAAAAAGCTATATGAAAGTAAAAATTTATTTTGTTATAACATTATTTAATTTATAAAACGAAAAATCTGAAATAAGATATACTTGATGATGTATCAATGGTATTGACCCAAAATACGTATAATACAATTTGAAAAATGAATTACCAAAAACTAATTAAATGGGTTCGAAAGAGCCAGTTTTTTTGTTCTTCTTCACCATGCCGGCTTTAAAATATTGTCCATTCATAGCAACATAAACACCAATAGGTAAGGTTTGTACAAAAGCAATGGCACTACCTAAATTAAATAATCCATCGCTACTCCCAAATTTATACGGAATCATTGCACCTGTTAAAACAATGGTTTTATTGGTAATTTCTTGGGCTAATAATTCTGCAGTATCTGTCATAGTATCTGTACCATGTGTAATGATGATTTTATCTTCCTCAGTGTTTTTACATTGGTGAATTATTAATTGCCTATCATCGTTGGTCATTTCTAAACTATCAATCATCATTAAAGTTCTAATATCAACCTCAACTTTACTTCTACCAAGTTTAAGCATTTCAGGCAAGTGAGTGTCTTTAAAGTACAATGAGCCATTTAACTCATTGTACTCTTTATCAAAAGTTCCACCTGTTATAAATATTCTTATAGCCATATTTTTATAATTAAAAACTATCTATCAATCTTCTTATTTCTTCCACCTCTAACCCTAAACCTTCTACTCTCTTTCTGTCTTCTATCTTCTAACTTCTGTCTTCTTTCTCAATCTTTCTTATTAAACTTTTTCTCAGCATCTTTTGCTTTTTCAAAGTCTAAAATTACGCCGTTAATGCAATAACGCAAACCTGTTGGTGGCGGACCATCTTCAAATACATGACCTAAGTGGGCTTTACAACGGCCACATTGTACTTCAGTTCTTTCCATGCCATGAGAATTGTCTGGTGTATAAATAATAGAAGATTTACTGATGGGATCGTAAAAGCTTGGCCAACCACAACCACTTTCAAATTTGGTATCACTTTTAAATAAGGCATTTCCACATGCTGCACAATAATAAGTACCTACTTCTTTAAAATTTTCAAACTTGCTTGTCCATGCTCTTTCTGTACCTTTTTGTCTAGCAATATAATATTGTTCAGGCGTTAATACTTTTTTCCATTCATCTTCTTTCAATACAACTTTACTAGTATCTGTTTTTGAATAAACAGGATTATTGTTTTTTGTACTATCCATATTATTTTTTTTATTTTGATTGTTTTGTGCATTACAACTACTTACTGCAAATAAAAGTGTTGTAATAATTAAATTAAATTTATACATGTGATTTCTTTATTAGTTAATTACGTTTATAGCAATTAAAAAGTTTGAACAAACTTATAAACGTTAGCATTTATAATAGCTTACAAAATAACATTTCGGTATAAGTGTTAAATATTTTTAACAGTTACCCGTATATTTGTAACTCACCTAAGGTTAGTAAGCCCCATGTTTAATATAATATTGTTTGGCCCTCCAGGCAGTGGAAAAGGTACGCAAAGTGAACAACTAATTGCTAAGTATCAGTTAAAGCATTTAAGTACCGGAGATTTATTACGTAGTGAAATTGCGGGAAAAACTCCATTAGGCTTAGAAGCAAAAAACTTCATGGATAAAGGTCAGCTTGTGCCTGATGAGGTTGTAATAGGCATGATTAGTAGTGCACTAGATGCAAACCCACAAGCAAAAGGTTTTTTATTTGATGGTTTTCCAAGAACCGAAGCTCAAAGTGAAGCATTAGATAAATTATTGCAATTAAAAAAAACTGAGATTGGTGTTTTTTTAGCCTTACAAGTGAGCGAAGAAGAACTCATAAAACGTTTATTAAATAGAGGATTAACAAGTGGCAGAAGCGATGATACCAACGAAGAAGTAATTAAAGCAAGAATTACTGAATACGAGAAAAAAACAAAAGTTGTTGCCGATTATTATGCAAAGTTTGATAAGGTTGTAAATATTAAAGGCGAAGGCACTGTAGAAGAAATATTTACATTGCTGTGCAACGAAATTGAAAAAAGAATGTCTTTATAATTATATAAACTGATTGTACCTTTTTAGCAATCAATACCAACTGCAAATCCTGCTAATTTTTTAGTAGGATTTTTTATTATTTTTATTCCCCATACAATTGTTATATGAATACACAAAAGTTAGAATTTATTACACAAACATTTCCTACATTAATACAACAAGCATCTACAACTGCTCAACCACTTTGGGGCAAAATGAACTTTCAGCAAATGGTAGAACACGTAACCGATTTTTTTAAAGTATCGAATAATTCTATTCAATTGCCTTGCTTATCGCCCATTGAACATTTACCCAAACTGAAAGAATTTTTATTGAGCGATAAAGAATTTAGAGAAAATACTAAAGCTCCCGAACAAATTATACCTGCCGAACCTTTAGCTATTCGAAACGAAAGTGTAGCAATTGCAATAGAAAAACTGAACAAACAAATAGCCCAATTTGTGAATTATTTTCAAGAAAATGAAGGTGCAGTAACTACACATCCTGTATTTGGTGCTTTGAATTTTGAAGAGTGGATTTTATTGCATTACAAACATGTATTGCATCATAGCAAACAGTTTAATTTAGTTGCAGTAGAAGAAAAATAAAGTATTGTATGAAAAAAATAATGATTGTATTTGCAGTACTCCAACTACAAAGTATAATTGCAAAAGCTCAAAGGTTTGATGCAGGTTTTGAACCAGCTGAATATGCCGATATATTAAACTTTTGTTTTAAAGGATTTTCAGATACTGGATTTGCTAAACTAAGTAATGGAAAGTTGTTGAATTATAAATACCAACAATTATTTATTTCGCCAGAAGTTGGATTAAGAAATAAATGTGAAATGTATTTACGTAACGACAATACAGCTATTTTAAATTTAAGAGGAACAGTACCACAACCAGAAAGTTGGTTAGCCAACTTTTTCTCGGCAATGATTGCTGCTAAAGGCAATTTGCAAATTAATGATAGCACTAATTTTGAATATACCGTTGCCGAAAGTGATAAAGCTTTTGTACATGTTGGTTGGATGTTGGGTATTGCACATTTATCGCCTTATTTTAATAATTGTATTGATAGCTTAATACTAAAAGGCGTTAAAAATTTTATTGTTACTGGTCATAGCCAAGGTGGTGCATTATCTTTTTTAGCAACCTCTTATTTGCATTATAAGTACAAAAACAAATATCCCAACCTTCGTTTTAAAACTTATGCAAGTGCAGCACCAAAGCCAGGCAACTTATTTTATGCTTACGATTTTGATTTTATTACCTCCAACGGTTTTGGCTTTAGAATTGTAAATACAGAAGATTGGGTGCCAGAATCTCCATTAACAGTACAAACCTTACAAGATATTAATGAAGTAAACCCAATAAAGGATGCAAAAAAAATATTGAAAGGACAACAATTTTTTGTAAGACTGTATTTAAACAGTATTTACAATAAGATGGATAATGCATCAACCAAAACCATGAAGCGTTATAAAAAGTATTTAGGTAACAAGCTTTATTCGTTTGTAAAAAAACCATTACCACAATTTCAACAACCTGCTTTATTAAAAAGTAGCAATTATATGACAGCAGGTACGCCCATTATTTTAATGCCAGATGCTTCGTATAAAGAAAAATTTGTGTTTACAGGATCTAATTATTTTGTGCACCACATGTTTGAGCCTTATATGTACTTGCTTACTAAAAACTATAGCATTACACATGTAGAAGCTTTAGAAAAAAGCCATTAATTGAGTTGTTTTTGGGGAGATTTTTAAAATAAAGCTCGATAAACTTCATGCACTTGCCCCACCATGGCAATTTCTATTGAAAAATTGGTTGGGTTGAAGCTTTTTTTATTGAATTTACTAATAAAAATTTTCTCAAAACCCAATTTTTCTGCCTCGGCAATGCGTTGTTCAACTCTGTTTACTGCTCTAATTTCTCCATTTAAACCAACCTCTCCTGCAAAGCAAATATGCTGTGGCAAAGGCACATCTTCATAGCTAGAAAGTAAGGCACAAATCACTGCTAAATCTATCGATGGATCTTCTACTTTTATGCCACCTGCAATGTTTATAAAAACGTCTTTAGTGCCAAACATAAATCCTCCACGTTTTTCTAAAACGGCTAGTAAAAGTTGTAGCCTTCTTAAATCAAATCCACTTACTGTTCTTTGTGGTGTGCCATACACACTTTGTGTAACCAATGCTTGTACTTCTATAAGTAATGGTCTCATTCCTTCTAATGTTGCAGCAATTGCACTACCACTTAATTGATCATCTCTTTGTGCAATCAATATTTCACTTGGATTGCTTACTACTTTCATTCCATCACCTGTCATTTCATAAATGCCAAGTTCAGCAGTACTACCAAAACGGTTTTTTAGGGTTCTTAAAATTCTATACACATAATGTCTGTCTCCTTCAAATTGTAACACTGTATCTACCATGTGTTCTAAAATTTTTGGACCAGCAATTGAACCATCTTTTGTTATGTGGCCAATTAAAAAAACAGGTGTATTGGTTTCTTTAGCAAAGCGTTGAAACTCGGCTGCAGTTTCTCTGATTTGAGATACACTTCCTGCTGATGAATCAATCAAATTGCTTTGCAAAGTTTGAATACTATCTACAATTACCAACTGAGGTTTCAATTTCTTAATCTCCTGAAATATAGTCTGGGTGCTAGTTTCAGTAAGTAAGTAAAAATTATTATTATGTTGTTGTAACCTATCGGCACGCATTTTAATTTGCTGTTCACTCTCTTCTCCACTTATATATAATACTCGTAAATTCTTCATCATTAAACCATGTTGTAAAAACAAAGTACTCTTACCAATGCCAGGTTCTCCTGCAACCAAAACAATACTTCCTGGTACAATACCACCACCTAAAACTCTATTTAATTCGGCATCATCGGTAATAATTCTTTTTTCTTCTACAACACGTACATCTTGTAATGCAACAACTTTGTTTTGTTTTTTTTCATCGGTATAATTATTCCAACTTTCTTTATTGTTGCCTTTATCTAATACTTCTTCTACAAAAGTATTCCATTCGTTACAGCTCGAACATTTGCCTAACCATTTTGCACTTTCGAAACCACAGTTGCTACAAAAAAAAGATGTTTTAATTTTTGCCATACGGTAAAGATAATTGAGTAAGAAAGATGAAGGGTGAATTGAAAAATAGAACATTCAAAAATTAAAGAAGAAAAAAAATAATTGAAGTTGACAGTAAAATTGTTTTCTACTTCTAGAAAAAAATCAAAACCAGTATTTTATTTTTTCTGTGTTGTGTACAAGAAAAATGAGCGTAAAATTTTAGTTGAAAATGTTAAATGCGACGGATTATTTCTATTTGAATTTTTTGTTGAACCAACGGGTTAAAAAACATAAAAGGGTTAGCATTTCTGCCAACCCTCTTACTTACTAACCCATTAAATTCCATTGCTAAATTACAATTTTAGGGCATATTGCAAAATAAATTTTTATAGATGTGAAAAACTTTAAGCCTCTTTGGCTACCAAGATTAGTTGCTATTCATTTCTTTTAAAACTTGTAAGTATTTTGCCTGAAACGAAGAAACACATTGATATTCAATGTGTTTCTTCGTTTTTTGTATTGTTTTTAGAACTTAATTTCTTCGTCGTTATGATCAAAAAAATGAAATTCAACCATTCCATAACTCGTATTTGCTATTACTTTTAGCTTTATACCATGTTTTCGTTTCCATTTTTTTGCGATGGAGGTAAACCAACCTTTAGTAAGGTGAGAGTATACAATTGGATGAACCGATAAAGTGAGGTTTTTGTGAGAATGGGTAACTAAATACACCAATTTCTTCTCAATTTCATCTTCTAAGAGTAAACTACTGCTAATTTTTCCGGTTCCTGTGCAACTTGGGCAGTTTTCGGTAGTAATAATATTTACCTCTGGTCTCATTCTCTGACGGGTAATTTGCATTAACCCAAATTTAGAAATTGGCAATACAGCGTGTTTTGCTCTATCGGTTTTCATAAACTCATCCATCGATTCTTGTAACTTCCTGCGATTATCGGGTAATTTCATATCTATAAAATCTACCACAATAATGCCTCCAATATCTCTTAAGCGTAATTGACGAGCAATTTCTTCTGCAGCTTCTAAATTGGTTTGTAAAGCGTTTTCTTCTTGGTTATTGCTTACGCTTTTATAGCCACTGTTTACATCAATTACATGTAAAGCTTCAGTGTGTTCAATAATTAAATATGCCCCACTGTTTAAGTTTACTGTTTTGCCAAAAGCTCCTTTTACTTGTTTGGTAATACCAAATTGGTCAAATAAAGGTGTTCCGTTGTTGATATAAGTAACAATTTCGGCTTTTTCAGGAGCAATTTTTTGAATATAGTTTTTGGTATCGTTATAAATATTTTTATCGTTAACTACTATTTTATTAAAATCTTCGGTTAGCAAATCTCTTAAAATGCTAGTAGTTTTTGTTTGCTCACTCAACACTTTTGTAGGTGCTTGAGCTCCTTTAATGTTGTTTTGTATGGTATTCCAAGTTTGTATTAAATCTAACAAATCTTGATGCAGTTCTTGGGAGCTTTTACCTTCGGCTGCTGTACGTACAATTACACCAAAGTTTTTGGGGCGTATGGCTTCTACAATTTTATGTAACCTTTTTCTTTCGTCTGAAGAATGTATTTTTTTAGAAACGGCTACTATTTCGTTAAAAGGAGTAACTACAACAAAACGGCCAGGTAAACTTATTTCGCAGCTTAATCTTGGTCCTTTTGCAGCGATAGGTTCTTTTAAAATTTGTACCAATACATTTGGTTTGCCGTTTAAAACCTCATTAATTTTTCCGGTTTTTACAATTTCGGGCTCAATTTCAAATTTTGAAAAATCGAAAGGAGTTCCGTTTGCAACCATTGCTTCTTCGGTAAACTTTAAAATAGATTTTGCAAAGGGCGATAAATCAGTATAATGCAAAAAAGCATCTTTTTCAAAACCTACATCTACAAAAGCAGCATTTAAACCGGGGATTAATTTTTTTACTTTACCTAAATACAAATCTCCAACACCAAAATTGGCATCAGTTTTATCGTTGTGTAGTTCTACCAACTTTTTTTCTTCCAACAAAGCAATTTCTACGCCTGTTGGGCTTACGTTTATAATTAATTCTTTATTCACAAAAATTTGCAACTTTAAAATACACAATCACCTCCCAATAAAAAATCAGGAAATTTTAGTTTCACCAATAAGTAATTGCCAAGAAGAATAAGGTAAGAAAAGGTAAAGTTGCAGCGTGAAGAATATGGCAAAAACTGTAAGTGCTTTATACTAGAAATTAGTTGCAGAAAGCATTACTACTTTCTGCAACTAATTACTGGTAAAGGCTTTTATAGCCTTCAATAAAATAGAAGAACTATTTGTTCTTTTTCTTATGACGATTTTTTCTTAAACGTTTTTTACGTTTGTGCGTAGCAATTTTATGACGCTTTCTCTTTTTACCACAAGGCATAACTCCAAGTAATTTAATCTGTTAAAAAAATATGGTTTTCTCAATCTCTTTTCTATCAAAATAGAAAGAAGAATATATTTATTATGCTATTTGCTTAGCATATCAATTCGGTTTTGTAATTCTTTTTTTGCTTCGGGGTTTGGTATAATAGATTGTACCATTTTGTACCATTTTATAGCATTTGCAGTATCACTTTTTAAATCATAACACTCAGCAAGGTGCAACATGGCTCCTAAATTGGTGGGTTCTTGTTCAATAATGATAGAAAAACGTTCTATTGCTTTATCGAACTGACCACTTTTTTTGCCCCCTAACGCTAAAACCCACTGAGCATATAAGTTTTTAGGATTTTTTTCGGCAATTTCTCTAACTGGTAAAATGCCTTGCATGGGCTGATCGGAAATATTGCCTAAAATATAACATGCACCTAAACCTATTTTGCTACTATCGTTATTGGGGTTTAACTCCAAAGCTTTTTCTAAAAGAACTTTCCCGTTGTTAGCTAACCATGCTTGCATGGAGTGATTACCTTCATCAAAAAGATTATCTATAAACAACTGGGCGGCAAATGTGAGGCTTTTTTCCGAATTCTCCAACTTTGCTGCTTCGGCAGTATAATATGCATATGGTTCAAACACTTTTGCACTATCTCTCCAAAACTTGGCTAGTTGATGAAATGTATGAATTTGTTGTTCTTTTATATCGCCACGAACAACCATATTTTCTAGTGAAACTACTTTTTCACTTTGTTGTGCCGTTAATCTGGCTTTTGCTTTAATTAATAAATCGCTGAAATTTATTGGAGCATCCGTGTGCCCCTCTTCTGCTGGAGCGGTAACTGTTTTTTTGTCTTTTGGAGGAATGGTTTTTCCAAAGAAAAAAAGTGAAGTAAATAGCAATAAGCCACCACCAACTACAATTAGTTGTTTAATTTTCACGTGTAAAATATTTGTGCAAAGTTACTGTGGTAAGTGTTTGCTTTTTACTTCGGCAACAAATTCTTTTGCTGGTTTAAATGCAGGTATGTAATGTTCGGGAATATGAACAGCCGTATTTTTTTTAATATTTCTACCAATTTTGGCAGCTCTTTTTTTAGTAATAAAACTTCCAAAACCTCTGATATAAATGTTTTGTCCAGCCGAAAGGCTTTCCTTTACTTCTTTAATCATGGTTTCAATAGTTACTAATACATCAACCTTTGGTATTCCTGTTTTCTCGGAGATGTTGGTGATAAGGTCAGATTTTCTCATGGTTTAAAATGTTTTCATTTAGTTCAGCAATCGTAATTAGGCCTCATAAAGTAAAACAAAGAATTTCAATTATGCAAGAAAACTTTGTTGAGCATTTTCGACACCGAACGGTTAGCAAGTTGAACGATTTATTCAAGAAAATGTTTTTCTTAAAATAAATGTCAAAATTATAACGCTAATTTATTCTTTTTGTTATTCTATGAACAAAGCAGCAACCATTTTTTTTAAACAAATACTCATGCAATGGCATGAAAATGACAATAATAGAATGATGCCTTGGAAAGGTATTAAAGATCCCTACAAAATTTGGTTAAGTGAAATTATACTACAACAAACTAGGGTAGAGCAAGGCTTGATTTACTATGAAAAATTTGTTGTGAACTATCCAACCATACAAGATTTAGCTGATGCAAAGGATGAAGTAGTTTTTAAACTTTGGGAAGGTTTAGGCTATTATAACCGATGTAAAAATTTATTATTCACCGCTCGAACAATCGTGCATGAATTGAATGGTGTTTTTCCAAACACTTATGATGATTTATTGGCTTTGAAAGGCATTGGACCTTATACCGCTGCTGCTATTGCTTCATTTGCCTATAATTTACCTTATGCAGTAGTAGATGGTAATGTTTTTAGGGTTTTGGCTCGTTTTTTTGGAATTGAAACTGCTACAGATAATACTATTGGAAAACAGCTATTTACACAATTGGCCAATGAAGTATTAGATAAGGTAGAACCCGGAAAATTCAATCAAGCAATTATGGATTTTGGTGCAACTGTTTGCAAGCCAGCTTTACCTAATTGCAGCAGTTGTGTGTTACAACAAAAATGTACTGCTTTTAAAAAAGGGTTGGTAAATCAATTACCAATAAAAGAAAAAGTATTAACTAAAAAGAATAGATTTTTAAGTTATTTTATTATTGAATGTAATGATACCATTTTAGTACATAAAAGAATGCATAATGATGTTTGGCAAAATTTATTTGAGTTTTATATTGTAGAAAATGAATCTTCAACTTTATGGACTGAACAATTGGTACATACATTTTTTCAAGAGCAATTGGGCATTAAAAAAGCTAGAATTAGTTTTATTTCAGGAGTAATGCATCAACAATTAACGCATCAAAAAATTAGTGGACAGTTTATTAAAGTAAAATTATCAACCATACCAGTAGGATTGAAAAACTATACTTGGTTACCTTCAAAAGAGTTGAAAACATTGGCTTTTCCTAAATTTATTAATCAGTTTTTAGAAAGCGAAAATGTTCAAGGAAGTTTATTTTAAACTGATTTTATCTTAATACCATTTGTCTATCGGCATCTAAACGTAGCATAATAAATATTAAAACTGTAAAGGTTAATAAAGACGATCCTCCATAGCTAATTAATGGCAATGGAATACCAATGATGGGAAATAAACCAATCGTCATACATACATTTACGGTGATATGGAAAAACAAAATGCTTGCAACGCTATACGCATAGACTCTGCTAAAAGTACTTCGTTGTCGTTCGGCAATAAATACAATTCGTAATAATAAAAATAAATACAACAATAAAAAACCTAAACAACCAGCTAAGCCAAAAGCTTCTCCTAAAGAAGTGAAAATAAAATCTGTGTTTTGTTCTGGTACATATTTACCCCTTGTTTGTGTACCTTTTAAAAAGCCTTTACCAATTACTCCGCCAGAACCAATTGCAATTTTACTTTGGCGTACATTATAATCATCGGGTTTATGTTGTTGCTTTTTAGGATTTGTAGAAACGTTTTTATTTGAGCTACAATCATAATCTTTACCCACCATGCTATAAATTCTAGTACTTTGATAGCACTCAAAAACATTATCAAAAATATAGGGCACAGCAAAACGTTGTACACCAACACATACTACCCAAATGGTAATAATAATGGTAAGTAATTTTTTTTGACGTTTAATTTGACGGCGTAAAAAATAAATGGTTAATGCTGCTAATGTGGTTAAAATTATTGCTAGTGTATTGGGTTCTAACAATAAAGTGGCTACTACTAAAACCGCAAATGAAAAACCTACAATTAGTAATCCAGGAGGTAAGCCTTCTCTATACATTACAATAAAAAAAGTAAGATATACTAATGCCAAACCCATTTCGTGTTGAGCAATAGATAAAGCAGCCGGCGTTAATGCAATAACTGCAGCAATAACTTGGGATTTTAATTTGGTAAAATCTGTTTCTTGCCTCGATAAAAGCTTTGCCAATGCTAATGCTGTAAATATTTTACATAATTCGGCAGGTTGTAAGTTAAAACCTCCGCCTAAAGGAATCCAGCTTTTACTACCATTAATGTTTTTACCTAAAACAAATGTTGCTAGCATTAATAAAATACCAAATGCATAAAACAAATTGGCAAAAGCAGTAAACAGTTTACTATCACTCAATAAAATAAAAGTTGCAGCAATAATGCATACACCTGTAAAAAAAAACTGTTTGCTATAACTGGTTGTTCCACCTAAAAATGATTGTAAAACATTAATGCCAGGTTTATACTCAACCATGAAAATACATAGTATGCCAATAGCTACTAAAAGTGCATACAACCACACTATAATTGAATCTATGCCTTGCGATGTTTTATGTGTGTTTCTACTCATGGTTGAATGCTATCTTTCTTTTTCTTCTTTTCATTAGGTGCTAACATAGGCGACTTTTCTGGAATGGTATCTGTATCTCCATTGCCTTTTTTGTTAGGTTCAGCTTCAGGATCGAAAGTTGTTTTTACATTGGTGGCATTATCGGCTTCGGCTTCTTGTTTTTCTATGAGTTCTTTCTCTCGTTCTTTTGCTAAACGAATCGAATCTTTTCTAAAGTACCATTTTTTTATAGCTGCTGGTATTAAATCAACTTTTGAAAATGCTTCTACTTTTTTTTCATTTTCAGTAGTTAATGTATCGTTCAAATATTTTTCAATCATGTAAGCAGCAACTGGGCCAGCCCAAGTACCACCATAACCCGAATTTTCAACCACTACTGCAACAGCAATGGTAGGATTATCTTTTGGGGCAAACGCAGTAAACACAGCATGGTTTTTACCATGAGGATTTTGAGCAGTACCCGTTTTTGCACAATATTTTACACCTGGAATTTTTATTCTTGCAGCAGTACCATAAATGGTTACATCTTCTAATCCATCATTTATGGCTTGATACATACTATCGGCAATATGTACTACTTCATGCTTCTTTCTATATTTCGATAAATAAGCGGTGTCTTCTATACTTTCATTTTCAATACTATCTACAAAATGTGGTGTATAATAATAGCCTTTGTTGGCAATAATGCACATTAAATTAGCCAATTGTAAGGGGGTTGCAGTCATTCTATCTTGACCAATGCCCAACGTTAAAATATTACAGCTTTTCCAACGTGCAAAGCCACCAAAATCTCTATTGTATTTTCCTGTATCAGGAATATTGGCTTTTACTTCACCTGGTAAATCAATACCTAAAGGAACTCCTAAACCAAAAGCATTCATGTATTCTTTCCATTTAATATACCCAGCTTGTGGATTAGCATAATTAGGATTGTCTACTGCCATTCTAAATATATGGGTGAAGTATGAGTTGCATGAATTGGCTAATGCAAGTCTTAAATTAGCAGCATGACCACCACCAGCATGTGTACATTTTACTGCTTTACCACAGTTATAATATGCACCACCACAGCCAAAGCCAAATGATGGTGTAATTAAACCTTCATCTAATGCAACTAAGCCTCCCAAAGGTTTAAAAGTAGAACCCGGTGGATATTGACCTTTAATAGCTCTGTTTAATAATGGCCTGGCAGTATCCATTAACATTCTTCCAAAATTTCTTCTTCTCTCAGATCCTGTTAATGTATTGGGGTTGTAACTAGGGCTACTTACCATTGCAATTACACTTCCAGTTTTTGGATTGATAGCAACAGCACTACCAATTTTATTTTGCAATAATTTTTCGGCCAATTGTTGTACTTCAATATCTATGCTTGTATATAAATTTCTGCCAGCAATGGGTAAAGTATCAAATAACCCATTTTCATAACTTCCTTGGATACGGCTTTTATTATCTCTAATAAAACGCTTAATTCCACGTTGACCCATGAGTACTTTTTCGTAGGTTCTTTCTAAGCCGTTTAAACCTGTATAATCGCCCATTTCATAACCTTCTTCTCTATGCTTTCTTAAAAACGAAGTATCTACTTCACCAATATAACCAAGAAATGCAGCAGCAGTATTATATGGATAGCTTCTCACACTTCTTTCCTGTAAAAAAAATCCAGGAAAACGATAAATGTTTTCGTTCAACTTAGCGTACATCTCTTGACTTAATAAAGCCTCAAAAATGCTCGGTTTTACAGCAGTATTTTTAAATCGTGCATCTAAGATTCTTTTTTTAAATTCTGCAGTATCTATTTGTAATAACTTACATAAGGTAATAGTGTCTACACCCTTGGCTTCACTGGGTGTAACCATTAAATCAAACATTACAATATTTTCTAAAATAGCTCTTTTTTTTCTATCGAAAATAATACCTCTATCGGGGTAAATTACTTTTCTGTAAATGGCATTATTATCGGCCATTATTTTATACTCAGAAGAAAATACTTGGAGGTTGATTAGCTGACCAGTGATGATAATAAACACAGCCACAAAAATAATTTGTATAACCCTGCTTCTGCTTTGATTATAAACCGACATATATTGATTGAATACGAAGTAGAAATGTAAAGTACTTAGTAGATATGCAAATTTGAAGATTGTGAGTGGATGTAGCAATATTAATTGCTTAAAAAGTTATTCATATCTGTTAACAAGGCAATCATTATTTAAGAGGTTATAAACTATTACAAAAACTAACAAGTGTTTTTTAAAAAATCAGTCGATTGCGTAACAAAAAAACGCTACAATAATTGCCACAATTTCATTTTACTGTATTTTCACGGCTCAATTTTAAAAGAGTAATTGATAATATTATGGCAGAAGTTATTTTAATGCCCCGTTTAAGCGATACTATGACAGAAGGAGTTATTGCGGCATGGCATAAAAAAGTGGGTGATTCAGTTAATAAAGGCGATGTTTTAACAGAAATTGAAACCGATAAAGCTACCATGGAATTGGAAAGCTATCAACAAGGAGTTTTATTGCATATTGGTACACCTAATGGTGGAAAATTACAAGTAAATGATTTATTGGCGATAATTGGTAAAGCAGGAGAAGATGTAACTGCATTGGTAGCACAACATAGCGGTGGTGCTGCTGCAGTACATGTAGAAGCTCCAAAAACAGAAGCTACAACCGTTACAGAAATAACAACTGTTGCTGCACCTACAATTGATGTTAGTGCAATGGAAGAAGTGGTATTAATGCCTCGTTTAAGCGATACAATGACAGAAGGTGTAATTGCTAGTTGGCAAAAAAATGTAGGCGATGTAGTTAAAAAAGGCGAAGTGTTGGCTGATATTGAAACCGATAAAGCCACCATGGAATTAGAGAGTTATAAAGATGGAGTTTTACTCTATCAAGGTGCAAAATCTGGCGAAAAAATACAAGTAAATGATTTGTTATGTATTATTGGTAAAGAAGGATTAGATATTAATGCTATTGTTGCAGCTGTTAAAAGTGGGGCAAGTGGCGAAAGTCCGAAGACGGAAAGTCCCAAGACGGAAGGTCCGAAAGTAGAAGTTGCCCAAACACAAGTTGCAGCATCTGCACCAGTTGCAACCACACAAGAAGTGGCAAATGAAGGAAGAATTTTTGCTTCTCCATTGGCCAAAAAATTAGCTGCAGATAAAGGCATTGATTTAAAATATGTGAAAGGAACTGGTGATGGAGGAAGAATTACTAGAACCGATGTAGAAGCTTATACTCCAACTGCAACAACTAGTTCAGTAGCATCTGTTGCTCCTATTGCAGTAAGTGAGCCTGTAAAAACAGTTGCACCAGTAACTTATGCTGCTGGAACTGTAAGCTTTGATGAAGTGCCTGTTAGCCAAATGCGTAAAACCATTGCACGTAGATTAAGCGAAAGTTTATTTACAGCACCGCATTTTTATTTAACCATGAGTATTGATATGGATGCTGCTGTAGCTGCAAGAACCAGATTAAATGCCGATGGTAAAACAAAAATTAGCTTTAACGATATGGTGTTAAAAGCAACAGCTGTTGCATTAAAACAACACCCTAAAGTAAATAGCAGTTGGTTGGGCGATAAAATACGTTACAATCATCATGTAAATATTGGTGTTGCTGTTGCTGTTGATGAAGGTTTATTGGTTCCTGTAGTGCGTTTTGCCGATAGTTTAAGCTTAACTCAAATTGCTGCACAAGTAAAAGAGTATGCTCAAAAAGCAAAAGATAAAAAATTACAACCAGCCGATTGGGAAGGCAGCACTTTTACCATTTCTAACTTAGGTATGTTTGGTATCGATCAGTTTACTGCAATCATTAATCCACCAGATGCATGTATTTTAGCAGTAGGTGGTATTAGCCAAGTACCAGTTGTAAAAAATGGAGCAGTTGTACCAGGTAACGTTATGAAAGTTACTTTAAGTTGCGATCATAGAGTAGTTGATGGTGCAACAGGATCAGCATTTTTACAAACTTTAAAAAGCTTGTTAGAAGAGCCATTAAGAATGTTATTGTAATTAGAACAATTGTAAAATACAAGTCCCCAAACAAGTGAATGTTTGGGGACTTTTTTTGTACTCTATTTTTAGGGGAATGTTTTAAAAAAATGGCCTGCCCTAAATAGAGCTGGCCGTTGCTAACCTATGAAAAACACCTAGTTAAATTAGGTTGATAATTATTCCTCTTCTGGTCTTTGTGGTCTTTGTCTTCTTTGCTGCATTCTTTTTTGTAATTCTTTTTGCAACTCATGTCTAAAATCAGAATCTACTTTAAACACCCTATTTACTCTTGCATCGTCCACTAAAATTTTCTTAAACTCAACTTTGTACTTTTTTCTGATGTTCAATGCTTCTTCTTGAAAAACCAATTCATCTTCTCGGTTGGCATGTTTAGCTTTTTTTATTTCTTCAAAATAGCTGTTGTATACCGGCCAAAATTTTTGAGCTTCTTCAGCAGTTAAACGCAATTGTTGAGTAAAGAAAGCCACTTTTAAGGCTTCAATTCTTTCTAAATTTCTAGGTGGTTGTGCAATTGCTGTTGCACTAACCACTATTGCAAAGATGTATAGAAATAAATTTTTTTTCATGGTGTACTAATTGATAAAAGTGTTAATTGGTGATTTCTACCATTTCGGGTTGTTCTTTTAGATACAGTTTTATTTCTTCGGTGGATGTTGCTTCAAATAATCCTACCGATTCTGTATCGTCAATATTTGTGGTTGTTGCAAAAATATCAGTAGTCGGAGTTGTACTTAAATAAGTTTCAATGTCTTCGTCGCTGGTTTTGGCAACTTCTTTGGCAATATTTAT
>CALRLQ020000003.1:245000-491160 GCA_943368735.1 Rhizobium sp. Q54 | reverse complement strand
GCACAAGGCAATCCATTGGTAGATTCTGTGGCATTGAATAATATGGATCAAAACCAACCCAACAATATTGCACCACCACCCGATGATCCTATCGATGTTCCTTTAGATGGTGGTGTAGTTATTTTATTAACCATTGCAACGGGAATGGGGTATAAGAATAGGAAGAAGGTTTAAGGTTTAGGGTTTAAGGTGTTGAGTTATAAAGTTTCTAGTTTTTATGCTCAAAAAAAATGGTCATAAAAATTTATTTTCTATAACCATTTTAAAATTTGGCATAAGTGCCCTTAGCTATAATTCGAAGGTTTCTATAAAGAATTAGATGAAATCTTGAGAATTGATACTGATTAATAAGATTTAAAGTTTAGGACATAAGTTAAAAAAATATTTTTAAGTAGGGTTACTTTAAGTTAAAGCATTAATTATCTTTAAAGAATTTATTTAACTAGTAGTGATTAAAAAATATCATTATTAATATGAAAAAGCGTTTTATATTTCTAATCATAATGTCTTGTTTTTACAATAGCTATTTAAAAAGTCAAACTATTGTAAACAATATTGAAAGTCCTCTGAAATCTGTATTGTTAGATAAAATGAAAAGCAATACAACAATAGTTTTAGATCTTTATGTGATGAGCCAATGTCCGTTTGGTGTAAGAGCAGAAGAACAAATTATTCCCATTGTTAAAGAAATGAAAGGAAGGGTATTTCTTAAAATATGGTATATAGGAAAAGTTGATGGTAGTAAGAACGTAGAAAGCATGCATGGTGTAAAAGAGGTTGAAGAAGATATTCGTCAATTAGGCATAGCACAATTGTTTCCCTCTAAATTGAACGCATATCTGCTTGCCAGAGCAAAAAACTATCAATCAGATAATTGGCAAACAGCAGCTAAAGAAGTTGGTATTTCATTGAGTCGGTTGAATAAGTGGATGAAAAGTGATGAGGCTGCATCAAGTATAATCAATTCTATGGCTAAATCTATGGAATTGAAAATTTATGCTTCACCTACACTTTTTATTAATGGTGAAAAATATATGGGTAGAATCATGCCTCCCAATAGTAGCACCTCCACTGGCAAATGTGAGGCAAATACAAATGACATTAATAATAACGCAGCCATTAATGCAAGGACAACGGTAGACTCATTTTGTTTAAACAATCCTGGAAGTAGTTGTGACGATGGAAACCTTTGTACAGAAAATGATGTTTGTGTAAATGATTTTTGTGTTGGCACTCCTAAAATATGTGCTTCAGATAATAATGTTTGTACTACAGAAACTTGTGATATTAATACAGGTAACTGTATTAGTTTTAATAATACCAATAGTTGCAGTGATGGTAACGCTTGTACGATAAATGATGTTTGTAGTAATGGAGTTTGTGCATCCGGTCCAGTGAGAAATTGTAATGATGCAAATAGTTGTACCAATGATTTTTGTAGTTCAAGCTTAGGTGGTCTCTGTTATTCTATTGCACGAGATGCTTGTTATAATACCAACACATGGATAGGTGCAACAAGTAACGATTTTGGAACATCAACCAATTGGAGTTTAGGTACAGTGCCAACAGCAACAGATGTTGTTGTTATTCCTACTGGTGCAAACAATATGCCTGTAATTGTTTCTGGTACGCATAGTATTGTTAATTTGAGGGTACAATCCAGTGCATCCATAACCATAACGGGCACCCTAAAAATTGCCTCTACGATTGATAATGCTGGTACTATTTCAGCAGAATCTGGAACGATTGAACTAAATGGCACGTCTGTTCAAATACTACGTGGTAGTGCTTTTTTAAATAACACTATCAAGAATCTTACTATAAATAACAGCATGGGTGTGTATTTAGATGGGTCTTTAGCAATAACAGGAACACTGACCCCAACAACAGGTACATTTTTTACAGGCAATAATTTAGTAATGGTAAGCAATGCTGCAAGTACAGCTCGTGTTGCAACAGGTAACAGTTTTGGTAATTATATTAGTGGCAATGTAACTGTACAGCGTTATATACAAGGTTTATATAGAAAGTATCGGTTTCTCGGTCATCCTTTTTTATTGCCTATGAACCTTACAGAGTTGACCGACGATATAGATATAACAGGATCTATTACTGGTGGTAATGCAAATGCATTTACTGTAACAGCAACCAATAGCCCTTCTGCTTTTACGTTTAATGAAGCGAATGGAGATGCTTCGATAAATGACAATGGTTGGACGGCGTTTGAAAGTGGCAATACAGTAAGTACTATAGCAGCAGGTAAAGGAGTACGTGTATTGGTAAGGGGCTCAAAAGGTCAACCTGGCTCATTAACAGGAGGTGTGTATACGCCAGACTCTGCTATAATTGATATGACAGGTCTCTTGCGTCAAGGTGATTTTACTCAACTTTTAGATTTTACAAATTCATCGAAGGGGTGGAATTTAATAAGTAATCCATATCCAAGCAATATAGATTGGACTACAGTCACTAAAACTAATGTAAATAATGCTATTTATATTTATAGACCAAGCAACAGTAGTTATGCAAGTTGGATAAATGGCAGCAGTACTAATGGAGGCAGTAGTATTGTAGAACTAGGAGGTGCTTTCTTTGTAAGAGCGAATGCAACAGGTGCTAGTTTAAGATGGCATGAAACAGATAAGGTAAGCAATGTTCAACCTATTACCATGTTTAGGGAACAAAACAATATTCATAATAGGTTTAGTTTAAAGTTGCTTAATCAAGTCGCAAATGCTGAGGATGAAATAATTATTCGTTTTGGAGATGATCCAGCTACTGATGCTTATGATATTCATTATGATGCTCAAAATATTGCTTCTTCATTGCATGATTTATTTGTATTGGATGATGAACAAATGCAATATAGCATTTATCATGGTAGAAAACTGGAAGATTGGCAGGTGGAAAGTCGTAAGATACAATTGGGTTTAAGTACATTAAGACTTGGGGTGTATACCATTAAATTTAAAATACTGAATGAACTAACAGGAGGAAACAGAATTTTTTTAAGGGATAATATGACAGGAATTGTAAGAGAGTTGTTAGACGATACAGAATATAAATTTGAGATAACTTCTGCACTAGCTTCACAGAGTAAACAAAGATTCGTATTAGAATTTAATACAAGAGAACAAATTATTGGAAGTATTAAAAATTTATCAATTCAATTACGTCCAAACCCTGCAAAAGGAATACTTCAATTAAGTTATGCACAACCCCAAAAGCTTAATTCAACAGTTACAATTAAAAATACAATAGGTCAGGTATTAGATATTATCAACTTAGGGAGTGTACAGTATGGTATCGAAAAAGTTGATGTAAGTAGATTTAGCAAAGGAGTATATTTCCTTCAGTTCAATAATGGAGTAGAGGTGAAAACAGAAAGGCTCTTGATAAATTAAGTAATGATGGTCACAGAATATTAATTTCTACGACCATCGTTATTTTGTAAAATATTTGTGCCCACGACTGGATTCGAACCAGCACATCCTTGCGAATACCACCACCTCAAGGTGGCTTGTCTACCAATTTCAACACGTGGGCTAACTAAAAAAGTTAATTACTTAACTAGTTATGCAAATGTAATGGTTGTTATTAATCTTCAAATGCAATTTCAAATTTCAAATCAGCAATTTCAAATGATTAATTAAACATTACATTCTCTCAGGCACTTCAATTCCCAACACTTTCATACCTGTTTTTATTACTTGTGCACTCAATGCTGCAATTTGTAAACGCAGTATTTTCTTTTCTTCACTTTCTGCATTGGCTATAGAATGCTGTGCATAAAATGAATTAAATAATTGAGCTAAATTAAAAATATAAATTGCCACTTTACTAGGGTCGTGTTCTTGAGCAGCTTCTGCAATAGTTGCAGGAAATAACTCAATATGCTTAATCACTTCTTTCTCTAATTTTAATAAATCGGCTGTATTAGCTGCTACCTTTTGCCCTTCACCTTCTACCCTATTGCTCTCCACTTCTGCCTTCCTCAAAATACTCTTAATCCTAGCATGGGTGTATTGTATAAACGGACCAGTAAAACCATGAAAATCGATACTTTCTTCCGGATTAAAAATCATCTTTTTCTTAGGATCAACTCTTAATAAAAAGAATTTCAATGCACCTAATCCAATGGTATTATACAATTCAATTAGTTCTGTTTCTGTAAAGTCTTTCACCTTACCTAATTCTTCTGTTTTTTGTTTAGAAATGGCAATCATTTCGGCTACCAATTCATCTGCATCAACCACAGTCCCTTCACGACTTTTCATTTTTCCAGTAGGCAATTCCACCATGCCATAACTTAAATGATAAATTCCATCGGCACTTGGTAATCCTAATTTTTGGCAAATTAACTTCAACACTTTCATGTGGTAGTTCTGCTCATCGCCAATTACATAAATACTTTCATTGGCTTTATATTCTTCATAACGTTGTTCTGCCAAACCAATATCCTGAGTTATATAAACTGATGTTCCATCTCTTCTTTGTACAATTTTTTCATCCAATCCATCGGCAGTTAAATCTATCCATACACTTCCGTCATCCTTTTTATAAAATACATTTTTAGCAAGGCCTTTTTCTACTAAATCTTTCCCTAATAAATAAGTATTACTTTCATAATATACTTTATCAAAATCGCTTCCAATATTTTTATAGGTTTCGTCAAAACCAGCATATACCCAGCTGTTCATGGTTTTCCATAGTTCTATTACTTCAGGTTTGCCGGCTTCCCAATCCAACAACATTTGTTGCGTTGCTTTCATTATTGGAGCTTCTTTTTCTGCTTCCTCTTTGGTTTTGCCAGCAGCAATTAAAGTTTCAATTTGTTTCTTTAATTCATCATTAAACTGTACATAATAATCACCTACCAAATGGTCGCCTTTTTTTTGGGTACTTTCAGGTGTTGCACCATTGCCAAATAATTGCCAAGCAATCATACTCTTACAAATGTGTATACCTCTATCGTTTACAATGCAGGTTTTTACCACCTCATTACCATTGGCTTTTAAAATTTCAGCCGTACTCCAACCCAAAAAATTATTTCTTAAATGCCCCAAGTGTAAAGGTTTGTTAGTATTGGGTGATGAATATTCTACCATTACCTTATTGCCATTTTTACCAGCAATACCATAATCACTATTGTTATGTTGTTGATGAACAAAATTTAACCAAACTGCATTGTTGATGCTTAAGTTTAAAAAACCTTTAATTACATTGTATGCACTAAACAATTCACTATGATTGGCTACTAAATACTCACCTAATTCGGCACCCAACACATCTGGCGATTTTTTTAATTGTTTTACAAATGCAAATATTACCACTGTATAATCACCTTCAAACTCTGGCTTAGTTGCATTCACTAAAATTTGTGCTGCACCCATCTCTGTTGCATACAATTTTGCAATTGCATTTGCTGCCGAAACCTTTATTTGTTCAATAACGCTCATGTATCTTAACATTTTTGTGGCTGCAAATCTAACCAATAACATCCTATCTTCGCCGCTTCAATTTTATGAGGAAAGTTCACAATACCATTAGAAGTTTAATTTTAGGTGTGGTAGATTTTTTTTATCCCATTTTTAAACGCATTATGCCGCTACAAACCTTTAGGTATGCTGCTTGTGGAGGATTTAATACTACGCTAGGTATTGTATTGTACTTTGTAGCTTTTCACTATATATTTACTAATAAAACCGTTCAAATAACAGAAAACTTTGCATTATCGAGACATATTGCTGCCGATTTTTTATTTGCATTTTGGATTTGTTTTCCTATTGGCTTCTATTTGAGTAGATATGTTGTTTTTCAAGAATCGAATCTAAAAAAAAGAATTCAGTTGTTTAGATATTTTGTGGTAGTGTGTGGAGCAATAGGATTAAACTATTTTTTCTTAAAATTATTTGTAGAAATATTTGGTATTAATGGACCATTAGCTAAAATTCTAACCTCGGTTTTTGTAATTGCTTTTAGTTATGTATCGCAAAGAAATTATTCTTTTAAAACTAAGAAAATACTAGAATAGTTACTTGTTTAATTTTTGTAATTGATTGTAGCTACAACTTGTGAATAACACAATTCAATTTTAAAAACTTTTGAGACATACAATCTATTTTTACCACAAAGGCACGAAGAACACTAAGTGAGAAAGCTTCGCTTTCTTTTTTATTGCTTTTTTTCATACACAAAGAAAAGCAGTGAAAGTGCTTTCACTGCTTTTCGATAAAATTAATCTGGCATTATATTACAGAGGATTTTACCGACTGTTTTTTACCACATTGCCTTTATGGTAAGAAATACTCTTTGTGAAAGCAAGTTACCAACAAGATTAATACACCGTTTTTCGTTTACCACTTTCAAAATCTTTGAAAATAAATGCTCCTAGTTTATCTAAACTTGCAAAAAAGGCTTTACCATTATTCATCTCAGTAAACTCTTGTACAAAGCTTTGTAAGTAGGGATCGCTAGCTATCATAAAAGTGGTGATGGGTATTTTCAACTTCTTGCATTGTGCCGCTAGGTTAATACAACGGTTTACGACTTTTCTATCTAAACCGAAACTGTTTTTATAATACTTCCCTCCTATTTTTAAACAAGTGGGTTTACCATCGGTAATCATAAAAATTTGCTTATTGCTATTCTTTCTTCTTCTTAAAATATCCATCGCTAATTCTAATCCTGCAACTGTGTTGGTATGATATGGCCCTACTTGCAAATAAGGTAAATCTTTAATTTCTATTTGCCAAGCATCGTTACCAAATACAACAATATCTAAAGTGTCTTTTGGATACTTGGTAGTAATTAATTCACTCAATGCCATCGCAACTTTTTTGGCTGGTGTAATTCTATCTTCACCATACAAAATCATGGAGTGAGAAATATCAATCATTAATACGGTTGATGTTTGCGATTTAAAATCAGTTTCTCTTATTTGCAAATCATCTTCCTTCATACTAAAAGAATCTATACCATGATTGATTTGTGCATTACGAATACTTTCAGTAAAGTCTATTTGTTCTAGCATATCCCCAAACTGAAAACTTCTGGTATCAGGACTCACTTCATCACCTTGTCCATGTTTAAATGTTTGATGATTGCCTTGCTTGGTTTTCTTCAGCTTGCCAAAAATTTCTTCTAGGCTTTTTTTACGAATGGTTTGCTCACTCTTACCTGTAATATTCATTGAACCATCCACCGGATTTTCATTCAAATAACCATTGTCTTTTAAATCCTGAATAAAATCGCCCATACCATATTCACTGGTGGTAAATTGGTATTTTTTATCCAACTCGTTCATCCAACTTAAAGCTTCACTTGCATCGCCATTGGTGTATGTAAGTAATTGCATGAAAATATCAAGCATTTGCTCAAACTTGCTTTTGCTATTTTCATTTGGATTGAATTGTATGAATCGGTTACCTATCATTTAGTTCACTAGTTTAGTTTATTTGTTAATTCGTTAACTGGTATAAATGTTTAAATAGTTTATTAGTTCAGTAGTTAATTGATTTATTAGAAAATACATCAAACAACTAATTAACAATTATACAAACTACAACATTATAAAGTTCAGGCAAAAAAATATCCTGTCCATATTTAATTTGAACAGGATATTTCGATATGAAGAATAATTCAATTATCGAGGTGTAATCATTGGTGAATCTTTAATTGTAGTTTCAGGTGAAGCTGCTTTTGAAGGATTGTTTAATTGTACCATTTGCTCCAACTCCATTAACATACTATAACTCATTCTAATATCATTCATCATGTTTGTTTGATGAGAACCAGTTAAACGACTCTCTAACATAACATCAGCATTAACTTGATCTTGTCTTGTTCTAGCTGAATTATAACGGAATACATATTCTTTCATCAACTTATCATATTCTGCTCTGTTTAGTTTGTCGCTTCCTTTACCTAATGAAACATAATAGTCTTGCTGTTGCTCTAAATCTTTCTTCAAACCTTTTAAAACTTTGGCTGCTAATTCTTTTTCATCGGCAGCATAACAAGCACTTAAAAAACGAAGTGACGTTCTGTTATAATAATTTCCTCTACTTACTTGACCATAAGCAAAGTTTTCTTCCAGAATCATTTTATCGGCTTTTCTTAAAGCTGTTTTAGCATCTTCTTTTCTGCCTTTATTAATTAAATCAAAAGCCAAATCGCTATAAGCATCTCTGATGCCATTTAAATGACGTTTGTTTTCTTCATCAAAATATACACCTGGTAAATCGGCATTGCCCGATGCAAAAGTTTTCATCATTTTGCCAAATGCCCAATCGGTATTTACAAATGGAGCTTCACCTGCTACTGGTACAGTGGTATTTTCAACAGGTACCAATCTATGTGCTAAACCATCCATACGTAAAAACCTATCGAAGCCCAAACCAACTTGATATGGTGAAGTAAAGTAAATAGGACGATTCCATTTATTGGCAGCAATAATATTTAATACTGCTAAATCATTTTTAAATAAACGATTTTTAGGAATATCAAATCTTACTTCATTTAATACAGAATCTGTTGCAGTTACAGTTCCATTCTTTAACACCAAAGCTTTATCTACCGGAATAGAAACTTTTTTAACAGGGTAAGTATTGGTAGCTTCTCCTCTTGAATTGTCCATATATTCTGGCTTATCTACACCAACATAACTCTTCATTACATCGTACAAATCGTAGTAAGCATTATCTGGGAAGTTTGTATTGGGTTGATAAGATACATAATCTCTTTTACGACCTTCAATTTGGTCGGCTGTCCAAATTACATCTATAGCATCGCTATTATTTACTTTGTAACGTAATTGGTTGATATACCAATCGATACCCAGTAAGCTATAATTGATAACTCTAATATCTGGACGAATACCTTCTACTTCTTGAGCATACCACAATGGATAAGTATCATTATCGCCAAATGAAAATAAAATGGCATTGGGTGCACAACTTTCTAAATAATCTTTCGCCAAATCTCTAGCAATTACTTTCTTGCTTCTGTCATGGTCATCCCACTCTTGTTGAGCCATTAAAACAGGCACTGCCAATAAGCATAATGTTGTTGCTAACGCAGGAGCCATATTTTGACCTGCAACTTTTGCCAACCAATCTTTAACTTGTAATACCCCTAAACCAATCCATACAGCAAATGCATAAAAACTACCTACATAAGCATAATCACGTTCACGAGGTTGGTTGCCTGCTTGATTTAAATAAATTACAATAGCAAAACCTGTAAAGAAGAACAATAAAAAGTTTACAAATGCATCGCCACCCTTCTTTTTAAAATGATAGAATAAACCAATCAATCCTAAAATAAATGGTAATGCAAAAAGTTTATTGTGTGCTTTATTATTGGCTAAACTATCGGGTAATTTACTTTGCTCTCCTAAACGTAAATTATCAAGAAAATTAATACCTGTAATCCAGTTACCATCTCTAATATTTCCTTGATATGTTCCTTGTACATCGTTTTGTTTACCAGAAAAATTCCACATAAAATACCTGAAGTACATGAAATTAATTTGATAACCCATTAAGAAATGAATATTATCAATTTGATTAGGTACTTTATCATAACTACCATCTTGATTTTTTCCTATACCTAAAAAATTGGCATAATAATCGGCATGAGATTGATCGTTGCTTGCATCCCAAACACGAGGGAAAACCATTTTCTCATCAGCACTATACAAATACTTAAAGTCTTTGCCTATTTCTATATAATTAGTTTTGCCTTTTTGATATTTAGCACCAGTTTCTTTAATATCTATGGGAGAAGCTGTAAATTTTTGTCCGTATAAAATTGGAAAATCCCCGTATTGTTCACGACCTAAATAGCCCACCAAACTCATAGGATTATCTACATTGTACATATCAACAGAAGGATCGGCACTACTTCTAATCATTGTGGTTAAATAAGTACTATAACCAATTAACATAAACGCAAAACACCAAATACTTAAACGTAAATAATACCAACCTTTTTTTGCTGCTAATTGTAACCCATACCAGATGAATGCTGCTAATAGAACAAAGAAGAAAGTAAATCCACTAAAGAATGGCAAACCAAAACCGTTCACAAAATATCTATCAAATGAACCAGCTAATTTTACTGAATATTGAATTACCCCTACTTGTACAACTCCTGTAATAACACAACCTATTAAAAAGAAAATGTACATTCCACCGAAGTAGTTTTTCTTCTTATCATTTACACCTTCAATTAAGAACAATAACCCAATGCCAATTAATGCTCCAAACAAAACCAATGCAGCAATAGTTCCATCCATTGGTACCCTTTCCGTAGCTTCTCCATTGGCTACAACTAATGCACCAATAAAACCAACTACACCACCAACACCTAGTATTCTAATAAAGAACTTACGAATGAGTGCATAATTAAAAGTGTCTTGCTTACGTAAATAGTACACCATTACGATAGCTGGAATCGTTAATAAGTTTAGTAAGTGAACTCCAATTGATAAACCCATCATAAAGAAGATGAATACAATCCATCTATCAGATCCTTTTTGATCTGCTTCATGCTCCCATTTCAATATTGCCCAAAATACTAAAGCAGTAAAAAAAGAACTCAATGCATATACTTCACCTTCAACAGCACTGTACCAAAAACTATCGCTAAATGTATAAGCCAATGCACCTACAATACCAGCACCCATAATGCTCCACAATTGAGTAGCAGTTAACTCTTTAGAAGTATCGGTGTGTACAATTCTTCTAGCAAAGTGAGTAATAGTCCAAAATAAAAACAATATGGTAAATCCACTGGCCAATGCACTCATAATGTTCACTGCTTTAGCAGCAGTTAAAGGATCATCGCCAAAAAGAATAATAAAGAAGCGACCTATTAATACAAACATGGGTGCTCCAGGAGGATGTGGAATTTGTAGTTTAAAACAACTACTTACAAACTCACCACAATCCCATAAACTTCCTCCAGCTTCTGCAGTCAGAATGTATGTACTGCAAGCAATCAATGTTACTAACCAACCTACAATATTGTTTGTTTTTTTAAAATTCATTTGTTTTGGTTTTTTAGAGAGTGGCAAACATAATTGAATAAAGGCAAAATTGAAAATTCAGTTACCATAGCTTTTTTATAAAACTTGTTAATTTTTATAGATTGAAAAAATAAGATGTAGAAAAAAATTATTGCTGAATAGATATAAAATGAATTGATTAATTGATTTGCATCCCTATTTTTGCAGCAGAATAAAAAAATAATATGGCACAGCACTTAGAACATGTTGAAGATAATAGCGAAAAAGATTTTACCAAAAACTGGGTTAACTCTTCTCGTTTTTTATTTTACTTACAAATTTTTTGCATTTTAGCTTTTATAAATGCTGGTTGTTTTAGATTGTACAATGAGCGTTACAAAGGCACACCAGATATTGAAATTCAGGGAAGTACCAAGTACACACCTGAGTACAAATAAAATTTTTGAAAAAAAATTTTGTTGAGAACTTTAGATATCTATTTTTGCACTCCCAATAACGAAATATACAGTTAAAAGGAAATAGTTCTTAACAGTTTTGCGGAAGTAGCTCATTTGGTAGAGCACGACCTTGCCAAGGTCGGGGTGGCCGGTTCGAGCCCGGTCTTCCGCTCAAAAAAAGTCCTGAACTTTTAAGTATCGGGACTTTTTTTTCACTTAGTGAAATGTTGCCCCGGTGGTGGAATTGGTAGACACGCAGGACTTAAAATCCTGTGACCCGCAACGGTCGTAACGGTTCAACTCCGTTCCGGGGCACAAATAAAAAAAGGATTTCAAACTGAAATCCTTTTTTTATTTGAATAATTCAGAGATTACTTTTAAAAATACTGAGATCCAATGCTAAATACTAGATGTTAGTATTTTTTTTATCCCTCATTTTATTTGCACCATAGCCAATACCTGCTGCTACTAATAGAGATAAGCCTCCATCAACTGGCACATCGTTTACATCATCATCAAACACCGGTTGGGCATGTAGAAAAGTAGGAAGTATAAATAGTATACAAAGTAGTATGAAGTAGCTAATTAGCTGATTGGTTTTTAGTTTCATGATTTTTAGTTTTGCCCCTATCCCCTAAAGGGGGACTAGGAAGATTTAGTTTACAGTTTTAATAGTTTAGGAGTTCAATTTAAACTTATGAACTCCTAAACTATTAAACTTTTTTATTCCACAATCACCGTTCTGGTTACTGATGTAGTGCCATTAGTAATTACCATATTGTATTTACCTGTTGGGGCATTACCTATGCTAATGGCTTGTGTTGCACTGCCTCCATTGTGGTTCAATACTCTTGTTGCAATTTCTTGTCCTAAATTGTTTACTACTTTTACTGTGTAAACGCCTTTTTCTATATCTGTCAATTGTAAGTTAATGGTTCCGCCTTTTACAGGATTTGGATATACGGTAAACTCCGAACGCTTTGTTCCAATATTTACTCTTACTACCTGACTGTATTTTACTGCTCCATTTTTTTCAATAGCTTTTACTCGGTAGTAATTGTTGCCATTGTGGATGTTTACATCTAACCAACTATAATTGTTTGTTGTTGCATTTTTGGCTTCTAGTGTTGTGCCTTTGGTAAAGCTGCTGCCATCTTTGCTTTCTTCTACTTCGTAGCTATGCATGTTTGTTTCATTCGCTGTATTGAAGCTTACTTCAATAGCTGCACCTTTTTGTTGTGCTGCTACGTTTATAAACGTGGTTGGTAATGCTGCTGAGGTTCTGAATACCAATTCAAAACGATTTTCTCCAACTGTTGCTGAATTTGCAGGATCTACACTAAATGTATAAGTAGTTGTTGCATCTAACTTAGTCTCAACATTTAATAATTTATCTTTTAGATATACTTCTTCGGCAATACCTAAATCGGCTGCTTTAATAGTGAAAGTGTTAGCTGCTGTTGCAGTGAAACCTAAGGGTATAATTTTATTGTTACTGAATACTCTTGTATCTAAACTTAGTTTTTGGTTATCGGCACTTAGAGTATAAAAATTCACCTCTGGGTTCAATAGTTTACCACCATCCAACATATCTTTTTGATCGTTTGCACTATTGTTAAAACGAACATATAAATAATCAGCAGGGTAATTATTATACAATACTTGTAATTCTAATAAACCAGATTGGTTGCTTGTTCTAAATAAATTAGATGAATCAGTTGCCACTTTATCTGCTTCCACAAAATTGATAGTTGTTGGTGCAGTTGGTTCTACAACAAATGCTCCATTCATTGGTATGGTTGCAGCACTGCCTATTACTTTGGTTCTATATGCACCTGCTGTTGGGCCAGCATTGGCATCCCAAAACCAAAATTGTGTACCAATATTTGTTGTTGCATTTAATCTTGCTCCTACATTTACTGGAGAAGGATAAGGATTACTTACCACACTAAAACCTGCAGGTAATACAACATTTTGTGCACCTGTATTTAAAGTACCAGTCATATCTAAAGTAACTGGATTAGGAGAAGGATTTCCGCCTGTTAAAGCGGTGGGTTGATTTCTATCGCCACGAACCAATACTCTAATACCTCTATATTGTGACCAACTTGCATCTGAAGTTGAAGTGAAAGCTGTCCATGTACTTGGATTACTAAACCAAAATGCTGATGGGCTATTGGTGGCTGTTGCGTCAAAACCTGCACCTGAACCTGTAATATAAATATCATCTATCAAACTACTCATATCCAATGTATTGCTAAATGGATGACCTAAAAAACGTGTGGTACGACGACCTCCCGGTATATAACGCTGAACGGTTACATCGCCAGAAATATTTCCTGCAGAATTAGCAATTCTGCCAATACCAGTTGAATTGGATTCAATTGTTAATTTTCCATTAGAAGTTAACGTAGCACCAGCACCAACTGCTAATACACCCAAAGGTTGAACAGTCATAGTAGAACTTGTATTTGCTGTTGCAAGATTTAAGTTTCTATTAAAACTAAAACTTGCATTGGGTGCAATAATATAATTGGTAGAATAAGAAGCTCCTGAAACATCAGATTGATTAATATTTCTTGTGCCTGTAGTTCCAATATCTAAAGATTTACCTATACCTGTAAACGTAATATTTGTGGAAGATGAGCCTGTACCAGAATTTTGTCCAAAATTTAAAGTAGAAGTAGCACTTGTATTATTGCCCACAAGAATATTTCCACTAATTGAATAAGAAGTTGAATTACTAAGAGTTGTAGAACTACCTAATGTTAAAATGCTTGTACCTGTACCAGTTAAACCAAGACAAATATTATTAATTGAAAAACTTGGAGAAGCATTTCCTGATGCAGATAAATTTAAAGTAGCAGAGTTTATAATTAATGAATCAATAGTGGTGGTGATATCGGAAGTGTTTGTAGAACTATTATAAGTTCCTGCACTTGTGAGAACAACTGTTGAATAAATTCTACCAGCCATGCTCAATGTACTACCTCCAAAACAAGAATAAATACTACCAGCTTTAAACTGAGTAATTCCTTCGCCAGATGTACTCCCGAAAGGATTTGCTCCAGCGTAATATGTAAATCTGCCCCCACTATTAAAAACAACAATATTGTTTGTTCCAGTATAATCACCAAATGGAGAACCTGAATTATTAGAATTAACATTAATCGCTCCTCCACTATTTACTTGAATACTGTTTGCTTCAGTTCCTCTTAACTGATTGGTTTGTCCAGTACTGCCAGCTGCGAATGCATCTAAGTTAACTGCTCCATTAATAGTTGCTGTATAGCTCACTGGAATATTGATTTTAATACCAAAATTGTTTACAGTTGCATTTAATACAAAAGCTCTACTAGCTGCAACAAATAATGCAGTACCGCTTGTACCTGCACCTCCTAAATTAATAGTACGGTCGGCATCTGTATTAAATGTAACATTTGCTGTACCATTAATTGAAAGAGAATTAATCGTTATAGACGTGGTGAAGTCTAACGTAACTATTACTGCAGCAGAGTTGGCAAATACAACATCATCAGCAACGTTTGGCACTCCAGAGGGAGTCCAATTAGCAGGAGTATTCCAACTTCCATTTCCAGCAAGAGCCCAAGTTTTGGTAACCGCATTAGCCGAAATATTTATAAAAGCTAGAAGGAGAAAAAGGTAAAACTTTTTCATAATTTTCAAATTTTAATTTTAATAAATAGAGTTTTTGTAAATGAGTATTTTTATTATTGACAAGATTTATAATACATAATACATTTACCCTGATTGAGAAACGACCAATTGAATATGTCTAAGTTGATGAATAATTAGTATACCAACAGAATTGAGGTTTTTTCTCATACAAGCAATATTTAGGCAATACAAAAAATGAGGAATTATAAAAATTCCTAAGGAAGTAAAGCTATTAGGATTTTTTTTCTAATAAATATCTTTACGTTTCAAAAAAAGGGGACAATCTATTCAAATTAAACTAAGCACATTTAACTTGAATATCCTACTTGTTTATAAAGTTGATAATTAGAGAAATCGAAATAGTAGCAAAACTTAAAGGAAAAAGTTAACGATGCATCAACTCTATTTTTCATCTTCTAAAAACTCATCTCTGTAAAAATTCACTTTAATTTTTTGGGTATCGATTGTTGGATATAACCAATGAACACCAGATTTAAAACCCATTCTAAAAACAGGTAGTCGATGTACTGTTAACCGGAGTGTATCTATAGTTAATGTATCGTTAGGCGTTCGTGTAAAATGTTGTTGAATATTTGTATGAACAGATTGAGTATAACTAGATGCATTTTGAAATGCTATGGAAGATTGATATTTACCCCAACTCCAATACAAACAAAGTATCATTAAACAAACTTTCATCAATTTAGGATAAAGTTTCTGATGCTGTTGACAGTAAATAGCCAATCCGATTACTAAAAATAAAGAAGGAAAATATAAATATCGTCCAGATTCAAACGAACGTACAGTAACTCCAAGTGAAACAATTGGAGTAATTATTACCCCCATTACAACTACAAACAACAACCATTTTTTATTTATCCATTCTTTTTTATGTAACCAAGCTAATACAATAAAAAATATTGTAACAAAGCCTACAAAAAATGAAAAGACTTTTATTGTTGCAGGGTTCAAAAACAATCTATAGAGTATTCTAATTGCATTAGCTATTAATACCATTAGCTTACTAAAATTACCACCTTCGTAAACACCTACAATCTCTGTAGTAATCAGCTTGCGAGCAATAATGTATACCACTGCTGCAATGCTTATAGTAATTGCAAATAATAAAATAGATTTTTGTTGTTGCTTGTTTTTTTCGGCATAAGCCAACACAAAAAATATGAATGGAAAAAGTATGCTTTGTTCGTATGTAAATAAGGTAAGCGAAAACAAAATGAATGCTAATAAATAAGTTTTTACACTAAACAAACTTTGCATAAATAATTGCAACATTGCCATAAAAAAGATAGCAGCTAATGTTGGCGTACGTCCTAAAATCCAAGCCAACGATTCGGCATGTTGAGGATACAATAAAAATAAACAACAAGCCAATAAAGCGGTTTGTTGTGCAGTTGCTATATTTACTTTAAAATATTTTAACTGTATAGCTTTAGTTAAATAATACAATTGTACGGTTACAATTGAATGCAGCAATAAAGCTGAAATATGAAAGCCAGTAGCATTTTTTCCCCATAAGTATAAATCAAACCTCACCAACAATTCATGTATAGGCCTGATGGATCTTTGCTGAAACAAAACGCCATCATCGGTTAAAGGAATATGCACCAAATCATCGTTCAAAAAATACATATTGCCCGGCCAGTATAATACTACATTTGCAATTGCTAAAATGAACAGAAGTAATATGTATTTGTTGGTATTCAATACAAGATATTTAAAACAAGATTAAGTATTTTTCAATTGATACAAATAAATAGTTCGTTTAAAAATTAAAATAACTATACGCATTATGTTTACAGGAATTATTGAAACAACAGGCATTATCACTCATATTGAAAATAAAGGAACTAATGTAACTTTTACTATTCAAAGCCTTATTAGCAACGATTTAAAAGTAGATCAAAGTGTTGCACACAATGGCATTTGCTTAACCGTTGAAAAAATTATGAATGGCACACATTCACTTACCGCTATTCAAGAAACCTTACAAAAAACAAATGCTGGTAGTTGGAAAATAAATGATGTTGTAAATATTGAAAGATGTTTATTAGCCAATAGTAGAATTGATGGTCATTTTGTACAAGGACATGTAGATGCCACTGCAACTTGTATTTTGAAAAAAGATGAAATCGGAAGTTGGTTATACAGTTTCGAGTTTAATGAACAATTTGCACCATTACTTATTGAAAAAGGCTCTATTTGTATTAATGGCACTAGCCTAACTTGTTTTAATGTAACCAAAACCAACTTCTCGGTAGCCATTATTCCTTACACCTATACACATACTAATATTCAATTTGTAGAAGTGGGCAATAGCGTAAATATTGAGTTTGATGTATTTGGTAAATACATGAATCGTTTTTACGACTTAATGAAAACTACTTAATGCTGAATAGTTAAACTAGTATCTGAATATTGAAACCAGGCATCGGTAGATGGGTTAAAGAAAAGTTGAAGCGTATCTTTTTCAATATAATTTTTTCTAAATGAAGTATCGGGTATTAAAATGCTTGAAATACTTGGTATGTCTATTTTTTCATTGAATTGAACAGTAAAAAAGTTATAATGATTTTGTTTTGGCACTTCATCGCTATCATCTTTTCTAATTACAATTAATTGCTGCTCACTTTTCTTGCCCAACCATTTAACTGCATCTTCTAACCCTGTTCTAAATACTACTGCACCTTTATTGTATTGAGGAAGTTGGTAAAAGAAAATTCTTTGTTTATGGGGCAATTGATTGATTTGTTCAATGGTTAATTTGGTTATTGTTCCTGCTTTTGTATAATAATTTCGGGCATTTTGCAAAAAGAAAACATTGACTGTACAAACAAAAAGCACAGCAATAATAGTTGCTTTTGAAGATAACAACTGATGCAATAAATACACCAACCAAATGCAAAAAAATATAGAAGGCAAATACAAATAACGTTCTCCTTCAACCCCATGTGTATCAATACCAATAGATAAATAGGGCAAATAACTAAACAACCAAACTAGAGTTAATACAACATAAAAACGATTCATTTTTTTTGTACGAAACATTAACAGAACCATCCATGTAATGATGAAAATTGCCAAGAAAAATATGCTAATAAAAAGAGTATTACTAAACAAAGGAGGCACTAAAGTTCTTGCAAATAATCTAAAAAAATTTTCTGCCAATAATCGAATATTCAATTGAACAAAACTATTGGCATCGTATTTATTCATGAATTCTCCTGTTGCTTCATATCGAATATATAAATGAAGCATCAACTGAAATATGATCAACAAAAAAAATCCAAGCAACGTTCTTATGTATTGCTTGTTAGTTGACCATTGCATATACATGAACAGTGCAATTACAATAGGAAAAACCCAAGAAGATTCATAAGAAAATAATGCCAACTGAAAAAAAACAAATACCCCAATTTTAAATAAAACAGATTGTTGATGCTGTAACCAACAATACAAAGCAGCTAAAAAAAATAGAGCACCCAAACTACCACTTCTTCCAATAATCCAAAAAACTGCTTCACTATGAAATGGATAACTAAAGAAAAAAATTGCTATAAGGATAGATTGATATGCATTTTGAATATTTGCAAATTGCTGAAATATGAGTCTACTCACACTATACACCAACACCGTATTAATTATATGCAAAAACAAATTGGATATATGAAAACCTAAAGCATGGGTGTTACTAAAAAAATAATCCAACTTCAAAGAGAGATTACCAATAGGCCTTAAAGAATTTTGTTGCACCCAAACATTGGTTGCACTTGCAGGAATGTGCAAAAAATCATCGGCTAGAAAATATAAATTAAAAGGGTTGTAACAGTACAGAGTAGACACCACTACAACAGAGCTTAACAAATAAAAGTATGGCTTAATAGTTTTATCCATTATTGTAAAACTACAGCTTGAATTAAATAAAATACTTTTTATTGTGGGGAAATTATAGAACAGTAGGATTAGCTAATCCTATTGAAGATAAATTTTCAATTTTCAACTCTCAATTTTCAATTGTAAACTGTCAATTCTCCACTGTACAATGCCTAAATTTTCTTCCCTTTCATTGCACCACTTACTGCTTCATCCATAGCACGTTCAGCGTAAGGACGACTGATTTCATTCAGCTCTTCAATTTTGGTTTGAATTAAATTTTTATCCTCCATGGTTAGTGCCAACTGCAAAGCTTGCATAGCTGCGGCAGTAGCCATTAATTCATCTTTAGTCAATAAGGCGGTATTTTTAGTAATAAATTTTTCGGTGGTGTCTAGTATTTGTTCACCTTCTGTTCTTGCTTCCACCAAAGCTCTGGTTGTAATATCTTCTTTAGCATGTTGAATACTATCAAGCAACATTTGTTCTACTTCTGCATCGGTTAAACCATATTGAGGTTTTACTTCAATGGTTTGTTCTACCCCACTTCTCAATTCTTTTGCTGTTACCGTTAAAATTCCATCGGCATTAATTAAAAAATTCACGTCTACTTTTGGTAAACCTGCTGGCATGCCAGGAATATTGGTAAGGTTAAATTCAGCCAGTTTTCTATTGTCTTTTACCAAATCTCTTTCACCTTGAAAAACAGATATACGCATACTACCTTGCCCATCTTTTGAGGTGGTGTACTGCCTTCCTGCCTTAGATGGAATTTTTGAATTACGTGGAATCAACACATCCATTAAGCCACCCATGGTTTCAATACCTAAACTCAATGGGGTAATATCTAATAATAAAAAATCTTTATTATTTCCTGCCAAAATATCGGCTTGTACAGCTGCACCTAAAGCAACTACTTCATCGGGATTTACTTCATCATGCACTGCTTTTCCAAAAAAAGTACTCACTGCATTTTTTACAGCAGGTACTCTTGTACTTCCCCCAACCATAACTATTTCATCAATATCAGTAGTAGATAAAGAAGCATCTTTTAATGCCAAGATGCAACTTTGAATGGTTCTTTCTATCAATGGTTGAATCAACGTTTCAAATCTTGCTTTAGTAATGGTAAGTACATCGCCATTTAAAGAAGTACTATATTCATCATGAGTGCTCAAATGCTTTTTAGCGTCTTCGGCACGTAAACGCAGGCTTTGAGCAAGTGATTTATTTTGTTGCAATTCTTCTTTAGTAATAGTAAACTGTTGCAACCATTCATCTACAATAGCTTTATCAAAATCGTCGCCACCTAAATAAGTATCGCCATTGGTACTCAATACTTCAAAAATGCCGTTGACAATTTTAAGAATCGACACATCAAAAGTACCACCACCTAAATCGTACACAGCAATGGTTTTTTCCTGTGTTGGATCAACCCCTAAACCATAAGCCAAACTTGCTGCAGTGGGTTCATTGATAATTCTTAATACATCTAACCCTGCTAATTTCCCAGCATCTCTCGTTGCCTGACGTTGAGCATCATTAAAATATGCAGGCACTGTTATTACTGCTTTGGTGACAGGCGTTTTTAAAATATGTTCAGCTCTGTTTTTTAGTTCAGTTAAGATAAAAGACGATAAATCGATGGGTGAATAAAAAGTATTACCTACTTGAACTTTTACCAAACTTTCAGTATCATCATCAATTACTTTATACGAAAAGAAACCTGTATTTTGTTTTACATCGTTATAACTCTTACCCATTAATCGCTTGGCAGAAAAAATGGTGTTTTGTGGTTCGGTTTCTAAATATTGTTTGGCTGCGTCTCCCACAGTTACATTACCCAACTCATTAAAATGTACCACACTTGGAACAAGGCTACTAGTATTATGTTCTTTCAAAGCTATGGGTTGTCTGCTTTCTGGATGAATGATAGCTACCAAACTATTGGTAGTACCTAAATCTATACCAACAATCATTTCTGCCTGTTGTAAACTTCCTGTTGCTATGTTGATTGCGATTTTTGCCATATCATGAAAATTAAAAACTAGAGATTTAAAAACTAGAAAATAAAGGTTTAAAAACTAAAAGCTAAAAGTTTAAAAGCTAAAAACCTAATATCTAAACTGCTGCAAATGTATAGAAATGAAATTCTGTTGGCTTTGCGATAAGGGGAAATTGAGTCTAGGAGTTGTGAGTTATAAGTTATAGGTTAAGTGTTATGAGTTTTAAGTTAGGAATTTTTTGTTTTGCCTTTTAACTTTTGACTTACACCATTTACCTTCTCCCCCTATCTTCTACCTACTATCTTCTCCCTTCTCTCTTTTGCCCTTTCCTTTTTCCCACTTACTTTTATCCAATCGTATGCAACAAAAAACTACTTCTGTTGAGCAAATTGGTATAGTACAACAAATTTTTCATTGGACTATTTTAGTACTCCCTGTTGCATTCATTACGGGTTCATTGGTAGCATTTTTTTTATGGTTACTCGATGAAGCAACAGCTTTACGTCATGCCAACACTTGGTTACTTTTCTTATTACCATTTGCAGGTATGGGCATTTATTTTTTGTATCAGTATGCAGGTCCAAAATTAGCAGCTGGCAACAATTTAATTATTGAAGCTATACATGAACCAGTGCAACAAATTCCATTGCGAATGACGCCTTTGATTTTATTTACCACCATTATTACACATTTATTTGGAGGCTCTGCAGGTAGAGAAGGCACTGCTATACAAATGGGTGGCAGCATTGCAGCATTCATAGGCAAATGGATAAAACTTACCAAAGACGATACCCGTATTATTCTATTGGCAGGAATTGCTGCTGGCTTTGGTGCTGTTTTTGGCACACCTGTTACAGGAGCAATTTTTGCATTAGAAGTAATTACTATTGGTAAATTAAATTACAAAGCCCTACTGCCTTGCCTAATAGCAAGTGTAATTGCAGATATTACTTGTTCTGCTTATGGTATACAACATACTGAATATCATATTAATTTTCAATCAGCAACAGAGCAACTTTCATTTTTAAGATTCAATTTTTTATTATTGGCTAAAGTTGCTCTTGCAGGCATTGTATTTGGTTTTGCAGCATATTTTTTTACCCAATTATTGCATACCATCAAAAATTATAGTAATAAAATAATATCTACAAAATGGTTGATTCCTTTTGTGGGTGGTTGTATCATTATTGCATTAACCTATATACTTGGCACTACAGATTATTTAGGCTTGGGAGTAAATGGCAGCAATAATCAATCTATCACCATTACATCAAGTTTTACCGCAGGTGGTGCAACGAATTTTAGTTGGTTATGGAAACTATTATTTACCACAATAACTGTTGGTATGGGCTTTAAAGGTGGAGAAGTTACACCCCTATTTTTTATTGGTGCAACCTTAGGAAACACAATTGCTGTTTTATTGGGTGCTCCAATAGATTTAATAGTTGGCTTAGGCTTTATTGCTGTATTTGCAGCTGCCACTAATACACCTATTGCTTGTACCATTATGGGTATTGAACTGTTTGGTGGCGAATATGTTGTGTACTATGCCACTGCTTGTTTTTTGGCTTATTATTGTAGTGGACAAACCAGCATTTACACAGCTCAAAGATTGTTGGTCTCAAAAAATAGTACTGAGTAAAAACAAAGTATATAAACCAAACAACAAATTCGTGAGCAACAAATAAAAAAATAAGTCAACTTCGTTTAAAACATTACAACAGATTTTATAAATATTTTTTATGACCAATGATGCAATTGCCGACAATTTTTCTTTGTTATCGAAACTTATGGACATTCATCGTGAAAATAGTTTTAAAGCAAAATCTTATGCTACGGCTGCTTATACTATTGAAAAATTGCCCATGCAATTGAGCAAAGTAGAACCCAATAAAATTTTTTCTATCAAAGGCATTGGTGAATCGGTTGGGCAAAAAATTATTGAGCAACTCAATACCGGAGGCTTAGCTGCTTTAAACGAATACATTTTAAAAACGCCACCCGGTGTTATTGAAATGCTGCACATTAAAGGCATTGGACCAAAAAAAATTTCTACCATTTGGTTAGAAATGGAAATAGAATCGCTAGGTGAATTATTGTATGCCTGTAACGAAAACAGGTTAACCTTATTCAAAGGCTTTGGCGAAAAAACACAACAAAGTGTAAAAGAAAATATTGAGTTTTACATGGGTACATTGGGTAGTTATTTGTATCAGCAAATTGAAACCTATGCCAATAATGTTACCACGAAACTGCAACAAGAATTTTCTAACGATACTATTTTAATTACAGGAGCATTTAGAAGAGCATTAGAAATTATAGAAAAATTAGAATGGGTAACCACTGCAGATGAAACCACACTTACGTCGTTCCTCACCAATAATGGATATACAATTACCCAGCAAGAAGAAGGCTATATTAGTTTTTGTGGTAAAGAAAATGTTACACTTGGATTTTATATTACCAACGAAGATTTTGTATATAATCAATTATTTGTTACCAGTTGTAGTAGTGATTTTTTACAAGCATGGATTGAATTAACAGGCTGGGATCCAAGTTATCCTTACGATAGTGAAGCAGCTATTTTTGATGATGTGCATTGCAGTTACATTGAAGCCTATCAAAGAGAACAACCTTCTATTATTGAACTTGCATTACAACATCAATTACCAAAAGTTATTGAAGTAAATTCTATAAAAGGCATTATTCATAGCCATAGTAATTGGAGCGATGGAGCCAATACCATTGAAGAAATGGCTCATGGTTGTATTGATAAAGGATTGGAATATTTAGTCATCAGCGATCATAGTAAAACTGCAGGTTATGCCCAGGGCTTACCAGTAGAAAAAGTATTGGCACAAAATGCATTGATAGATGAACTGAATAAAAAACTTTATCCCTTTAAAATTTTTAAAAGTATTGAAAGCGATATTTTAGGAGATGGAAGTTTAGATTACGAACCCGAAATTTTACGTCGTTTCGATGTAGTGATTGCCTCTATTCATTCTAATTTAAAAATGACTGAAGAAAAAGCCATGATGCGTTTACTAAATGCCATACAAAATCCGTTTACCAATATTTTAGGTCATATGACTGGCCGATTATTGTTGAGTAGAAATGGTTATCCAGTAAATCATGGTACCATCATTGATGCTTGTGCCAAGCATAATGTAGTGATTGAATTAAATGCTCATCCAAGAAGATTAGATATTGACTGGAGACATATACAAGCAGCTACTCAAAAAAATGTACTCATTTCTATAAACCCCGATGCACATGCCATTGAAGGATATGAGGATTGTAAATATGGAGTGTTAGTTGCCCGAAAAGCTGGCTTAACCAATGAGCAAAATTTAAGCAGCTATAATTTGCTTCAATTTGAAGCATTTGTAGCAGAACAACACCAAAAGAGAGGTTGATTTGTTGAATTTGTTTTTAGGAATTTTTAAATTCTAGCAACAATTTAATTGTTACATGCTTTTTTATAAACCTACCAATAATGACAGAAAGTTTAAATTTTGACATCAAACCAGTTGGAACAATTTCAAATCATTTTTTAGCTAATAACATTTCGACTTTTAGCGAAGCAACCCAGTTCGTAAGAAAACTTGCATACGGACGAAATGAAAATAAAGCAGACTTGACAACCGTTTTTGCTGACAATTGCGGAACTTGTAGCACTAAACATGCCTTACTGAAACGACTTGCTGAAGAGAATAATTTCACTGAGTTGAAACTTATCACAGGACTTTTCCGAATGAATTCGAGCTACGCACCAAAAATATCAGCGACACTAAAACGACATAACCTTGACTACATTCCAGAAGCTCATAACTATTTGAAATATGGAAACCAAATTTTGGACTTTACAAATAAAACTTCAAAGCCAGCCGACTTTGAAAATGAACTGATAGAAGAAACTGAAATTCAGACAGACCAAATTGCAGACTTTAAAATAAATTACCATAAACAATATTTGACCAATTGGCTAGAAAAACAGGAAGCACTGAATTTAACACTTGACGAACTTTGGAAAATTCGGGAACAATGTATTGCCGACCTTTCGAATAGCTGACGAAAAAACAGCTTGAAACATGGGTTTTGCGTTATGTCAGCGAACATCAATGCAATCGTCAACTGTAGAATAACTAGCAACTGTAATTTCAGCTTGACGGATATCGCCAAACAAATAGTCTCAATTTCAACTTTTATATCTTTAAAAATTATCGTAACGGGCTGATGGCTTTTCAAATTCCGACACAAAGCCAAGCTTCAAACGTAAATAATTCGCAAAAATTCAAATGATAGGTATGAAATTATTTAAAAAATTGTCCGCTGTACTTCTATTGACGCTTTTAATCGGATGCAGTGGCTCAAAAACATATCGTGGACTTTGGAAAGCAACTGACAAAACTGGACAAAAATTTGAGATCTTTTTTCAAGCAAAAAGTTTTACAATAACAGACAACGATGGTAAGACAGTACAATTTGACTATAACCAAAACTCAATTGCAATAGAGAATTCTGTTGAGACTTTTGGAATACAATTAAAAGACGGAAGAGGATATCAAATATATTTTCCGAATTCAAGTAACGAAAATATTGGACTTATTAAAGACGAAAACGGAAATCCAATTTATACAATTAGCAGAACAGATTATTTAAACTATGATGATATTTATAAATTAAAATAAACACCCCATAAAACAAAAGGTTTTGCGTTATGTTGGCGGACTTCAACACAATCATCAACTGAAGAACAGCTGGCATCTGTAGTCTCAGCTTGACGTATATCGTCAAACAAATAGTCTTAATTTCAACTCATTAACTTTACCCGATAGTTATTGGATTCTGACACAAGGCTAATCTCCGAAGGTTAGCAGTCATCCATTGGAACATTGCTAAATTGAAAGCGGCTGCAAGAAACTAAATATAACAACCAATGAGAAAGAACATCTTCCTATTTATCAAATATGCTTTGCTGTTATGTTTAGTTGCTTTTATACTTGCAGTTTTTATTCCAAGAAGTTATGAAGTTCCTCAAATGCATAACCGAAAAGGCACTCAATATTGGGACTTGCAGACAGGTTCAAAGATTGCCTATACGCTGGTATCAGCTAAAGGCATAAAGAAACCTTTTCCTATTATTTATTTGCAAGGTGGGCCTGGTGGATTTATTTCTGATAGAAATATTAAAATGCTGTCACCACTTTCAGAAGACGGTTTTGATATTTTTCTATACGACCAAATTGGTAGTGGGCATTCAGAAAGATTATCAAACATTAATGAATATACTGCAGAACGACACAAAAAAGATTTGGAAGAACTACTAAAGAAAATAGGTTCAGAAAAAGTAATTTTAATTGGTCAATCCTGGGGTGCAGTTCTTGCTACTTTATTTATAGCAGATAATCCTAACAAAGTAGAGAAAGTTATTTTAACAGGTGCAGGCCCTATTCTACCAATGCATGAGAAATTATTAAACACAAATGCACCTGATAGTTTAAACTTGAAAAAACCACCCTACTCAAATAGAGAGGCAAATGAACAATCAAAAAATAGTAGAATAAATGCCATTACATTTTGGGCAAAATCTTTCGGCAAAAAACTTGCTTCAGATAAAGAAGCAGACGATTTTCAAACTTATATTAATAATGAATTGAACAAAGCAACAGTGAGTGATACTTCAAAAGCACTGAAAGCAGAAGGTGGTGGAGGTTTTTATGCACAAGTGATGACAGTTCATAGTTTCAACAAAATTCAAGACAGAAGACCGAAACTAAAAGGTTCTAAAGTTCCTATCTTGCTAATGAGAGGACAGTATGATAATCAGCCGTGGGGTTTTATGAATGAGTATTTAGAACTCTTTACAAATCATCAGTTGAAAATTATTCCAAATGCTGGGCATTCTATTTCAATTGAGCAACCCGAACTATATTTGAAAACCATTCGTGAGTTTTTGATTCAGTAAATTTAAAATGACTGCAAACCTCACACCTTCGTTAACAGAAAAGCAAAAAACGTTAACTGAGGTTTGAATTTATGGTGATCAACATCAACACAATCACTAACTTTAGAAAAGCGATATGTCTTGTTTCAGCTTGACGGATATCACTGAACAATAAATCTTAATTTTAACTCATTAACTTTACCCGATAGCTATCGGATAAACTATTGTAACGGGTTGATTTTTTTAATCCGATAGCTATCGGCTTCAACCACATTGCAAAAGCCCCGAACCTTAGTGGCAAGCATAAAATTCCATTCTAAAACATAAATTCTGCTTGAAAATGAACTTAATTTACAGAGAAGGCACATTAAAAGATATAGATAAGTTTAAAAAAAATGTAATGAAATAATATGAACAATTTGAAAATTAATTGTCCGTGGATAATTGGCAAAAAATGTGAAACTTTGATTCATACATTGACTTGCTCAACAACTTTATTGATGAATGCAACATTAGAGTAAAGACGAACAATTAATATCCAAACAATATGATTAAAATTCGTTTATACAAAAAATCTGACCAAGCTGAAATAGATAAAATGATAGATTCGATAGCAACAGAATTTGAGTTACCTATTGCAAATCCAAATAAAAGAAGCATCCCTTTACTCGATAAATATTGGGTTTCACTTCATAACAAAGAAATAATTGGAACAATTGGAGTTTTAAAAATTGGGGGTGAATTTTCAATTCTTAAAAAGATGTTTGTTAAAAGAGCATATCGAGGTAAAGATTATAGGATAGCTTCATTACTCTTAAATAAAGTTTTTGATTGGTGCAATTCACAAAGTATTGATACAATATATTTAGGAACAATGAGCCAATTTAAAGCAGCCCATAAATTCTATGAAAAAAATGGATTTGAAACAATCAGCATCAATAAATTACCCTCAAGTTTTATAACCAATCCTATTGATGATGTTTTTTATAAAAAAATAATTAAGAAATAATAATCACTTTAAATCCTTTAGCAATGATAACATATCAAATAGAAAAAGATTTAACAGCAGAAGAGTTTATAGATGTACTTAATAAATCTACGCTGGGGGAACGAAGACCTGTAGATGAACCTGAACGAATTTTGAAAATGCTAGAACACGGTAATTTAATAATTACTGCTCGTGAAAACAATGTTCTACTTGGTGTAGCAAGGTCTTTGACAGACTATTTATTTTGTACTTATTTATCTGATTTAGCAGTAGACCAAGCCTACCAAAAACAGGGAATAGGTAAAGAATTAATCAGACTCACAAAATTGGAAACACCAAGAGCGAAGTTGATATTACTATCGGCACCAAAAGCTGTGGAGTATTATCCTAAAATAGGAATGAAAAAATGGGAGCAATGTTATGTTTTAGACAATGTACAAGACCTTAATTAAAAAAGTATGATTAACTATAATAACAAAATATTCAGAGCTATTGTTAATTCAGAAAATGGAGAAACATCAAATGAAACTGTTTTTATTTATAAGCAAACAGGAAACATTTTAATGTCTGAATACTCAGGTGGTAAAATAAAAAGTGGACATCTAATTGGACTTGTTGATGAGAATGGTAACATAGATATGCGTTACCACCAAGTAAACAATGAAGGTGAAATAATGACAGGAATTTGTAAATCAATACCTGAAATTCTTGAAAATGGAAAAATTAGACTTCACGAAAGTTGGAAATGGACATCAGGCGACAAATCTGAAGGAAACTCAGTAATTGAAGAACAATGAAAATGCCAGCCACTAACCAATTATTTAAGATTATCTCCATTAACGAGTCAACTAAATTCAGGTCGAGACAGTAAAACGATATATAGAAAAATTGAAATAAACAAACTACTTTAATCCTATGATAAAAAAAATTCTATTAGTTTTTACTACATTTTTTTACACACAAGTTATTGGGCAAACTGAACTTCGTGAAAAAATTGAACAAATCATTTCAACAAAAAAAGCTGATATAGGCATTTCAATTTTGAATTTAGAAAATGGTGACACTTTGAGTATTAATGGAAACAAACACTATCCTATGATAAGTGTTTTTAAGTTTCACATTGCCTTAACTGTTTTAAATAAAGTTGACAAAGGCGAACTTTCCTTAAAACAGAATCTTTTTATTAAAAAAAGTGAACTTCTTGAAAATACTTGGAGTCCATTTCAAAAAAAATATCCAGAAGGTAACCTTTACATTACGCTTAAGGAAGCCTTGGAATGGATGATTATTTATAGCGATAATAATCTCTGTGACATTCTTATACGATTAGTGGGAGGTGTAAAAATGGTAGGAAATTTCATTAATAATCAAGATTTTATCATTCAAAATGACGAAGAAGGTATGCACCAAAATTGGGATGCACAGTTTTTAAACACAACAACCCCTAATTTTTCCAATCAACTTTTAAATGAATTTATAAAAAATAAACTATTGACAAAGAAATCCACAAAATTCCTATTCGAAACAATGGTGTCTACTTCAGTAGGTCAAAATAGAATTAAAGGAAAATTACCAATAAAAACAGAAGTTGCTCATAGAACAGGGAGTTCATATACAAATGAGGCTGGTATGACAGGAGCCATAAATGATATTGGAATTGTGAAGCTCCCAAATGGAAACCATTTCGCTATTTCGATTTTTGTGCATAATACAACCGAAAAATTTGAAGATGGAGAAAAAATAATTGCTGACATAACAAAAGAAACTTGGGACTATTACGCAAAATATTCACCCTATGAAGCTGCTAAGTCAACATTTAAACTTGATACTTTAACATTGTTTGATTCAAATAGACAACGAGTAATTCCTATTGCCATTTATAAACCAAACACCAATATTAATGGAAAACAAAAAGTTGTCATTTTTAGTCACGGTTATGGACAAAATAAAGGTGGAGATTATGTAGCATATTCATATTTGACTGAATTTTTAGCCTCAAATGGATTTTTCGTTCTAAGTATTCAACACGAACTTGCTACTGATAGTTTATTACCATTAACAGGAAACCCACAAATCTTAAGACGACCTTTTTGGGAGCGTGGTACAGACAATATTTTATTTGTTATCAACGAACTTAAAAAGACAAATCCAGATTTAAACTATAAGCATATTACGCTTATTGGGCATTCAAACGGTGGAGATATGACTGCACTTTTCCCAGCAAAATACCCCAACACAGTAGACAAAATAATAACCTTGGATAACAGAAGAATGTCATTTCCAAAAACAAAAAAAGTTAAAGTTTATTCATTACGTTCAAGCGACCAGCCAGCAGATGAAGGAGTTTTACCTACAGAAAAAGAAATAAAAAAGTATAAGATTTTAATAGTAAAGTTGACAAAAACAACCCATAACGAAATGGACGATAATGCAAATGATAATCAAAAAAAAGAAATACAAAACTATATACTTACATTTCTAAATAAATAACAACGAGACACTAGCAAAAGGTTTGAAGTTATGGTGATCAACATCAACACAATCGCTAACTTTAGAAAAGCGATATGTCTTGTTTCAGCTTGACGGATATCGCTGAACAACAAAACTTATCCTCAACTCATTAACTTTACCTGATAGCTATTGGGTAAACAATCTTAACAGGTAAAAAAATTTTCATCCGACAAAATACAAAGTTCCAAAAGCTAGTGGCATATATGAACGATAACCTGTAATGCAAAAAAATTAAACCCTTCTAAAAATGTTTATTCAAATGACTACAACTATATTAAAAAAAACAATCTTTTCTTTTCTATTGGTATCAATGTTTTTTACATCTTGTTACGGACAGACTTCAACAAACCAGACGACAAATAGTGAAAATTCAAAAACGAAAAAGCAACAATACCCAAAGATTGTTCGTTCTTTGGGAACACAGTACGAGAATGTAGTTTGCCAGATTATTGACAGAGACGGTAACTTATGGTTTAGTATTAGTGGAGAAGGTGCTTATCGCTATGACGGAAAATCATTCATCAATTTTACTACCAAAGACGGTCTATGCAACAATAATGTAGGTTCAATTATTCAAGACAAAGCAGGTAATATTTTGCTTGGAACAAGTAACGGAATATGCAAGTATGATGGAAAAAACTTTACCAATATTCCTATGACAGATACGCTGAATATTACCAGCCTTTTAGAAGACAAAGATGGAAACTTATGGTTTGGTGCGATGAATAAAGGAATTTATCGTTATGATGGAACCAATCTCACTAATTTTCTTTATAAGTACAAGCACACATTTTATGGTGATAAGTACGAAAAATTTATAAGTGATATTATACAAGATAAATATGGAAACATTTGGTTTAGTTCATGGAATGGTGGTGGCGTTTGGAGATATGACGGAAAAAATTTTAAGAGCTTTCTTCCATCATTAGACTATTACAAAACAAACCAAGACAATAGAAGAGCTAGCATCGCTGAAAATTCTATAAACTTTATCCCAAACAACAAGAACTCTTTTATTCAATCGCAAGATTATATATCTGATGATATGATTTTTTCAATGACAGAAGACCATTTAGGGAATATTTGGTTTGCAACAAGAAATCACGGTGTTTGCCTTTACAATGGAAAAACATTTACAACCATTGGAAGAAATGAAGGTTTTGAAAGTCAAGGGGCATACGCTATTTTGGAAGATAAAAAAGGTAATTTTTGGTTCACGACCGAAAAGGAAGGCATATGGCGGTACGATGGCAAGACCTTTAAAAACTTTAATGAAAAAGACGGACTAATAAACAATGCCGTAATGAATGTTTTGGAAGACAAAGAAGGCAACCTATGGTTTGGAACAAAGCTTTTGGGTTTAAGTCGTTATGATGGTAAAACTTTTACTACATTTTCTCAATATGACAAATAGATATAAAGCAAAATTCCACCTAATAAAATAAATGGTAGCAGCTTATATGTGGCAACTTTAGTTTCAGCTTGATGGATATCACCGAACTACAAAATCTTAACTACAACTCATTAACTTTAGCAAACTTTCGTAACGGGCTCTCGGTTTTTTAATCCAATAGCTATCGGATTCTGCCAAAACGTCAAACCCCTAATCTAACTAGAAATATCAAAGTGGATTTACTCAATACATATAAAGAAAACTAATAATGCAAAAGGAACTAAATTATATCAACAGACTACTGATTCCATTTTTTATTCTACTTACTCTCAGCTCATGTAGTTTAATTGCAAAAGCTTTTTTAAACTCGAAGTTTAAAGATGCCAAAGTTGAAACAACACAATCAACAATGCAGTTTCAAATTAAAAACAACTTTGACACAACTAACTCATTTATAGTAAAAGCAGATACAAGCGATGCATATTACTGGATACAACAATCTATTGGTGGCGAATTTCAAGTATTTGACAGTGTTGGCAATCTTTTACAATATGATGGAGCCATGGCATGTAGTGGATCTATTTTTCATGAGTTTATTAAGGGTAATATTGATAGTTTTAAAACCGAAAAATCCAGTTATAATTTGACGAATATTCTTAAAAAATGTTACGACTATAATGAAACTTCAGGTGATTTCAAGCAATTAACAAACGCAGATTTTTATGTAATTGCTTTTTGGTCAAAATTCTCAGGTGGCAAATTTGGTTATAAAAATGGAGTCAAGTTTTATGAAGATGAACTGAAAAAATATGCTAATAAAAAAATACTATTGATAAAGCTCAATGCCGACTTACAAGAAAAATGGGGCATGAAAAAAAATGGTAAAGCAGCAATAAAAGTAGAAATTAAAAAAAGAGAAGCTAGTATCAATATTGGACCATTACCTTGGAATGATTGAATTAACTATTAATAAATAATGCTCTCTCTATTATGGTTTGGATTTGAACAACCAATAAAATGAAAGCTAAAAAAAATTAACCCTACATAACTACAACTGAATTTGAGGTTTAGGCTTTAATTCTTATTAAAAAAAGCAAACAATCTTATCAAACTAAAATTTCAGGATCAAAATTTTTCTAATTGATATATGAATTGTATATTTAATTTTTATAACCTCAAATAACCCAATCAATTTGATTCGTTTTTACATAAAACTTGCAAGATGAAAATTTATGTATTAATTGCTGTAAGCTTCATTACAATCATAAGCAGTTGCAAAAAAACAATTAATGAATCTAGCATTCCCACACTTGAAGGTATTATAACTATGATTGATGAGAACAATCGTATTACTAAAGACTATTCTGGAATAAACATTAGTTGTCAAAATTTAAACATGGCTAATATTAATGTAGATAATGAAGGAAAATTTAATATACCAGACATAGCAAATGACCAAGCTTACTTAAAGTTGAATATTGCCAAATCGGGATATGGAACAACAACAGTCTATTTCCGAAAATCATATTTAGATAGTTGTAAAACCCAAGGGAATTCGCCTTCTATTACGATACTTCCAGTAAGTACGGTAAAAGTAAATTCATTGGCAGGTGTTATACATGGCGACTTTTTTAAAATTTCTTATGCTGTTACATTAACAAAAGCAATAGCAACCAATGGTGTAAGATTTCTCTTAATGAAAAATAATCCGCAAGTTTCACATAATAACTTTATCTACAATAATAATACTTCTAAAACTTGGATTGCACCTGTAAATGCTGGCAGTAACGAATATTTGTTTTGCTATAAACAAACATACAATTGTAATTGTGACTTTCTTTTTCCGGGAGATACTGTTTACGTTAAAGCATACGGTGAATCAAATACACATTTTGGAAATACCTATCTTAATTTTGAGACTGGCTTTCTTACATTTCCTAGTATTAATACAAATGATAGCCCGCCTACTATTTCATTTATTGTTCCATAAAATTCTTTTAATTTCTATTCCAGTAATGCATTAACAATAATTGTTCTTTTCAATTTTAATTTGTGCTTCAATCAATACCATTATTGAGAATGTGTAATTATGAAGAGTGAATCAATAAAAACAAATTCTGTTCATAACATTTTTTGAAAAAATTTATTCCTTCAAAATTTGAAGGCTTGAAAGAAAATATATAAATAAAGGCAAGCCTAAGCTTGCCTTTATACATAACAACACACTTACGTCAAGTTCATTTATCGCATTAAATACATTTTACCATAACCACCTTTAAAATATTTATCGGTTTTAAAGGTATCGCCAAAAGAATCTTTCAAATCGAATTTCTCTAAACTAGAGCCATCTAAATTGGTAATTACTCTGTACAGGTAAACGCCATTGGCTAGTTTTTGTCCATACATATCAGTTCCATCCCATTTATAATCGGTAATATTTCTTCCTATTCTTATAGGCCCTAATTCGTCTTTATTAATTTCTTTTACAATTTTTCCTGTAACCGTTAATATTTGAATTCGCATGTTAGATGGTAGTTTACTACCCGTTAATGTAAACACAAATGCAGTTGATGTACTAAATGGATTGGGATAATTGAATACATCTGAAATCATAGGTGTATTGTTTACATTAAATGTTACCCTATAATCTTGTGTACCAGCATTATTGCCATTTCTATCTTTTCCTTTTACAAACAATTCGTATTCGCCATCTTCGGGTAAAGTAGGTGTAAACTCTGATACAGCTACATTATTGTTATTACTAATTGTTGCAGGTATAAAGCGTAAAGTATCGGTTCCGTACCTAAAGGTTTTTACAGTATTGTTTGGATATCTCAATTGTACACTTACGCCTGCTGTATCGTTGAGTGGCATAAACTTAGATTCATCTTTCAAGTTAATTCTAATAGCTGGCCTAGCCGAAACAATATCTCCATTTAATATATGCACTCCATCAAACGTAACATCTACAATGGGTTGTATTTGATCGTTAATTACAAAGAAGTTTTTAAACGTGAAATTATTAAAATGAGCTTGCTCTAATTGATCATTATCTGGGTTTACTTCTACAAACAATGTATTGTTACCAATTAAATTTTCAGTTGAAATAGTTGCAACAACTGTTGCTGTATCACCAGGCTGTAAAGGCTTTTTCAATTTTGCAACTGTAATATTACTAATTACATTGTTGCTATTAAATACTTGCATTTTCACTTTAATGCTATCTGTAAAAATGGTTGTACTTACGTTTTTAAATGCAATAGCTACTTGCAAAGGTTCGCCTACTTCTAATGTATCTTTAAACTTGTATTGTATGTTTGGAGCCAATGCACCCTCTGGAACCATATCGGCAATTAAACGCCAATAACGCAATTGATAAGGTGTTAAGTTTACTTTATCTTCATTACGCATTTTTAGTTTTAAGAAAGGATAAGTTGCTGCATTAATACTAGTTAAAACAACATCTTGCTGCGTTAATGTTAGGTTACTAAACAATGTTGTTTCAGTTCCTGCATGTGTTATACCTACAATATCAATAGTTGGCATATCTCCTACATTCAATTCATCTGAAGAACCTCTCCATTTCAATGATTTCCAAGATTTTGCTGGACCAAAAATAGGCGATGCAATAGTACCCAACGTGTCTCTTGAAATAGCAGTAACATCTAACAACGAAACATCATTTACATCAAATCCAAACTTCCATTTAGGTGTAAACGAAGCTGTATTTTTTTGGAAAACAAATACCCAAGGTTTTGGTGTATTGAAAGAGTCTAAAGACGTAAATCCATTCTCCATTAATTTTCCATACAATGTATTGTTTAAACTTCCGTTTGAAGTTTGATCTGCTTTCCAAACAGCAACAGGATTCGGATCAATAGGGGTATCCAAATTTACTCTGGCCATTGCAATTACACCATTGGGAATCCAATTAATAAAATCTCTCATTCTATTTCTATCGACCAATGTATTGTATGCAAATTCAAAATTAAATTGTCGCCCAGTTTTTGCACAGTTTACTGAACTGCTGCCCATAAAGCCACCAGATGCACCAGAAGAATCTAATGAAGGAGCAGCTTGATTATAATATGGCTTCATGGTTACAGGATCTATTAAAGTCCATCGAACAGAATAACCAAAACATCCACTATTAATTATTGCCATTCCATTTTTATAAACAGAAAAATCAGCATCATAATTGGTAAAAGGAAAAACACCTTGTGTAATGGTAAAGTTGGTAGCTGCTAATCCGAAATTCCATTTTCTACTAGTACTATCTATTGAAATTCTATTGGTACTACTTTTTAAATGTTGATAGAGATGCGATTGATTGAAGCCTTCTTCTACCCCATTCAAATACATGAAACTACTATTGTTCCAGCGAATATCGCCTGTGTTTGCCGAAGGTGCAACCCTCCAATAATATACAATAGAATCGTTGTACACAATTTGAGGATCGAACTCAACTACCCCACCTGTTGATGTTACATTTTTAGTAATTCGAAAAGGAGAATTGAATAATTCGGTAGTATCCATTTGCATTACATATTGCTTAGTAACTGCTAATGGATTGGCAGTGGATGCAAATAATTTAGCATTATTTTTATTGGTAATACTAAAGTTATAAGGAAACACTGGCTTTACGTCATCGTCGAAAATAAAAAAGCAATTGGTTGCAGTGTTATTGGTTTTGCTTAATTCATCGTACTGATTTAAACTGTCTAACATTACTGTAATACAGTTGTTGCCTTTATCTCTTGTAGGTACAATTGGCACATCAATGGTAATTGAATCGGCATAACGAATAGATGGTTTAATGAATCTTCTATATAAATATTCTACACTACCATCGCCACGTTGCCATTTAATGGTTACTTGTAAAGAATCGCCAGAGCCATTTACTTTAGCTGCTTGCGATTTACCTAAATTAAAAATATTGGCTTTCAATGTAAACTTAGTATCGGCAACTGATAAAACTGATGGACTAATTGTTACTGTTTGATTTTCTACTGCAAAATCGGGTTTTGCATGAGCATAAATTTTTATTGCTGGATCGCCATGTAACAAAAATTGTTCAGCATGCATACGAGCAAAGAAGTCGTTATTATTCAAACTTTGCATAGCATCCATCATATTTTTTCCTACATAATTATTGTAGCCAATTTCTCTTCTGAGTGATTGATACAATGATTGTGTGTAAGAATTTAAATAGCCTGTTAAGCCAAAATGAGAACTAGCAATTACACCAATTGCTCCACGCTGATTGGCAAATACAAATTTTTCTGAGAAGGAAGTAATATTAGATAAACGTGAAGTATCGTAATCGAAAAAATTTCCTGCATTACATCCATTTAAACAAAACATAGGATACTTACCTTGATTGTTATAATCGAATGGATTGTTTAAATTATAATCTAACTGTGTAGCAGCACTATGACCAAAATAAGTGAGTAAAGAAATACCGTTAGCAAATAAATTTTTCAAGCGTTCAATTACTGCAGGGGTTGCACCACCACCTGCTGCAACAGAATTAAAATCGGTTACCGTTGCTCCAAAAATTGAATCCTTAATTATTTCTTTATACTGATTCAAGTAAAAAATCAATATTCCTTCAATTCCAGGATCGTTACCACCTGCCACATGCACAACATTTTTCATCCATAATTTATTGGCTATTGTTTGTGTAGTGTTGGCAGCTTGTGCTTCAAACTCTTTTACTTTTTGTAAATAGATATTTACTTCGTTTGCATTTACAGCAGATAAACGCCCCACCATTGCAATAGGTGTTGGATTTAAATCGGTAGAAACCAATAACATATCAGATGCTGGCCAACCAAATGTGGGCACTAAATTTAATTGATTGGCAAATGGTTTGTTTTCGTTCAATCTAAATTCATCGTAAGAAACACCTTTACCAATTATAAATACGTGGCTTGGGTTTACACTAAAATTTTGTTTTGCAAACCGAACAAAATTTTTCACACTCAATGGATGTTTTTTAATCCCAAATGCAAATTGATCTGTGAGTTCGTCTATATCGTAAATTTTGGCGTTAAAACTTCCTCCTAATGAAGAGGCTCTATATTGCCTATATAAATCAACTGCTTCACCTGTATTAATACCTAAAAGTTTATTAGAAATAATTAAATAACTAGCTTGATTTCCGACAACTGAATAATTGATAAAATTCTTTGTTTCGAAAGTGTTTACCGCTTTAATGTTGCCTGCATCTTGACTAACCAATACAAAATTTCTTGTACTTGATGCAGCAGGTAAAGCAAATTTTATTGATCCATTATTTACAACAGCAGTGTATCTAACTCGATTGGTAACATCATATAAAACAGGAACAGCAGTACTATTAAAATTAGTTATTTCTATGTAATTACCTTGTGCATTTGTGCTAGCAGGTAAAGTAAAATTAAAGTTAGTAGCATTACCAAAATTAAATATACGAGGATAGGTTAACGAAACAAAAGCTGCATAAATACGGTTTACATTATCACTCGAGATGATTGGTACTAACTCAATACTGAAATTATTATTTCCTGTACTAATAGTATTTGATGCAAGCGTTGCATTATAAACAGCCGACTGTTGACTATTTAATAATTGATTGTTGATTGCGGCTGTATTATTGAATTTTAATGACACATTTCTTGAAGAATAAGAAACTCCATTTACCGCCATACTTAGTGTTGCAGATGGACCAGTGGTAAAAGGAAATAAATTACTTGCAGAAAAAACATAAGGGGAGTTTTGATAAATATCTCTTGTTCCCCAACCTTCACCTACATCGTAAGAAGATGACGTAACTCGTTCGCCAACATTTTCACCATACCCTCTTGCCAATTGTTCTTTAAAATTAAAACGTTCAGTATGCAAGAAAAAAGGCTCAGGCTGTAATGCATTTCCTGCAACATTATTTACCCCTTCAGTAAACCTTAAGTTAGCAGCAACATTGGTATTTACGGTAAGAAAAAAAATGGCTGTATCGGTATGCAAACTTATTTTATCGGAAAGTTGATTATTGGCATTTCTGTATAAAGCTTTATCGGGCACTCCATCATTTTGTTCTCCCCAAAATTCAATGTAACCATTGGTGGGTAAAGAGCCTGAAGCTATACTTGTAAATAAAGGAACTTGTACCCCGTTACGCCATAGTTGAAAATGTTGAACAGGCGTATTTAGTAAAGCAGCTGGTAAATTGGATTGATTAATTCTATACAAACCAGTTTCTCCAACTTTAAATTTATAATAGGTTTTACTATAATCAATCCATTCGTTGTTAAATGTTTGAGCAAAGCCCAATAACATACTACAACCAAAGATGAATGATAAAATGAGTTTACGCATAATGTATAAATGTGTAGTTTTTTTTTAGAAATACGTTGTAAGTAATGATTACTTACGCTTCATTATTTTTCTTTCTTCACTAAATCAATTCTTAAACTAAAAATATGGGTATATAAAGGATTACTTTGATTGGCCAAATTGGTGAAACCATAATCTATACCCACATTTCCAAACTTAAAACCTGCACCAAAACTTGGTTGAAAAATCCATACTTTTTTTTGATTAGTTGTATCGCCATCGGCCAATGCTTGTTGAAAATTAGAGATACCAGCTCTCAAGAAAACGCTGTTGTTAATGTTGGCCTCTATACCAACATTTGGATCAATACTAATAGGGTTGGTACTAATTACAGTATTTCTTTTTCCATCGAAAGTAAAATGCAAGTTAGCTTCGGCTAACAAACTAAATTTTTCATTAAATACAAATTTTTTAGCAACTGCTCCAATTAAACGAGGTGCTGTTAACTCTGTACTTTTTGTTGGAATATCGTTATTGGTTAAGTATAAAACTTCTTTTTCTCTATCGGTAAAAGTAAAATTCCAAGCATTAAAAGTGGTGGTTACATCTCTTGCAGTAACACCAAACATCCATTTGTTTTTTCTTATTTGAATTCCAGCATCTAAACCAAAACCCCAAGCTTTTGCAAAACTGCCTACACTGCGATGAATGATTTTTGCATTACCACCAACACTAATAAATAAATCGTCTTTTTCTTTAAGTACTTGAGAATAGCTTAACAAAACTGCATAATCGGCAGAAGAAAAACTAGTGATATTGTTGTAGTTGGGCGAACCATCGGGTTCAATTAAAAATAAAGTATTGGGAATATCGTCTACTGCAAAACGCATAAAACTAATGCCTAATGTTCGATTACCATTTTTTGATGGCATAGCTAATCCAACAAAATCGTATTTACCAATGCCTGCAAAATATTCGGCATGCATGGCTATTAAAGAAGGATCATTTTTTACATGTATTAATCCTGCAGGGTTCCAATAACCTGCTGTTGCATCTTGTGAAGTAGCTACTTGTGCACCACCCATAGCCAAGCCTCTTGCTCCTGCACCAATGTTTAAAAACTCGTTAGAGTATTTTCTAAACTGTGCATTTAATTGCTGACTAACGAACACAACCAATAAAAAAATTGAAAATTTTAAACCACCTTTCATTCTATAAATTTTATATACCTTAAGTAAAAATACTTTACCAAAAGAAAATTAAATGTAGAGTTAAACTATAGCAAATATTGTATGAAGGTGTTTAAGATACAATAAAAGTAATGTTAATACACTTTGCAACAAAATTTTGTTTAAAAAAATAGCTGGTTGTTTTACAAACCAGCTATTTTTTACTTACTAACACCGTTTACATTTTTTGAATAGTAAAAGTTTGAATATTGCTACCGTCGTTCACTTTTAATAAATAAGTGCCGGCTGCATATTTACTGAAATTAATTTGAGTATTTGTATTAAACTGTACTGTAGTGAGCAACTGCCCAAAACTATTATACAACATAGCAGTATTGGCTTTATTATCTTCTTTAGTTACTACCAACTGTACAAAATTTACAACTGGATTTGGATAAATATTTACTGAAACACCTTTACTAAACTGAATTAATCGTACAGGAGAATAACTAGAACTTCCATCTTTATTCACCATTTTTAAACGATAAAAATTCTTCCCAACTACTGCGTTTGTATGGCGATAATTGTACTGTTTATTTCCTACAGAGTTGTTTGCAGTAATGGTAGTTAAGGCTTTAAAACTATCGGCATTGGTACTATGTTCTAGTACATAATTGCTCATATTGGTTTCTTCAGTGACTTCCCAAGTTAGTTCTACATTAGAAGTATTGATTGGTTTTGCAACAAAATTTAATAACCTTACCGGAACAATTAAACTAGTTTTTAGATATACATATTTGTATAAAGAATTATTAAATAAATATTGTTCTTTTTGTACACCATTTTCGTTTAAAACCAAATATAAATTATAATCGTCTTGTGGTAATGTACCTACTGGTATTGCAAAATTGGCATGCAATGTATCGCCAACCAACAAAGCTTTAGTTTTAGGTAAATCAAACGTATATATTGTACCTAAACGCAAGTTGTATAATGTTGCTTTAAAAGTTAAACTATCAAAATTTACTTTTCCTACATTTTTAAATGCAAAGCCACCTTTTAATGTATCTGTTGCTACAGTTGTTGTAACACCCACCGAATCTGGAATATTGAAATATAAATTAGGGGCAATAGCACCTTCAGGCACTGCATCATACTCTACACTCCAATTTCTTAATTGATAAGGCGTAGCCAAGATAGAGTCTTGTGTTTTAAACTTCAATTGAATATATGGATATTGGCTTGCACTAACTGCACTAATATTAAATGTATTTTGTAAAGTATCAAGCGTATGCAAAACGGTTTTAGCTCCAATACTATCTATACCAATTACTTCCATTGTGGCTCTTGAATTTGCATTTCCAGCTCCACTCCATAAAACATTTTTCCATGCTTTTGCAGGACCAAATTTTGGAGAAGTTACAAAGCCTAAAGTGTCTTTTGCATCATAATCTACATTCATTACCACTCTATCGTATAAACCATTGGTAAATTGATATCTAGGACTAAATCTTGCACTATCATTTTTCTTGAAAATAATACCAAATGTTCTTGGTGCATTAAACGAATCAATTGGTAACCCTTGTCTTTTTAAGAAATGATATAATGAATTTCCAGAACCATAAGTAAGCGTATCGGCTGCCCATTCGTTTGCCCAAGTTTGTACCCCATCGTACACCAAACGAACAGCTACCAACATTCCATTAGGAATACTTTCTAAAAACTGTTTTGCATTATTTCTAGCGGTAGCATTGGTATATGCATATTCAAAATTATATTTTCTGTTTTCATCGCAAGTTGGTTCGGCACCAAATGGATTGGTTAAATTTTCTCTTGGTTTAAAAGTTAAAGTATCTATTACATTTATAATTACCGAACTGCCTAAACAAGCACTTGCAATAATACCTGCACCATTTACTTTAATACTAAATTGTTGATCTTCTGTTCCGCCAAAAGGATAAATTGAATGTAAAACAAACAAGTTATTGGGCTTACTATTAAAGTTGAATTTTCGTGTACTATCTAACTCCATTCTTTCAAAACTACTTTCGGTATGCTGATAGTAATGTTGTTGCGTAAACCCAACTTCAGGTGTGGTTTTATAAGTAAAAGAAGCAGTGTTCCAATACTTGCTTGGTTCATCTACAGCTACTCTCCAATAATAAGTTGTGTTATTAGATAATGTTAAACCATAATCAAACTCAACTACTCCACCTACCGATGCTTTAGTTTGTGTAAATTTTAAACTTGAATTAAATAAAGCAGTTGTATCAATTTCCATTAGGTAACTTTTAGTAGTTGTTAATGGATTAGCTGTTGATGCTGCTAACTTAAATGAGGCATTATTTACAATAGCGTATTTATAAGGATATACAGGAAGTATAGCTGACTCATTAATAGTTACAGTAAGAGTAGCAACATTATTGGTTTCACTCAATTCATCAATACTATTGGTATAATCAATTACTGCGGTTAAAATATTATTTCCTTTATCTCTATTAGCAACAATTGGCAAAGCAATAGTTAACGAATCTTGAGCTGCAATTGCAGCAATTCTTTTTGAAAAAGCAGTCAATGTATTTCCATTAGGATATTGACGTTCAAGTTTAATATTTACTGAATCGCCAGTCATTTGACCAACGTTAAACAGTTTTACTTTTACATAAAACGAATCATTGGCAGTAGAAATAAATTGAGGCGTAACTGAAATTTGATTGGCTTCAACTATATAATCAGGTTTAGCAAAAGTGTTTAATTTTAATGCAGGATCTCCATGAAAATTAAATTGCTCTGCATGAAAACGTGCAAAAAAATCGTTTCCACCAGTAGTATTCAAAACATTGGCAATTCCTGATTTAATAACTTCTCCAAACGGTTTATTGTATTCGGTTGAACTTAATGATCGATAAAATTTAGTGGTGAACGAATCTAAATAATTTACTACGCCAAAACTTGTAGTTGCCAAATAACCAATAGCTCCTTTTTGTGGTTCTAAAACAAACTTTTCAGATAAAGTTGTCTTTAGGCTTAAACGTTGCGATTCGTATAAATATAGATTTCCTGCATCGCAACCATTTACTATGAAAATAGGATAACGATATTGATTGTTGTATGCACTAGGATTGTCTAAATTGAAATCTAAATTGGTTGCTGATGAATGCCCAAAATAAGTAATTAATGAAGCACCCGATTCAAAAATATTTTTAAAATTTTTGAGTGACTGAGAATAAGCCGATGGATCGGCTAGTTTATCAAAATTGGTGGCTTTTGCACCATATAAAGAATCTTCAATAATGGCTTTATACTTCTTCATGTAAGCATCTAACTGTGCACCAATATTATAATCATTGGCACCAGCAACTTGCAGTACATTTTTCATCCATGCTTTATCGCTAACAGTTTGGCTTGGACTATTTTGTAACGAATCGTATTGTTTTACTTTAGCTAAATACACACCAACTTCTATTGGAGAAACCGCACTTAAACGACCAATAGGAATTTGTGGAATTGGATTATCGTTTGCTATTGCACTCAATAAGTTATCTGATGCAGGATGCCCCCAAGTAGGTACTAAATTTTGAAAATCAATATTCGGGTCACCGCCATTAGCCCTATAATCAATATAGTTAAGCCCCTTTCCAATTAAAAAAGTGAATTTGGGTGTTATAGCAAAATTGGTTCTTGCATAATTTAAAAAATTTCTTACAGCAATGGGATGTAACTTAATACCATAACCAAACTGATCGGTAATTTCATTAATATCTACTAAAATAGATTGATAATTTCCTCCAGCTGCACTACTTCTATAATCTTTATATTGTTGTACATAATTATTACTTCCAGAACCATAAATTAATGGGTTCGAAATAATAATATAATCACCTTGATTTGAAACGGTATTATAGTCAACGAAATTTCTGGTTTGTAAAGTTGAAATATTGAGTGCATTGGATGCACTACTATTTACCAATACTAAATTGGCTTTTACAGTAGAAGGTTCTGTTAAAAATCTTATTGTATCGGCAATTGCTAAATTACCCTCATATTTTTTTCCATTGGTTAAATCATATAAAACAGGAGTTCCTCCAGTATAATTGAAATTGTAAAATTTTAAGTAATGACCTTCGTTAGATGCTGGTAAGCTTAATTCAAGACTTGTTAAATTATTTCCATCTAAAGATCTAGGATAGGTTAATTCATTTTTAACCAATCTAAATTCATCACAACTCACACTGCTTTGATTAATGTGTTGTATGGCAGCATTACCACTAGAAATTAAACTAACGGGTAACCCAAATTCTTCCATTTGTGCATCAAAGAAATAATCCATTTGGAAGTTCATTACATTGTTACCATTTAACCTAACTAAAACAGTTCTTGCATTATTGGCACTACCAACAGCATTTACTTTTAAAGTCATATTTGGACCAGCTAAATATGGTCTCAGGTTGGTCATATTAATGGTGAACGACACTTGCCCACAAGCACTACCAATTGGTCTGATGGGTCTAGTGGCGTAACCTTCGCCCCTATCGTAACTAGATGAATACAAAGGCAAAGCAGCTTGGGCAGCAAATCCTTCATAACGTCTTTGCCTATGTGTAAATCCAATAGTACGCATAAAATATTCTGTTGCTGGTAAAGTTGTATTGGCAACATTGTTTATGGTAGACTGTAAACGTTTATTGTTGTTGGTTGGGTTAGTGGTTAAAAAGTAAGTTGCTGCATCTTCACTTAAACTCCAGATATCGGATAATTGAAAATCGGGTTGACGATACAATGCATTATCGGCTTTACCATCATTAATTTCGCCCCAAAATTCAATGTAATCATTTGCACCTAAAACACCAGAAGCAACCGAAGTAAAAATGGGCACTTCAACACCATTTCTAAATAATTGAAAATCTTCTGCTAAAACACTTCCAAGCCCATTGCTCTGTAAAGTAGGTTGAGTAATTCGAACCAATTTTTTTCGAATTGGATGATTTTCGGGTGGTTCTGTTCCAAAGAAAACCTTGAACTTATAATAAGTTTTCGAATAGTCTATCCATTCGTTTCTAAAAGATTGTGCCGACACTTCTGCTATAAAGAATCCCACAAGAACCATAAACAATAACTTCAACTTCATACAAAAGAATTTTTTAGCTAACAAAGGACGTTTCAATTATTTCAAGGGCTACGTGTAAACGAAAGCAATTTGTTAGTCATTAGACATCGAATAACAATGTATTGCTGAACGTGTGCAAATTTCGCCCATTTATTCAACCAAAAGATTAAATGTTGATAATATGAACGAAAAAATTACTTGAAAATTACATATATGACACATTTTAATCAAAAATCGTGCAGTATTTATCCACTATTTTTGCTGCAAACCATTTTTTACCCATGAATTTGATTACAGAATTGCGTTGGAGAGGTATGATTGCCGATATTATGCCAGGTACAGAAGAACAATTATTGAAAGAAATGACCACAGGATACGTTGGATTTGACCCTACCGCCGACAGTTTACATATTGGAAGTTTAGTGCCCATTTTATTGTTGGTACACATGCAAAGGGCTGGACATAAACCCGTTGCCCTAGTAGGTGGTGCAACTGGCATGATTGGTGACCCAAGTGGAAAAAGTGCCGAAAGAAATTTATTAGATGAAGCTACTTTGGCCAAAAACGTTGCTGGTATAAAAGCACAGTTGGAACAGTTTTTAGATTTTGATGAAAGCAAACCCAATGCTGCAATAATGACCAATAACTATGATTGGTTTAAAACCATTTCTTTTATAGATTTTTTAAGAGATACAGGCAAGCACATTACTGTTAACTACATGATGGCAAAAGACAGTGTAAAGAAAAGAATTGAAGGCGATACAGGTATAAGTTACACAGAATTTGCATACCAACTAATGCAGGGATACGATTTTTACTGGCTATACAATAACTTAAATTGTAAACTTCAATTTGGAGGTAGCGACCAATGGGGCAACATGACTACAGGCTCGGAATTGATTAGAAGAAAAAGTGCTGGTGAAGCATTTGTATTTACTTGCCCATTAATTACCAAAGCCGATGGTGGTAAGTTTGGTAAAACAGAAAGTGGAAATATTTGGTTAGATGCCAACAGAACAACTCCTTATCAGTTTTATCAATTTTGGCTCAATGCATCTGATGCTGATGCTGAAAGATGGATTAAAATTTTTACTTTTTTAGATGAACCTACTATTAATAATTTAATAGAACAACAACATCAAAATCCTGCTGCTAGAATTTTACAAAAAACTTTAGCCAAAGAAGTAACCGTTTTTGTACATGGAGAGGCTGAATATATTAAAGCCATTGAAACCACTGAAAAACTATTTGCCAATGCTAGTACACCTGCTGAAAGTTTAAGTGTAGAAGATTTAGAAAATATGGAAGGTGTACAAAAAATTAGTTTTGATAAAAGTAAAATTGAAGCAGGAATTGATATTGTTTCTTTCTTAGCAGAAACGGCTATTTTTCCAAGTAAAGGAGAAGCAAAAAAAATGGTATCGGGTGGAGGAATAAGTATTAATAGAAAAAAAATAGATGGGCTACAATTTAATATTGATCAATCTTTGCTGTTACATGAAAAATATATTTTAGCACAAAAAGGAAAGAAAAATTATTACTTGATTTATTGCCACTGAGACTCTGAAACATAAAAAATTAAATTACTTTTTCAGTGCTTCTGTGGCAAACTCAAATTATGCAAAACGTTTACTTCATATCAGGTTTAGGGGCTAGTAAAAAAGCGTTTAGTTTTTTAGATTTAGGCTTTTGTAATCCCATTTTTATTGAATGGATAGAACCATTGAACAATGAAAGTTTACCTAATTATGCACAACGCCTAACAGCACAAATTAAAGAACCCAATGCAATAGTTGTAGGACTTTCTTTTGGTGGAATGTTGGCTACAGAAATAGCCAAGAACAATCCTCAAATGAAGGTGATTTTAATTTCGAGTAATAAAACACACACCGAATTTCCCAAGCTGTTAAAAATTGGGAAATACATTCCTGCATATCAATGGTTACCCAATAACTCAATGAAAAAATCGAGTAACTTTTTTGCATGGTTATTGGGAGCAAAAGGAAAAGAGCAAAGAATGATTCAGCAACAAATTGCCAGAGACACCAATCCTGCATTTACCAAATGGGCTATACATGCTATTTTACATTGGAATAATACTTTTATACCCAGCAACGTTGTTCATATACATGGTACAGCCGATAAACTATTACCCTATCGTTTAGTGGAAGCAGATTATACCATTGAAAGAGGTGAACATTTAATGATTATGGACAAAGCAAAAGAGGTTTCAACCTTACTAAAACAATTAATTGAAGCTTAGATATTATTTTACTGTTTTAATAACTTCCCAAATGGCATTTGATACCAAAACATTTCCCCTTGCATTTAAATGCACTCCATCGGTCGTTAAAATTCCTTTATCTAGATTTTCTAGATTATTGGCTAAGTTGTACTCAATAAAGAGTTGACGTAAGTCGACTAACGGTAAAGAAAATTCATTGGTCAACTTTCTAACAATATCACTGTAGATATTCAAATCACTGTCTTGTTCGTTCATCAATTCTTTACGTTCTCCAATTATCGCTGGTGTACAAAGAATAACCTTACTACCATTGTATTGTAGCTTTTGAATAATGGCTCTGTAAAATTGTTCAAACTTAACTTCATCAGTTCCAGTTCCATCTATTATTTTATGCCAAATATCATTAACACCAATATAAATCACTACAATATCTGCTGATTTGGAAATTACATCTTCTTCTAATCGTAAATACAAATCGTATACTTTATTGCCACTAATTCCGGCTCCAATTAATTGATAATTTATGTCGGTATTTTCTTGTTTAATGATTGAATCCATTACTACAATATAGCCACCCATTTTCATGCCTTCAGCAGTAATTGAATCACCTAAAAATAAAATTCGTTTTTTTCTGCCAGCTTTTGTAAACGACATAATAATTAAACTTGCTACAAATAATATGACTAAAATAATTTTAGCGGTCATGGGAATTGAATTTCAAATTTGAAATTTTTAATTTTCTATTATTCACTGAGTCAACAAATACCAACCTTTTGTATTTTACCTTATCCCTTTCGCTTTTCACACATTTACTTGTTGCTCAATTCAATAAATACGGTTTTTCTCTGTACACTTTCCAAACAAATTCTCCAAATAAAGTGTTTGCCCAAGCAAACCATTTTCGTGTATAGTTGGTTGCATCATCCTTATGAAAACTTTCATGCATAAAACCTGTACCAGCATGTGTACGTTGCAGCATGTCTAAACACTGTTTTATTTCTTTATCATCATTGCTGGTTAAGCCCCTCATGATAATACTCATTGGCCAAATCATATCCATACCACAATGTGGACCACCAACGCCTTTACCTGCTTTGCCAGAAAAATAGAACGGATTTTCATCAGATAAAATCATTTTCCGAGTGGTTGCATATACTTGCTCATCAATCACATTTTTACATAAATACTTCATCGATAATAACGAGGGTACATTTGCATCATCCATTATAAGAAAACTACCAAAACCATTGACTTCAAAAGCATAAATTTTACCAAATGCTTTATGGTCAATAATTCCTTCTTGTTTAATCAAATGTTTTAAAGGTTCCCAAAGTTTTAATGCTTGATGATAGAGTGTAGTAAAAGAATCTTGATTGTTTTTGAAATTGTATTTTGATTTCGTAATCTCAATGATTTGTTCTAATGCATTCACAGCAAAAATATTGCTAGGTATTAAATAAGGAAAAACAGTTGCATCATCACTTGGTCTAAACATAGAACAAATCAATCCATTGGGTTTTGCAGGATAGCCATAACCACCCAATGGCACACTATCAGTTGCCCAAGCAGTTGTTCGTTGAAAATGATAAGGACCTTTACCATCAAGCCTTTGCTGCTCCTTGAATGTTTGCATTATTAGCTTCATGGCTTTTACCCATTGCTCATCAAAAATGGAAGCATCACCTGTTTCTTTCCAATAACCATAACTTAAACGAATAGGATAACATAAACTATCAATCTCCCATTTACGTTCATGAATACCCGGCTTCATTTCGGTTAAATCACTTTTCCATTCACTAATTTTTGTTGTGTCTTTATAAAATGCATTGGCAAAAGGATCTAATAAAATACATTTTACTTGACGGTTAATTACACCTTTAATTAACTGTTGCAAGTCTTTATCTTCTTTGCACAAAGGCAGGTAAGGCCATACTTGAGCAGATGAATCTCTCAGCCACATGGCGTCAATATCTCCAGTAATTACATATGTATCTGGCTTGCCATTAATTATTTCAAAATCTACTGTTGTATCTAGTGTATTGGGGAAACAATTCTCAAACATCCAAGCAATTTCTTTATTGCCAATTTTGCTTTTAATCTCAGTAATTACACGTTCAACAACTTTACTATTAAACTTGCGTTTTGCTTCTTCGATACGAACAACAGGAAAACTATTTTCAGTATTGGCAAAAAGATTTTTACTGAAGAACATTCCTGCTGTTGCTAAGGTTGATTGATGTATAAAATCTTTTCTATTCATGAATCTTTTATTTCAACATTTCAAGTGTACGTACATATTCAAATTGTAAATCTTCGTGTAAACCATCAATTGCTTTAGCTATTTTTTTTAATTGAGCAGCATACAAATTGGCCAATGCAGTGCTTTTAAACACATAGCTACCTTGCTTTTTAAACAGTTTGCAGTAGTATATTAATATCTCTACTTCTGCTTGTTTATTGTTTGCATACTTGATGTGTTTATTGGCAAAACGTAAAATTTTTCGTAAAGTTTTCTTAGCAAAAAAAACATGACTGCTATTTACCTCTTTAAACATCTCTAGTATTTCTTCATTTACATCTTTTATGTATTCATCTACATCATGAGCATTAAAAAGTAAAAAGCCTAGCAACTCTTTATTGTCTTTTTTATACTTAGCTAACCTAAGACATAAATCTAACAATTGAGTTTTATTCAGTTCAATTAATTCTTTCTTAACTTCTTGTATAGAGGCTGTTTTCATTACTCGTAAAATTCACTTAAAGAACGAAAGTAGGTGTTTGTCCAACCATCGGTAATATCATCAAATGCTTCATCTGGAATGTTGACATGACGCAACTCAACCGACGTGCCATCTTTATGTACATGAAGCTTAATGGTTACAATAGAAGGCTCATCTTGACCATCGAAATACCATTGTTGCACAATTTTTTTGCCCTGTTCAAATTCCAAATTTTTCCCAACAATACTGCCTTCCCATAAAGAAAATTCTGAGTTGGGCTCTGTACTCATTTCAGCTTCTTCACCAGTCCATAATTTAATGGTTGCAGCATTGGTTAATGCTTGATATACAATTTCGGGTTCTACGGGAATGATGTAATATTTTTTAAAATCTTGCATACAATTTCAGTTCATTAATTGGGTATAAAAGTAGGCTAAACTTGCTTCACTTACATTATACTTAACTTCGCCAATATTATATTTTACAAATGATACAAATAGGACAATACAATACACTTACAGTAAGTAGAAAAGTTGATTTTGGATTTTATTTAGACGATGGTGGCGATGGTATTTTATTGCCTAAACGTTTTGTACCAAGAGGCACCAAAATTGGCGATGCATTAGAGGTGTTTTTATACCACGATGGTGAAAACAGAATTATAGCAACCACCGAAAAACCCAAAGGAATAGTTGGCGACATTGTATTGCTGAAATGTGTGGGATTAATGGGTGCAGGTGCTTTTTTAGATATGGGTTTAATGAAAGATTTGTTTGTGGCGAAGTCTCAACAAATTATGGGTATGAGAGCTGGTGGATGGTATTTGGTAAAAATTTATATTGATGAGCAAACAGGTAGAATTGCTGGCACTGAAAAAATTGAAAGACACTTAAGCAACGAAGATTTAACTGTTCAAGAAAAAGAAGAAGTGGATTTATTGGTGTATAGAAAAAGTGATATAGGCTATGTGTGCATCATTAATAATTTACATACTGGTGTAGTACACGATAATCAAATTTTTCAGGATTTAAATATTGGCGATAAGTTAAAAGGATTTGTACAAGCCATTAGAGAAGATGGAAAAATTGATTTGCTACTTGGAAAAAAAGGCTATCAAAAAGTAGAAGATGAAGCCGATAAAATTATACGATTGTTGAAGGAGAATGACAACTATTTACCTTACCATGATAAAAGTGAACCCGAAGCCATTTATGCTTTTTTTGGTATGAGTAAAAAAACATTTAAAATGACTACTGGTGCTTTATACAAGCAACACAAAATTGGTTTTACACAAACAGGTATTCAGTTGGTAGAAGAATAATTGATAGTTACGAGTAATGGTAATTAGTTAATACACTGAGCATTAAAACTAAATAATTTGTGCATAGACCATCACCTCCTTGGAGGGGCAGCAGAATTTTTCAGGTTAGACAAATTTTTATTGGGGTGGGTTTATTATAAAGCCTCAAAAACATATCCCATTTTAGCAAAATATTCCAACGTTTTGGGCAATGCATAACTTAATCTATCCCATGCTTTTTCACTATCATGAAATACAATGATACTGCCTGATTTAGCATTATTTATTACATTGGCTAAACACTTTTCTGGTGAAATATGTACATCAAAATCAGCACTTAACACATCCCACATTACAATAGTTTGAAGTTGGGAATTGAGCGTTAAGAGTTGTTTGGCTTGCGATTTTTTTATTCTTCCATAAGGAGGTCTAAATAAAGTGGAATCAATGTGTTTTGCTGCTAGTTGTATGTTTTCTATATACACATGATTATTGGTTTTCCATCCATTTAAATGGTTGTGTGTGTGATTGCCCACTGAATGACCTTCTTGCAAAATTTGCTGATAAATTGCTGGTTGTTCTAGTACATTTTTTCCAATACAAAAAAATGTTGCTTTTGCATTGAATAGTTTTAACTGTTCTAATACAAATGGTGTAATAGTGTGGTGTGGACCATCATCAAAAGTTAAATGCAACATTTTATCTTTTGTTGGTTTACTCCAAACAAAAGAAGGGTACATTGCTTTTAACCACCAACTTGTTTTTACTAAATACATCGTCAATTTTTAACCATTGTTTGTAGCATATACTAAATATTCATAAGCTTGTAACTCAAACACTTCTTGTTGCTTGAACTTATAATCAAGCTTAGAAAAAGCATTGACAAACTTATTGTTTAACCAATTGTGTTCAACGGATACTTGTAATTTACTTGCTCCTGTAAAATTCAACAATACCAACACAACTTCGTTTTCGTGTTTTCTTAAATAACCCATTACACCTTCGTGTTGAGTAGGTAAAATAAAAGTTTCTCCTAGTGCAATTGCATTAGACTTACTTAATTGAAGAATGGTTTTATAAAAGTCGAATAATTGCAATTGTTGATTCCATTCAATAACATCTTTATCAAAAAATTTCAATCGCTTCAAATTGGGGTTTTCTTGTCCGCTATAAACCAAGGGTATTCCACTCCAGGTTGCAGCAAAAACAGCCATTGCTTTAGCGGCATCGCTAAATTTTTCATACTCAGTTCCATTCCAACTATTTTCATCGTGGTTAGTAGTGAAAAATAGTTTTCTAGAATCTTTTGGATATTGAGTGTATTTATGCAATACATCAAACACATGATGTAATGAAGCATTGCCTTGAAAAAACTTTTCTGTAACATGCATCCATTCCCAAGCATAAGTAACATCAAACACATTGTGGTATTGCACATCTTCACATTCGGCCAACCAAAATAAAGGTTTTAGAGCATCGCATTGTGTTCTGGCTTCTTGCCAAAAATCTAGTGGAACAAGATGAGCCATATCGCATCTAAAACCATCAATATTGCAAGTGTTCACCCAATATTGCATTGCTGCAATCATTGCTGTACGCATGTGTTGGTTTTGATAGTTTAAATCTATCACATCATGCCAACCATTTCTTTCTGTAAAATTGCCTTGTTCGTCAAATAAATAATAATCTTTATTGGTTTTCGTCCATTCATGATCCCATCCTGTATGATTGGCTACCCAATCAATAATTACTTTCATACCTAAGCTATGAGCTTCTGCTACCAATGCTTTAAAATCGTTCAGCGTTCCAAATTCAGGATTAATTTCAATGTAACTGCTACAGGCATAATAGCTACCCAATGTACCCTGACGTACGTCAAGACTAATCGGTGTAATGGGCATGAACCATAGAATATCAATGCCCATATTTTTTAATCGAGGCAAATGTTGCTGAAAAGCTTGGAAAGTACCTTCCATTGAATACTGACGAATATTTACTTCGTACATACTTGCTCCCCTACTCCAACTAACACTAGAAAAATGATTAGCCATAAAAACTAGATTGATTGCTTAATACAAAGTAAATAGTTTTAATGCAAACCCTTGTAACAACCTTATACTTGTTTTTGAGGAGAGAGTAATTGTATTACCCAACTCAACACCACAACTAATAAAGCCCCAACTACATTTAACCATAAAAAGCCTAAACCAATAGTTCCATTTTTATCAAGTATAAATAATAAAATGGTAATCAGTTCACCTATAATAGCTGCTATAAAAACTGCATTCGATTGAATACGTTTCATATAGAAGCCCACTAAAAAAATTCCTAAAATAACGCCATAAAATAATGATCCTAATACATTTACAGCTTCTATTAAACTGCCCATACCTACTACTAGTTGAGCTACTATAATACAAAATATACCCCAAAATAAGGTGTACATCTTAGAGAGTTTGTATTCTCTTTCGTTTTGTTGTGCTTCGTCAATAATTGAAGAAGGCTTTGAAAATCGTTTATGAAAATCAATCATGGTGCAGCTTGCCAACGAATTTAATGCAGCTGCAATACTGCCCCAAGCTGCTAAAAAAATAATGGCTATTAGTAACCCTACCAATCCTTTGGGTAAATAATCTACCACAAATCGTAAGAAAATGTAGTTGGTATCATTATCATCACCTTTAATATTTCCTGTTTTAAATAACCCTTTATATACTTTCTTCAACGAATCAGAAGTATGATTTAAATTTTTCAACTCTTGTTGAGCTACTAGCTCATTGCTTTTGTAATTTTTAAATACTTCTTGCTTCTCCGCATTCAATTGTTGATATTGTTGTTGTAGCAACAATGCACTATCTCTTTTTTCACTGACCAATAATTTTTGGTCTTGTGCCGAATTAAAAAAAATGGGTTGTTCTTTAAACTGATAAAAACTAAACAACAATACACCTACCAATAAAATTAAAAACTGCATAGGCACTTTAACCAAGCCATTCATTAATAAACCCAATCTACTTTCGGTGTTGTCTTTGGCTGTTAAGTAACGCCCCACTTGACTTTGATCGGTTCCAAAATAACTCAGTGCTAAAAAGAAGCCACCAATCACTCCACTAATAATATTGTATTTATCTTTCCAATCAAATCCCTTTTCTGTAAAGCCGGTAGTAATAATATTCATTTTACCATTTGCTCCACTAATGGCTAATGCATCTGAAAAGCCTATACCTTCTGGTAATAAATGCACCACCATATAGCCAGCAATAAACATAGCAATGAATATAATGCCCAATTGTAGTTGCTGTGTATAAGCCACAGCTTTAGCTCCACCACTTACGGTATAAATAATAAGTAATCCACCCATTACAATATTGGTAGTAAAAATATCCCAACCCATTAAAGACGATAATATAATAGAAGGTGCATAAATGCTAATGCCTGTACTTAATCCACGAGACAATAAAAATAAAAAGGAAGTAAATGTTCTAGTTTTTACATCAAATCTTTTTTCCAAGTATTCATAAGCAGTAAAAACTTTTTGCTTACTAAATAAAGGCACAAATGTGATGCATAATATCACCATTGCAATAGGTAATCCAAAGTAATATTGTACAAATCGCATTCCATCGGTAAAAGCTTGTCCTGGTGCCGATATAAATGTTATAGCACTTGCTTGTGTACCCATAATGCTGAGTAATACTAAATACCAAGGCATACTTCTATTGCTTAAAAAATAACCTTCTAGGTTTTTACTTGTACGGCTTTTGTATAACCCATAAGTAATAATGGATATTAGTGTAATAGAAAGTACAATCCAATCTAGTTTGCTCATTGTAATATTTTATAATACTAATTAGCTTTAATCCCAACGATAGTTTTAAACTCTTTTTTCTTAAAACCGCCGCCAAGGCTTGAAGCCATTGACGGGGTTAAGAAAAATAATTGGTTATCCATGTAAAGAAAATAATTAAACCCATCAACACCAATAGTACAAATAGATACCATTGATTCCAAGATTTAAATAAAGGCAGTTTACTCATTCAATTTTAATTTATCGTATTGTTAATTAGAACAGCTCATCGCTACATTACACTAAGATTTTCTACTACTAAATAATCCACCCGATAAAAGCCCTAACACCAATCCAATGATTAAACCAATTTTTACATTCTTTAAAAATATTCCTGACGCAAGTCCTATTGCAATTAACATTATACCAACCATTCGTTTTCTACTGTTCATACTATTTATTTTTAGGCAATGCAATCATATTAGCCAATAATTTATAAGCACCAGTAACGCCTGCTGGCAATTGTCTAAACAACACCAAACTTGAATATACAAAATTACCTTTGCCATATTTAGCAATCACTAAACTACCATTACTAGCTGGTTCATTTGTATCGTTCATTGATAAAATAGCCTCAAAATTTTTATCTAATTGTACTGCTTGATAGGTACTTCGTTCTTGCACCCATGCTTCAAAATCTTTTTGGGTAATCTTGTTCGGATAATTCAATACCGAATGTTTAGGCAATAAAAAATTAACTGCTGCATCTTCTTCGGTAACTCTAGATTGAGCATTGACAGTTAATCCATAAGGTCCAACTTTTATTTTTTGCAAACCAACTGTATTACTTTTTAAATATTGTACAATTAAGTTTCCACCATTATTTACATAAGCGTTGAATATATCATTTTTGCTACTCATCCATTCGTAAATATTATAAGCTCTAATGCCAGTTATAATAGCATCAAATTGCTGTATTTTTTGTAAGGTGATGTCTTTTTCAAATAAATACTCTACTTCAAAACCCAATGCAGTTAAGGCTTCTGGCACTTTATCGCCTGCACCAACAATGTAACCTACTTTCTTTCCTTTAACCTGTACACTATCGGTTAATAGCTGAATATTATCTTGATAGAAATAATGCAAATTGGGAATATGATCGTAGCTAATCTTTCTTAAATAGTGACTATAAGTTTTGCGTTCTCCATCTTTCAGCAATACTAAAGAAACACTAATTCGATTCTCTAATTTTTGTTTAAATACTTTTCTAATAGGCAAATCTATACTGTAGGATTTACCCTCTTCAAAGCTAACAATTGTATCTTTTGTATAAATACTACTATCACCTTGACGAATAATAAATTGAACAGCAGTATTACTTGCAGTAAAATTACTTTTATACTGTACTTGAATAAATTGATTTTTTGTTTTGGCTGTACGTGGGAAAACATTGAGCAAAACATTATCAGGACTTAATGAAACCAATATTGGAGGAACTACAACAACAGGTTGTAACACTTCTCCCCTAGTGGCATCTACAAATTTATATTGTAACGGGGTTTCATGATTAAAGCTGATATCGCCAATGGAAAAAATAAATTTCGCTTTATAAGATGCATCGTTTTCGGCTTTACCAATTTCAGCTTGATTGTTTACTGTAAACATACTTCCATTAACCATTGGTGCATCTAACCAATATGGCTGATCTACAGGTTTATCAGCTTCTACCAATATACTTTTATTGTACATTAAATTTTTATTGATAGATAAGATACTATTTAAAATAGTATCAATCACTGATTTATAGCCCGATTGCAATTGTATTTGCTCTAGTTTAATTTGAGAGGATAACCGGCTATTCATTAAAAAACTAATAGTCAATTTTTCACCTTTCACAGCATATTCATTATCGGTGGTGGCTTCCATAAATAATCCTGAGCAATCGATGATCAACTGTTGTACTTCTTTTATTTTCTTCCATACCCATCTACTATCTTTTGGCATTCGCTGTAATGCTTTATATAAATCAATCAATGCATTGACACTAAATTCCGGTTTTTCAAAATTAAATGAATGAATAATTGCATTTATTTTATTTTCAATATCTATTCCACCTTCAATATTTTTCCAACTAGTAGCAACGCCATCCATTAAATCGTTTTGCATACTATCGCCAGCAGTTAAAGAAAAATATTCGGTGATAGTACCTTTGCGTCGTGGTCTTCCTTCACCTTGGCTTTTATGCATGGTTCTTGCTTCTCCTCCAATTTCACCATAACTTTTTCCCAATAAAGCATTGTAATTACCAATTTCAATTTTTAATTGATTATTGCTAGTGGTATTATTGCTACCAAAGTTGTAGGTATTCCAAACAATTCTTTTGGCTTGCCAAGCTTGTACACCTTTTGTAAGTTGTTCTGGAAATTGAGTAGCATCGGCAGCAGCTGCAAATGCTTCATTGGCAATAATTGCAGAAGCTGCATGATGCCCATGACCTGCTCTTTTATCTGGAGGAAATCTGGCAATAATTACATCTGGCTTAAAGGTTCTTATTACCCAAACAACATCGGCCAACACTTTTTCTTTGTCCCAAAACTTCAATGTTTCGTCCGATGATTTGCTAAAACCAAATTCATATGCCCTGGTAAAATATTGTTCACTGCCATCAACAGCCCTTGCAGCCAATAGTTCTTGTGTTCGTATTAATCCTAATTCAACACCTTGTTCACTGCCAATTAAATTTTGTCCACCATCGCCTCTTGTTAAACTTAAATAAGCGGTACGATACATTTTTTCTTTGGCTAAATAAGGCAACAATGTATTGTTCTCATCATCGGGGTGAGCTGCAATGTATAAAACGCTGCCTAATACATTCAGCTTTTTAAGCCCCATATAAATTTCGTTGGTAGATTTTTGTGCAACTACAACATAGTGAATGATAAATAGTGAAAATACAATCAAGAGCTTTTTCATTTTCAACAATGGTTTATGTAACGAAGATAAAAGCTCAAGTGAATTAGCCAACAACCATTTATACAAAAAAGGCGTTACAATATTTGTAACGCCTGTATATATTGAAATATGAACGAAGATTATCTTGCCATGTTACAAGGAACACTTTTAGATGCATACAATAACTTCATTTCATCGTTATCGAATAAGAATACATAGAAAGATGCTCTTACATTTTTATTTCTAATGCCTTCTGGTATTTCAGCATAAGGGATGAATAATTCTAAATCTTTTTTCCCTTTATTTACGTTCAAGTTTAAACCTGGATTTAATACAGCCGATTTTGAAGTGCCCGACACACCAAACACTTTGTATTCGCTGCTAGATGTTTCAAACATATTTCCTTTTTCATCGGTAAATACTGCTAAGTAATATACTCTACCAGTTTTACCGGCTGTAGTAATATTGAATGAAGGATAAAAACTTACGCCTTGTTTTGAATCATTTCTCTCAACCGACATGTTTGAAAAACCACTTACTGTAAAACGAGGTACTTCATTAATTCTGTTACCAGTTTTTGGATACAATGCAGAGATCAATTGTTTATCGCCTTCAGAAATACTGTAGTTCCAATCTACAAAAAACCCATCTAATGTTTCCCAACGAGAAATTGGATAATGCATAATTGATTTTGCATCGTACTTAGTTCCATTGGTATAGCTTGTACTAAATTTTCTAAACAACTGAGCATCTACTTGTTCTTTATCCCAACCTTGTTGTAGCTTGTAAGCAGCATATACTCTGTTTTTATCCCACTTAATACCAGACACGGGGCTCATGTGTTCGTGCATTAAACCAATTGCATGACCAAACTCATGTACAATAGCTGTGTAGGTATATTGTTGTGTTGTAAATGAAGTAGTATCTAAATGCATCGTATGCTCATCTTGAGATACCATATTGGCCATTGTGCCTAATTTAGAATAGTTGCCACCACCATCGTTACCTGTTAATATAACACGAATGTGAGAATCGCCGGTTTCAACAAATTCAAATTTTAAGTTGGCAAACTTTTCCCATTCTTTAGCATATTTCTTAATCATGTCTTTATAACGTTGGCTACCACTCATGATTCTTACTTTCAATACTTTGCCATTATCCCATAAGTAATAATTATCGGCCATACCTCTTGCATTTACAGTATCAAAAGGCTTTATTACTTGAAAAGGCTCTACGGTTGCACAACCCATTTTCTTGTATTGTTGTTGTTTTTGTTGTGCCTGTGAAGTAGTTGCAAAACAAGCAACTAAACCTAAGATGAATAAGTGTTTTATTGTTTTCATGTTTGTTTGTTTTAATGTTGAAAGATTTGAATATTTTTTAGTTAGATAATTTATGCTTTAATAAAACTGAATACTTTTCGTTTAGATTGATAGAGAATCTTCATTTCTTTATCGTCTTGCAAGTATACTCTAAATTCTACCTGAAAATTATTTTTACCTGCATTGGTTGGTAATTCATTGTAAGGAATGAATAATTCAAAATCGTTGGTTTTTAATTTATTCGCTGCAATTGATTTACCTGATCCAATTACAGATGATTTAAATGTTGCAGCTACATTATTGATGTTGTAGGTTTCTTTTTCTTTAGTAATTGGATTACCTTCTTCATCATAAAAGAAAGCTATAAAATATACTCTGGCAGACTTTCCTTCGGTTGTAAGTTTGAATGATGGATAAATAGATATTCCTTGTTTAGTATCATTTTTTACTACGTTAATGTTGGTAAAATTAGAAACCGTAAATCGAGGAACTTCATTTTGCCTTTCACCAGATTTTGGATATAAAAGAGTTACTAAATTTTTATCTCCTTCAGACAAATCATTGTTCCAATCTACACTAAAACCAGTGGTTGTCCATCTTGCAAAAACAGGATAATGCATAATGGAAGATTTATCGTACTCAGTACCGTTGGTGTAAGAAACTTTATACTGTTGAAATAAATTTAAGTCTACAGTCGATTTGTCCCAACCTTGTGTTTTTTTCAGTTCGGCATACACTGCTTCTTTGTTCCAAGGAATCCCAGCAACAGGGCTATAATGTTCGTGTAACAAACCAATAGCATGGCCAAACTCATGTAACACTGTTCTACGCATGGCTGCAAAAGTTTTAAAATCGGTGGTGTCAAAATTCATGGTTCTCTCATCTTCCGCAGCATTATTTGCTAAAGTTCCAACCATAGAATTATGCCCTCCTTTATTGTCTAAATTAATTCTAATGTTAGATGCTCCAACATTTACAAATTCAAATTTCAAATTTGCATAACGTTCCCACTCTTTTGCAATAGCTTTTACTTTATCCTGCATGGCTTTGCTACCACTTAAAAACTTTACATAAATGGTTTTACCATTAGACCATAAATAATAATTGTCGGCCAAACCACGAGCATTGGTTGTGTCTTTTATATACACTTCACTCGATGGTATTTCGGCACTGCAACCATATTTTTGTTTCGGCTTTTCTTTTTGAGCCATTGCAAAATTTACAATACTCATTGCAACAAAAACTAATAACCCAATTTTTACTTTTTTCATAACCCTAAATTTTTATTTCAACTGAAGTTTTATTGCTACACGAAGAAACCATTTTTATTGTATTTTTTACTACGTATTTCTGGGTAATTCTTCTTCGCTAGTACAGTGAAAAGATAACCAAATGTATTTTTTTACACAGCTTTATATTGATTTAATGTTAAAATACCCTGCAACACGTAGGGCAAAAGAATTGAGTTGAAGATGGCAGGCATAAAAAAAGTTCACTAAAATAGTGAACTTTTTTTGTCGGGAGGACAGGATTCGAACCTGCGACCCCCTGGTCCCAAACCAGGTATTCTACCGGGCTGAACTACCTCCCGAAAGTCTTTACAGACTACCCATCAATTTTTTGATTGGGGTGCAAATATAGGAGCATCAACTTGAAAAAAAAATTATCCTTTAAAAATAATCTAGATTTTCATTGAGTGAATTCAAAAATGAGTTTTAAAAATAGAAACCAATCCTATTCTGTTTGAATAATTGGATTTTCAAGCAACTAAATTTGAAGACATAATTAAACAACAACTAAATCATAGTTTTTAATTGTTCTACCACAGTATCAACTTCTTTTTCAGTATTATATTTACTAAAACTAAAACGTACAGTAACCTGATTAGGGTTGTTATTGATAGCTCTAATTACATGGCTTCCTGCATCTGCCCCACTTGTACATGCACTACCACCACTTGCACAAATATTGTTGATATCCATGTTAAATAATATCATTTCACTCTTCTCTGTTTTAGGAAAACTTACACTCAACACTGTATATAAACTTTTGCCTAATACATCTCCATTAAAAGCAACTCCATTAATATTTTTTTCTAGCTGTTGTTTCATATACATTCTTAAACCATTTATATGAGCACTTTCTGTTTCATAATTGGCAGTTGCTAACTCTAACGCTTTTGCAAAACCAACAATACCATATAAATTCTCAGTTCCAGCCCTCATATTTCTTTCTTGAGAACCTCCATGTACAAAAGGAGTAATTTTTACATTCTCATTAATATACAACATGCCTACCCCTTTAGGACCATGAAACTTATGCCCAGCACCGGTAATAAAATGTACAGGAGTGTTTCTTAAATCGAAAGGAAAATGGCCAACCGTTTGTACTGTATCGCTATGAAAAATAGCATTGTTTTGTTTACATAAATTACCAACAGCATGTATATCTAATATATTTCCAATTTCATTATTGGCATGCATTAATGTAACCAACGTTTTTTCAGGGCTGGATGCAAGTAAACTCTCCAAATTTTCTAAATCAACATGACCATTGGGCAGCAATTTTACATAACTCAATCTTACTTCCCCTTTTTTAGCTAAGTACTCAACAGTATGTGTAGTGGCATGATGTTCAATTACACTACTAATAATATGCTTGCAGCCTAAATCTCTTACCGATGCAGTAATAGCAGTATTGCTACTTTCTGTACCTCCACTAGTAAAAAAAATTTCTGCAGGGTGTGCATTTAAAATTTTGGCTACACTTTTTCGTGCATTTTCTATAGCCATTCTACTTTCTCTACCATAACTGTAAATAGAAGACGGGTTACCAAACTTTTCAGTTAAATAAGGCATCATTGTTGCTAAAACCTGAGGATCCAAAGAAGTAGTTGCAGCATTATCAAAATAAATTCTAGTTGCAGTCATGTGTATTTTTTTGGGTTGTCAGTAGTTAGCGTTAGCCTAACTCTAGTATTTCAATGTTGCTTTAGTGGCGTCGCACTCTTCAGGGTTCGGTTGTTTGTTGGGCAACGTTACTCATTTGTTTTTACTCGTTTAAATGTTTCTCGTTGCTTAACTTAAAACGTAATTATTAAAATTAAACAACTTAACATTTTTAGAACTCAATGAGTAAAAATTAAAATCGTAAACAAACAGGAACTAAAGTTCCTCTTAATTCTGAACGTACAAGTGTGCGACGCAAAAGGAGCTGAACAATGAACTAACAGCTGGTAGCAAAAATAAAAAATCTCACCTATATAAGTGAGATTCTTAAAAATAAACCTTTTAGTATTCATTCTACATCACTTCTTTTATATCATGCATGATGCGTTTTGCAATATTATCGGCAGTTGTTTCAAAATTGCTTTCACTATAAATACGAATAATAGGTTCTGTGTTGCTGGTTCTCAAATGTACCCAATCGTTTTCAAATTCAATCTTTAAACCATCTTCAATATTGATAGGATTGTTTTTATACTTCTTCTTTATTTCGCCAAAAATTTTTTGCACGTTTACATTTTTCTCCAATTCAATTTTATTCTTACTCATAAAATAGTCAGGATAACTATTTCTAAGCTGACGAACAGTTTTCTTTTCATTGGCCAAATGCGTTAAAAACAAAGCAATACCAATTAAAGCATCACGACCATAATGTAAATCTGGTACAATAATACCACCATTGCCTTCTCCCCCAATTACTGCATTTACTGCTTTCATTTTATTTACCACATTCACTTCTCCAACTGCACTAGGTGTATACTCTCCTCCATGTTTTATGGTTACATCTTTCAATGCTCTGGTTGACGACATATTGCTAACTGTATTACCTTTTCTATGTTTCAAAACATAATCGGCAACTGCAACCAAAGTATATTCTTCACCAAATAAAGTTCCATCTTCACAAACAAAGCAAAGTCTATCTACATCAGGATCTACAGCAATACCAAGATGTGCATTTTGCTTTTGCACTTCATTGCACAACTCTGTTAAATGCTGTGGCAATGGCTCTGGATTGTGTGCAAACTTTCCATTCACTTCACCATTCAATACTACAATATCTTTTGAGCTTACACCCAATGCTTTTAATAGTGCAGGTACTGCAAAAGATCCACTACTATTAATAGCATCTAATACAATTTTAAATTTGGCTTTTTTAATAGCCGCAACATCTACCAAAGGATAATTTACTACTGCTTCAATATGCTTGTCTAATGAAGTTTCATCGGTAATATAGGTACCTAATTTATCTACTGACGCAAAGCTATAATCATCTTTTTCTGCAATAGCTAACATAGCAGTTCCGTCGTCTCCACTAATAAATTCTCCTTTTTCGTTTAATAATTTTAATGCATTCCACTCTTTAGGATTATGGCTAGCAGTTAAAATAATTCCACCAGCAGCATTATGAAAAACAACTGCCATTTCAACAGTGGGTGTGGTGCTTAAACCTAAATCAACTACATCAATCCCTAAGGAAATTAATGTATTTACTACTAGGCCTTGTACCATTGCACCACTAATTCTTCCATCTCGTCCAATTACTACTTTTTTATTGCCTTTGGATTGATTCAGTAACCAAGTACCATAAGCAGCAGTAAAACGTACAACATCTAAAGGACTTAATGTTTCATTGGGTTTACCACCTATTGTTCCTCTAATTCCAGAAATGCTTTTAATTAATGCCATGTTATAGGTTTTTACGGGGGCGTAAAAGTACCAAAAACTAAGTTACTTTTTGATTTTTTTATAAGTTTCGTGAACCGAAAATTTCTTAGGTTTTTAAAACCTATATTCGCAACAACTATTTAGAATTATGTCTACAGGATCGTGGTTTAAAGATTGGTTTTCGTCTCCTTATTATCACAAATTGTATCAACATAGAGATGATAATGAAGCAGTTGAGTTTATACAAAGGCTTATTCATTATTTACAACCTGCACCTAATGCAAAAATGTTAGATGTTGCATGCGGAAAAGGAAGGCATAGTATTGCTTTAGCCGAAATGGGTTTTGATGCAACTGGTATAGATTTATCGTTTCCATCTATTGAAGAAGCAAAAAAAAGTGAGCATGAGAATTTGCATTTTTATCAACACGATATGCGTTTGCCATTTTGGATAAATTATTTTGATTTCGCATTCAACTTCTTTACCAGCTTTGGTTATTTTAGAACTAAACGAGAACATGATAATGCCATAAGAACCATTACACAAAGCTTAAAAAAAGAAGGCATTTTTGTAATTGACTTTTTGAATGTTCGTTATGCCGAAGCCAATACAATTAAAAGTCAAATTGCTACAATAGACGATGCTGAATTTCATATTACCAAATGGCATAATGAAGATCATTTTTTTAAGCAAATTCAAGTTATTGATAGTAGCAATAAAACTTTAAAACATTTATATACTGAGAAGGTGGCAAAATTTAGTTTAGGAGATTTTACTGAAATGTTGTCTTATCAACACATGCAAATACTACAAGTATTTGGAGATTATCAATTAGGTAAATACGATATTAAGCAATCGCCAAGAATGATTATTGTTGCCAAGAAAGTAAAATAAGGTTGAATTGTTAACTCATTAAATTACATAAAAAGTAAAGCCCTCACATGTGAGGGCTTTACTTTTTATGTTTAAATCAATTAATTTAACTCTATAGAACTAAAGAATGTTTCTTTATTTTTTACGTTGCCTTTATCGTCTTGAGCGACAACAAAAGTGTACATTTTGCTGCCAATAAATATGCACTTAAAAGTCATTTTTAATTTCTTTTCAGCAACATCGCCTTCTACATTGTAGCAGGTATAATCTTTCCAAGTAGCAATATCCATTTTGGTAATTTCTAACCCTGGAATTTGAGCTGCAAAACTTCCTTTAAATTGTTCTGCAAATTCTTCACTTGGTGCCATTGAAGCCAACATAGCCGAGTCTAAGCCCATAGGTGCAAGATCTACATTGGTTGCAGTGTAAGCTGTGCTATCTGCATCTTTAAATCTAAGTACCATACCATCGTTCATAGATTCTGGAGCTTTAGGAAACTTAACAGACATTTTTGCATCAACCTTTTGTTTAACCCAAGCATCTTGTGCATTTGCAGTTAGTACAAAAACCGTTGCTGCTACTAAAAGTGTAAAAAACTTTTTCATTGTTTTATTTTTTATTGTTTGTGTTTGAAACTTGCAAAATATTACAAGCATTTAAAAAAATTATAGAATTATATACTCTCCTTTTGTGTTGATGCTGATTACAGGTAACTTTTTATTTTGTTCAAAATAATCGTACACATCTTTTAAACGTTGAGCAAACCTTGAATAATCTACATCATCTTTAGTAGCTTCATTTAATTTTTGTACACTTTTAGGTATATTAAATTTTACTGGAAAAATATGTACAGGTATAAAATCAACCCCATTACTTTTTGCAAATGAAGTAATTACATACAATTCTTCCATTTGATGATCCATTATAGGAATACATCCAACAGTTACACAACTTCCATGAATATAGATTTCACTGCCTGGTTTTGCAGAATCACTCAGTAATAAATCTGATGCATTTGGATAGTTAACGCCTAAACCTAAATGATATTCACTTCGTGGGTTAAACTCGTTAATGTAATAAAATCCTTCTGGTACTTGGTAATCGCCTTGCATTCGTTTAGGCCCTAAGCCACCACTTAAGGCACAAACCTTAAATGTTTTTACCAATTTATAGGGTTCTTTTTTGCTATTTCTAGCCCAAACTTCTAGTTGAGAATCGAACTTAAAACTTCTTAAATACACATCTTTAGGAGGCCACTGAACACCAGCTTTTACAAACTGCTTTTTAATAGTATCTTCTTTAGATTTCAATGCTCCAGCAACTCTGGGAAATTTTTTTTGATACTCAATAAAAGATGTTTGTGCTGTTGCAAAAAAAACAGTTACAAATAAGCCAATCATCAATACACATTGCTTCATAAATCGAAAGTATATAAATATGCTTTTCAAAAAAATAAATGTGCATTTAATTTTATTGATATTGAAGTTGTACATACACATTGAATAGTTGTGTACTTAAAGTTATTGTTTTGACCCAAAAACTTTCTTCAACAAATCTGTGGTTTGTGCAACAGGATTCTTACGAATTTTTTGTTCTTCTTGTGCTACTTGAAAAAACATGCCACTTAAAGCCCTATTAGTAACATAACCTGTTAAATCTGTATTTACTTTTGATACAAAAGGTATTTTATTGTAGGCACTAGTTAGTGTATTCCAATGTTGTGTTGCATTTACTTTAGCTAAAGAACCTTCTATTATTGGTCTAAATGCTTCTGTTAAAGGTTGGGTAGTTTGAGTACGTAAATAAGTCGTTGCAGCCGAATCACCACCTTTTAAAATTCCCCAAGCATCGGCTATACTCATATTTTTAATGGCATTTACAAAAATGGGTGCTGCACTTTTGGCTGCATCTTCTGCTGCACGATTCATAGATAAAATAGCATCATCAACCATTTTTTGTCCACCAGGAATTTTACTCACAGCATTGGTAATTTTATGTGCTTCGGGTGGTAATAAAATTTTGATAGCTTCATTTTTAAAAAATCCATCCATCGCTGATAATTTTTCAGCTCCATTTTTTACACCCACATTTAGGGCTTCTTTTAAACCATTGGCAACATCATTGGTACTTAAACCAGTTTGACTTGTATTGTCTTTGCCAGTAACTTTATTTAAAACACCTTTTAAACCTTGTGCTTGTATTGAATGAACAATTACAAAAGCAACTCCAATTAAAAATACTTTTTTCATAACTTTTTTTCTTTTCAAAACTAAAATAATGCCAACTATTTAAACGGTTAATTATTTTAAAACTTGTTCGGTATAAATAAATTGGCCATCAACATCAATTCCTTGAATAATTAACTTGAGTTGTGTACTAATATCGTTATTAAAAAATTGAAAACGATATTTACCATCTTTAGCAGGTTTTATTTGTCCGTTCCAATAAACTGTATAACGTTTATCAGTTGCGGTTTTATTAAAATTAGGTTCATCTTCATAACCTGGAGAAAAAAATTGTCTAACTACAGCATATCCTGCTCGTTCAATTAAAGTAAATGTTTTTTCGGTTGGATTATAACTAACAGGACCTCCCTTTTTGGTATAAATAGCAATTGCACCTTCTGTTGCACCCAATGAAGCTCCTTCATTTTTCAATACTTTAATCAATGCAACATCATCTACCGATAAAGAGTTAACAACGTCTTTACTCACATTTACCTCATTAATAAAATAAGCAATACCACCTGTTTGAGTAATTAATCCTGTACTTAAATCTTCTGTAGACTCAGCTGAACTTGTATTATCACTTAATGTATTTAAGCCTCTAAATCTGTTAAAAAAAACAATGGGGTCAAAGGGATTGCCTTCTACCGTTAAACCAGGCACTGCTTGTTGCAATATTTGCCAAATAGAAATTACATTTCTATAATCATCTGGTACAACAGAATTGCCCATTGCAAAAGGGCCAGTTGCATACACATTATTCAATGAATCTACTTTAGACAATCGTTTGGTTTTAACAGTTACATTGCCTAAATCTTGTCCTTGAAAACTGTTGGTTTCTTTTTGTATAGTTCCATACAAGTAATTAGCCCAAGCATTTTGTCTATCCTCTAAATTGGTAGTATCTAAACTAATATTTGGTTTATTGGTAGATGTATTTAGTGAATCGATAAAAGAAGGCTCTAGCTTTACATCAACAATTAATTTTTCTTTTTTATTATTGGTACCTTGATAAGCAATAGTAGCTTTCTTTTTAAAGTTTAAATCGCTTAATATAAATTCTCCTTTATCGGTTACACTTGCATCGGCCATAATATGTGTAGAATCTTCGCCTTTAATTACAAATGCAACATGACCTTCTTTTATGGCAGCAGTTCTGTCGCTTTTGGTAAGTTTACCTCTTATACTAATAGCGGATTCTACCGGATATTGAATAGTTGCGTACTCATTCTGTACAATTTTTTTCCAATCGAAACGTCTCCAACCATGTGTCATTAACAATAAATCTAAATGACGTAAAGTAGTAGCTTCTTTGTTTTTAAAATAATAACCAGGGTTAGGAATATAACCTTTTAAATCGGTGGTTACTAAAAATGAAGATGCAATATTATCTTCAATAGATTGATTGTTTAAAGTAGCAGTTACAGCTACCGATACTGCATTTTTTACATTATCGAGTGAAAAACTAATTCTATTTTTAGCTCTCGATTGTAGACTAACTAATTCTAATTGTACTTTGGGTTGTTGAATAGCATAGTTTTCTACAAACACCAATCGTTCGGCAATAGGATTATTTTTATCATCAAATAAAGTAATGTGTAAAATACCCGGTGGAAGATTTTTTTTACTAATGGGTGCAGCAGTTTGTCCTTCATCTATATTCAAGTTTGCAGTAAACACAACTTGATAATTCATTTGTGCTACTAACTTTACTATATTGTATTTCTCTTTATTTTTCTCAGCTCTGTTTAATAAAACTGTTGCTCTATTTGGATTGCTATTATCAACTTTCATAGCAATACCTTCCTCTTTTATTATGGGAAGTCTAAACTCTAATGTCGAGCCATTGGCTTTTGAAATACTTGCTACATAGTTTTCACCAACTGCAAATTCAACTTCAACTAAACCCATTCCATCATGCTGTGTTTCAAAGTTTGTAATTACTGTTCCTGTGCTTTTTTGAATAGTTCCTTTTACTGCAACAGGCAAACCATTTTCGTCAACAGTTTTAAAAGCAACCCTATTTTTTACTCCACCAATAATATCTCCTCCTTCAGGGAAAAAATACATAATCAATTTAGGTTGCTTTGTAGCAGAAACTTTAGTTGAATATTCACTTCCATAAATAAAAATATTTTTACTATATACAAATTGAGGAAAATTCAGCATCCATAAAGTATAAGCATTGATTGCGTAATTGCCCGATTTGATAGAAGCTGGCAAATCAAATTCTGCTCCTGTGCTGCTTAAACTATCTAGTTGAAACATTTTTTTTTGAACCACTTTTCCATTTTGATCCACTAAGTCTATATACAAAATTTTACTTAAATAAGTGGGTAATCCATCTAGCATACACCAAGCTTTCATCCAAATTGTTTCACCAGATAAATATTGTATTTTATCGGTTTGAAGAAATACTTTTTCTTGTGGATATTCATTTTTAAATCTTTCTAAACTTTTTTTATCAATTGTAGAAACCTGAGCCGACGTAAGTGTACTTACAACTAAAATTAAGCAAGTAAAAAAATGTTTCATGAAGTAGTATTAAGTTTTCAATTCAAAGAATTGAATAATAGAATGAGTACGAAACTAGTAAAAAAAATACCCCGACTAAAAGTCGAGGTATAATGTTATGCTAAATTATTTTATCGGTTGAATATAAAACTTATTGCTCGTATTCTACCATCGGTAGTTGGAGCTGTTATTGTACTATAACCTCTTGCAAAAACAGTATAAGCTCTTTGATTAATTACAGTATTTGCGTTAGTAAAAGATGTAATAGCTGTGCTAGTAGCTAATGCACCACCAGGACGAATTGACCAAACTGTACCGGTATTAATTGGTACTGTAAAATATTCACTGTTTTGTTTAAATAAAACTGGACCTGCTACTTTTACAGAAGTTGTACTAGTTACACCAGTTCCAAAATACAAATCTAAGCCAGCTGCAAGATCGGGCATTAAATTAATGAAACGATACTTTACAAAACCAGAATCAGGAGAAGTTAAATCGTCTTCTAACAATATTGAAGTCAAATTAGCAGCCGTATCAACAAAATATAAAGAATAAACTTTATTAGCTGCTAAATCTACAGTTGCACTTGCTAGTACAACTGAATCTAAATTGGTACCTAAATTTGGTACAGAAATATCTACTTTTCTACTGCCCGGGGCTACAGCTAAATAGTCGGCAAAACTACTTCCACCTGTATTTAAACCACCTCCAGGAAAAGGTGTAGGGAATGTAAGATTACCACTTACTCTATTACCATCTATTTTAATTTGATAGGGTGGCCTTGCTTGAGTAGGTGAAAAGTAGTTCACTTTTAAGGAAGCTTGACCTTCAATAAATATATTTTCTTTTATGCTAAAACCATTTTTTTTGCATGAGGTAAATAAAACGCCCAGCAAAAACAAACTAAATATATAATTAAACTTTTTCATTGATGTATTTTTTGATGGGTGATTAATTAAGGTTGACTAAACCAAGTTTCAATAGTATGATAATCTGGTCTATCGCCACCCAGCTTTTTCAATTGTTCGAAGTTCCAAACATATTCAGAATTAAAACGTGGTCTAAATCGGTAAGCTGGTTTATTTAAATTATTAGGAAAGAAATTTCCAGGTAAAACGAACCCTTTAAATACTTGATCACCAGTATCTGGATCAGTATCTATATAATGAAATCTTCTTAAATCGCACCAAGTTTCAACCCAACCCCAGCCCCAAAGTGCAATATATTTTTGCAACATAATATCGGTTAAAGTTAATGTAGCTGGTGATGCTTTTACATTACCACTTGTTGTTAAATAAGCAGTTCTTTGAGCTGCTGTGATTGCCGATGTATTGAAAATATTTGAGTTACCTCTTAAATTGCCGTAGTTACGATTGATAAAATCGAAATGAGCATTAATACCAGCAATATAAGCATTGTGTGCAGCTACTTTATCTCCTTTTCTAAATGCAGCTTCGGCTTTAATAAATAAGATTTCACTATAAGTATCTACAGGGCAAACAGCTTTATCTTTAAACAAGTATTTACCTGAGTTAGCTGTAAACACAGTTGCACTTGGGTTAGCATATATACTATCGCCCCAAGGTGCAGCAACTCTTCTTCTTGCATTTGCACCTGTTGTAGAAGCACTGAATGGATCTCCTAATGCAGGCTCTACTCCTCTATAACCACCATTACCATTTGTAGTGTCTTGAGAGGCAGATAACATATGTGAAATTCTTGGATCTCTATTGATACTTAATGATGCACCAGCCATTGTAGTACCATCTAATAATTTTACAATGTAATTACTTTGTCTAAACAAGGTTAAATTGTTTCTATAAGGACCAAAGAAATTACTATCATCATTTTTAGATGCATCAAAAGGAATTACAAAATCATCATTCACAGTAGAAAAAGCTAAATCACAATACTTAATTACAGAATCGGCACTGTAAGTTGCTTTATTGGTTACACGATGAAAGTTTTTAGCCATTACAGCATACGTTAACTTTTTCCATTTAGTAATATCACCATTGTATGCAAAATCACCTACCGCTAAAGTATTACCACCTGTAGTTTCTGCTAAGTTCAAATAAGCGATTGCATCTCTACATAATGAATCTACCCCTCTATAAACTACTTCTTGTGGATCGAAATTAAAATAGAATACATTTTCCTTATAGGCTTCTGTGTAAATGATTTCACCATGATAATCGGTGGTCATTTGAAACATTAAAGCTTTTAAGGATAAAGATGCACCTACATAATCGTATTGTTTTTTATTTAACCCGTTTTTGATGATGTACTCTAAATTTCCGCCTAATGCAAAATAATTTTGACGCCAAATTTCACCAGAGGCATCACTATTAGCAATATACCCATGACGATCCCAAGTATCATTATTTCCATTAGAAGACGTTAACCAATTTTGAGTGTATTTACCCAAATAACGGGCATCAAACTGTAAGCCTCTTGGAATACCAGCTAACATTGCAGGAAAAACAGAGCTGTTTGATGGGTTTTGGGTAGTATCTGGATCAGAATTGATGTTTAGATATTTCTTACAACTTACACCTGTAAGTAACAGTAGTAATGGTAAGGTTATTTTGATGATTGAACTTTTCATATTAAAATGATTTAACTAGTTTTAGAATTGTACTTTAATGCCAAAATTTATTCCACGAGGATTAGGTATTGCACCATAATCAATACCTGCACCACCAAACCCTCTTGTAGATGCATTGTTAGCATTTACGTTTGGATCCATACCTGAATAATTGGTAATGATAAATAAATCGGTTCCTGTAACAAATACACTAGCTGATTTTACTAATTTTTGACGCTTAATTAAAGAGGTTGGTAATCTATAACCAAAAGTAATATCTCTTAAACGTAACCAATTTACTTTTTCTACGAAATCGGCTTCTGCAATTGCTCCATCATAATAATCATTTCTATAATAAGGAACAATTGTGATGGTATTCTTAGTTGGGTTGGCAGTATTTTGTAAACCATCTGCTAATACACCTTCAATTATTCTTGGTTGTAAACGATCTAATGTTTTAATACTTGTACCAGTTAAAATCATCATGGCTTCGTTACCATTAAATACATCTCCACCATTTCTAATATCTAAATTAAATGATAAGTTGAAATTTTCTAAGAAAGTGAAATTATTGATTAACCCAATTTTATAATTTGGTGTTCTATCTCCAATATTAGTATACGTTGGAGTTGACAAGGGTAATCCTGATGTTGGTGAAATGATTAACTGTCCTGCATCATTTCTTTGAAAAGTTGTACCTACTAAGTTAGCAACAGAGGTACCCACTGAAACTTCAGAACGAACGCTACCAAAAACCCAAGTATCAGACTCGTAGTACAATGGTAAATCGGCAGGCATTCTTTTAACATAAGCCCTGTTCATGTCGTAGTTCAACGTTACATCCCAATTGAATTTTTTATTTTTAATTGGGCTGAATTTAATTTGAGCTTCCCAACCTTTACTCTCTACTTCACCACCATTAATAAATTTCAATACACCACCTGTACCATAACTTAAACGATTGGCAACAATTTGATCAGTTGTGCTTGTAACATAACGAGCAATATCTATAGATAATCTATTTTTAAATAATCTAATTTCACCTCCTATTTCAAAGTTTTTAGAAAACTCTGGTCTTAAATCTCTATTACTTGCAAAAACATCTCCTGCAAAACCGCCACCAGTAGTTGGTTGAACAGTAAACTGTGGGTCGATTCTATAAGCTTGGTATGGTCCTTTACCAGAAGTAGCATAAGAAACTCTTAGTTTACCATAATTCAACCATTTTATTTTTTTGATTGCAGCTAAATCGCTAAATACAAAACTACCTGATGCACTTCCATAGTTAAAGAAAGGTTGCTTATCGAATAATGTAGAAGATAACCTAGAATCACCTTCTCTTACAGTTGATAGTGTTATAAATAATAGATTGTTGTATCCAAAGTTATAATTAGCAAAAAATCTAACTTTTCTTGTATCTGTTTGAGTTAACCTAGCTGATTGAGTAAGCGGTTGAGTATTGTTAATAGATACGAAATCTTGCTCATAAAACTGTTCTCCTCTTTGAGCATTGGTGAAAGATTTGTTATCTTCAAAGTAGAATACAGTATTTAAGGTATTGGTAAATTTCTTTGCAATTGTTTTCTTAAACGTTGCTCTGAAAGTACCATTAATGCTTCTAAACTTTTGAATATAAGTTGATAAAAAACCTCTAGTAGCAAAGCCAAAACGAGATTGAGGATGCGTTAAGAAAAGACCATCACTTGCATAACTATCAACCCCTAAAATAGTACTTAAATTTAACCATTTAACTGGATCAGCACTTAGGTTAATATTACCTGTAACACGATCGGTTCTATCGGTACTTTTATTTTTATTAACATCCCAAAACGGATTATCAAATTCTGTAGTTAAATCAGTAGTATTTCTTAGTCTTTTTCTAGTACCATCTGGGTTTTGATAACTACTACCATCTATATCGGCTGGGAATGTAATTAAGTTATTATAATATGCACCTGCTCCTTTTGGTACTTTATCATTATTAGTAACAATATAGGTCCAACTAGATGACATATTCACTTTTTTACCCAGCTTAGTAGCACCAGTTAATCTAAAAGTTAAACGATCATAATTGGTATTGGGCACAACACCATTTGTTTTTACATAACCAGTAGAGAAACGAAAACTTGATTCGGCAGTACCTGCTTCAACACTCATATTGTGTTGTTGAGATTGACCTTGTACAAAGAAGTTGCGAATATTATCGTAACGTGGTGTGTTAGGGTTGTAAACTGGTCCAAAATATCTAAATCCATATATAGCAGAATAAGCTTCAGGATTGTAAATACCGTTGTTACCTCTGTTGTATACATTTTGTATTTCTGGAAAACGATACACATTTTCAACTCTTACTGAATTATCATAGCTCACCCTTACTTTACCATTACCACCTTTTTTAGTAGTAATAATAATTGCACCTGAGGAACCATCTGATCCATATAAAGCTGTTGCTTCAGGCCCCTTTAAAACAGTAATTTCTTCAATATCTTCTGGATTAATATCTGCAATACGATTGGTATAGTCACTATTTCTATTGGTAAAACTTGTAGCAGCAGTATTACTTGCAGGAATTAAAGTTTCTTGGTTTAACGTGCTATTGTCTAAAGGCACACCATCTACAATAAATAATGGTTGGTTGTTACCCGATAAAGAAGTTGCACCTCTTAGCACAATTTGAGCACTTGAACCCGGTGCTCCAGAAGTTGATGTAACAGTAATACCAGGAGCTCTACCAGCTAAAGAGTTAATAAAATTATCTCTACGGGTTTGAGCAACATCGTCTCCTTTAATAATAGGTGCTTGGTAAGAAAGCTCTCTTGAGTTTTTCTTAATACCATAACCCGTAACAACTACATTGTCTAACTCTTTATCGTTGTTTACTAAACGAGTACTAATAATTTTAGAATCTCCTACTGTAATCTCTTTGGTTACATAACCAACATAAGTAAATGAAATTACATCACCTTTTACAGCTGCAATAGTAAAATACCCAGCTTCGTTGGTTTGCGTACGCTTTTTAGTTGTCGCATTGGTTATACTTACCCCAACCAAAGGGCTTCCATCATCATCTGATAATACAGTACCGGATACTGTTGTTTTATCCTGTGCAAAGGCAGAGGAACTAAACAAGAAACTGAGCATTAGAACTGCCAGCTTCAGTGTAGAGGCAAATTTTCTCATAACAGGTTTTTTGGTTTTATTTTAAGTAGTCGTTCACTATTTTATGTGCTTATTTAACAAGCTAAACATCCATAACCTTGGCAAATCGTTGTTTATGATTCCGCAAAAAACCGCAACAAAATATCTTTTTCTCACAAAAAGCAGAACAATAAAGCAATGTTAAAATTAAATATTGACATAATTACGAATTTTTTTTGAAAAAATACACAGTTTCTACATAAAAAATATTTAGGTAGCTGTTTTTTCAAAAAAAACTGCAAGAAGATGCAGCATTATAAAGAAGGGAGTGTCTTAGGCTACAAAACCAATATGCCCTTTTTAGAATAAATATTCACTCTTTCATCTGCTGGCGGTAATTCGGTTATTAAAATATCTACATCTTCTATTTTACAAACCTGAAGCCTTTGTACACTATTCAGTTTCTCAGAAATTGCCAATGAAACTGTTTTCTTAGCCGCTTTTATCATCGCTTTTTTTACTTCAATAATTTCCCACTCTAAATCTGTAATGCCTTCTTCAGCATCAATACTATTGGTTCCTAAAAAACACAAATCGGCTTTTATTTCACTCAACTTCTGAATTACTTCGGCACCTACACTCATTTGTGCACTCTTAATTAATTTATTTCCTAAAAAAATCACTTCACTGTTTGGATGATTCAATAACTCCAATGCTGTTGGAATACTTACTGTAATAAAAGTTGCATTCAAGTTCTCAGGTAAGTTTTTAACCAATTCTCTAATAGTTGTACCACCAGACAAAACCACCATCATTCCATCTTGAATTAAACTAATGGCTTTATGAGCAATAATTTTCTTTTCGGTATGCTGATATATATTGTTGTTTTGAATGGTGAAATGAAACGATTTTGACAATGCTCCACCATGCACTTTAGTGAGCTTTCCCTCTTCATCTAATTCTTGTAAATCTCTTCTCACCGTATCTTCAGACACATTAAGTTGAACACTTAGATCACTCGATAAAACTTTATTGTGAATATTAATTTGCTGAATAATATACGCTTGTCTTTCTTTCTTTAACATAAAGCAGTTTTAAAACTTGAAAGTAATAAAAAGTTTTATAGCAGAAATAAATTTATCTGCTTGCATTTTTTAAAGGCTTATTTAAAATGTAGATAAGCATTTACATTTGTTGTATTATTATGATTACGCCACAAACCATAGAAACCATAAAAAGCCGAATTGATATTATTGATATTGTAGGCGAATATGTAAAACTGAAAAAAAGAGGTAGTAATTATATTGGTAATTGTCCGTTTCATAACGAGAAAACTCCATCTTTTACTGTATCGCCAGCAAAAGAATTATACAAATGTTTTGGTTGTGGCAAAAGTGGTAACTCCATTACTTTTTTAATGGAACATGATAAGCTGAGTTATGTAGAAGCTCTAAAATGGTTAGCCAATAGATATAGTATAGAAATTGAAGAAACAGAAGCTTCGCCAGAACAAAAAATTTATGCTCAAACATCCGAAAGCCTTACTGTCATTAATAATTTTGCCGTTCAATTTTTTAGTAATTATTTACTGAATGAAAATGAAGGCCAAGAAATTGCTCTCACCTATTTAAAAGAACGTGGCTTTAGAGATGAGGTAATTAAAAAATTTCAGTTAGGATATAATCCTAATAGCAGAGACATACTTACACAAGCATTATTAAACAATCAATTCAATAGAGAACTTTTACCAAGAACTGGTTTGGTAGTAGTAAGAAATGAAACTGAATTGGTAGATAATTACAGAGGCAGAATTATCTTTCCTATTCATAATAATAGTGGTAAAATTATTGGCTTTGGTGCAAGAGTTATTGGTAAAGCCGATAAAGCTCCCAAATACATTAATACGCCCGAAAATGAATTGTATGTAAAAAGCAAAGTATTGTATGGTAGCTATTTTGCAAGGCAAGCCATTGATAAAGCCAATGAATGTTTATTGGTAGAAGGTTATACCGATGTGATTAGTTTGCATCAAGCAGGCATTGAAAATGTTGTTGCAAGTGGAGGTACGTCATTAACAGTTGAACAAATACGTTTAATAAAAAAATACACCAACAATTTAACCATTATTTACGATGGCGATGCTGCTGGTATAAAAGCTGCATTACGTGGCTTAGATATGGCATTAGAAGAAAGCCTGAATGTACGTTTAGTGCTTATTCCAGATAATGAAGACCCTGATAGTTATGTAAATAAAGTAGGCACGTCGGCATTTAAAGAATTTGTTGCTGCCAATAAAAAAGACTTCATCATTTTTCAAATAGAAATAATGTTGAGAGATGCTGGTAACGATGTATCTAAAAAAAGTGAAGTAGTAAATACGGTTGCCGAAACCTTGAGTAAAATAGATAAAGCTGAAGATTTTACCAAACAACAAGAATATATTAAACAATGCTCTGCATTATTAAAAATAGACGAAGCTGGCTTAACCAATTTGGTGAATAAATACAAGAGAGATAAAATTACCAAAGAAGAAAAAAAGCAAGCCAACAGTGATGCTCTTATACAACAACAAATAGTTGAACAACCAGAAGATGTATTTAATGACAATGCTGTTTTACTGAATCAAGATGAAGCTCATGAAAGAAATGTATTGAAAGTTTTGTTAGACTATGGATTAAGAAATTGGGATGAACATACTACCATGGCTGAGCATATTTTTAATGAGCTAGAACAATACCACTTTGATAATGCTATGTTGGAAAAGTTGTACAACGAGTACCGTCAGGCTTATATCAACAAAGAAGAACCTACTACAAAATCTTTTTTATATCATGCCGATGAAGATTTAAGAAATCTTGTTATTGCTATTACTGTATCGCCTTTTGAGTTAAGCCAAAACTGGGATGAGATTTTAAAAGGAATGAATATTGCAAACAGAGATACTTCTCACCACGATGTTAATATGAGTTTAGTTTTTTTTAAGCTGAGAAAAATTAAACACATGTTCAACGAAAATCAAAGAGACTTAGAAGCTGCAACAGATATTGATGAGCAAATGAAACTGGTTGAAGTACACAAATACTTAAAAGAAGAAGAAATAAAAATTACCAAACAGTTAGGTACGGTAATTTTGAAGTAGAGTGTATTTTGAGGTGAATGGTTTGTAGGTATTCGATATATCGATTAATTAAATACTTTTTTTAAAGTAATAACCAGAAAACATTTTTGAAAAATTACTATTCAACACGAAATCTACTTGTTTAGCCTTGATGAAAAGAATATTTTTATTTAATTATCTTTTCTTTTTCTGGATCACATACTATTTTGCCATTTGCTTCAACTTTATATGCTCTAGTTTCATAGCACTCTAGTATAAACCCTAAAAATGGTTTTAATGACTCAAACATTTTTATAGGTTTATCCATAAAATAAGCTTCATAAAAAATTGAATTATATTCTGAGCTTTCTATATCTAAACAAATCGAGTAATTTATCGTATCGCCGTTTCCACAAATAGGTAAAAATTTGGATTCATAAAATCGAGGGAAATAAGAATAAACTTCTATCGAAAATCCAATAGGATAGAAAATACCACCATCAAAAATTTCAAGTTGATTTAATGATAAATCTCTAATGAATGCAGTTCCGTTTCGCCATTTGTAAAATGCAATTAAATCTTCTGAGAATGGCAATTTAAGATTCCCATTTCGATTAACCTCATTTAAGTCAGTTCCATTTTGCAGATTCAAATATCCTTGATTATTAGCAGCAGCAAGAATTTTTTCCAACTTGAATAGTAGTAAATCAATATCTTTTAACTCAATCATTTGTATTTCCTTAACCGATAAAAATTGTATAAAATGCTTGGTAACTTCAGATATTCATTATAAAAATAAAAGTTGGAAACTATCAAATAAACACAACCTACTTTTTATGTTTATAAATAGGTGAATTATATAAGCCTAACTGTTTAAAAAAATAACCCCAAGAAACACTTAATACACCTAACCCATATTGAATACTTCTTTTCAGGTTAATAGATGATGCATCATCAAAATATTTAGTAGGGCAAGTAACTTCACCAATCTCAAAACCTGCATCAAAAATTTGAGCAATCATTTGATTATCGAAAACAAAATCATCGCTGTTTGCTTCATAATCTACCTTTTCTAAAACCTCTTTACTAAATGCTCTATAGCCAGTATGATATTCACTCAGCTTTTGATTCATTAAAATATTCTGAGTAAGTGTAAGTAATCGATTGGCAATAAATTTATACATAGGCATGCCTCCTTTTAAAGCTCCTTTACCTAAAATTCTAGATGCAAACACTACAGGATACACTTCATTGGCAATAATACTGCACATAGCCAAAATTAGCTTTGGCGTATACTGGTAATCAGGATGCACCATTATAACAATATCACCACCTAATTCTAATGCTTTGTTATAACAAGATTTTTGGTTACCACCATAACCCCTATTTTGAGTATGTGTAACAATGTGCTTTATACCTAAACGTTCCCCTTCGGCAACGGTATTATCTCTACTGGCATCATTCACTAAAATCACTTCATCAACAATATCAAAAGGAATTTCATTATACGTTTGTTCCAATGTTTTTTCTGCATTGTATGCAGGCAACACTACAATTATTTTTTTACCGTTTAACATACTTCAAATTAGGTTGCAGCAAATTTAAGCGTTCTCTCAAAATGCAGTTTATAAATATATAAAGCTAAACTTGGCACGGTTTTAACACTATAGTACAATGAATCAAAATAGAACTAGTTATGAAAAGAGTATTGTTATTGGCAGCCTTAGTTATTGTAACTGCCACCACCAATGCACAAAGCATGGGATCGGATTATAAAACTGCTATTGGTTTTAAAATTTATCCTGGAGCTTTAAGTGTTAAGCATTTTATTAAAAGCAATGTTGCATTAGAAGGTTTAGGATATTTTTGGAATTATGGTAGCCGAATTACAGGTTTATACGAATTTCATGGCAATGTAAACGGAGCACCAGGTTTAAAATGGTATGCTGGACCCGGTGCACATATTGGCTTTTGGAACGATAAATGGAAAAAAGAATATCCAACCCGAGACAATGGTGTTGCAATTGGTATTGATGGTGTTTTAGGATTAGATTATAAATTTAAAGGAGCACCCATTAATATTAGTGTCGATTGGCAGCCTTCATTTAATTTAGTTGGTTACAACTACTTTGAAGGTGGTTGGGGTGGTATTGGTTTTAGATATACTTTGTAAATATTGACACATAAAAAAGCTGCATTCGTTAGTGAATGCAGCTTTTTTTATATGTAATCCTTTCTTTGTAAAAGAAAAATCCTAAGCATCTAATTTAAACAAACTATCTACAAATTCTTTTTTATCAAAAATTAGTAAATCATCTATTTTTTCTCCTACGCCAATAAACTTAACTGGTATTTTAAACTGATTGGCAATAGCTAGTACAACCCCACCTTTCGCAGTTCCATCTAACTTAGTAATAGTTAAAGCAGTTACTTCGGTTGCTGCTGTAAAATGCTTGGCTTGCTCTAAAGCATTTTGGCCAGTAGAACCATCTAACACCAACATAACTTCGTGTGGAGCATCTGGTAATACTTTTTTTACTACTCTTTTAATCTTAGTAAGTTCATCCATTAAATGAGCTTTATTATGCAATCTTCCTGCTGTATCAATAATTACAATATCGCTACCTTTTGCTACAGCACTTTGTACAGTATCAAAAGCAACAGCACTAGGATCGCTGCCCATATTTTGTTTTACAATTGGCACACCTACTCTTTCGCTCCAAATAGTTAATTGATCTACTGCTGCAGCTCTAAAAGTATCGGCAGCTCCTAGAATAACATTGTACCCAGCTTTCTTGTAATTATGAGCCAACTTACCAATAGTGGTTGTTTTGCCTACTCCATTTACACCTACTACTAAAATTACATAAGGCTTTTTATTGGCAGGAACTTCAAAGTTTTTGTAAGAAACATCATCGGCATCAATTAATACTTGCTGAATTTCTTCTTGTAACAATTTATTTAACTCAGAAGTGTTAATGTATTTATCTTGCTTAACTCTTTTTTCAATTCGTTCAATAATTTGAATGGTGGTATCTATACCAACATCTGCTCCAACCAGTGCTTCTTCTAAACTATCTAACACCGTTTCATCAACTGTACTTTTTCCTGCAATGGCTTTAGTAATTTTGGCAAAAAAGCCTTCTTTGGTTTTCTGTAAACCTTCATCTAATGTTTCTTTTTCTTTTTTCCCGAATAATTTATCAAAAAAGCCCATAGTAATTGTTTTAGGGTTGGTAGAAGTGCTAAAGTAAATGGAATTTGTATCTGCTAGCAAATAAACTAAAAAAGCCTCCTGCAAAACTGCGGGAAGCTTTAAATTATAAGGCACTTAACTGCTTATTTAGCAGCTAAGAAATCTTTTACTTTGTCTTTGTGAACAATAGACTCTTTAAAAGTATAGGCACCAGTTTTAGGACTACGAACAGCCTTAATAACTTTAGTCCAGTTTTTTGCCTCAGCGGCTGCCTTCAAGTCTTTTACCTTCGCGTTTTTTGAAGCTGCTTTTGCCATGATTATTTGATTTCTTTATGAACAGTTACTTTTTTTAGAATAGGGTTAAATTTTTTCAACTCCAATCTTTCTGGAGTATTTTTTTTGTTCTTTACAGTGATGTAACGGCTTGTACCTGGTTGTCCTGACGTTTTATGTTCAGTACATTCCATAATCACTTGAACCCTGTTACCTTTCTTTGCCATTGTTGTACAATTTAATAATTAGCCCTAATGGGTTATATTTTTTCTCCTTTTGCTCTTAATTCTTTAACTACTGACGCTAAACCATTTTTATTAATGGTACGTAAAGCCTCAGTTGAAAGCTTTAAGCTAACCCAACGATCTTCTTCAGCAAAGAAAAAACGCTTGGTTTGTAAATTGGGTAAAAAACGACGCTTAGTCTTAATGTTTGAGTGAGAAACACTATTACCAGTTAATGGTTTTTTTCCTGTAATCTGACATACTCTTGCCATAACTCTTTTTTTTCGGGACGGCAAAAGTAAGAGGTTCTGTTCAAATAGCAATACTTATTTACAAAAAAAAAACAAATATTTTCTACCTTGTACAAATGATGACTTTAAAAGTCGTTTCTCAATGCTTTTATCCGTTTAATTCCTTGGTTTATTGGTAAATAAATGAAATAGCCCTTCTTTTCAGAAAGGCTATTTCTATAATTAAATCAGTGATTCATTAATTCTCTTTCAACTTTAATTCTACTCTTCTATTTTTTGTTCTTCCTTCTAAAGTTTTGTTATCTGCAACTGGCTTAGTAATACCATAACCAGTAGCACTTAAACGGTTTTCAGCTATGCCTTTCTTCTTCAAGTAAGCAACTACTGCATTGGCACGAGCTTGAGATAATTTTAAATTACTTGCTGCTTTACCAGTATTATCGGTATGACCCTCAACATCTAAACCTAAGGTTTCGTTACCACTTTCTAATAACAATGCAGCAACATCATCTAATGGTTTATAGCTTTTCTTCAAAATAACAGCACTACTACTAGCAAAATAAATGCTCTTAGCTGCCATTTCTACTTTTTGTTTCTTTTCTTCTGTAATAATCGGACAACCACCATTGCTTGCAGGGCCAGCAATGTCTTTACACTTATCTTCTTCATCGTTTACGCCATCTTTATCAGTATCTGGTATTGGACAACCTTGATAACGAGCTAAACCTGCAACTGTAGAACATTTGTCTTCTTCATCGTTGATACCATCTTTATCTGTATCTGGGATTGGACAACCTTGGTATTTTGCAATACCTGGAGTTTTAGGACATTTATCTTGCTCATCATTGATACCATCTTTATCTGTATCTGGGATTGGGCAACCTTGATATTTTGCAATACCAGCAACAGTAGGACATTTGTCTAAACTATCAATTATGCCATCTTTATCGGTATCCTTTGGCTCTTCTTTTTTAGGAGGCATTGGAGGTATGATTTTTACTGGCTCTTTTTTCTCTGTTAAAGGAGCACCTAAACCTAATGAATAATTGAAATTATAGTTTACAGTATTGGTTGTTACAGGAATTCTGTAAGACATTTGAGTAAATAAGAAAGAACCTTCATCACCCATTTTAAATTGCAAACCACCGCCAACAGGTATGTAAGCTCCAAAATAATTACCACCATGCATGCTTAAACCTGCACCAGCAGATAAGAAAGGAACTACCGCATAATTATCGCTTACTAATTTTAGATTTAAGTTAGCATCTAACTCAACTAAAAACTTTTCTGCGTTTAATTTTGGACGACCCAAGAAAGGATAGTCAACAAAAGTGCCACCTAAGTTGGCCATAAAATCTACATGTTCAGATAAACCTTGAAAGTACCCAACACTAATTCCTGGAGTCATTTCAGATGGTTTTGCCCACTGCTTGTTATTTAAAACAGATGCTAATGAGCTTCCTCCAATACGATCAGGAGTTTTAAAATCTTTCAAAAAAAAGTTTACACTAAGGGTTGGTCTTTTTTTGTAGCTTGGGGTTGTAGCTGTTTGGGCAAATGTTGCACCTACTAAGCATAGAGCTAGTAAAGACAGGATTATTTTCTTCATAACGTGTTTTATTGATTTTGCAAAAATAAGGGTGTATTGTTATTAACTGAAAAATGATTATTAATTCTTTGTGTACTCGTTTATAGTATTTTACAGCAGTAACAAAATTATTTATGTAAATTGGCTGTTAAAATTTCAAGCATGGACTTTGTAAAATATGGCAGTTTATTATTACTTTTCTTAGAATCTTGTACATTAAACCCTTTGAAAATAAGCAAAAACGAATATGGCTTACAAGTAATTGATAAGGTTGGATACTATAATTTTTTACTCAAAACCGATTCTACAAAAAAAATGGTTCTTCTAGGTCAATATGTGCCTAATGTAATATTTGATTGGAAATATGCAACTACAAATAACTTCACCAAGCAAGTTTTATACACCAACCCCGATGCTTTTATGAGAATTGAAGCTGCCGAAGCTTTACATAAAGTTGCCATAGAACTTCAAAAACAAGGCTTGGGCTTGAAAATTTTTGATGCTTACCGACCATATGCTATTACAAAAAAAATGTGGGAAGTTGTACCCGATGAAAGATATGCTGCAAATCCTGCAAAAGGCAGTGGCCATAATCGAGGTGCTGCGGTAGACTTAACTTTATATAATCTAAAAACTGGTGAAGAACTTGAAATGCCTACACCTTATGACGACTTTACAGAAAAAGCTCATTTAAATTATATGCAACTTACACCAACAGTATTAAAAAATAGAACTACTTTAATTGATGCTATGCGTAAATATGGTTTTATACCATTAGATACCGAGTGGTGGCATTTTTATTTACCCAATGCTGCCCAACGTTTTGAATTAATGGACTTAAGTTTTAATGAAATGAGAAGAATTTCAAAATAGTTGATTATTTTAAAGCATAAGCTACTCTCCCATTTTTTAGAATATAATTTGTGCCTTTAATGTTCATGATTTTGTTTTCTTTGAGCAGAGAAAAATCAGCTACATCTCCATCAATAAAATGTAAACTGCCGTTTGTAAAATATGCAATAGAAACATAATCGGGATGTGGACCTAAATCGTTTCCGCAAACAATAATTTTTATGGGTTTGGTTATTTGAGGCAATAGCTCAATATCTCTTACCGGCGACCAACTATCGGCAATTAAAATAACATCTTCATAGTTGTTAAACATACTTATTGCCTTTATCAGTGCTTCACAATTATTTTCAGCAATATCTCCACCACTGCCTTTATGCATAACGTTTACAATTAAATCGCCAATTTGTGTTGGAGAAGAAAATGCTTCACCATAAATACCACCTGTTGCTCCAATCATTTTTTGTTCGGTTTGTATACCATCGCCATCGTTAAAACAAACCAAGGCTTTTAAATTTTGTTGATTGGTTTGCATGGCTATCCATTGAACTATTTGTGCATTATATTGATTCATACTTGTAGTAACATCGGCTACTACCAACATATTTTTAAATTGATTTCGACCAACAATATTGAAAAAAGTAGAATCTTTCTTTAGTACAACTTTAGGTTTAACTCTTGGTGGAATATGTTCTACTTTTTTAGGTAATGCATCTAACAAAAAGTATAAAGTATCTTTTTTATTATCTAGTTCTTGCTCTCTTCCATTAATTAATTTAAAACGCAAAGCATCTTTACGAGTTAAAACAACAATTGTATCTCTTTTTAAAAACTCTTCGTCTACTTTCTGTTTACTAGTACTAATTTTTTTAATGAAACGATCTAATAAAATATTGTATTTGGTTTCACCATTTCTAATAACATCCCAATGCCTTACTTTTTCTTTTTTGGCAGGAGTTTTTTCAACCTCTACTTCCTCTACCTCAGGTATAGGATCGGGTGTAACAAATTTCACATAATCAATTTCCTGCTTACGTTCTTTATCGGCTATTGGTAGCCTATAATTAATTACAAAACCATGAAACATCTCTTTAGCCGAATTTTTATCGTACCCATTCATTTGTCTAATTACCAACCACTGTGTGTTCTTATTTAGAATGGCGTTGGGCAAATATTTATTCAATTGAATAAATCTACTACGGTTTAAAGGTTTTAAATCTAGGCTAGAAGGATAATCGGTGAAGATTAAATTGATAGATAAAATATCGGCATTTTGAAGTACAAACATTCCTGTAGTATCTACAAATTTGCTTTTACAAAATTCCATTGTAAAAAACTTACGTTCAAAATTTTTAGTAGTGGGTTCGTAAACAGGAAGCTTAATGGTTTTGTGTTGTAAGATTGAATCTACAAAGGTTGCAATATTTTGAGCATGCAGTAATTTATACTGAATAATTGGGTTGATGAGAATTGAAATTAATATAGTAGCTATCAACTTCATTGTTCTAAGTTAACAGTAAATAGCGGTATTGAGTAGACTATTTAAACTATGAGCGTTTTTAATCCTTCATTGTTCCTAGTATTTCAACAATTTCTCTAACCTTTCTGCAACTTTATTTGCTGTAGGCAACATGGCAGCTTCTAATGTTAAATTAATGGGTACAGCAGGTAAGTTTAATGCTCCCATAACTTCAACTTTAGCATCTAAAAAGTGATAACAATGATTGCTAATTCTAAGTGATAATGCTTCGGCAAATGAATTATTTAATGGTTCTTCGGTAAGTACTAACACTTTACCATGTTTTCTTACGCTATTAAATACCAACTCTTCATCTAATGGATATAAAGTTCTTAGGTCAACTATTTCAATTGCATCTTTACAATCGTTATGTAGGTTAGCCAATTTTTCAGCTGCTGCTTTTGCCCAATACACACCCATTCCATAAGTAATGATACAAACAGTTTCACCTCGTTTTGTTTTTTCTGCACTTGCAGCAACTACTATATTGGCTTTGCCTAATGGTAAAATATAGTCTTTAGATGGTTCAATGGTTTTAGCATCTTCTGTACCAGGTACTTTACTCCAATACAATCCTTTATGCTCTAACATAATAACAGGATTAGGGTCTAAGAAAGCTGCTTTCATTAATCCCTTCATATCTGCAGCGTTGCTAGGATAACAAACTTTAATGCCTTTAAATGTAAGCAATGTACTTTCTATACTTCCACTGTGGTAAGGACCTCCACCTCCATAAGCACCAATTGGCACTCTCAAAATCATTTGCACTGGAAACTTTCCATTGCTTAAATAACAACTTTTAGAAACTTCAGTTACCAACTGATTTAAGGCTGGATAAATATAATCGGCAAATTGAACCTCAACAATTGGTTTTAAACCCATTGCACTCATTCCAATTGTGCTTCCTACAATATAAGCCTCTTGAATAGCTGTATTAAATACTCGATGATCGCCAAATTTTTCACCTAATGTTGCTGCTTCTCTAAACACACCACCTAAGCGTTTACCAACATCCTGGCCATAAACAATAGCTTCAGGATAATCTTGCATAATTTCTTCTATGGCATGCAAAGCGGCATCAACCATTATATTTTTTTCACCGCTTTTAGGTGTTCTAATACCAACTTCTTCTTTAATGGACGTTGGAGCAAATATGTGATTTTCTACTAAATTTTCGGTTGGTTCAGTAGCTAATTGAGCTTTTGCAAAAGCTTCGGTAACTTCTTTTGATGCTTGAGTTTCTACTTCATTTATTTTATGTTCATTTAATCCAATTCCTGTTAAAAATAATCGTAATTTAGGAATAGGATCATATAAGCCATGCTTCAATAAATCTTCCCTTGTTCTATAAAATTCTTTTCTAACTCCGCTTGTATGATGCCCTAATAAAGGCACTCTTGCGTGTATTAAAATGGGTTTACGTTCGTTACGTACATATTCAAATGCAGCTTGCATGGTTTCGTAACTTCTTACAAAATCGCTACCATCGCATTGCATTCTTTTTAATCCTTTAAAGCCTGCTGCATATTCAAAAGCATTCATGGCTCTTGCTTCTTCTGCACTTACACTAATACCCCATTGATTGTCTTGCACCAAATAAATAATGGGCAATTGTTTCAATACTGCAAATTGAAATGCTTCACTTACTTCACCTTCAGTTATACTATTATCGCCAAAAGAACAAACCACTACTGGCAGTTCTTCATTAATACCTTTTTTAAGAATAGTTGAATGAAATTTTTCAATAAACTGAACACCTTGTGCTAAACCAGTGGTTGGTATAGCTTGCATGCCAGTTGCACTACTTTGATGAATGATAGAAGGACGAACTCCATCTTTATTAGAAGGATGACAATAATAAGATCGTCCACCACTAAAGGGATCATCTTTTTTTGCCAATAATTGTAACATTAATTCGTAAGGCGTAAAACCGCTTGAAAGCATTAAGCTGTCGTCTCTGTAATAAGGGCTTACCCAATCTTGTTGTTGTAACTGCAAGCCTGTAGCAATTTGTATGGCTTCGTGCCCACGAGAAGAGGAATGTACATATTTGCAAATGCTTCTATTAGCATCATAAGTATCACACATGGCTTTTGCTGTAACCATTAACTTATATGCTTTTAAAAGTAATTCCAGATTTTGCATCATGGTAAATATCTTACAACTTATTTATCAAAATAATTATGGTAAGAAGTTTTCAGTTGTATTGAAGTTTTCCACCCAAAAAGTATGAAGTATACTATGAATTTTTTAGTGTTGAATAGCTGATTGAATAATTTCTAACAAGCATTTCTGATGAATACATTTTTAAAAATCTGCTATCATCTGCTTAATCAGTATCATCTGCGTTTCTATCTTTATTTAATTTCTAATTCAAACATTTTTTCGGCTTCAAAAAAACCTTCTAATACATCTCCTACAACACATTCACCCACACCAGATGGAGTTCCAGTAAAAACAACATCGCCAATGTTTAAAGAAAAGTAATTAGAAATATGTGCAATAATTTGATCAAAAGAAAACATCATATCATCACTTAATCCTTGTTGAACAATAGCTCCATTATTTTTTAAAGAAAAATTCATAGGGGCTTTTAGCATTGAAGGAGTGGTATCTATCCATTTACCAATAACTGCACTATTGTCCCAAGCCTTGGCTTTTTCCCAAGGCAATCCTTTCTTTTTTAACTCGTTTTGAATATCTCTTGCTGTAAAATCTATACCTACAGAAACTGCATTGTAATATTTATTAGCCTGACGTTCGGGAATATAACGACCGTTTTTACAAATTCGTAATACCAATTCAACTTCGTAATGAAGTTCGTTACAAAATTCGGGATAATAAAAAGGCGTATGAGATTGTAATAAAGCACTTTTAGGCTTCATAAAAATTACAGGTTCATCGGGTATATCGTTACCCAATTCCTTTGCATGATCTACATAGTTTCTGCCAACACAAAATATTTTCATGGTTCGCTGTTTAAAATAATAACTAAGCAACTTTTGACAAAAACATCATAGAAATGATGCAGTTTAGGCTATAGTGTTACTTACATTCTATTTTCTGCTCAGCTAATAACAGATATTTACCCCATTTTAGTATGTGAAGCTTAAATTATTTACGGTATTCATGGTTCTTTCTATTCCAATAGCAGCAAACGATTCTATAATTTCTACACTTTTCTCTATTTTTTTATTCACTATTATTTGTTCTGTTGGCAACCATTTACTGAGTACAAATTCGGCTTGCATACCTTTTGGAAAATTGTTGCCAATACCAAAACGTAGTTTTGGATATTTATCTGTTCCAAGCATCAACTGTATGTCTTTCAATCCGTTATGACCAGCATCGCTACCGCTACCTCTAAGTCTAATCTTGTCAATAGGTAAAGCCAAATCATCTACAATGGTTAAAGTATTTTCAACAGTTATTTTTTCTTTATCTAACCAAAACTTAAATGCTTTGCCACTTAAGTTCATGTAAGTAGTAGGTTTTATACAAATAAATATTTTTCCTTTCCATTTAACCTCTGCCACTTCTGCTAAACGATCTAGTTTAAAAAATCCGCCATGTTTTAACACAAATGCTTCAACTACATCAAACCCAATATTATGACGGGTGTGTTTATACTCATTTCCAATATTTCCTAAACCAACTATTAAAAACTTACTCATACAACAAAAATAATCAGGTAATGAATAGTTTTATAGAAAAGAACTTTTAAAGTTTTTTGATGCAAATGCCAATGTAATATTCAAGTAAGATTTTACGTTGATGTTATGAAACTAAAAACTTGTACTTTCATTTGCAGAACAATTAACCATGAACACCAGTTTATATAGGAATCTATTTTTATTAGATAGAATTGGCAATTTTGAAGATTTAAAAAAAGTAAGACTTATTAATTTTTGCTGCATACTTACCATAACTGTTAGTACTGTTTTTATTATCATTAATTTATCAATTGAAAAGTATTTATTAGCCTATATCAATATAGCTACCTTGGTGATTGGTTTAACCTGCAATTATTTAAATAGAACTGGAAAATCTGATATAGCCATTTATACTTTAGGTTTTGTTTTTTCATCACTAGCAAGCTACTCAGCCATTCATTTTAAAAATGGATTAGAAAATTATATTATTTTAAATCTTGGCTTAATTGTATTACTTCAAAAAAATAAGTGGGCTATTATTTTAATGGGCATTTACAACATAACATTATATTTATTTACTACTTACTATATTGAAGTACATGAAAGTTCAGAAGCTCTCCCCTTGTTTAGAAAGCAAATAAACTATGCCATTTGCTTAATAATGATTATTATTATTATGCAGTATTTTAAGCATATACACACTAGATATTCGCTAGCCATTGAAGCACAAAATCAAAAAATTTTAGAGCAACAAGAACAACTTACTTTAGGCAAAAATGATTTAGAAGTTAAAAACGAAGAGCTGCAAAAAATTAATAGAGCTAAAGAAAAATTATTCTCCATCATTGCACATGATATAAAATCGCCTATGATTGGCTTGAGCAGTTCATTAGATTTATTTAATAAAAATATTATTTCATCGGATGAGCTTAAATCTTTGTCTATTGAACTAGCCGAAAGAGTAACCCAACTCAATAATAATTTAGATAATTTATTACTGTGGAGTCAAAGCCAAATGTTGGGCATTGTTGTAAAAGCAGAAAATATTTTTATTAAAGATTTATTACTAGATACACTAGGCTTTTTACAACAAACTTTAGAAGCTAAAAAAATTAAAGTAGAAATTCATATTCCCGATTTTTTACAAGCCCATGCCGATGAAAACCATGTAAAATTAGTATTTAGAAACCTTATTTCTAATGCCATAAAATTTAGCTATGCCAATAATTCAATTTTTATAACTGCAATTGTAAAAAATGGTATAATTGAAATAAGCATTAAAGATACTGGTGTAGGTATGAGCAATGAAACTGCCAATAATTTATTTAATCCACTACAAATAAGTTCTAAATATGGTACAGCCAACGAAAAAGGCACAGGTTTAGGCTTACAATTATGTAAAGAATTTTTAGAAAAAAACAATGGAACGATTCGTGTACAATCCGAGTTAGGTAAAGGCAGCGAATTTGTTTTTACACTGCCAACATTGGCATAAAAAAACCCCACAAAATGTGGGGTTGTATAGTAGTTTGAAAAGTATTATTTTTTCTTTTCTTCTGTTGCTTCTTGCTTTAACTGACGAGTCATTACTACCGATGCAATAGGAATACGTGGAGAGTTCATTACTTCCATGTTTTCAGCAGGAATGTTTTCGATTCTTAAGTTTTCGTTTATTTTCAAGTTGGTAATATCTACTTCAATAAACTCTTTTAAATACTTAGGTAAAGTTTTAACTTTAACCGATTTCATTTTAATTACCAATTTACCACCATCTTTTACACCAATAGAATTACCGGTATATTTTAATGGTAAAGTTGCAATTACTTTTTTGTCTTCTACTAACTCTAACAAGTCTACGTGTATTAACGTATCAGAAACCTTGTCAAATTGTAAATCTTTCAGAATAGTTCTGTAAGTTTTGCCATCAATATTTACTTCTGCAATTTGGAATTCGGCTGTATAAACCAATGGTTTAAAAGCTTTAGCAGATGCAGAAAAATTAATTTCCTGAGCACCCCCGTAAATTACAGCTGGCACTGCATCCTGAGAGCGTACTTGGCGGGTGGCTTTTTTGCCAAATTCGGTCCTCAGTTGTCCTTCGATTGTAACTGTTTTCATTATAATTTATTTTTTGGAGAGCAAAAGTAAGGGTTTAGATTGAAAATTGGGAGTAAAAAAATGGTACTGAGGTCGTTAAGCATTGTTAGATTACTTATTGTAGCCAATAAATCCATTTATTCATGTATCAATTTATACACTTCTTCACTTCTGCTATTTATTACTTTAAGATGATATATACCTAATGGAAAATCGCCCAAAGCAATATTAACTGAACTTGTGCCATTATTTAAAAAAGTATTTTTTGTATATACAACCCTACCAGCACCATCCATTAATTTAAATGTTATTAGCTCCGGCTGATGCAAATTAATACTTACTGTTACGTTTCTTTTAAAAGGATTTGGGTAAACAGATTGCACCACAACACTTTGGATATTATTGATTGCAATAGGAATAATGTTGCTATAAGTAGTAGTTCCATCTTTATCAACTATTAATAGACGATAATATATATATTTTATCGTTGGTGATAATGATGAAAGTATTGATATATCTGTACTATGGTAATCTGATGGGGCATTGTAACCATTTACATTACTAATAGTGTTGAACGTACTGCCATCAACAGAACGTTGAACTTGAAAATAGCTAAGATTCACTTCAAGTAACGTTTTCCAATAAAGATGTACATCTTTTCCTTTTGGCGATGCTGTAAAACTAACTAATTGAACTGGTAACGCTTGCTGGGTAAAATTGCCACAGTCTGCACCTAGATCTATCGGAGAGAAATTAGCTCTAATATCACCATCAAAATCCACTACTGAGGTTTGTTGATTAGTTCCTCTAGCTTCTGCCGGAGTAATTGTATTTAGATGCAAATCTCCAGTGTTGCTATTTCCTGTAGGGTTAATAAAATTGGGGTTTTGCGAAATAGAGTTAATATCTACACCAGTGCCTGCTTTCCAATCGGCCATTGTTGTGTAAGTATTGCCACGAAAGGTTCCTATAACACCACCCACTCCATCTGCATAGTACAAATTATAATTACAGCTGTAGGCAAAATTTATGTCTAAACATTTATGCTTCGGACCTGAAGAAACAAATTGATGAGACCTACCATTATAAAAAATATTATTAAAACATACAGGGTCTAAAGCATTACCTGGAAAATAATAAGCAGAGCTACCAACGAAATTACTAGTAACATTATTGCCACCAATATAAATACTATTGTGAGACATTAAATGTCCACCATAAACCCCAATAATATTTACATTTCCTGACGTAAGGTGGTTTCCCAAACTATCAAAACCTAAACGTACCATATTATTTTGCACTCTACTATACATATCAATAATACGTATGCCTGTAATTAGTGAATACGCTGATGGAGAGGTACTAACTAAACTGTGTACAAGATTGCGATATATAAAATAATTATTGAACCCTGTAATACCTGAAACATTAAATGCTGATTGTAGACTATGTATTTTATTTTCTGAAATCATATTGGCTCCATTACCATTGGATGACCCAGAACATGCAATTCCGTAAAGAGAACGATCGGCAGTTGCATTGTTTAAATGAGTGATATGATTTCTGGAAACACTATCAAAGCTAGAGGCAAAAATGCCATACAAATTACCATTTTGAAGATCATTGGAATTGCCATTATTATATATTCTACTAATTATATTATCAGTAATTTTGGGAAGAGAATTATAGACAGCGATTCCATAAGTATTGCCGTTACCATTATTAATAATGCTAAAAAAAGATGCTCCTACAAATGAAGGAAAGGATGGATCACCAATAATATTATTGCGTATTCTTGGACTGCTATTATTAAGAAGAATTCCATTAAGTGTAATACTACCAGGAATAGAATAACATTTAATATTATTTAACGAATTATTAATAATATTAGAACCCCCTCCTCCTTGCATAGCAATACCTGCCACATTTAAATTTCCTGCAAAAGACTGAGTAAAATGCAGTGAATCCATGGATGAGTTTCCAATAGAATTATTAGTAATGTTATAATATGAATTATTGAATTCATCATGTTTCACATTTATCATTCGAATAGTAGGATTGATTATATTACTAGTATTAACAAATTTCATCCGCTTAAAACTATTCCCAATAATTTCTGATGAGGCTTCTACATCAATACTGTAATAACTTTCTTTATAGTAAATTTCCATTAGGTTTCCGCTTGCAAAGGCACTTCTTCCCCCAAAATAATTATTTGATATGATATGAGGTAATGTATTTCTTGCAGAATTTATTTTTATTGCAGCCGCAGATGATGCATAATCTATAGAAGTCCTATTTTGAAAAGTATTATTTATAAGTTTCCATCCATTACTTCCTGAAGCTAACTGTATCCCATATTTTGAATAGTCATATACTACACAATCCAGAATTGAATCATTGTCATTTGTAATAGTATTGCTGGCAGAACTATATATTAAAATATTTTTTGTAGCAGTGGGAGTTGGAGTAAGACTATAAATATTGCATAAATAAATTTTATTATTGTCACAACCATTTGCTTTTGTACCTGCAAAATGTATAAGACCAGTGTCAATACTCGCTGAGCTAAAACGCCCTGCAATGTTCAAGAATTGAAATTTATTATTAGATGCATTTACAAACTTTATAGCAGGTGCAGGATGTGAATTGCTAATGGTAATTTGATTATTAGCTGATATGCTATTGTATCTGCCATCAATATTTACGTAAGAACAACTATCTAACAATAAAATAGCACTACTATTAAACCCAGAAATACTAAGATTATTTGCACCTATTGCTGGGCGAATAAATAATTTTTTAGACGCTATACAAGGCAACTGTGCATCTTTTGGAAATGTAATAGGAAAAACTTCAGCAGCACTTGAGTAATTGCCCATTAGTTCAAATACCACATTGTTTGCAATTCCTTTTATTCTTAAGCTATCATTTGCCATTGTTAAGGAGCTAAAGTTGCCCCCACTACCAATAGTATACACACCAGTAAAAGAACAAGCAGTAATAGCATTTGCAGTAATTGTGTTGCTTACCGCCCCTTCAGTAGTTGCAAAAACTTTCCAATAATAGGTTACACCAAAAGAAAGATTATAGGCTGTAAATAAGTTACCACTAGCAGCTACTAAACCACTATAAGTATAATTTACATTATCTGTAGAAATAAAAATAGTATAATTGCTTTCATTAGAATAAGTATCTGTCCAGCCTAAACTCATACAGCTTGCACCAATGCCACCTATTTGTAAACTATTTAATGGCAAACCCACTAAAGCTGGTGGTGTAAACGTAAATATTCTTCTGTTACCATCAGTTGTAGAATTTAGTGCTGTAATATCTCCGGCTGTAGATGTGTTAACCAAATTTTGACTAGCAGCTTCATTAGCAGCAGCAGTAGTAAACGAAAAAGAAGTCAAATTTTCTAAAGCAACAAACTGATTATCTAAAGCTCCTGCAGTAAAACCAATTGAAGCAGTAACATTAGTTGATGATGTGCCAATACTCATTTTACCATACACATATTCTATTACACCACTAGATTCATATATTCTTACTTGATATTTCCCATTAGGGGCTGCTGTAGATGATGAATTATTTATTATCGTATTCCATTCAACTACTCTACACCTATTGGGTGCACTGCCAACCATTACAGAACGAATAGTTGCACCAGTAAAAGCAGAAGTTTGCCTATCCCAAAAGGGTGCTAAAATAGGTGCTGATAATGATGTTAAAGGAGGATAGCTTATTGTTTTTGTTAAATCGTTTGTAGCTGTACCAGATAAAATAGATGTAGGAGAATTAGACACACCAAAGCCTAAAGTACCACTAGTTGATACCATAAAATGCGAATAATATTTACCCATAAAAACAAAATCAAACCCAATACTTTGCAGGGAAGAAACTTGATTGCTTACCCGATTATTTACCAAATTGTTTGCTGATGAGGTATTTATGGTATTTCCATTATTATCCATAACTAATGAACCATTAGTAAAATTTGAAATACTATAGTTACTTGCATTTTGAGCAAAAGAAAAAGAAACTATGCTAGCAAATAAAAAGATAGTAACAATTTTTTTCATGATATTTTTTTATACTCTATAAATAATGCTAAGATATAGGATTTGTTATTTCACAATTATTAATTTTTTAATGATTTTAATGAAGTAAAATAAAAAAAGCAGATGAAATTCATCTGCTTAACTTTATGATTGTAACTATGTGTTACTTATCCCTTCCTCTCAACTGACTATGTACAAATAAGCTAGTAATACTTTTATTTTCGTATGCATTACGTATGGCAATGGCAAATAAATCGGCTACCGAAATGGCTTTAATTTTTTTGCTTTCATGCTTTAAAGGAATGGTATCGCAAACCACCAATTCTTCTAACACACTATTTTCAATATTTTCATAAGCTTTACCACTTAGTACAGGATGTGTACAAAATGCCCTTACACTTTTTGCTCCTTTCTCTTTCAATAATCCAGCAGCTTTTGCAAGGGTTCCACCAGTATCGCAAATATCATCTATTAAAACAATGTCTCTGTCTTTTACATCACCAATTACCACCATGCTAGCAATTTCGTTGGCTCGTTTTCTATGTTTATCACAAATCACCATTTCGGCATTAAAATAACTAGCTACTTCACGTACACGATTGGTACTACCAACATCGGGAGCTGCAAAAGTTAAATTGCCCAATTTTAGTTGTTCTATGTAAGGAATAAAAATGGCACTGCTATCTAAATGATCTACAGGTATATCAAAAAAAGCTTGAATTTGAGGTGCATGTAAATCCATGGTAATTACCCTATGAGCACCTGCAGCTTCTAATAATGTAGCAATTAATTTACTGCCAATGGCAACACGGGGTTTGTCTTTTCTATCTTGTCTTGCAAAACCATAATAAGGAATTACAGCTACTATTCTATGAGCCGATGCTCGTTTTGCAGCATCAATCATCAACAATAATTCCATCAAATTTTCGGTAGGGGCAAATGTACTTTGCACTAAAAAAACATAATCGCCACGAATACTCTCTAAAAAAATGGGCTGAAATTCACCATCACTAAACTTTTGAATGTTTACTTTTCCTAAAGGAGTACCAAAACGTAAGGCTATTTTTTCGGCTAATTTTTGAGAACCTGTGCCTGAAAAAATTTTTACAGTAGGATTCATCATAACAGTAGAATGTGCTGCGAAGATAAACCTAACAAGCGTAGTTAGAAATATGATTTTTTATTATGTTTGATTTTGTGGATTTTTATGGGAAAGTTTTATTTGTTTGTTACAGTAATTACCTAATTAATAAAAAAAATGCAATCATGGCTGGCATAAAAGATTGGAACGAAGACGATCAACCTCGTGAAAAATTATTGTTGAAAGGTACACAAGCACTCAGCAATTCTGAGCTATTGGCTATTTTAATGAACAATGGAACAAGAGATAAAAGTGCAGTTGATTTAGCCAAAGAATTGTTACAAAAAAACAACAATGATTTGCAAAAACTAGCCAAATTAACGGTTAAAGAAATTTTACAATTGCATGTTAAAGGCATAGGGCCAGCTAAAGCTATTGCTATTGCTGCTGCTTTAGAGTTAGGAGTTAGAAGAAATGCTTTGGCAAATACAAAAGAAAAAATTTTATCTACCAAAGACATGGCAGCTTTTTTAAAAGCCCAATATCAATACTATAAACATGAAGTGTTTGTGGTAATGTATTTGAACCAATCTAACAAAGTATTACATCACGAAATAGTAAGTGAAGGTGGAATTACAGGCACCGTTGCCGACCCTAGAATTATCTTTAAAAATGCATTGGCCAATAATGCCACAAGCATTGTACTTAGCCATAACCACCCTAGCGGTAACTTAAAACCAAGCCGACAAGACGAATTACTAACAGAAAAATTAAAACAAGCTGCTCAATTTTTAGACATAAAAGTGTTAGATCACATTATTGTTAGTGAAGAAGGATATTTTTCTTTTGCAGAGGAAGGATTATTGTAAGAAATTTTCAAAAAGGTCAACCACTTTCTCGCTACAATTAAACGCAAACTATTGCAGTTTGCAATGCAAAATATTGCAACAAAACGCAGAAAAAATTTAGTAGTTGTATTTTTTCAAATTCAACTGATATTGCTTTCAGTTTTTATACTTTTACTCGCTAGAATACGTTTTTAAAACGTGCTTATTGAAGTAATAAATTTTTAAACCCTTAATACAAAAAATATGTGTGGAATAGTTGGATATATTGGAGCTAGAGAAGCTTATCCTGTAATTTTAAAAGGATTAAAAAGGTTAGAATATAGAGGTTATGATAGTAGTGGTGTTGCCCTAAAAAACGAACAAAGATTAAAAGTATATAAGAAAAAAGGTAAAGTTGCAGAGTTAGAAGAAAGTGTTGTTGGCATAGATATGCATGCACATATTGGCATTGGTCATACACGTTGGGCAACCCATGGTGAACCAAGCGATAGAAACGCTCATCCTCATTTAAGCAATAATAAAAAGCTAGCAATGATACACAATGGTATCATTGAAAATTATGCTCCCATTAAACAAGAGCTCATTAACAAAGGCTATATTTTTCATAGCGATACCGATACAGAAGTTTTATTAAATTTTATTGAAGACATTCAAAAAAATAATGAATGTACTTTAGAAGAAGCTTTACGTATTGCATTGAAAAGAATTGTTGGTGCTTATTGTATTTTGTTAATTAGTGAAGATGAACCAGATACCATTATTGCTGCAAGAAAAGGCAGTCCCTTAGTAATTGGTATTGGCAAAGGAGAGCATTTTTTAGCTAGCGATGCATCACCTATTATTGAGTACACCAAAGAAGTGGTGTATGTAAACGATTATGAAATTGCTATTGTAAAACCCGATGAATTGATTTTAAAAAATTTGGGTAATGAAAAGCAAACACCTTTTATTACCAAATTAGACATGGAATTAGCAGCCATTGAAAAAGGTGGCTATGAACATTTTATGTTGAAAGAAATACATGAACAACCCGATACCATTCATGATTGTTTAAGGGGAAGATTATTGCCCGAAACAGGACAAATAATGATGGGTGGCATTGAAAACAATTTAGATGCTTTAGTCAATGCTCAAAGGATTGTAATAGTAGCTTGTGGTACAAGTTGGCATGCAGGATTAATTGCTGAATACATGATTGAGGAGTTGTGCAGAATACCAGTTGAAGTTGAATATGCTAGTGAATTTAGATATAGAAATCCCATTATTAATAAAGGAGATGTAATTGTAGCTATTTCTCAAAGTGGTGAAACTGCCGATACTTTAGTTGCACTAGAAAGAGCCAAAGAACAAGGTGCATTTATTTTTGGTGTAGTGAATGTTGTAGGTAGCAGTATTGCACGTATTAGCCATGCAGGTGCTTATACACACGCAGGTCATGAAATTGGTGTTGCAAGTACAAAAGCGTTTACTGGTCAGTTGGCTGTGTTAAGCATGATGGCTTTAAAAATTGCTTATGCAAAAAAGACCATTACACACGAACGCTACATTCAGCTAATGAATGATTTACATGCAGTACCAGAAAAGGTAAAAGAAATTTTAAAAGATACCAGCAACATTAAGGCCATTGCCGAAAAGTATAAAGACGCAAAAGACTTTTTATTCTTGGGTCGTGGTTACAATTTCCCAGTAGCATTAGAAGGAGCTTTGAAACTAAAAGAAATTTCTTACATACATGCAGAAGGATATCCTGCTGCAGAAATGAAACATGGTCCTATTGCTTTAGTAGATGAAAATTTACCAGTAGTATTTGTTGCTACCAAAGATTCGTATTACGAAAAAATTGTGAGCAATGTACAAGAAATTAAAGCCAGAAAAGGACAAGTAATTGCAGTTGCAACAGAAGGTGATACTATTATTCCTAGTATGGCTAATGATGTAATGTTTGTTCCAGACACCGATGAAGTGATTGCTCCATTATTAAGTACCATTCCTTTACAATTGCTCAGCTATTATGTAGGTATTGCAAAAGGCATTGATGTTGATAAGCCAAGAAATTTAGCGAAGAGTGTAACGGTTGAGTAAGGATGAATTACAGGTTATAGGTTAATAATTACGAGTTATGATTTAGGACTTAACTAGTTAACTAATTAACCTATCAACCAATTAACTAAACAACTAAATAACCAGTAACTAACACATGCCTCAAAATACCATTGTTAAAAGCCCAATTGCTGCCTTAGGTTATGGATTTATTCCAACGCAACAAATTCCAAAAGGAAAGGATGAATATTACTTAAGGAATTTGCAAAATAGAAGTGGTATAGATTATCGCCAACTTTCGGCTTACGAAATTGAAGTATTGGTAAGAAATAGAAACACTAGCGATAATTGGAATAACATTTTAGTAAGCGATGCTTTTAACCCAGAATTGGTAAAAAACTGTAAATTTTATGGATTAGTAAGAATTGGAAAACTAGAGCCGTTTTGCTTGGGCTTTAGCGATTTAAAAGTACCAGTTGGTTTATACAATTCGGTAATTATTAGTTGCGATTTTGGCGACAATGTTTGTATTGATAATGTAAATTATTTATCGCATTATATTTTAGGTAACGAAGTAATCATAACCAATGTAAATGAATTGGTAACTACCAATCATGCAAAATTTGGTGTAGGTATTATTAAGAAAGAAGAAGAAGAAAGTGTACGTATTTGGATGGAAATATGTAACGAAAATGGAGGGCGAAGTGTATTGCCATTCAATGGCATGTTACCTGGCGATGCTTATTTATGGAGTAAGTACAGAGACGATGAACAACTGTTACAAAAATTCAAAGAATTTACAGAAGCAAAATTTAATAATTTAAGAGGTTACTATGGTAAAATTGGCGATAGAACAGTTATAAAAAATACTGCTATTATTAAAGACGTTTGGATTGGTGAAGATGCTTATATAAAAGGTGCCAATAAATTAAAAAATATTACCATTAACTCTGGTGCCGAAGGTAAAACACAAATTGGCGAAGGCTGTGAAATTGTAAATGGAATTATTGGTTTTGGCTGCCGATTATTTTATGGTGTAAAAGCAGTACGTTTTGTAATGGCTTCTCACTCGCAACTAAAATATGGAGCAAGGTTAATTAACTCTTACTTAGGAAATAACGCAACCATTTCTTGTTGTGAAGTATTGAATTCATTAATTTTTCCTGCTCATGAGCAACATCATAACAATTCATTTTTATGTGCTGCAATGGTAATGGGGCAAAGTAATATTGCTGCTGGTGCAACATTAGGTTCTAATCATAACTCAAGAGCTGCTGATGGTGAGATTGTTGCAGGACGTGGCTTTTGGCCAGGATTATGTGTTAGCTTAAAACACAATTGTAAGTTTGCATCGTTCACTATTATTGCCAAAGGCGATTACCCTGCAGAATTAAATATTCCACTTCCTTTTAGTTTAGTAAGTAACGATGTAAGTAAAAACGAATTAATTATTTTACCAGCCTATTGGTTTTTATACAATATGTATGCATTGGCAAGAAATAGCTGGAAATATGTAGATAGAGATAAACGTATAGAAAGAACACAACATATAGAGTATGAATATTTAGCTCCTGATACAGTAAACGAAATATTCAATGCTATTACTATTTTAGAAGAGGCAGTTGGAAGAAGTTTTTTACTTCAACAAAGCCAAAAAAACACTTCAAAACAAGTTTGTATTTTAACTGGAAAAAAACTATTAACAGAAGATATCGCAACAGTAAATAGTTTAGAAGTTACAGTTGACAATTTTGAAAATTCAAAAAGAAAAGTAAATATTATAAAAGCTGCCCAAGCTTATCAAACCTATAAAGAACTTATTTATTATTATTTTACTACTCAAGCTGTAGATTTTATTGCACAACATGCTCTTAAAAATTGGGATGATGTAGTAAAAGCATTTCCAGCAAAATCTGTAAAAAACGAATGGTTAAATATTGGTGGTCAACTAATGCCTACAAGCACAGTAGTTTCATTAAAAGAAAAAATAAAAAAAGGCAGTATTAAATCTTGGGATGCCATTCATCAATTTTATACAACGCAATCATCTGTGTATGCTACACAAAAATTACAACATGCAATTGGTTGTATCTTGGCGTTAGACAATAAAAAAATGAGTCAATTAGATACAGTGTATTTTAATGAATTATTACAAAAAGCTGTAAGTACAAAAACGTGGATGTCGAAAGGAATTTACAACACAAGAGCAAAAGATTACGAGAACGATTTTAGAAAAATGGTGTATGATACTCAGGCAGAAATGGATGAAGTAATGGGTAAATTATCCAATAACAGTTTTATACAACAAGAAATTCAAGATTTGGAAGTATTCAAACAAAAAATTTCAACAATCAAAAAGCAACTCAAGTTAAAATAGACGAAGTATTTACAATTCTTTCATCAACTTTATTTCATTACGATATAAAATAATTTTTTTGTCGTTTTCTAATTGCTTCAATAATCTGGAAATTACCACTCGTGAAGTAGCCAATTCATCGGCAATTAAATAATGTGAAGCTTTTATAACGCTAGAACCTGTTAAACGCTGTTTTTCTTTTAGGTAAGCTATTAAACGTTCATCTAATTTATGAAATGCAATACTTTCAATACTTTTTAGCAACTCTAAAAAACGAATATTAAAACTACGCATGATGTAATTTTTCCAACTTGGATATTTACATAGCCACTCGTCTAATTTTATATGTGGTATTGCTAAAAGTTCAACATCATCTTCGGCAATGGCTTTTACTTCACTTTTTTTAGCTTCTACACAACAACTATAAGCCATAGAACAACTCTCGGTACTTGATAAATAGTATAATAAAATTTCATTGCCATCTTCATCCATTCTATACACTTTAATAGTACCCTGTAATACCATTGGCATCATTCTAATGTATTTGCCATAATCCATAATTACATCACCTTCTTTATAATTGGTAATTACACCAAATTGGTACATTTCGGTAACTAAAGCAGGTTCGAAAGTAGCTTCTAAATTTGCTCTCATAGTTAAAAGTGATAATTCAAAACGAAATTAACCATAAGCATATTCACTTTGTTTATTTCGTATTTTTTATTATTTAAAATATCTCCTGAATTAATTTTCCCTACCAATAAAAGTTGTGCTTCCAACCCTTTTAACATACCACTAAAAATATAATGGGTATCAAAGTTTAATTGTGTGTATGAAGGCAAGCCATATTTGTTTTGTGCAAAATTATTTACAGTTGGTAATTGATAATAACCTACACCTAAAGATGTATTTATTTGCTTTTTAGGAAACACATAATTCACTTTACCCATTATTGCATGCACATTTGCTAGCCCTTCATTTCTTTCTCTTGGCAAAAAAGCAAAAAAAGGTTCTCTACCCCACTCCCTTGGCATTAAGTAACGATTATTGTTGGTTATTCTATTATAATTTAAGCTAACGTTCCATTGATTATTTTTTACGCCAACTCTTGCTCCATAGGTTAAAGCATGGGCATTTTTTTCTACATAAGACTTTCCTAATTCTTCATTACCACCATTGTGCAATGCATACTGATAAATGACTTGAGCTGATGCAAATATTGATGGATGATTGATTGTTTCTTTCATAAAATCAACCTGAAACATAGTTGTATTAAAAACATTTTGCACCCAAATATTGTATGCATGTAATGTAAGATTAGCCGAAGGCTGAACATGTGTATTCAGCATGAGTACATTTTTACTTTCAACATTATTAGCATATTGAGATTTTGAACCATCAACATTAACACCAGATGGATAAATACCAATAGACTCTCCAATATCAAACCATTTGGTTGTACTTCTTGGCGAAATAGCATATAACCAAGCTACTTCAATTTTTGTCTTTTTAATTTCATTCAATTCAATCATTAAGCCTTCAACACCTGTTGGCCTCATTCTTCCATCTTGTAAATTAATAAAAGCTGAATTAATTAATTGCCGCCCAAATGTGATGGTAGATTTTTTGTAATGATATTTTAGAAACAATTCTTCTAAGCGGTCAATATCTTTTGCGTTATGAGGATTTTCAATATCGAATAATCCAATTTCGTATCTATTGCTAGCACTAGTTGTTGAATCTATTTTACTTAAATCTGATGAACCAATATTGAATGTATAAAAACCACTTACTCCAAATTGCAATTGATGAAACATTGCAGTTTCGTATCTAAGCCCACCGCCTGCTGCATTTGCAAAATAGTTGGTAAGTCCTTTTGCATTTTGTGTGGTCATAAAAAAATATCTAAAATGACCATTTACAGTACCTCTTTTAAAAGCCGATAACAAAGAAGTAGTATCTGCAACTTCATTTTTTTTACCTTTATAAGTAGCCGGTTTTTCACTCAATTCTTGGTGTTGAGCAAACGTAGTTTTTCCTACAAGCAATATTGCTATTGCAATTAGTAGTTGCTTCATAATAGTTCTATTTCGATTGAAGTAATGTAGTAGTGTAAATTAGATGTGCATGTAATGATTAAAACATGCTCACCATTTTTAGTGTGGTAATTTATCTTTAATTACTCCGTATAAATAAGTACCTACAATTGCAAAGAAGAATACAATGATCATTGATAAAAATCCATAACCAATATTTACTACCATAGGACCAGGACAAGCACCACTTAAAGCCCAACCTAAACCAAAAATAATTCCGCCTAATAAGTAACGTGGTAATGATTTATCTTTTGGATAAAACATGATTGGATTGCCATGATAATCTCTAACCTTAAATTTCTTAATCAATGCAACACCAATTACACCAAGTGTAACAGCAGTGCCAATAATGCCATACATATGAAAAGCTTGAAAGCGAAACATTTCTTGAATTCTAAACCAAGAGATAGCTTCAGATTTTGCCATCACAATTCCAAAAACAATTCCTAATATTAAAAACTTTATAAATTTCATAGATTTAGAATATAATAGGTAAAATGAAAAATGTCATAATTAATCCACCAATAAAAAAACCAATTACTGCAACAAAGGATGGAATCTGCAAATCAGATAATCCACTTATTGCATGACCAGATGTGCAACCACCTGCATATCTAGATCCAAAGCCTACCATTAAACCTCCAAAAGCCAATACTAGAAAGCCTTTTACAGAAAGAATTGCTTCTATACTAAATAATTCTGCAGGTTGTAAAGATGCTGGAGCAGCAATACCTAATTTGCTTAAATCTTGAATAGTAGCAGCTGAAATTTGAACAGGAGCATCGGTAGATAGAAATTCATGAGCAATAAAACCACCAAAAATTGCACCTACTAAAAAAACCAAATTCCATAATTGTGTCTTCCAATTAAAATCAAAAAATTTAGTTCGTTTTCCTAATCCAGCTGCTGAACAAATTGTTCTTAAGTTAGAAGAAAAACCAAACGATTGACCGAAGTACAATAAAAAGAACATGATAGTGGCAATCAACGTTCCTGAAAACCACCAACTCCAAGTTTGTGTTATAAATTCTTTCATTTTTTATACAGATGATTTATTTAAGTGAAATGATATAATAGGTTTAAATAAATGATTAATGAGCTTTTCTGTAGCACTTGTATGAAGCAATCCACCCTTTCCATGAGTACCAATACAAACAATATCGGCAGTAAACATTTGTGTAAAATGAATAACACCGTTTTCTACATCTTTATCATTCAGTACATGACAAACATAATTCTCAATACCATTTAGTTCGGCAAACTTTTTCATATTGTTTTCAATAGTCAATTGCTCATCACTTAAATCGTATGTAGTTATTTGCAACAAATGCAATTGCGTATTAAAAGCTTTAATGAGTTTGTGTAGTAAAGCCAAATTTTCGTTTGCAGGGTTATTGAAATTATGAACCAACAATATATGTTCAATTTTCAATTCGCTTCTATCGCACATTAAACTTAATACCGGAATACTTGAACGACGTGCAATAATTTGTGTTTCAGAACCCGATATTTTTTCTTTTAATCCCCATGCTCCTTTAGTACCCATCACAATCAAATCAAAATGATGTTGTTGAGAAAAATTCAAAATACCATCGGTTAATTTTCCAAGCACTAAATGGCTTTGAATATTTTCACCATAAAGCGTTGAGAGGTTAGCCAATTTACGTTGGGCAATTTCTTTTTGTTGCACTACAAATTGTACATCAATTTCACCACATGTTTGTATGGTTCCATTAGCATCCATTGTTACAGTATCAGGTACTGGCAATACATGTACAAAATGAATTTCGGTTGCAACTTTTTCTTCCAATCTTTTCACCATTAAATAGGCAAATTCAGCCTGCACTGAAAAATCGGTTGGAATAAGAATTTTTAATTTTTCCATTGTTGAAATATTATTCAAAAAATAAATGATCTACTAACCTACATACTGACTTACATTTTCCCAAGTACCACCATTAACTACGTTTGCAATACCACTTTGTTCTAAGAATTGTTTTGCTTGACCGCTCCGATTTCCACTTCTACAAAATACAACAATATTTTCTTTGCTTTTGAATTGGCTTAATTGAGTTGGGATAGTACCTAATGGAATATTTACCGCACCTTTAACGCTGCCACTTGCAAATTCACTAGGTTCTCTAACGTCTACTAAAAAAGCTCCTTTATCAATGACACTTTTTAAATCAACCGTTTGGCTACCGCCAAATAAATTTTGAAAGAAACTCATACAATATAAATTTTAGTTGTTTATTTAATGGATGCAAATGTAAATAGCTAGAAAAGTGATTTTGGTAACAAAGGTTACAGTTTAGCAATTATGAATAATTAAAGTAATTATTATTTAAAAAAGAAGGCAGCAAAACTTGCTACCTATCTTTCATTTGGGGGTTTATAATTTTAATTGATTTACTTAAAACAACTTATGCTTGCATTACTTTGCTTTGACAAACAAAATCTGTTTTGGGAACATTGGTTTCTGCAATAGCTTTAAAACCACCTTCAACTTCTGTAAAGTTTCGGTAGCCACGAGCTTGTAAAATAGATGCAGCAATCATGCTACGATAACCTCCTGCACAATGAATATAAAAATGCTCATTCGGATTTACATCTTTTATCCAATCGTTAATATAATTCAACGGACGATTGTATGCATCTTCTACATGTTCGGCAGCATATTCAGATTCTTTTCTTAAATCAACCAATTTATCTTTTCCTAATTCAAAATCTTTTTCAAATTCTGTTGCACTAATTCTATCAACAGTATCTACTTCTTTGCCTGCATCTAACCAAGTGTTAAATCCACCTTTTAAATGTCCGAGTACATTATCAAAACCAACTCTACTTAAACGTGTAACAGTTTCTTCTTCCAAACCAATTTCAGTAACCAATAATAAAGGCTGTTTAACATCAATAATTAATGCACCTACCCATGGAGCAAAATCTCCATTTAATCCGATATTAATAGATTGCGGAACAAATCCTTTATAAAATTCAATATTATTTCTGGTATCTAAAATCAATGCATCGGTATTTTCAGCAGCTACTTCAAACTCGTTGGCTGATAAGGCTTTCATGCCATTGTTCAACACATCATCAAAACTATCGTACCCTGTTTTATTCATAGCTACATTCAATCCAAAATAAGCAGGAGGTGGTGTTAAACCATCTGTTACAGCTTTAATAAATGCTTCTTTATTGGGCTGGTTTAATGCATAGTTCATACGTTTTTGATTACCCAAAGTATCAACAGTTTCTTTCATCATGTTTTTACCACATGCACTACCTGCACCATGAGCAGGATAAACAATTACATCATCGGCCAAAGGCATAATTTTATTGTTCAAACTTTCGTACAACAAACCTGCTAATTCTTCCTGTGTCATGTGTGCAGCTTTCTGAGCTAAATCTGGACGCCCAACATCACCTAAAAACAATGTATCGCCACTAAAAATACAATGGTCTTTTCCTGTTGCATCTTTTAATAAATAAGTTGTACTTTCCATTGTGTGACCAGGGGTATGTAAAACAGCAATAGTAATGTTACCCACTGTAAACACTTGATTATCTTTTGCAATAATTGCTTCAAATGATGGATTTGCATTAGGACCATACACAATGGGGGCTTGTGTTTTACTACTTAAATCAACATGGCCACTTACAAAATCGGCATGAAAATGTGTTTCAAAAATATACTTCAGCACAACCCCATCTTTTTGTAATCTGTCTAAATAAGGCTTTGTTTCTCTTAATGGATCTATAATTGCTGCTTCTCCATTTGAAGTAATGTAATAAGCACCCTGTGCTAAACAACCTGTGTAAATTTGTTCTATTTGCATATATGTAATTTTTATTTTTAGAATGTAAAATTGATTATTTGGAAAATTGTAATTGGTAACATTTGTAACATTGTATGCTAATAAATGTTAATTGAAATTTCTTTAGTGTGTATTACCTATTGGGAAAAATAATTCTTTAATAATAATATAAATACCCATAATTAAAACAAACCATCCAAATGCTTTTTTTAATTTTTCTCCAGGAATTTTTTTAGATAGAAAAATACCAATAAATATACCTACCACAGCAAACAAAGTGAATGTTCCTAACAAAGTCCAATCAATAACTTGATTGCCTTGTAGGTCGCCAATAAAGCCAATTAAAGATTTTACAGCAATAATAAATAAAGAAGTTCCCACTGCTAATTTCATTGGCATACGAGCTAACAATACCAATGCAGGAATAATTAAAAATCCACCACCTGCACCCACTAAACCAGTTAATACACCAACAATAGTTCCTTCTAGTAAAATCATTGGATAATTGTATTGCATGAGAGCATCTTCTTGTATAGCTTTTTGCTTACTTGGTTGAATCATACTTACCGATGCTAAAATCATTACTATTGCAAATAATAACATTAAAGCAAGTGGTTTAGTAATTACCAACGAACCAATAGAAAATATTGCTTTAGGTATAAATGGAACCAACCACATACGTGTTGCATAAACTGCTATGATAGATGGAATTCCAAAAATGAATACTGTTTTAATATCTACTTTTTTTTGAATAGCACTTTGCACACCACCTACCAATGCTGTTGAACCAACAATGAATAATGAATATGCAGTTGCTAAAACTGGGTTCACCCCCATTATGTACACTAAAATAGGTACAGTTAAAATTGAACCACCACTACCAATTAAACCTAATGAAACGCCAACTATAGCTGCTAATGCATAACCTAGTATTTCCATAATCAATGCTTGTTTTATTGAATGCAAATTTGAAGCGTTGAAAATGGCTGTACGGTTACAAAAGTTACATTGTATATTTAAGTACAGAATTAAAAAAGAATAAAAATTATTGAACAAATGATACAAATAAAAAAGAGGAATTTTTCATTCCTCCTTTTAAATTTTATTTCCCTCTCAGTTTATTCACCAAATCCAAATCATGTTCTTTAGCTGTTTGTTGGGCAATGGTATAACTTGCATCAGCATGACGAATAACACCCATTCCAGGATCATTTCTTAACACTCGGCTCAATCTTTTTGCTGCTTCCTCAGTTCCGTCAGCTACAATCACCATTCCAGCATGAATACTATAGCCCATACCTACTCCACCACCATGATGTAAGCTTACCCAACTTGCACCACCTGCTGTGTTTACCAATGCATTCAAGATTGGCCAATCTGCTACAGCATCGCTGCCATCTAACATAGCTTCTGTTTCTCTATTGGGCGATGCAACACTACCAGTATCTAAATGATCTCTTCCAATAACAATAGGTGCTTTTACTTTTCCTTCTTTGACTAAATTATTAAACGCAGCTCCCGCAAGCTCTCTTTCTCCTTGTCCCAACCAACAAATTCTTGCAGGCAATCCTTGAAAAGCAATTTTTTCTTTGGCCATTTTCATCCAACGAATCAATCCTTTATTGTTGGGGAATAAATTTAAAATTACTTCATCTGTAACTGCAATATCTGCAGGATCTCCACTTAAAGCAGCCCAACGAAACGGTCCTTTTCCTTCACAAAATAATGGACGAATATAAGCTGGCACAAAACCGGGAAAATCGAAGCAACGACCTGGTTTAAATAGTCCACGGTCGATGGTCAACGCTTGACTGTCCTCTGTAGACTGTGAACTGTCATCTGTCATCTTGCTTCTGTTGTCTATCGACTGTCGACTATCGACTGTCTTCTTCTCAAATTCTTCCGCTCTTGCCCTTAAATTATTCCCATAGTCAAATGTAATCGCTCCTTTATCCATTAACTGCAACATGAGTTGAACATGTAAATACATACTGGCATAACTCTTTTGAATATACAATTCTGGATTATCTTGACGTAAGTCATTTGCCTCTTCATTGCTTAAATCATGCGGTACATAACCAATCAATGGATCATGAGCACTGGTTTGATCGGTTAATGTATCTGGTATAATATTTCTTTCCAACAATCTTTGTAATAAATCAATAGCATTACACAATACACCAATACTTTTTGCTGCACCCTCAGCTTTATATTTTAAAGCAGCATCAATGGCTTCATCAATATCGGTATATTTTTCATCTAAGTATTTTGTGTCTAAACGTTTATCAATACGCCATTCTTCTACTTCTGCAACCAATGCAACACCTTCGTTCATAGTAATGGCTAAAGGTTGTGCACCACCCATTCCACCTAAGCCAGCAGTAACATTTAAAGTGCCTTTTAGTGAGCCATTAAAATGTTTATCGGCAGCAGCAGCATAGGTTTCATACGTTCCTTGAACAATACCTTGAGAGCCAATATAAATCCAAGAACCTGCGGTCATTTGACCATACATCATCAATCCTTTTTGTTCCAATTCAGTAAAATGTTCCCAAGTTGCCCACTTAGGTACCAATTGAGAATTGCTAATTAACACACGAGGTACGTCAGGGTTGGTTTTTAAAATAGCAACAGGTTTACCACTTTGAATGAGTAAGGTTTCATCGTTTTCCAATTCTTTTAAAGCAGCAATGATTAAATCCAACGCTTCAAAATTTCTGGCAGCTTTACCTCTTCCACCATACACAATTAAATCATCTGAACGTTCAGCTACTTCTGGATCTAAATTATTGAGCAACATTCTTAATGCAGCTTCTTGCACCCAACCTTTACAATTTAAAGAGGTTCCTGTTGGGGTTTTATATTTTGCAACATCGTAACGTAGATATGTGGTAGCCATATAGTCAATTTAATCGTTTTGTTTGAAAACACAAATCTAAAAATATAAAGGAGTAAACCATAAATAGTTTTAAACAGTTGTATTTGCCTAGGATGAGATAAGTGAAAATTATTTTTTCTCCACAACCTCCAACTTTCACTCACTTGTCCTACTTACTACTTATAACTTACTACTTACTACTTCCCAACTTCCCACTCACCAATCACTTTCCAAAAATCTCTCCCCCACTTCAACCTGAATATAAGTACCTTTAATGTGAAACAAGATATATGGAAACAATAAAAGAATTAAAATTAGCCGTACTCATTGATGCAGATAATGTGCCTTATGCCAATGTAAAAGAAATGTTTGAAGAAATAGCCAAATATGGTACGCCTACGTTTAAAAGAATTTATGCCGATTGGACAAAGCCCACGGTTTCGGGTTGGAAAAAAGTATTGTTAGAAAATGCCATTACTCCCATTCAACAGTATAGTTATTCAACTGGTAAGAATGCATCGGATAGTGCATTAATTATTGATGCAATGGATATTTTATACACTGGAAAAGTAGATGGCTTTTGCATTGTATCGAGCGATAGTGATTTTACCAGATTAGCAACAAGATTGAGAGAAGCCGGCATGAAAGTAATTGGTATTGGAGAAAAGAAAACCTTGAATCCATTTATTACTGCTTGCGATAAGTTTATTTATCTCGAGATTTTAAAACCAGAAATAGATGAACCAATTGAAACAACCAATAAAGAACCGAACGAAAAAAATAAACCTTCTGCCAAAAAACCATTGAGCAAAATTGATCCTGAAATTATTAAGTTGATTACTGTAAGCATTAGCGATTTAGCCGATGATGATGGTTGGGCTTTCTTGGGAGACCTAGGTAATTTAATGCTGAAAAAGAAACCCGATTTTGATTCGAGGAATTATGGATTTCCTAAATTATTGTCATTCATTAAGGGCTTACAAAAATTTGAAATTGATGAACGCAATGCTGGAAAAAATAACATTAAACATATTTATGTTAGAAAGAAAGGTTAAGTAGTATTTTATATGTTTTTCCACTTTTGTCTTGACACAAAAGTGGAGCAAAAAGTCAAGGCTTCATGAAAAATGCTAAAAATTTCAATCATTGTCTAAAGAAAAACAAGTTCAGGCATAAGAACAAAACCCAGCAACAGTAAGACTTACAAGCTAAAGAACATTATTTTACTATAGCTCATTCGTTTTTCTTCTTAACGCCAATGATTGAAATTTTCTTAACACATTTTTCACGATGCCCTTTGAACAGCATTTATGTGTAACAGAATATTCTAATGTTTGCTTACAGGTTTTCAATAAACAACTATTTCAATAACCTAATCAATTGCTCTACTTCTGCTGTTGTATTAAACGCATGTAACACAATACGTAAACGTTCTTTACCTTTTGGCACAGTAGGATATAAAATAGGTCGAATATCAAAATGATGAGCTTGTAGTTTTTGAGCCAATTGCTTTACGGTATCATTGCCTGCAACTTGTACAACCTGAATGGGCGTTGTAGAAACAAATTTTTCATACCCAATAGTAGCTGATTGAAATTGTTGAATGAGTTGTTGCAGGTGTAAACGCTCTTGCGTCATCTTAGGAAAAGTTTGGTAACTTTTTCGAATAATAGCTACTGTATGTGGTGGCAAAGAAGTACTGTAAATAAAGCTTCGAGAAAAATTAATTAAATAATCTCTCAACGTTGTACTTCCTAAAATGACAGCACCATGGCACCCACAGGCTTTGCCAAATGTGTGTACCCTTGCAAATATTTCATTTTGTAATTGTAAATATTGCACTAAACCTTCTCCCCTGTTGCCAATTACTCCAGTAGCATGAGCTTCATCAATTATTAAATGTGCATTGTATTTTTTTGTAACAGCAACCAATTCTTTTAAAGGAGCAATATCTCCATCCATACTAAAAACAGATTCGGTTACCACGAAAATATTTCCTGTTGCAATAGATAATTTTTTTTCTAAATCGGCTAAGCTATTGTGTTCAAAAGAATAAGCATTGGCAAAAGACAATCGTATCCCATCTCGTATAGAAGCATGGCATAAATAATCGTAAATAATGGCATCGCCTTTTTGTGGCACACAACTGAGTAGACCAACATTGGCATCGTAACCAGAATTATACATTAATGCAGTTTCACTTGCATGAAAAGTGGCTATTTCGTTTTCAACTTGTTCAATCAATGCGTAATTACCTGCCAGTAATCTTGATCCAGTAGAACCATATTCTAAATTAGTATTTGAACTATGCAATAAATTATTCTTTACAATGCCTAAATAATCATTAGAACAAAAATCTATTTTTCCCAATGGTAATTTGAGTGAACGAAAAGCTTGTTGCTCTTTTCGTTCAAGTAATTTTTTATGTAGAAAGCTATCGTTGTACATTGTTTCAAAACTAAGGTTTGTTTATAGATATTTGTAACGCCTTTTAGAAAATAATTCATCTTTCAATGACACCATAAAAAACAATTGAACCATTGTATGGATGAAGTTTTTTTATTGGCTGTTATTATTCCCCTCCTCTGGAGGGGCTAGGGGTGGTTAACAGTTGAACATAGAACAGAACGTTGAAGAGTGCGACGCAACAAGTGTTCAATTGATATTCTTTAGCTGGTTACAAAAAAATAAAACAATGGAATTATCTCAAGACACAAAAAATATTTTAGGATTACATTTACCTACCGACCCTCGTTGGGTTGATTTAGCTAGTATTAGTTTGGAAGCTATTTTAACAGATCATGCATATTGTGAACAAAAAGCTGCCATGACTTGCATTTCACTTATTCAACGTTACAGCGAAAAAGAAAAAGTAGTAAAAGAATTGGCTCCTATTGTTACAGAAGAATGGGGACATTTTAGATTGGTACTGAACGAACTCTATAAACGTGGCTTACAGTTAGGTGTACAACGAAAAGATGAATATGTAAATAGATTATTGGTGTTTCAAAAAAAAGGCGGACATAGAGAAGATCGTTTTTTAGACCAAATGCTTACCATGGCGTTAATTGAAGCAAGAAGTTGTGAACGTTTCAAGCGTTTAAGTGAAGGACTGAATGATGAGTATATGAAAAAGTTTTATCGTCGTTTTATGGAAAGTGAGGCTGGTCATTATACCTTATTCATTGATCTTGCAGAAACTTATATTGATAAAGAAAAAGTAAGAACCCGTTGGCAAGAATGGCTAAAATACGAAACTGAAATTATGAAAGAACTAGAAGTGAGAGGAGATAGAATTCATTAAGTAGTGAGGGGTGAATGGTGAGTTGCTAGCGGGGAACGTGAATGGTGAATCGTGAATCGCTAGTGAGGAAAGCATATCGTGAATCGCAAGACGCTAGTGGGAACTCTAAACTTATAGCTTACTAATAAATAATTATAACTTATAACCTATAAATCATTACTTATAACTTAATACTTATTACTTATTACTCAACAATCACAACTCAAACAAACGCTATGAAAAAATTACTATTACTAGCTGCTTTATCCACTGCTGTAACACTACATGCACAGGATAGCAAAATGAAGTATATCAATCCTGCAAACATGGATCAATCGGTAAAACCAGGTGATAACTTTTATTTATATGCCAATGGCAACTGGATTAAGAACAATCCTATTCCAGCTTCTAAAACTCGTTGGGGAAGCTTTGATGTGTTAAGAGAAGAAAGCAGTAAACGTTTGCAAGGCTTGTTAGAATATGCTGCTGCCAATACCAATAAAGATAGAAAAACACAAGTGATTGGCGATTTTTATGCAAGTGGAATGGATAGTGCAACCATTGATGCTAAAGGTTATACGCCTATTATACCAGATATTAATCGTATTAATGCAATTACTACCATTGAACAAGTGTTACAAGAAGTTGCTACACTTAGAACTAAGGGTTTGGGCTCTCCTTTATTTAGTGCATTTATTGGTCAAGATAGAAAAAATGTAACACAGTACATTCCATCTATCAATCAAGGAGGAACAACTTTACCTGATAGAGATTATTATTTAAAAGACGACGCAAGAAGTAAAAAAATTAAAACTGCCTATCAACAACATGTAGTTAAAATGTTTACACTCATTGGCGAAAGCAATGAAAATGCTACAACCTATGCCAATGCTATTAACGCATTTGAAACTACCCTAGCTAAAGCCCAATTTAGTAGAGTTGAAATGAGAGATCCTTATAAAACATACAATAAACTTTCTGTACAACAACTCAATACACTTACCCCTAATATAGAGTGGAATAAATTAATGCAACTAATGGGTATTGAGAAAATAGATAGTGTAATTGTTGGCAATACTGCATTTTTAAAAGTGGTAAATACACTGCTATTAGAACAACCAATTGAAGCATGGAAAGCCTATTTAAAATGGAATATTATTAAAAGTGCTGCACCATATTTAAGTACAACTTTTGTAGATGCCGACTTTGAATTTAGTAGCGTTATTAGTGGACAAAAAGCTCAAACCCCACGTTGGCAACGCATGAGCAGTTTATTAGATAGAACCTTAAGCGATTTTTTGGGTGAACTGTACGTAGAAAAATACTTTAAACCCGAAGCCAAACAACGTATGGTTGAACTAGTAAAAAACTTACAAACTGCCTTTGCCGAACGCATTAAAAACTTAGATTGGATGAGTGCTGCCACTAAAGAAAAAGCTTTAGAAAAACTCAATGCAATCACCAATAAAATCGCTTATCCTAACACTTGGAAAACTTATGAAGGACTCACCATTGATAGAAACGATTTTTACAACAATGTAAAAAAAGCTGCTATGTGGCAATATCAATTTATGTTGAGCCGATTGGGCAAACCAGTTGATAAAACACAATGGGGCATGACAGCTTCTACAGTAAATGCATCGTATAGTCCAAGTAATAACGATATTACTTTTCCAGCTGGAATTTTACAATTTCCATTCTTTGATTTTGGTGCCGATGATGCTGTAAATTATGGTGGTATTGGTGCAGTAATTGGTCATGAAATTACCCATGGTTTTGATGATCAAGGGCGACAATTTGCTGCTGATGGAAACTTAAAAGATTGGTGGACTAAAGAAGATGGTGATAAATTTAAAGGCAAAGCCAATCTAGTTGTAGAGCAATACAATGGCTACACCGTTTTAGATACCATACATGTAAATGGCAAATTAACCTTGGGCGAAAATCTTGCCGATTTAGGTGGATTAAACATGGCCTACGAAGCTTACACCAAAACCAAAGAGTTTAAAAAAGGTAAAAAAATTGACGGCTTTACCCCAACACAACGTTTCTTTTTAAGTTGGGCACAAGTTTGGCGAAACAATACAGTACCTGAAACTGCAGCTCAACTAATTTTAACCGATCCTCATAGTCCAGGTTTGCATAGAGGTAATGGACCTGTGGTAAATATGGATGCTTGGTACAAAGCATTTGATATTAAAGAAGGCGACAAACTCTACAAAAAACCAGAAGACCGAATTAGAATTTGGTAATTTTTTTAAAGTGGTCTTCTCTCCCTGAGAAGACCACTCTTTTTTATAAACATTCTTTTGGGGCTATGAACTATAGCCTACAATTCAACTATGGTTCCTGCTTTTCGTTGCAAGTCCTCAACCGCTGTCAAGGCTGAAAGCCATTGACAGGGTTTGTGGGCTTTCCACTTCAATCAGGCAGCCATTGAGGCGATAGAATATACATGAACATAAAGCCTGGTTTTTTTCTCTACTAACCTAATTAACTACAAGTGGTCAACATCAACTAATTTTACCGCATGGGAGAGTATTCAATTGGAGAAGCCATGAAAGGCTTTATTAGAAAAAGCAATTTAAAGAATGGTATTAGAGCTGTTCAAATAGAAGAAGTATGGGCTCAACTCATGGGTAAAACCATTGCCAAATACACCGATAAAATTGAAATCATCAACAATACTTTATTCATTCGTACACATGTAGGACCATTAAAAAATGAACTCATGTTTCAAAAGCAACAAATTATTGATAGAGTCAATGAAACTTTTGGCGAAAAAGTAATTAGTAATGTGGTAATACAATGATGATGGGATAAAAACTAAAGACTAAAGATTGAAAAACTAAAAGATTAAATACTAAAAACTAAAGACTAAAAACTAAAAACTAGAATACTTCAAAAACTCATAACCTATAACTTATAACTCACAACCCATAACTCATAACTTATAACTTACAACTTAAACAGATACGTTCCTTTCCTCACATCAATACTCCAAGGTTTGGGTTCGGGCAACCATAATTTTCCATTTCCAATTTCTACAGGCATCCATAAATAACGAGAATCCCATTGAGTTTTGGGTCGCCATTGATCAGCCATAAAAATTACAGTTGTATCTTTTGTTCCTGCTACTTTAAGCAAATAAGTTGATTGCGATTGATAGGTGTTTGTTTCTGGTGGAGCAATATCTACAAACTCACTCCAAGGTCCTGCAAGTGATGTAGCTGTTGCAACTTTGTTGGGGTTTGGATTCCAGCCAGTCAGTTTTGAAGCAATTACATAATACAAACCTTTATAATGTACAATTGCACCACCTTCTAAAGGCGATTGAATAAAAGCAATCTCTTTTTCTACATTTAAATAATCGGCAGATAGTTGTGCAATGTAAAATCCTTTAGTTGGTCGGCATTCAAAAATTAAATAAGCACTTCCATCATCATCAATAAATTGTCCAATATCTCTACTTTCTTTACCTAAAGGTCTAAAGGTTTTAACGAGTTCAAAAGGACCTTCAGGTGTATTACTTACAGCAACTCCAACACTAGCATAACCATAAACATTTGGCAGTCCATTTACCTTTCCATCAATATGCATATACATTACATATTTTTTGGTTGGAGCATTGTAATATACTTTAGGTCTTTCTAAAACAAATCTTCCTATAATTGTTGAATCAGGTTTCGATAGTTTAATGGCATTGCCAAGAAATTTCCAATTCATTAAATCTTTAGAAGCATAACAACTTACATAACGATGAATGGTATCGTTAGTATATTCTTGAGCTCTTTGTTCACCATACCAATAATAGGTGTTACCAAATTTTGTAATTCCACCACCATGAGCTTGAATATGATTGCCATCTGTATCAGGCCAAATAGCTCCTGGCTGAATAGCATGTTGGCGTTGACCAATGGTTGTTTTAAAAAACAATAATATGCTACAACAAGAAAATAAAAGTTTGTATAAAAACATGATAAATGATATAAAAGTGAAAAACTAAAAGATGAAAAACTAAAAACTAAAGATTAAAAAGTAAAAACTCAAAACTAGAATACTTCAAAAACTCATAACTTATAACTCATAACTTATAACTCAAAAACTCCTCTTCACCCTTGGATCTACAATACCATACAATACATCGGCTAATAGATTAATAATAATGAAAAAAGTAGCAGTAATTAATACACTGCCCATAACAATAGGAAAATCTAATTTCTCCAATGCATCTACTGTAATTTTTCCAATACCATTCCAACCAAAAATATATTCTACAAAAAAAGCTCCTGCAAACAATTCGGCAAACCAACCTGTAATTGCTGTTATTACTGGGTTTAACGCATTACGTAAAGCATGCTTAAATATAACTGTTTTTTTGCTCAATCCTTTGGCATAAGCAGTTCTAATATAATCTTGATCTAACACATCTAACATTGAACTTCTAGTAAGTTGTGTAATAATAGCCAATGGACGAATACCTAATGTTACTGCAGGTAAAATTAAATTTTTCAATTGCAATTGTTCGCCAGCAAAAGCATCAACATCGTATAAACTACCCGTTAATTGCAGGCCTGTATAACTACTCAAAACAAATCCAAAAATATAGGCCAATACAATCCCCATAAAAAACGAGGGAGCTGAAATGCCTAATACACTTGCAAAAATGCTGCCTGTATCCATCCATGTATTTTGCTTTACAGCAGCTACAATACCCAATAAAATACCTAATACAACAGCAATCAACATGGCTGTAAAAGCAAGTAACATGGTTCTTGGCAAAGCATCCATCAATACTTCACTTACATTTTTTTTAGTTTGATAACTTCTACGTAAATACGGAATTTTAATTCCTATATTCCCTATAAAAAAACCAGATAGCTGTTTATCGTCTCGTTCAGCTTTTGTGTGTATTGCAATAGGACTTACGTCATTGGCATACAATAAAAACTGTTTCCATTTAGGTTCATCTAAAGCCAATTCTTTACGAATATTTTTGATGGTGGCACTATCACCTGTTTGTCCTAATACCAACCTTGCAGGATCTCCAAAACCTTGAAACAAAAAAAACACAATAGTAACCACACCTACTAAAACCAGTAAGCCATACAATAATTTTTTAGTAACAAATTGAATCAATGAAAATGGAGTATTAAAATTGAATGAATTATTTTTTGTAGTTGTTAATAGCTTTCACTAAACCTTCTTCACTTGCATAACTCAATTTTTCTTGAATAACAGAACCATGCATAAACAAGTAAGTTGGATTAACTCTTGCAGCAGTTTTAATAACAGTTGCATCGCAAGATAAAATAGTCATTCCACTAAATTGCTGTTGTGCTGTAGCAATATCGGCAGTTACTAAAAACATAGGAATATTATTTTTTTTAGCTGCATCCATCACCAATGCAAGATTACCATTTTTCCATTTGCCAATGGTTGAGAAATCTTTTGCTAATATCATCACATATGGTTGATTGCTATTGAGCAATGCCTGTGTTGTATCGTTACCATAAATAGTAGTTAAAACAAAGTCAGTAATTTTTGGCAGGCCTGTTCCTTTTCTAATCAGTTTATCGTATCTATCAACATACATATAACTATCATCAAAATCTACTGGAAAATTATTTTGATCAAACTCTACCACTTTCCCATTTTTGGTGTACTTAAAAGTGATTGCAAAACTATCAGCAACCGCATTGAGTGGCAGTTTCATTCCATCGGCAATGCTTTTACCTTTTGCAAAAGGCAAACAATCCATTATGGGTAAATATTTTTGAACGTATAATTGAACAGCTACTGTAGCAACTAAAGAAAATAAAACAATACTAATGGATGTATTTAATTTGAACAATGGCTTTACGTCATGAGCTTTTACAAAAAGAATCACAATCAGTATGAGTAAAATAATATCTTTTGTAAATGTTTGAATAGGTGTTAATGGCACGCAATCGCCAAAGCAACCACAAGCATGTATTTTACCTGAAAACAGCACATAGCTTGTAAGAAAAGTAAAGAACACAATCATCACCAATAACAACCAGCTAAAGCGTTTCATTTGCCAACCCACAATTACAGCAACGCCAGCAACCACTTCTAAAATATTCATACCTATAGAAGCTAAGAGAGTATAATCATGTAATCCTTTTAATCCCCAAGCTTCAAAAAATTCTTGCATTTTATAGCTTAATCCTAATGGGTCATTGGCTTTAATCAATCCAGAAAAAATAAATAGCAAACCCACTACCCAGCGAATGATAAATAAATATTTTTTCATAACAGAATTAAATGAACAATGAACAATTGACAATTGAAAAAACTAAAAAATGAAAAACTAGAACCTAAAAATTAAAAAACTAAAAACTCAACCTTAAACCTATAACTTACAACTCATAACTTATAACTCATAACTTATTACTCCCCATGAACTCCCTCTCCAATCAAGATCAAAGCAAACACACTGTAGTTTAAAATATCTACATAATTGGCATCAATTCCTTCGCTAATAATGGTTTTACCATCGTTTTGTAGAATTTGTTTAATGCGTTGTAATTTCATGATGATTAAATCGGCAAAACTTTCTTGACTCATATCTCTCCAAGCTTCTCCATAATCATGATTTTTATTCAGCATGGTATCTTTGGCAAACTTTACCCATTTTTCGTACCACTCACTCACCTGTTCAATAGATAACTCTTCAATTTTAGCTTCTCCCAATTCAAGTTGAATCATACCAATCACGGCATAATTAATGATGCCTTTAAATTCATCAGCTATATTATCGCCTACTAATTGTAATTTTTTATCTTGAATGGTTCTAATACGCAAAGCTTTAATAAAAATTTGATCTACCACACTAATGGGTCTTAACACACGCCATGCAGTACCATAGTCAAGCGTTTTTTTCAAGAAAATATCTTTACTGCTTTTTATTACTTCATCGTATTGAACATTTGTATGATTCATTGTGTTATTTTTAAATTAACCACTGCAATATAAAATATGCAGCCTTTAAAAAATCATTTTACAATATAAATAAAATACTACTTTGCATTTAAGCAGCTTAAATCAAAAATATGTTTACCCTTAATTGCAAAGGCAAATTACTTACTATTAGCAAACCCATTGTAATGGGTATTATTAATACTACACCAGATTCTTTTTACACTGCTAGTCAGCAATCAACTAACAATGCTGTGCTAGCTAAAGCAACACAAATGTTGCAAGAAGGAGCTACTATTTTAGATATTGGCGGACAAACCACAAAACCTGGTAGTCAAGAAGTGGGTGTAGAAGAAGAATTGAACAGAGTAATTCCAGCGATTGAACAACTCATAAAAGCATTTCCCGATGCAATTATTTCTATTGACACCTATCATGCTAAAGTTGCTCAATATGCTGTTGAAGCTGGTGCTAGGATAGTAAATGATGTAAGTGGTGGAATGATGGATGTTACCATGCTTGCTACTGTTGCTCAACTAAAAGTGCCTTATATATGTATGCACATGAAAGGCACCCCTCAAAACATGCAGCAAAACCCAACTTATGAAAATGTAACCAAAGAAGTACTGGAATTTTTTATTGAACGAATAGAAACTTGTCGATCAGCTGGCATTAAAGATGTTATTGTAGACCCTGGTTTTGGCTTTGGAAAAGCCATTGCACATAATTTTCAATTACTTAAAGAATTAGCGGTATTTAAAATGCTGCAAAAACCAATATTGTTGGGTGTTTCAAGAAAATCGACTATCCATAAAACTTTAGGCATTACTGCCAATGAAGCTCTTAATGGAACGACTGTTTTAAATACAATAGGACTACAAAACGGTGCAAACATTTTACGTGTTCATGATGTGAAAGAAGCAATGGAATGTGTGAAGTTGATAGAAGCAATGAATCACACCAATTAATATTTAAAACTTAACCCCAAAAGTGAGCATTACGTTTGCACGACTGCCTGTTTGCTCTGCAAAAGTGTTAGGTTTATCATTTAAACGGTATGGAAAAACAACATCTTGATTAAAGCTATGAGCATACGCTAAATCAATAAAAATGCCTTTGTCTCTATAACCAATTCCACCAGTAGCTAAAATACGATTGGCATTGAGTTCTTTATTTGAATAAGGACTGCCATAAAATGCTCCACCTAAACGAAACATAATGGTATTCAATTTCAGTTCACCACCTAATCTAATATTCACATTACCTCTATAATAATCTTTCACCTCTGTGTTTACCATTTTTAAGTAAGATTTTGGTACGAAATCTGGATCAATTTCTGGATCATCGGTTTGTATAAATCTTGCTCCTTTATAATTTACATATTCAATATCTGCACTAATAAATGCTCTTTGTTTTCGGGTATCGCCTACTTCTCTAAATACATAACTGGCACTTGCAATGGCTCTCCATGGTGTTATTTGTGTATATTTTCTCCCCCCTGCATTACCGCTATTTAATGCATCGCTTGTTTCACTAATAACGCCTGCATAACCTTCAGTATCGGTAGTCATAGAACTTCTAATTCTATCTGTAAAAGAAATAATTTGTGGCGTATGTAATGCAATACCCAAACGCCAATATTCTTGTGGCTTATAAATCATACCTAACTTCATACCTAAACCAACACCATTGCTGCTAAATTCTTCTCTGTATTCAAAACTTTTAAAATCGTTATTGGTGATATCGGTTGCATCTGTTTCGATGTATAACAAACTTCTTCTATAAGAAATTACTGGAATGTTAAAACTTCCACCTAAGTATAATTTATCTTCCATATTACCTGCAAAGCCAATAGCAATATCATGAAATCCACCTCTTGTTGTTGCATCATAAACTTGATTTACCCCAGTAGAAATAGGCACTAAGCTTTGATAGCCAATTAACTGGCCATTTGCTCCTTGTAAGGTATCTACCAAATAAGTTCTAAAAGCCAATGAAGACCCAAAAATATAATTTTGCTCAGCTGCCGTCATGTTAGCTCCATCACCAATCAATTCTTCTAAATATTGTTCAGAAAATGAGCTAACATTATTAAATCCTTTGAAAGAAGTTTTATTGTTATAATTGGCTAATTGGTTCACTGAAATAGAGAATGCACTACTTGCCCATTTACTGTAACGTTTATTGTGTGGTGTACCAAATACCACACCCATTGTACCATAATTAAAATTGTTTTTGGTAGCCAAAGAGTCTTTACCTCTATAACCAAATTTATTGTTGTTAAAGTTATTTCCTAACGATAAAACAAATTCACTGGTTTTAAAAAATCCTAATCCAGCAGGGTTTACATGGGCTGCTGTAATGTCGCCACCCAAGCTTCCCATCACACCACCAGTAGCCATGTTTCTTGCACTACCATTAAAAGTGTACCAAGCAGTTCTTAAGGCTTCATCAGGTGTTTGAGCAAATGACGAAACACCTATGAACAAAGAGATATAAAGTAAAAATTGTTTCATTGGTTTATTTTTTCAGACTGAATCTATTATGTTTGGAGTTTAGGACTTAGTTACAAATTACAGGTTGCTGGTTACTAGTATGTTTAATTGCAATTTCAAGAGTTTAGTTTTTAATCGCTAGTTTTTAGTTTTTTACTTTTGCCTTTTGCCTTCTCTTCCTCATAACTTATAACTCATAACTTATAACTTATAACCCATAACCCATAACTTAAAACTCACTAATTCCTCCCTTGTCTACTACTACCACTACTGCTGCCACTACTTCCAAAACCTCCACTTCTGCCACCAGCACTACTACTACCTGATGATGTTGAAGAACCACTACTAGAACCAAAAGTTCTTACTGGTCTATCGTAACTACCTGTTGAAGAACCACTACTTCCATTACCTGAGGTAAATACTCTTTTAAACAAACCTCCAAAGCTTGAGCTACTACTATTCGATGTTCCAGTTTTACCAGTAGAACTTGTGTTGGTATTACTATATGTTCTATTGCGGTAAGCAGTTACATTTTTACCAGCTGTGTTGCCTCGAAAGCTTGGATTCTTGTAAGTGAACACATACACAGGACTGTTCCAATAATTCCAGCCATTGTTTCCCCAGAAATTATTACCAAAAAAATGATTATTGAACCCACAGTTATTAAAATTGTTGAAGTTGCTAAACCCACTGTTCATGTAAAACCCAGTAAAATTGTTGTTACTCCAATTATTGTTAAAATGGGTATTCCAACCATTGTTGAAACCATTATTGAATCTATTATTACAATTACTATAATAAAAACGAGTGTCGTTCCAATAACTGTAATCATCTATTTGTCTCCAACGATTGTTGTTACGTACTTTCATACGTAAATAGTTATCATCTTCTTGTACTACATAACTGTCTTTTTTATTTTCTTTTAAATCACCTTTTACAGGAGAATAATACACATCATCGGGTGTTTGTCCACTTTTATAAATGGAAGAACAAGAGGTTAATAAACCTATTGTAATGATTCCTAGTAGTATTGAACTTTTCATATAAAAGGTTTTAAGATGATAGATTATGTGAAGTTAATTACATTTGCCCTGTTTCATGTAATTAGGTATTTGAGTACAAAGATTTTGCCGAATATTTTACTAACAAGAATTAGTTTGTTAAGGTATTGATAAAGGTAAAACTAGAAATGAACATACAAGATTAAAGAAGTGGAACTAGATGAATAATGATATGAACGTTGATGCCGATAGCTATCGGCAGTGTGACACCGAGAACGCTACATACATATTCTCTAGCTGGTTACAAAAAAATAAAAACAACAAACAGAGAACGATTATTTTATGAGTAAAGAAATTACAAGTAGAGAACAGGATTACAGCCAATGGTATAACGATTTAATTATTAAAGGAAGTTTGGCTGATTATAGTGCTGTAAGAGGTTGCATGGTGATTAAGCCTTATGGTTATGCCCTTTGGGAAAACATGAGAGATGTGTTAGATAAAATGTTTAAAGATACAGGGCATGTAAATGCTTATTTCCCATTATTTGTACCTAAAAGTTTGTTTGAAGCAGAAGAAAAAAATGCTGAAGGTTTTGCCAAAGAATGTGCTATTGTAACACACTATCGTTTAAAAAACGACCCCAATAAACCTGGTAAGTTAATGGTTGACCCGGAAGCTAAATTAGAAGAAGAATTGGTGGTTCGCCCAACAAGTGAAGCCATTATTTGGAATACTTATAAAGGTTGGATTCAATCTTACAGAGATTTGCCTTTACTGATTAATCAGTGGGCCAATGTGGTACGTTGGGAAATGAGAACAAGATTGTTTTTACGCACTGCCGAATTTTTATGGCAAGAAGGACATACTGCTCATGCTACCAAAGAAGAAGCCATTATTGAAACAGAAAAAATGCTGGATGTATATGCCGATTTTGCTGAAAACTGGATGGCATTGCCAGTAATTAAAGGAATAAAAACACCCAATGAACGTTTTGCAGGTGCAGAAGACACGTATTGTATAGAAGCTCTAATGCAAGATGGCAAAGCATTACAAGCTGGCACATCGCATTTCTTAGGTCAAAATTTTGCAAAAGCATTTGATGTTAAGTTTAGCGATAAGAACAATAAACTTGATTATGTTTGGGCTACTAGCTGGGGTGTTAGTACACGTTTAATTGGTGGATTGGTAATGGCTCATAGCGATGATCAAGGATTGATTTTGCCACCTAAAATTGCTCCATTGCAAGTAGTGATTGTTCCTATTTTTAAAGGAGAGGCAGAAAAAGCCAACCTTGACGCAACTGTACATACACTAACAAAAGAATTGAAAGATTTGGGTATTCGTTTTAAATACGATGATAGCGACAATGCAAGGCCAGGTTGGAAATTTGCTGAACATGAAATGAAAGGTGTACCAGTACGTATTGCAGTAGGCACAAGAGATTTAGCCAATAATGTAGTAGAAGTCGCAAGAAGAGATACCAAAGAAAAAACCACTGTTGCAATAGAAGGATTGGCAAGCTATATTAAAAATTTATTGGAAAAAATTCAAACCAATATGTTTAATAAAGCCAAACAATTTAGAGATGAACACATTACCCAAGCAAATACTTGGGAAGAATTTGTAAACATTCTAGATACAAAAGCAGGTTTTGTAAGTGCTCATTGGGATGGAACTAGTGAAACAGAAGATGCAATTAAAGAAAAAACAAAAGCCACTATTCGTTGCATTCCTTTAAATAATACACAAGAAGAAGGTACGTGTATCTTAACTGGAAAACCAAGCACACAAAGGGTTTTATTTGCAAGAGCTTATTAATAGTAAAACAAACCGCTGAAATAAATACAGATTGAAACAACACAATCAAAGAATAATATTTCAGCGGTTTTTTATTGCCTTAAAAAACTAATATGGGTAACATCCGTAAACAAACCATTGTATCATCTTTACTGGTATATCTTGGTTTTTTTATTGGTGCTATTAATACCTATCTATACATAAAAGAAGGCCATTTTACTGCCGAACAATTTGCCCTCACTAGAATATTTTTTGATGTTGCTCAAAACTTTTATGTATTTGGAAGCTTAGGTGTTATTCCAATTATATATAAATTTTATCCCTACTATAAAAACAATGTGGCTGATCAAAAAAACGACTTACTAACTTGGGCTTTAGTAAGTAGTTGTATTGGTTTTGCATTGGTTATAATTATTGGTTACCTACTTGAACCATTGGTCATAAGAAAGTTTTCTGAACGTTCTCTTTTAATTGTAGAATATTATTATTACATATTTCCTTTTGCATTAGGCATGTTGCTATTTGCCATTTTTGAAGGTTATTGCTGGGCACTACAAAAAACAATTGTTCCCAACTTTTTAAAAGAAACAGCCTTACGCTTAGTAACAACTATTTTCATTGTTTTATACTATTTTAACTACATCAATTATCATACGTTCGTTGTATTATTTTCTACATTATTTGGCATAATGGCTTTTATTTTAATAGGCTATTTATTGTACTTAAAAAAGCTACATCTAACACTTACAAAAAGTAACATTACTAAAAAGCTTCAAGGAAAAATGTTAGGTATGCAAAGCCTCATTTTTGGTGGAATGATTGTACAAGCTTTAGGACAAACGATGGATAGTATTTTTATTGCAAGCCTTAAAGGACTAAGCTTTGCAGGTGTGTACACCTTAGCAAATTATGCTGCTAACTTTATTCAAGTACCACAACGAAGTATGCAATCTATTGCAACAGGGGTTATAGCACAAGCTTGGAAAGATAAAAACTATGCAGAGATTAATCGTATTTACCAACGTTCTTCTATTAATATGCTTTTGATGAGCTTATTCATTTTTGGATGTATTTTATTGAACATTGAAAATTTATTTTCTGTTTTACATATTCAAGACGATTATACAGCTGCCATTAACTTAATTATTGTATTGGGATTAGTAAGAGTAATTGATGCTGGTACTGGCGTTAATGGAACTATCATTGCCACTTCTAATTATTGGAAATTCGATTTTTTAAGTGGTGTTTTTTTACTAGCCATTCGTTTGCCATTGGCCTACTTGCTCATTAAAAAAATGGGCATTATTGGAGCTGCATATAGTGAGTTAATTGGTTTAAGTTTATACAACTTAATTCGGTTTGAGTTTTTGAGAAGAAAGTTTAATCTTCAACCGTTCACCCATAAAACATGGCAAACAATTGTATTATTTGCACTTGCATTTTTTACAAGCTTTTATTTATTCAATGTAATGAACAATTGGTGGGGAATGATTGGCAGAAGTTTACTATTTATGCTGGAAATTTTTGTGCTATCGATTGTGTTTAATTTAACCCCTGACGCAGGTCAATTATTAACTAATTTAAAGAAGAAATTAAATATTTAAAGTTTACTAGTTTCGTTTTTTACAATTCGCCCAGCACCTCTAATTCTTGCTTTCCAGTAACTTTCGTTCAAATCGCTAATCATAACACCATTGCTAGTAGATGCATGAACAAACTTATTGTTATGCAAATAAAATCCTACATGAGATACTCTTTTACTTTTACCTCCATGATGAAAAAATACTAAATCACCTTCTTGAAGTTCACTCATATCTATATGCTCGGCAACATTGTACTGTTCTTGAGAGGTTCTAGGGAGCTGAATATTATAAACATCTTTAGCAACATGTAGTGTAAATCCAGAACAGTCAATACAATTTTCAGTAGTACCGCCTAAACAATATCTTGTACCCCACCATTTTTCAATGTTTTGAAGTAAAGGAATATTGGTTAATTTTTCTACCGTAGCATCTAATAACATAGCATATTTCAACTGTAAATAGCTTGCATTCTCAATATTAGAATTGGTCAATGTTTCATCTGCATTTCCACTTGTTACAGTCTGAGTAGTAGTTGATTTTTTAGCTGTATTTTTTGATGCAGTATTAATAGTTTTATGTTTTGAAGTAACCACAGTACCCGGCGTTACTTCAATATCTTCAATAAAAGAAACTTGTTTATTAGAATTGGATCTTGTGTTTTTCTTAGTTACAGTTGAGGAAGTATCCTTAGAAGCCAATGTCTTCAAAGATTTACAGCTTGTAAATACACAAAGCCCAATTAATCCGCCAATGATTTTTTGTACATTCATAGTTCAATTGATGCAAAATAACCCATGAATACCTATGAAACAACCTTTCTGCAAAACTTTTTAACATTCTATTCAGTTCAAAGCTGCTGTGGAAAACTGCATGAAGATAAAAAATGAATCCGTAACGATATTTGTTAACTGCTCTAAAATCAAATTTTAACCTGTATGATGGCAAAAAAAATACTTCAACGCTTTACTTATTTTGCCTCCATTGCCATAAGTGTAAGTTTTAACAACTCAGCAACGCCAATTCCTATAAACAAGGTAAAAATATGGAATACGCTGCCACAAAATCAGCCTAAGACTTATACCAACTTATCTTTTATAAAATCTGAAAATTTGGTTGCAGCTCCGGGTACAAAATCTGTTATTTTCAATAGTACAGGTTCAAAATTATATGCTATGAATTTGGAAGGCATGAGTGTGTATGAATTTGATGAACCCACCAGAAAAATTACCAGAAGCTTCAACTTTAAACCCACCAAAGCCATGGGCTGGGATTATGTAACTCATAAACCCGTTCCATCATTTGAAGAAAAACCTGTTGAAGCTTGTTTTAGCCATAATGATAAAATTTTATGGGTTTCATTACACAATGCACATGGTGTAGTACCTATTCATTTAAATAAATTGAATAAAAAGAAAATACCTGATGTACCCAATAAAAAATTGTATGTAAAAAACTGGCAAGAGCAAACCAAAGACTCCATGTTTGTGCCTTTAATTAAAACAGGAAAAACACCCAAAGTAATTGCAAGAACTGCCAATAATAACTATGTGCTAGTAAGTAATTGGCATAGCAACAATGTAAGTGTGTTGGCTGCTAACGATAGTACACAACCTTATGGAAAAGTAGTTGCTACCATTCCTGTTTCAGCTATTCCAAGAGGCATAGTGGTAGATGATCTAAACAACAAATCGTACATAGCTATTATGGGAGGAAAAACTATTAGTGTAGTAAATAATAATACATGGAAAATTGAGAAAAATTTAAAAGTAGCTTCAACTCCACGACATATTGTAATGGATCATAAAAGCAGATTATTTGTGAGTTATAATAGCATTGGTAAAATTGCTTGTATTAATGCCGAAACGGGTGTAACCTTATTTGCTGCAACTACCAATGCCCAACCAAGAACAATTATGCTCAGTAAAAATCAACAGTTTTTATTTGTAACTTGTTACAGTGGGAATACAGTAGATGTATTTAAAATTAATAACAATAGTTTCACCAAATTATATTCACTAGAATGTAAAGGCAAACCTGTTGGTGTAGATATTTATGAAGACAACGCAAAGCTGGAAGCATGGGTTTGCAATTATGTAGGGGGAAACTTAAAAGTGTTTACGTTTAAAAAAGAGTAGAAATTGCTGATTTCTAATTCTTAATTTCTAATTCTTAATTTCTAATTCTTAATTCAATTGACTCCATTTTCTCACTTACACGTTCATACACAATATTCATTGCTCGATGGTGCAGCTTCTATTAAAAGTTTGTACGATAAAGCCATGAGAGATAATATGCCAGCATTAGCCATTACCGATCATGGCAATATGTTTGGTGCATTTGAGTTTGTTGCTCAAGCTTGGAAAAAAACAAAAATTGTTGGTCAAGATGCCAACGGAAAAGACATTCTTGAACCCATTGTAAAACCTGTTGTTGGCTGTGAATTTTATGTAGTAAAAGATCGCCATGCAAAAGCATTTACTAAAGGTGAGAAAGATCATCGTTACCATCAGGTTTTATTGGCCAAAAATAAAGTAGGCTATCAAAATTTAATTAAGCTTACCTCTCTTGGTTATATTGAAGGAATGTACAGCAAGTACCCTCGTATTGACAAAGAATTAATTGAAAAATATCATGAAGGCTTAATTGCTACAACTTGTTGCATTGGTGCATATGTACCACAAACCATTTTACACGATAGTGAAGAAAATGCAGAAAAAGAATTTAAATGGTGGTTAGATATGTTTGGTGAAGATTACTATGTAGAAATTCAACGCCATAACATTAAAGAACAAATTAAAATAAATGAAACTTTATTAAAATTTGCTCAAAAGCACAATGTAAAAGTTATTGCTACAAACGATAGTCATTACACCGATAAAGATGATTACAATGCTCATGACATTTTATTATGTATCAATACTGGCGAAAAGCAAGCTACACCTGGATTTGATGATATTGTAAATGATGATGCCCAAATAAAAAACAAGCGTTTTAAATTTCCGAACGATCAGTTTTATTTCAAGACTACCGCAGAAATGAAACAGTTGTTTAGCGATATCCCTGAAAGTATTGATAACACCAATGCCATTGTAGATAAAATTGAAGTGCTGAATTTAAAAAAAGACATTCTCTTGCCAGCATTTCCTATTCCTAAAGAATTTCAAATTCATTTTTCAGATGAAGTAATTGGAAAAGATATTATTAAACCCGATGTAAATAATCAGTGGGAGTTTTTAAAACACCTTACTTACGAAGGAGCCAAACAACGCTATGGAGAGATTGAAGAAACTACCAGAGAACGAATAGACTTTGAACTATTCACCATTAAAACCATGGGTTTTGCTGGTTATTTTTTAATTGTGAGCGACTTTATTAAAGCTGGCAGAAACATGGGTGTTTTTATAGGCCCAGGACGTGGATCTGCTGCTGGTTCTGTTGTTGCATATTGCATTGGAATTACCAATATTGATCCTATAAAATACAATCTACTTTTTGAAAGATTTCTGAACCCAGACAGAAAAAGCATGCCCGATATTGATACTGATTTTGACGACGAAGGAAGGCAAAAAGTAATTGACTATGTAGTACAGAAATACAGCAAATCTCAAGTAGCACAAATTGTAACTTTTGGTACAATGGCTGCAAAAAGTAGTATTAAAGATGTTGCTCGTGTAATGGATTTGCCACTGCCAGAAAGTAATGCTTTAGCAAAATTAGTAAGTGATAAACCGGGTACAGAATTGGGCAAAATTTTACATGCCCCACTCACTGTAAAAGAAGGTGAAAAAAGCTTAGAAGAAAAAGGTTACACACCTGAAGACATTGACAATGCAAGAAGATTACGTGAAATATATAACCTCAACAATAACGACTTAAGAACAAGGGTTTTAAAAGAAGCTGAACGTTTAGAAGGCAGTGTTCGTAATACAGGTTTACATGCAGCAGGTATTATCATTGCTCCAAAAGATTTAACAGAACTAATTCCTGTTGCAACAGCCAAAGATTCGGATTTGTGGGTTACTCAAATTGAAGGAAGCGTTATTGAAGAAGCTGGTGTAATTAAAATGGACTTCTTGGGTTTAAAAACTTTATCCATTTTAAAAACAGCATTAGAACTCATCAAACAAAATCATGGTGTTACTATAGATTTAGACACACTTCCATTGGATGATGAAAAAACTTTTCAACTCTATCAAAAGGGTGAAACCAATGGCACATTTCAGTTTGAAAGTGTGGGTATGCAAAAATATTTGAGGGAATTAAAGCCCGATCAATTTGCCGATTTAATTGCCATGAATGCCTTGTATCGTCCTGGTCCTATTGCATACATTCCCAACTTTATTGCACGTAAACATGGTAGAGAAGAAATTGTATATGATGTACCCGAACTGCAAGAGTATTTAGATGAAACCTATGGTATTACTGTATATCAAGAACAGGTGATGTTGTTGAGTCAAAGTATTGGTGGTTTTACCAAAGGCGATGCTGATGTACTTCGTAAAGCCATGGGTAAAAAGCAAAAAGAAGTACTAGATAAAATGAAAACCAAGTTTATAGATGGTGCAACTGCAAAGGGGCATCCTGCAGATAAACTAGAAAAAATTTGGACCGATTGGGAAGCATTTGCTCAATATGCCTTCAATAAATCTCACTCAACCTGTTATGCTTTTGTGGCTTATCAAACAGCCTATTTAAAAGCCCACTACCCAAGTGAGTATATGAGTGCTGTATTAAACCATGCAGGAAGTATAGAAAAAATTACCTTCTTTATGGAAGAGTGCAAACGCATGGGCTTAAAAGTATTAGGACCAGATATTAATGAAAGCATCAAAGGTTTTGCACCCAACAAAAAAGGTGAAATTCGTTTTGGTATGGGTGGCTTAAAAGGGGTGGGTGAAAATGCCATTGAAAATATTATTATTGAAAGAAGTAAAAGCGGTGGATTTAAAGATATTTTTGAATTTATTACCAGAGTAAATCAACGTGCAGTCAATAAAAAATCAATTGAATGTTTAGCTTATGCAGGTGCCTTTGATTGCTTTCCTCAATTTCACAGAGCTCAATATTTTTATACACCTGACGGAGATCGTACAACAGGAATTGAAAAAATAATTGGTTATGGACAAGTAAAAGATTCACTTACCAGTGGAACTACCAACACATTGTTTGGCGATTTGCAACAAGTAATGGAAATTCCACCACCAAAAATTCCTAATTGTGAACCTTGGACTTTAACTGAAAAATTAGAACACGAAAAAGAAGTAACAGGCATTTTTATGAGTGGTCATCCGTTAGACCATTTCAAGTTTGAATTAATGCATTATAAAATAATGCCACTGAACGATTTTATTGAAATAAAAGAAAGCACCACTTTAGCTCAATCTTATTTAAATAAAAATATTCGTATTGCTGGCTTAGTGGTAGATGCCCAACACAGGGTTACTAAAACTGGTAGAAATTTTGGCATTTTAGCCATTGAAGATTATAGTGGCAAAACTGAAATTGCTTTATGGAGCGATGATTATGTAAAGTTTACCAACTATTTAGAAAAAGGAAAAAATGTATTACTCACTGGTTTCTTTAAAACTGGCTGGAAAAAAGAAGGAGAACCCGATAAGTATGAATTTAAAGTATTGAATATTCATTTACTAGAAACTGCTAAACAAAACCTAACGAAGCAAATAGATTTAAACATGCATGTGGGCTCAGTTTCAGCAGAGGTAGTTAATTTTATTGATAAGAACATTAAAGGCAATCCGGGTAAAGCTGGTTTAAGAATTAATTTATTTGAACCTAAAGAAAATCTAAACATTACCCTATCAAATAATGATAGAGGCTTTAGTATGAACGATGAAATGTCGTCATTCTTATTAAGCAATCCTGATATTGAAGTAACAGTAAGTTTAAATAACTAAATACAATATGTGGTAAATAAAAAAAGGCTTCTTAGGAAGCCTTTTTTTATTACTGTTGATGACCTTGAAACGAAGATTTTTTGTATAAAAAATAGCAGGATTTTACAAATGCACTACTTACACCAATTATAGCTTTACTCAAAAGCATAATAGTATGAAACCTTCACTACTTAAATCAAACTATTTTAAATTTCTAATGGTCCTTGTATCCATTTATTTAATTATTACAATCATTAACAGAGGTATTGACTTTGGACGTTGGCTAAATAACTATTTCAATTAAAGTAAAAATAAATATGATGTATTTTAAATCTATTTGTATCTTCATTATAAGCATTGGCCTTATTACAACAGTAGATGCTCAACAACTAAACCGAAAAGGAGGCTTAGGTGTAAGTTTATTCAATCAAGTACCAGATTCTTTAAAAACAAAATATGGTTATGAGTCAGGAGCTTTTGTAATGCAAGCCGCACCCAAAACAACAGCATTCAATGCAGGCATTTTACCAAATGATATAGTAATTAAAGCAAATGAAAACAATATTACCAATTCTACCGACTTAGTAAATTTTGCAAAAAAATTAAGGGCTGGCGAAGAAGTTACATTTATTATCCAAAGAAATCGTCAGCAATTGGTGCTAAAAGCAAATGTGGTAGCTAAACCCATTGAACAATCAAATACAATGGATATTACATATGGAGCATTTCAATATAAATCGGGCTTAGTAAGAACCATCCTAAAATCGCCAAAAGGTAAAATACCTAAAGCCCATATTTATTTTTTGCAAGGCTTTCCTTGTTATTCATTAGATAATATGCAGCCCTTAGATAAAACCAAACAAGCCATAGATAAAATTGTAGAACTAGGCTATGCTGTGTATATAATGGAAAAAGGCGACATGGGCGACAATGAAAACTGCCCTCCTTGCCAAACAATGGGCTTTAATGAAGAGCTAGCAATGTATGAAATGGGTTATAAAAACTTGCTCAACTTGCCAAATGTTCATAAAGAAAAAATTGTTTTATTTGGTCATTCAATGGGCGGCACAACAGCTCCTTTACTAGCTGCTAAATTTCAACCAAAAGCAATAGTAGTATATGGCACAGGCTTTAAGCCTTGGTCTGAATATTTACTAGATGCATTTTTAATTCAATCATCTTACAGAGGTGCAGATATTGGTGAGTTAAGAGCAACTTTAGAAAAATTTAAACCTTACTATTATCAATTTTTCTATTCAGATAAAACAGTAGAAGAGATTTCAAAAAATCCAATGGGTTTAGCTGCCTTAAATAACTTGTTAGGATATATTGGCAATGAGCAATCAAGATTTGGTCGCCATATTTCTACCATTAAAGAACTCAATCAACACAATGTAGCCAAAGCTTTATCAGACTATAATAATTATACTTTGGCCATATATGGCGAATGTGATTTAAATGCCAACAATCCCTCAGATAATATTGCATTAATTGAACATGTAAACAGTCAAAGACCAGGACATGGAACTTTTTGGTTGGCACCAAAATCAAGTCACTCTTTTGAAGAAATTGGTACCATGCAAGAATTTATTGAATTGTGGGATCAACCACAAGTATATCAACAATATGCAGCCAACCGATTTAATGGAAAAATATTTGAATACATAGATCAATGGTTGGAAGAAATTTTAAAGAAAGAACCCGTTAAAAGTGATCCTAAACTTTATACAGACGCAAGTGAACAGTTACCAGAACCGGGGACAAAAAAAGCCAGCATGGATGTGGTAGCTGCAGATTTAGATGGTGATGGTGATTTAGATATTGTACTGGCTAACGAATTTCAGCCAAACACAATATTAATGAACGATGGAAAGGGAAATTTTACAGACGAATCTGAAAAAAGATTACCACAGATAGTACATGATAGTGAAGATGTGGTAGCTAAAGATTTTAATGGCGATGGTTTTATTGACCTCATCTTTTGTTCAGAAGATGATAAAGTACATGAGTTTTATTTAAACAATGGTAAAGGTTATTTTACACCAGCACCCTATCAATTTCCAAATTCAGAAGCCAATGCCATAATTAGCGAAGACATTAATAAAGACGGAAAGCCTGATGTAATTTTTGGTAACAACGGACAAAATCAACTATTCATTAACCAAGGGAAAGGTATATTCAAGTTAGAAGAAGATAGACTACCTAAAATAAATAAAGTTACTCAAGACCTTGCTTTAATAGATATAGATAAAGATGGTGATTTAGATTTAATTGAAGCCAATGAAGATGGTAATGTATTGTATCTAAATAATGGAAAAGGATTTTTTACAGATGTAACCAAAACCAATCTTATTTCAAATGAAAATATGGAGAGCAGAAAAATTGCTTTCGCAGATATTGATAAAGACGGTGATATAGATTTACTTTTTGCCAATGTTAATTTTAAAGGCAATAAAAACCCTCAAAACAGATTATTTGTTAATGACGGTACAGGAATATTTACTGATGTAACTACTACTCAACTGCCACAAGACAAAGACCATAGTATTGATGCCATTTTTACAGATATAGATAATGATAATGATGCAGATATTATAATTGCCAATGTTTTTGGAGGTAAAATCAAAGTATATCTTAACGATAGTAAAGGCAACTTTATATTAGGTAGCGATAGATTATTAGGAGGAAAAATTAAAATTGATGCATTGGGTGTAATCTGTACAGATTTAAATGGAGATAAACTGAAAGATTTGTATTTCTGCGATAGATATAATCCACAACAAGATAACAAAGACGTTTTACTAATTAAAAACAAACTATAAAATGAAAAACAGATTTAAAAAGGTTGTTATCAGCATGTTTGTATTAACCTCGTTTGCATTTTCGATAGTTAATTTCAATCAAACTAAATCAACTGCTCAAGTAGAATCTATACAAGAATTATACATATTTACCGATAGCAAACCCTTATCTGAATATGAAGTTTTAGGCAATGTTGGAACTACCTTTTTTGTTGCAAGTACTCAATACGAGAAAATAAGAAATAACCTCATAAAACAAACTAAGAAAAAATATCCTCATGCAGAAGGTATCATACTAAAATTAAATCACAAAGGAGTTGACATGTGTGAAGCCATAAAATTCAAATAAGAACTTGCAGTAACCATCTTTTTACAAAGCTTCATTAAAACACTTTCTATGAAAATTTTGCGTTTTACAAAGAGATACTACCGTTTGTAAATTTTTAAAACAATAATTGATTTAATTTACCAAATTTATTATCAATCTACATGCTTTATTGATACTAAATTTTGAAGATGAACCCCTTATTTAGCAGTTACGAGCAAACATTTCAAAAAGTTGTACAAAACAATAACTCCATTGTTTTCTCATCATTGAGTGAATTTTATGAACCAATACAATCTTTTGGATTTGCAATAAAATATGTTGCAGAAGGCTCTGAATTGTATTTGCTAGATGGCATAGAGCATCATGTTGAAAAAGGCAATTATTTACTCTGTAACAGTTCTAAAAAAGGACATGTAGCAATTGAAAGTAGAAAAAAAGTACAAGGAATTTGTATAAACATAGATACAGATTTAATGCTAGATGTAATTTCAACAATCATACAACCCAATACAAGTTTTTCTAACAAACAACTTGGAACTTTTTTTTGTACACCAGACTTTTTAGAAACACAATACCAAGCAAAAGACACCATTGTAGGTAAAACATTAAGCCACATGAGTATTAGAGCACAAAACGGTGAAATGATGCTTAGCGACTTTAAAGAAGACATTTTTTATTTTTTAGCAGAAAATATTGTACAAGACCAAATCCCTGTTTTTAAGCAATTACAATCTCTACCGTTTCTAAAATCTGCAACTAAAAAAGATTTATATAAGAAAGTTAAACGAGGCAAAGAAATGATAGATGAGTATTATAAAAACGCTATTTCGGTAAAAGATGTTGCCAAAGAATCCTGCTTGTCAGAGTATCACTTTTTCAGGCTATTTAAAAATGTTTATGGCAATTCTCCTCATCAATACATTATACAAAAAAGGCTGGAACATGCAATGCTACTTCTACAAGATGATGCTTATTCTGTTTCTGATGTAGCTATTGAAACAGGCTTTTCAGATATTTACTCTTTTAGCAAATCTTTTAAGAAACGTTTTGGTTACTCCCCCTCTTCATGCATAAATAGCAGGAAAGAACAAAAGAAATAGACAACGCTATCAGAATTTTATAAACTTGAATTTACAGGCAATGAAACAATAGCCTCATAAGCTACTGTTCATTACCATGGTTAAGTACACCATAAACTTATTAACTAACATGAAAAAAAACATATTTATTCTTTTCGCTTTCTTGCTTATTACTGCAGTTGCTAAAAATTCATTTGCACAAACAGTAACAGGCACAGTTAAAGGTTCTATCAGTGGCCCTGAAGAGTTTACAACTATTGCTATTAATTTAATTAAGCAATCTAACAACACTATTGCTAAAACAACATGGTGCAATACAGATGGTAGTTTTGAATTTGAATTGGTAAAACCCGATGATTATACAATATCCATAAAAGTTATTGGATTTGAGCTTTACACCAGCAACCCATTTTCAATTACTAGTGATAAGTTAGCCATTCAATTACCCCTTATTAAACTAAAGGCCAAACAAAATCAGCTTGAAGATGTACAGGTAACGGGCAAAAGACAATTTGTAGAGAGAAAGATTGACAGAGTTGTAATTAATCCAGATGCTTTGATAGGCAATGCAGGTACAACAGCTTTAGAAATACTGGAAAAAGCACCTGGTGTACTTGTAGACTTAAATGGCAATATCACTTTAAAAGGGAAGCAAGGTGTAATTATTTTTATAGATGATAAGCCAACTTACTTATCTGCCTCTGACTTAACAGGCTATTTACGTTCTTTACCTGCAGCATCTGTGGAATCTATAGAAATTATGGTTACACCACCTGCTAAATATGATGCAGCAGGTAATGCAGGAATTATAAATATCAAATTAAAAAAAACTAAAACAGTTGGTTTGAATGGTGGGGTGAATTTAAGCTATGGTCAAGGTAAATATTTAAGAACTAACAACAGCTTTAATTTTAATTTTCGCATTAATAAAATCAATTTTTTTTCCAACTTTAGTATTGCACAAAACAACTCCTATCAAGATCTTACCATCAATAGATTTTATTATAACACTGATGGCAGTTACCAATCTGGATTTTCGCAAAACTCTTATTTAAAAAGAGAAATGAGAGGAAACAATGCAAGAATTGGAGCCGATTATTATGCAAACAATAAAACCACTTTCGGAATTGTTTTAGCTGGTTTTATTAATCCATCATTTTCTCCCACTGTAAACAATGCAATTATTACCGATAATAATAATGTAGCTATAAATAAAGTAGTTGCCACAAACCCAATTGAAAGAAAATGGAAGAATGGAAGTGTGAACATGAACTATGCATACAAAATTGATAAAAAAGGAAAAGAGCTAACAGCAAATGCAGACTATATAATTTACAATTCAACAGTTTCTCAAAACCTCATTAATAATGTGTTTACTGCCAACAACACACTTACTAGCAGTAGCACTTTACAATCTTCTTTGCCCGCAAAAATCACCATTAAATCTATTAAAGCAGATTATACACAACCTTTGAAACAAGGAGGAAAGTTTGATGCAGGTGCAAAATACAGCTGGGTTTACACAGATAACATTGCAGACTTTTATGATGTGAATGCTGGTGTTGCTACACCCAATTTTCAGTTTAGTAATAGATTTAAATACAAAGAAGAAATATCTGCTGCATACATCAACTATTCAAAAGATTGGCAAAAGATTTCGATACAGGCAGGATTAAGATTAGAACAAACAAAAATAAATGGCAACCAGTTAGGTAATGTAGTAACAAAAGATTCGTCTTTTGAGCTTAACTACAGTAATTTATTTCCTACATTTTTTGTTGCTTACAGAATCGATACATTAAGTAAACATCAACTTGGCTTATCTGTTGGAAGAAGAATCAATCGTCCTAATTATCAAGATATGAATCCATTCACTTATCCATTAGATAGGTTTACCTATTATGCTGGAAACCCTTTTTTACAACCTACTTTTTCATACAACATAGAATTATCTTACACCTATAAAAATCGTATTACTACAACGGTAGATTACAGTATAACCAATAACTTAATTCAAGAAACCAATGAACAACAGGGCAATATTTTTTACAGTCGCCCAGGTAATTTTGGAAAACAAATTGCTTATGGCATAGGTGTAAATGCAATGCAACCCATTACTAAATGGTGGACTTTACAGCTTTACACAGAGCTTAAAAATTTAACATTCAAATCAACTATTTATAACCAGCAATTAAATGAAGGTAGATTTTACTGGTTCTTTGGGCCAACTAACCAATTTGTTATAACACCTAAATTAAGTGCAGAAGTTGCTAGTACTTATCAAACAAGGGTTTTAGTTGGCCAGTTTTTAACCATACCTGTTTGGCAAGCAAGAATGGGTGTATCGTATAAAATTTTAAAGAACAAAGGTTCTATCAAGTTAAATGTTTCAGATATGTTTTATACCAATCAACCTGGTGGCGATATTAGAAATATTGCCAATGCAAAAGCAAATTGGTTAAGTTTTTTGGATAGTAGAGTTTTTACTCTTTCGTTGTCTTACCGATTCAATAAAGGAAAAAACTTAAATGCCAGACAAAGTGGAGCTGCAGATACAGAAAAAAGCAGAGTAAAAACATCTTAATCATCACAATCAATAATTAATAGTAAAGCCTAACTGTTTACCAGTTAGGCTTTACTATTTTTATATGTTATTCTATAAAGTAATACTAATGAACTTGACTTTGAAACGTTTTAGCTTGCTTTATCTTCTTTCTTTTTCTTAGCTGTTTTTGGAGTAAGCATCAAAAACATTCTCTTACCTTCTAGTTTAGGTAATGTTTCAGGAGTACCCACTTCGGCCAAACGTTCAGCAAATTTAAGTAATACCAATTCTCCTCTTTCTTTAAACATAATGGCACGTCCTTTAAATTGAACATATGCTTTTACTTTATTGCCATCTTTTAAAAACCCTTCAGCATGTTTGGCTTTAAAGTCAAAGTCATGATCATCGGTACCAGGTGTAAAACGAACTTCCTTTACCTCACTTTGTTTGGCATTGGCTTTCATTTCTTTTTCCTTCTTCTTCTTCTCATACAAAAACTTTTTGTAATCGATAGCTTTACAAACCGGAGGATCGGCTTGCGGAGAAATTTCCACTAAATCTAACTCTAGTGCTTGAGCAATTTTAAGAGCCTCATGAGTAGGGTAAATGCCAATTTCTACATTGTCGCCCACTAAACGTACCTGAGGTACTCTAATTCTTTCGTTGATACGATGTTCAGGTTCTTGTTGACGTTGAAAACGAGGATTGAACCTTCCACCCCCGCTACCTCCTCTAAATGGTAATGCCATTAAAACTTGTTTGGTTTATAATTTGAAAATTAAAAATAAGGAATAATTTCTCTATTCTCCTGATTTACGTTGAACAATTTCCTCTACAATGTTTTGTACAAATTCGTCAATGCTTAATTGTCCCACATCTCCTTTACCCTGACGACGAATAGAAAGCTTCTTTTCTGCTGCTTCTTTTTCGCCCACCACTAACATATAAGGTACACGAGCCAACTCGGCTTCACGAATTTTTTTACCAATTTTTTCTGGTCGTTCATCAATTTCTACTCTAACCCCATGTTTACGTAAAGCAGCTTTCACTTCTACCGCATAATCCATAAACTTATCGCTAATAGGCAATATTTTTACTTGTAGTGGAGCTAACCAAACCGGAAATTTACCTGCATAATGTTCTAATAAAAACCCAATAAAACGTTCATGTGTACCTAAAGGTGCACGATGTATAATTAAAGGAACCTCGGCTTCGTTATGTTGATTGGTAAAGCTTAATTTAAAGCTACGTGATTGAGCAAAGTCAACCTGATTAGTGGCCAATGTAAATTCTCTACCAATAGCACTATAAATTTGAACGTCAATTTTAGGTCCGTAAAATGCTCCTTCACCTTTTACTTCAACAAAAGGAACTCCAGTTTCTATCAATACATTTCTTACCAAAGCTTCGGTTTCTAACCAAAGTTCTGGCTCGTTTACATACTTCTCTCCCAACTTAGCAGGATCATGTAAACTTAAACGCATTACATATTTATCAATCCCAAATATTTTGAAATATTTTAAGTACATATCATTTACCGCTTTAAACTCTTGAGCAAATTGCTCTTTAGAACAGTAAATATGTGCATCGTTCATGTGTAAACAACGAACCCTCATTAAACCAAATAATTCACCACTTTGCTCATATCTATAACAGGTTCCATACTCTGCTATTCGGTATGGCATGTCTCTATAACTTTTGGGTTCAGCATCAAAAATTTTATGATGATGAGGACAGTTCATGGCTTTTAAGTAATAGCGTTCTCCATCCATTTCCATTGGAGGAAACATACTATCGGCATAATAAGGTAAATGACCACTAGTTAAGTATAAATTTTCTTTGGCAATATGTGGTGTTACCACTCTTTTATAACCTGCTTCTTCTTCGTTTTCTTTGGCTAATTTTTCTAGTTCTTCAATAATCACCGTTCCATTGGGCATCCAAAGAATTAAGCCAGAACCAATGTCATCGTTCATGGTATAAATACCCAATTCTTTGCCTAGTTTTCTATGATCTCTTTTTTTGGCTTCTTCCAACATTAACAAATACTCATCTAACTCTTTTTGGTTAGGAAATGTGATGCCATAAATACGGGTTAATTGTTTATTTTTTTCATCGCCTTTCCAATAAGCACCTGCAATACTTAATAATTTAATAGCTTTTATTGAACCAGTATTAGGAATATGTGGACCACGACATAAATCGGTAAATGCACCTTGGGTATAAAAAGTAATATTGCCATCTTCTAAGTTTTGCAATAAGTCTAATTTATACTCATCGCCTTTTTCAGTAAAATAATTGATGGCTTCGGCTTTTGACTTTTCGGTACGAACAAATACATTTTTTTGATTAGCTAGTTCATTCATTTTCTTCTCTAACCAAGTTAAATCTTCCTCAGTCAATTTATTATCGCCCAAATCTATATCGTAATAAAAGCCTTTATCTAAGGCTGGGCCTACCCAAAATTTAGCTCCAGGAAATTTAGCTTCAACAGCTTCTGCCATTAAATGTGCAGAAGAATGCCAAAAAGTATTTTTGCCTTCTGCATCGTCCCAGGTATATAATTTTAAGGAAACATCTGTCGTTATTGGTCTTGTAGCATCCCAAACTTCGTTATTTACACTAGCTGCCAATACTTTTTTGGCCAAACCATCGCTAATACTTTTTGCAATATCAAGTGCCGAAATTCCAGCTTCAAATTGCCTACTTGCCCCATCGGGGAAACTTACATTAATCATAATCAGTTATTCTCTACAGATTTTTTTTAAAGAAAGCAAAAGTAACGAATGAATTGCATACTTAAACTCCCTTATTTTTGAAACAATTAACGCTATTCTCAAAAAACCTTAACGGTTCTTTGAGAGTAAGTTTCTTCATCCACATGTAGTTTTGCTCTATGAGATTGAAATTTACAATTATCATTTACTTATTGCTGAATTCTAGTTTTCTGATAGCTCAGAAACCTCCTACTATTGATTTAAGGGGCAATCATGATGTTGCAAACTCAACAGAAGTTAATAAGGGTTCCAAAAACAAAGCTCAAAAATCTAATAAATCAAATATCACAGGTATTTGGAGAGGTTATTTTATACAAAAATCGTACAACCCAATTACAGGTAAGTTTGAAGAAGATAGAAACAATAAATACAAATACGAAATTCAAATAAACAATCTTTTAAGCAATGCCCTTGAAGGTGTTACTTACTCGTATTTAAATACAAGCTTTTATGGCAAAGCATCTTTACAAGGAATTTTTGCCGATGAAACTAAAAACATATTAATTAAAGAAACCAAGATGTTGGAGCTGAAAATTTCGGGTGCAGCTCAACCTTGTTTAATGACCTGTTATTTAGATTATATTAAAGATGGAAAGAAAGAAATTTTGAAAGGAGATTATACTAGTCAAAATATGAGAAACAAAGGTGAATGTGGCGATGGAATAGTTTATTTAGAAAAAGTACCAGATACCGAATTTGAAAAAGAAGCTTTTTTATTAAAACCCATCAATCCGTTAAACAATTTAGCCAATACAAAAAAAGAAGCACCTAAAAATAAAACTGTTCCCAAAAATGCTGGTGTTAATGAAAAAGACAATACAACAAGCACTACAACTAAAAGCAGATTTAAACCAGGTGCCGAAGATGCTTTAGTACAAAACAAAAAAAATATAGCTAGCGAAAAAGTCAGTGAAAAGAATGAACCCGAAAAAGAAATCAAAGAGCCTAGAAAAGAAAATACGGCTGTAAAAGAATTAGAAGATAGAAAAAATAATTTAATTAAAACCTTATATGTAAACGAAGGTGAACTTGAAATTGAATTGTACGATAATGGGCAAATTGATAATGATACTGTTTCAATTTACCACAATGGCAATCCAGTAATTTTACATGGCAGATTAAGTACACAACCTTTGCAAGTAAAAATTAATGTAAGTGCCGAAAATCCAATTCACGAATTGATAATGGTTGCCGATAATTTAGGCAGCATTCCTCCCAATACAGCTTTAATGTTAGTAAAAGCAGGTAAAAAAACCTATGAAGTTTTTCTAACTTCTGATTTACAACTTAATGCAAAAATTGTGTTTGAATATAGACCGCAAAATGATGCAGAAAAAAAATAATTGAATTGTAAAATCTCTAAAAAAAGTAAACCATCCCTAAAAGGATGGTTTACTTTTTTATCAATACCCAATTCACTAAAACAATAGTCTAAAATATTGAGTGCCTTACACCTTTACATAAATTTTACGTTTATCCATCCAATACACAATTAGCCAATAAAATGTAATCATTATTAATGCATATACTAGAGAGCCCACTCTTAAATCGGTTGAAATGTTTTTACAAACATGGTTATAAAACCAAGCAAATGCCGAGGTATAATTTATTTTACCATCGGCACTTATACCATCATTAATTCTAAATAAAGCAACTACTCTTGGTAAAAATCCACTCAACACAAAAATGAATAAAGGATTCTTTCCAAACACATCAAAGAACTTACTCCATGCTCCTTTAGCTCCTTTGAATTCAATTAAATAAATCAGGGTGGCTAAAGTAATAATGGCTAAGCCAGTAGTATAAACAGTGTAGCTACTTGTCCATATTTTTTTGTTAATCGGAAAAACCATATCCCAACAGTAGCCTGTAAATAACATTAGAATTCCTGCAACAAATAAGTTGCTGAGCATTTCAAAAGTTTTTCCTTTTTGCTGAATGTATTGTCCCACCAAATACCCAAAAACAACTTGCACAATGGCTCCAAAAGAACTAGTGAGTCCTTCTGGATCAAATGGAACACCTTCGCCTTTGTATAAATGATTTTCGCCAAGAATAGCTACATCAATTGAGGTTCCAAAATAACCCTCCAAACTGTAAGGATCAGCAGTATTACTAAACCAACACAATAACCAATAAGCCAATAAAAGTATAGCACTAAAAACAAAAGCTCCTCTCACTTTAAAGAAATAAACAACTACAGATGCAAAAAAATAGCAAATGGCAATTCTTTGCAAAACGCCCAAAATTCGAATGTTTTCCCAAGGCTTTGCAACCAAAGTATCAGCATCCCATTTTACAAAAGGACTCCAATTTAAAAACAATCCAATTGCAAAAATCAGCAAAGTTCTTTTTACAACTTTTTTAAAAAAGAAAGCAGTGCCTTTTTCTTCAAATCGAGGCATCACAAATGCCATTGCATTACCTACAGCAAATAAAAAGAAAGGAAATACTAAATCGGTGGGAGTACAACCATGCCAAGGTGCATGTTTTAATGGAGGAAAAATACTAGACCATGAACCGGGATTATTTACCAATATCATTAGTGCAACAGTTGCACCTCTAAAAACATCCAATGAATAATATCGTTGATTCATACAGCAGTTTTGGAAAATGAAGATAAGGGTTTAATGTAATCACTAACATACTACTTGTATTCCAAACAAAAAAGAGCAGCTTACATAATCAAGCTACTCTTTAAAATATAATAGTTCATTCAATCAATTTAATTAACCCAAGTTTTTTCTCCTTTTTTCATTTTGTTAAGCATCTCTTGATACTGCTCTTTTTCATCTGCATCACTAGCTGCATTTACTGCTTTTGTTTGCCATTCAATAGCTTCAGTTTTTTTGCCTAATCTATACAAAATATTAGCATAAGTATCCAAGTAAGCTGCAGTTTGTTCTTTTACTAAAGAACGTTTACTCCACTCTAAAGCTTTATTTAAATGTGTTGTATTACCACTATGTTCAAAAACATTAAAAGCATAATCATTCAATGCTGCAGCATCTTCCTTAATTCCAAATTTCTCCATATATGGAAAAACAACTTCTAAAAAACTCGTCCAATTTTTATAAAATTTGTACACAACAATTTTTGCTTTCATTATTGCTTCTAAATTATGAGTTGGATATTTTGCAGTTACCTTTTTCTCGTAATTCGCCCAATCTGTTTCAGTTGGTACATATCCTTTTTTAATAGTGCTAAAAACCTCTTCATTGGTAATGATAGCAATTACCAAACGGCTAGCTTTATACTCACCAACAACAGCATCAGCCTTAGCTGTATTTTTTTGCAACACATCAAACCCTTTTGTAGTGCTAGTTGTGGTGTATTGAAGAATAAATTCTAGATTCTCTTTCGTGAGCAAATCTTTCTGGGTAGCTAAATAAAGATTGGCTACTTCATTGGCTAAATCGCTTTCACCAGCTTCATCGGCAGACGATGCAAAGGCTTTTAAAAACACAGCTTCTCTGTTACCAGCATTATATTTTTTTTGTAAGGTAAAAAATTGCTTATTGGGGTCCAATGCAGCTTTGCCTTTAGCTACAAAACCAGCAGCATCTGTTGCTCCAACAAACTTGTGTACCAACTCACCATTTGGACTCAAGAACAAATAAGTTGGATATGCATCTACCTTATATTTTTCGCCCATTTCTTTAGCAGTTGCATACCAACTTTTTACATAAGCATCATCAGCTTCGGTTTCATCCATTTGCACTTTTACATTAATAAAATTGGCATTGTAAAAACTGCCTGCTTCAGCTTGTGGAAAAACTGTATTACTCATATACTTACAAGGGCCACACCAAGTAGCAAAACAATCAATCATGATGTTTTTCTTTTCACTTGCAGCTTTTGCCAAAATTTCTTTCCAAGTTTTATTTTTCTCAAATTGAATACCTGCTTTTTGAGCATTACCCATCAAAGAAATGCTGAGCAATAACCAAACAAAATGTTTCATAACGTGTAATTAGTTTATTGGAATATTTTTTTGCAATTAAGTAATAAAAATATAACAATGCTTGTAAAGTGAAATTATATGTTCAACTATTCACAAACTATTGGCAAATAGGCATCAAAAATTCTATCCACAAATTGTGTATAATAACAATTGTGGTTTGAAAGTATATAAATTAAATTGTGTTATAATTTTTTACAATCAACGCATCCATTTTCAAAATTAAATTCAACTACATTGACAGAAACAATCATCAACCTAGAGTCAGTAAATCCACTAGAATTTTTTGGGGTGAACAATGGTAAATTAGACTTACTAAAAAAGAAGTTTCCGCTGTTAAAAATTTTATCTAGAGGAACACAACTTAAAATTAGTGGAGCCCCTGAACAAATTGATACTGCCAAAGAAAAAATAGATTTAATTGTGCAGTACCTTGAAAGAAATGGTCATTTAAGTGAAAACTATTTTGAACAAATTTTAGGTGGCGATGATGCAGAAACGGTAGATAACTTCACCGACAAAAACCCTAACGATATTTTAGTTTTTGGTCCTAATGGTAAAACAGTTCGTGCAAGAACTGCCAACCAAAAAAAGATGGTTACCGCTGCCGACAAAAACGATATTGTTTTTGCAATAGGCCCAGCTGGTACTGGTAAAACTTATACAGCTGTTGCTTTAGCAGTAAGAGCATTGAAAAATAAAGTAGTTAAAAAAATTATTTTAACAAGACCAGCTGTGGAAGCTGGTGAGAGTTTAGGTTTTTTGCCTGGCGATTTAAAAGAAAAAATCGATCCTTACTTACGTCCACTCTACGATGCATTAGATGATATGATTCCAGCCGATAAATTAGGTTATTACATGAGCACTAGAACCATTGAAATTGCTCCGTTGGCGTATATGAGAGGTAGAACTTTAGACAATGCTTTTATTATTTTAGACGAAAGTCAAAACACCAACGACCTACAGTTAAAAATGTTTTTAACTCGTATTGGAGCCAATGCAAAAGCCATTATTACTGGCGATCCAACACAAATAGATTTACCTCGTAATCAACGCAGTGGTTTAGACAAAGCCATGCGTATTTTACAAAATATTGAAGGCATTGCACATGTTGAATTGAATGAAGAGGATGTTGTAAGACATAGATTGGTAAAAGCAATTATTAGAGCTTACGACAAAGAATATGAAGCAGAAGAAGCAGAATATGCCAAACGATTACATCAGCGATAATTCATAACTATTTCGGCTTTTAAATTTGGGCAGCTACTATAGCTGCCTTTTTTCTGCTCATATTTTATTTTAGTTTAACTTCGCCGCAGTTATGAAATATGTTTTGGGCTTACTCAGTATTGTTTTGTTACTAAATGCTTGTAACAATCCTAAAAATTATACACCAGCAAAAGATGCCATAGTTGCTTCAAGTGAGTTTGTTCAAGCTTGCTTAAAAGGCGATTTTGATAAAGCATCTTTTTACATGATTCAAGACGAACAAAATAAAAACTTGCTGAAAGAACGAGAAGAAAAATATCGTTCTACAACCGCTAGTCAGCAAAGACAATTAGGCGAAGCATCTTTACAAAACATTACTATAGAAGAAATTTCACCTACCGAAACTATTATTTACTACAAAAACTCTTACGATAATATTGGACGAAAAGTAAAAGCAATTTTTACCAATAATATTTGGTTAGTAGATTTTAAATACAGCTTCAATCCAAATCTTTAACTCAATTCATTTAAAAATACATAAGTAAAATAGTATATGAACACACAGCAACACACTTTACATCCTTGGCATGGAGTACCTCCAGGAGAAAACGCACCAAGAACAGTTAATGCAGTAATTGAAATACCACAAGGCAGCCGTTGTAAATATGAAATTGATAAACCAAGTGGACTATTAAAATTAGATAGAGTTATTTTTTCTTCATTTTATTATCCTTGTAACTACGGATTTATTCCTCAGACTTATGGAGATGATAAAGATCCATTAGATATTTTAGTAATTACTTCATTACCTGTTGTTCCACTTACACTCATGGAAGCAAAAGTGGTTGGTGTAATGCAAATGATTGATGGTGGCGATGCCGATGATAAAATTATTGCTGTTGCAGCTAACGACCCAGGCGTTAACCATTACAACAACATTGAAGAATTGCCTAAACACTTCTTTGACGAATTAAGACACTTTTTTGAAGAGTACAAGAAACTAGAAAATAAAAGCGTTAAGGTAGAAGAGTTTGGCGATAAGTCTATGGCATTAAAAATTATTGAAGATGCTATTAACTTGTATAAAACCAACTTCTTAAAATAAATTCAATTGAAAAAAATGACCATTGCCACCATTTTAATACTCTTAGTTATTGGCGTTTTTGCTGGTATGTTAAGTGGTTTAGTGGGGGTTGGTGGAGGTATCGTAATTGTGCCATGTTTAGTTTATTTTTTAGCCTATTCGCAAAAGCAAGCACAAGGCACAAGTTTAGGGGTTTTGGTTTTACCAGTTGTAGCAATTGCTGCTTGGTACTATTATAAATCTGGAAACATGAACACTCAGGCAGTACCTATTATTGCAATTGGATTTGTTGTTGGCGGTTATTTTGGAAGCAAATTTGCATTAAGCTTACCCGATGCAACCATAAAAAAAATATTTGCCATTTTAATGATTTTAATTGCTATTAAGATGTTGTTTATTGATAAACCAATAGATGAAAATAGCACAATAGAAAAAAATAGTATTGAAAAAACTTAGGTTGGAACAAATAGTTTGCAACCCTATCTTTGCCAAAATTTATTACACATGGAAGCCGTAAAAAAATCGAGAACTAAAAATTGGATATTCTTTTTAATTTGGTTGGTAATAATTGTAGTAATGCTTGTTAACCCAGATTGGAGACCTTATTTTTGGTTGGCTCTACCGGGCGTAGTTACTCATTTTGCTTATGGTATGAACTTAATTGAATAATCTAAAAGGCTATATATTTTAAAACTCAATACACAAAATGTATTGAGTTTTTTATTTTGGGGCTATAAGCAGTTGGGCTAATTTTCAACTTGGGTGTTGGGCTTTCCGTTTGTAGTGTACTGCCTTTGGGCAGCACAGCTACCACTGCAATCCCAAGCCCTTGAACTATAGAATATGAATGAATTAATGCTACCAATTTAAAATTCTATCATCGCTTTAATTACTCCAGTTTCGGGGTTTAGCCAGCTTTCGAAATTGCTTTTTACTTCGTCGAATTTTACACGATGGGTAATATAAGTTGTTGGTTTAACCAAGCCTTGTTTCATACTTGCAATTACATGATCAAAATCTACTTTATTGGCATTTCTACTACTCATTAAAGTACTCTCTCTTTTATGAAATTCAGGATGACTAAAACTAATCTCTCCTTTTTGCAAACCCACTAAAACATATCTACCACCATGTCCTAAATATTGAAATGCATTATTAATAGCTTTTAAACTTCCGGTTGCATCTATAATAACTGTTGGCATATCATCATTGGTAATGGCTTGTAACTTTTCTAAAGCATTTTCAGCAGTTGGATTAATGGTAAAGTCTACTCCCAATTTTTCTTCACAAAAAGCAAGTCTATCATCATTAATATCCATTGCAATTACTTTACCACCAGCAATTTTGGCAAATTCCATGGTACCTAAACCAATAGGACCAGCACCAACTACCAATACATATTCACCAGTAACAACACCTGCCCTTCTTACACCATGAGCACCAATAGCCAATGGTTCGACCAATGCCAATTCATCAAAGCCAAGTCCATTACTTTTTAGCAATGCATAGTTGGGTACAGTAACATATTCTCTCATTCCACCATCTATATGCACGCCAAACACATTGATGCTTGCACAACAGTTTTCTTTACCCATTCTACATGCAATACATGTACCACAATAGAAATAAGGAATAATGGTTGTTGCTTCTCCATTTGTAAAACCATCTGCTGTTGTTTCAACTATTGTTGCTGCTAACTCATGCCCCAATATTCTTGGATAATTAAAGAACGGTTGAGTGCCTTCGTAAGCATGTAAATCAGTTCCACAAATACCAATGCGTTCTATTTTTAATAATGTTTCACCTTCTTTTGGAACAGGCATTTGGGCAATTGAATAATCGAATTGATGAGGAGTTGTACAAACTAAAGTTTTCATGATTTATCTCATTTAAGAAATGAATAAAATTTCAATTGTTTTTCATAGCTCATAGAAGAACAAAGCGTTGAAGAGTGCGACGCCAGTAATGTTTTATAGTAGTACCAAAGCTGGTAACACAGAAAAACTAATCTACTTGATAATGCTGCTCTAACAAACCTTGCTGTTTCATAGCTTGCCAAAATTGGTGTGGAATTTGTTTGGTGGCCATTTCAATGTTACCTTTTACTTTATTAGGATGAGAGGTACTTAATGCAACACTATCAATACCCGGAATATTGAATCCAAAATTAAAACAAGCTTCAGCTGGCATGATGTTGAAGGTAGTACACAAAGCAAAAAATTGTTCTCTCCATGCGTATAATGCTTTTCCTTCTTCTGTTGCTTTATCTACCAAAACATAATTATAATAATCTCTGCCAACTAAAAAACCACCATTGAACACAGCAGAATTGATAATGGTTGTTCCCTTTGCATGCAAGTGTTTCACAAAGTCTAATAAATCTTGTGGATGCGATTTTATAGACAAACTGTTGGCAAACATCACCCAATCTAAATGTATATCTTTTGAAATACGTTCAATAGACTTCCAATTTTTTGCACCCACTCCAACAGAAGTAATTTTACCTTGAGCTTTTAATTCATTGAGTGCTTTATATGCTTCTAAAATATCGTTGTAACGTTTGGCTTCATCAGTTGCATCTGTTGCTGCTGCAAGGTATTCGTCAGGGTCGTGGATTGATGCCATTTGTGAATCGTACTCACCCAATAAATCATTACCTTGCTCAAAACATTCAATGATGCCTTGATAACTAATTTTTTGAATGGCATCATTTTTTAATTCACGCCAAATACCTTTTTCAAAAGTAGGTTCGGGTGTAGTAAGTTCGGTTTGATACCAACCTAATTTATTGCTGATGATGACTTTGTCTTTTGGTACACCCAATTCTTTTAATGCTTTACCCAACACCTCCAAAGCCAAGCCAGCACCATATTTGCCAGCAGTATCAAACATTGCAACACCACCTGGTGCATGTGTAATACACTCTTTGATGATGGCTAATTTTGTTTCGTAAGGAACTGCTTCATATAAATTTCCTAAACCACTTGTTCCAAAAATTACAGAGGGTAATTGTATTGTTGATGACATAATTGTTATTTAAACATGATAAAACGTTGCAGCATTGTTACCAAAAAAATCTTGCTGCTCAGTTAAAGAAAAAGTGGCAAAATATTGTTGTACTATTTGCAACATTTGCTGATAAGATACAGCAACCAAACATACTGGCCAATCGCTGCCAAACATAATTCTTTTAGTGCCAAATGCTGTTACAACAACATCTAAATATGGAGTAAAGTCTGAAGATTTCCAACCATGATAATCTGCTTCAGTTACCATTCCACTTATTTTGCAATGTACATTTTCAAATTGAGCAATTGTTTGAATATCTTTTTTCCATTCATCTATTAAACCTGCTTTTATGTAAGGCTTTGCAATATGGTCTATCACAAACTGTTGATTGGGATTTTGTTGTACCAATTCTATTGCGGCTGGTAAATGTTTCGGAAAGATGAGTATATCGTAAGTAAAATTGAATTCTTTTAAAGCTGCAATGCCTCTTAAAAAATTTGGTTGCAACATAAAAGAAGGTGCTTCGCCTTGTAATACATGACGAAAGCCTTTTACGCTATTGAATTGTTTATAATGGGCTAATCGTTCAACAATGTTTTCTGCTCGTAAATCTACCCAACCAACTACTCCTTTAATAAAATCATTTTCGTTGGCGAAATCAATTAAAAAATTGGTTTCTACTTCTGTTTGATCTGCTTGTACAGCAATGCATCCATCAATGTTATTTTCCTGCAATACAGGACGTAAATCGGTTAGCAGAAAATCTTTTCGTATTACCGCCATTGCATCATCAATCCATTCATGTTGTAAAGGATTATAATGCCAAAAATGTTGATGTGCATCTATTTTCATACAAACTAAACGAGGTTAAATATTTTGTTCATCATTACCCATTTCTCTCCTTCTTTAGCCCAAGGAATGGAGCTTTGAAATTTCCACATTAACTGCTCCCATTCTTGCACTTTAGGATTGGCTGCATCCATGACTGCTTTCTTAGCTGCATCGAAGGTTTCATCAGTTTCCATAATCATAAACAAACGATTACCTGTACGATAAATTTCCATTTGTGTTATGCCAGCAGTTAATATGCTTTCTTTTATTTCAGTCCACACGTTTTGATGCCAATGTTCATACTCTGCAATCAATGCTGCATCATCTACTAAATCAAGTGCTAAACAATGTCTTGCCATAATCAAATTAGTTTTTAGTTTCAACAACTTTATACCCTTTCCATCCAAAAAAGAAGATAACAATAAAGCAAATTAATGGTACTAAATAACCCATTTGTATATTACCAGTTACATCACTTATTTTACCAAATATTGGAGGCAAGATTGCACCACCAACAATTGACATAATAATTAAACTGCTGCCAAACTCTGTATCACCTTTTAAATCTTTTATACCCAATGCAAATATGGTTGGAAACATAATTGACATGAAAAAGCAAATAGCAATTACTGTATATACTGTAATCATTCCTGTTGCTGTAACAGCAACAATGCTTAACACTATATTGATAGCTGCATAAATTGCTAATAGTTTATTAGGGGCAATAAACTTCATTAAAATAGTGCCTAAAAATCTACCTATTAAAAATGCAATACCACAAGCTCCTAAAAAGTCGGCTGCTTTTACTTCTGTTAATCCTGCACTTTTAGTAGCATATAAAATAAACAAACTAAATACTGACACTTGAGCACCTACGTAAAAAAACTGTGCAGCAACAGCCCAACTTAGATGTTGATTTTTTAGTGCATGAAAAATACTTTTGCTTGCTTCTTGACCTTCTTCAGTTTGGATTTTAGGCAATTTGGTTAATGCAAAAACAATAGCAATAAATACCAAAACAGAACCTAAAATAATGTAAGGCATTTTAACTGTTGAGGCCTCAGACGCCAATGCAATTTTCTTAGCTGCTTCTGTCATTGTACTTAATTCTGCATCTGTATAACCTTTGGTTAAAATAATTCTTGCTCCAACTACAGGAGCTAAAGCAGCAGCCAAGCCATTAAACGATTGTGCTAAATTTAATCTTTGTGTAGAAGTTGAAGGATCACCTAAAGAAGCAGCATATGGGTTTGCAGCAGTTTCTAAAATGGTTAATCCGCATGCGATAATAAATAAAGCAACCAGAAAAAATTCGTACGATTGATTATTGGCTGCTGGTACAAATAAAAATGAACCAATAGCAAATAATAATAAGCCAGTAATGATTCCTATTTTATATCCAAATTTTTTCATGATAAACCCAGCAGGTAATGCCATTAAAAAATAGGCAATAAATACAGAAGAATCAACCAATGTAGCTTGTGTTGTACTTAATGTAAACGACTTTTTTAAATGTGGAATTAGAATTGGGTCAAGATTATGGGCAAAGCCCCATAAAAAAAACAAAGAAGTAATTAAGATAAACGCAAATAAATACGGGTTCTTTTTTTTCATTTGGCAATGTTTATTTCAAGCGTTGAAAATAAAATAAGGTGGTTAATATTATGGTTTAATCAGCGAAATCGGTTTCGACTAAATAGCATAAAAAAGGTAAAACCAATTGGCTTTACCTTTTCTAAAAACTATGCTTTTTTATAGGCTACAAATTTTTGTTTGCTTGTACCCAAGCCATCAATTCCCAATTCAACTACATCGCCATCTTGTAAAAAAATGTTGGGTGTAAAACCCAGACCAACACCTGCTGGTGTGCCTGTACTTACAATATCACCAGGCAATAAAGTCATAAATTGACTGATATAAGAAACCAAATAAGGAATATTAAAAATCAAATCATCTGTATTTCCATCTTGCATGGTTCTGCCATTTAAGGTTAACCATAAACGTAAATTGTGTGGGTCTTTAATTTCATCTTTAGTCACTAACCACGGACCAATGGGTGCAAAAGTATCACAGCCTTTTCCTTTATCCCATGTGCCACCACGTTCTAATTGAAACTCACGTTCACTCACATCATTGTGCAATGCATACCCAGCAACATAATCCATTGCTTCATCAATTTCAACATAGCTTGCTTTCTTTTCCATTACAAAAGCCAACTCAACTTCCCAATCGGTTTTTACTGAATTTTTAGGAATGGTTACTTCATCAAAAGGGCCAGTAAATGAAGTAGTAGATTTAAAGAAAATAATAGGCTCTTTGGGTATGGCAGCATTGGTTTCTTTTGCATGTTTTGCATAGTTTAAACCAATACATACAATCTTTGATGGACGAGCAGTTGGTGCTCCAATTCTAACTCCATCAGGCACTACAGGCAACATCCCTTTGTGCTGATCAATCATATATGCTAAGTGTGGTATGCCACCATTCGCAAAAAAATGTTCATTATAATCTTGTATAAAACCACTCACATCATAGTTTTTTCCATCAATGTGAACACCTGGTTTTTCTTTACCTATTTCTCCAAAACGAATTAGTTTCATAAGCCTAGATTTATGTCATCCTGAGCATAGCTGAAGGATGATGATTAAAAATATTTTGTTATCAACTATTGTAATTCTATTGAACACCTGTGGAGCCTGTACTGAGCGAAGTCGAAGTATCGCACCCTTCAAGGTTTGGTTCTTTACTCAACATACAACTCAACTCTCTCAACTTCCTCATCCCCCTTTAGGGATTATCGGCTAACTATTCAAAGTAACAAATCCTCCATCAATAGGAAAATCGCTCCCTGTAATAAACGAAGCTTCATCACTGCATAAATACAAAATCAAAGCAGCCATTTCGTCTGGTTTTCCCATTCTGCCAATGGGCTGACTTTTAGATAATTTTTCAAAAATTTCTGCTTCTCTACCCGGATAAGTTTTTGCAATAAACCCATCTACAAAAGGCGTATGCACCCTTGCAGGTGATATGCAACTGCAACGAATATTATCATTGATATAATCCTTTGCAACACTCAATGTCATTGCATAAACTGCACCTTTACTCATGCTATATGCAAAACGATCTGCCAAGCCAACTTTAGCTGCGATAGAACTTATATTAATAATTGCACCGCCACTTTTTTTCATCAAGGGTATAGCAGCATATAAACAGTTATAAGTGCCTTTAATATTTACATTGTATACTTTATCAAAATCAGCTTCACTCGTATTATCTGCATTGCCAATATGACTAATGCCTGCACAGTTTACCAATATATCTACTTTCTCAATCTTATCAAATGCAGCAATCACATCATTTTGAATTGCTACATTCAACACAACTGCTTCGGCAGCTCCTCCATTTTTAATAATTTCATCAACGGCAGTTGCAGCATTTTCTGCATTTAAATCAGCCACAAAAACTGTTGCTCCTTGTTTAGCCAAGGTTAAAGCTACAGCCTTTCCAATGCCACTACCTGCACCTGTTACTACTGCTGTTTTATTGTTGAGTGAAAACATAGTTGAATGTATTGATTGTTTACTTTTTGTTTGTTGAATTTAGTTCAAATTATTAAGGATAAATACAATTAAATCGGTTGGTCCGTGTGCTCCAATCACTAAGCTTTGTTCTATATCAGCTGTTTTAGAAGGACCAGCAATAAAAACGCCATAGCCATTTTCTTGAATATCAATTGCTGCATAAGCTTCATGCATATTGTTTACAATATTTTCTGCTTCAATTACAATAATTAATTGTTCAGTTGAAAAAGGCAACATTCTATTACCCATATTTTTCTCTGTAACCCAAATTGTTCCATTCTCTGCTACTGCTATTCCACCTTTAATACATGCGATATCAATTGTATATAATTCTTCTTTAGTCAGATCAATTACTTCTTCATTTAAAACTGTTGCAATTCGTTTGCCAGCTTGCTTTTCATTGTTCAAAAAAACATCTATTTCTGTAGAATCATTTACAACAATTACTTTCCCTCCAATACTTTGTAACACATTAATAAATTGCTCTTGTTTATTGGAAAAGGTAATTCCAATTACTTCGGCAATTTCCGTATTCACTAATAATTCAGTGTTGGCTAATTGTATTTCTTGTAATATTTTTTCTCTTGACCCCATGTTACTTTTTTTGTTGATCAATATACCAATCTCTAAAACTTTGTTTGGGTGGTGTTGGCATATTTCTTTGCTTGTACCAAGGATTTAATTTTTTGTTGTTTAATATCCAAGGAAATGTTCTCATTACCCATCTTCCAGTTGCACCTGCTATTCGAAATATTGTTGGATGACTCAACACCCAAGCCATTCCTTTCATTGCTACTTCTTTACTTGTAGGGGCTAGTCCTTCTTTCATTAAAACTTGTCGCCATTTCCAAAGTTGATTGTGAATATCAATCTTAACCGGACAAACATTGGAACAACTTCCACAAAGGGTTGACGCAAAGGGAAGATCAGCATTGGCCTTCATATCAATATTGGGCGATAAAATAGAACCAATGGGTCCAGCAATTGCTGTATGATAACTATGCCCCCCACTTCTTCTATAAACAGGGCAGGTATTAAAACATGCAGCACAACGAATACACTTTAAAGAGTTTCTAAAATCGGGTTGTGCTAATTGATGTGTTCTTTTATTGTTTACTATCACTACATGCATTTCTTTACCAGCAAGTGGTTTAGTAAAATGACTATTATATGTGGTAACGGGCTGTCCAGTTGCACTTCTTGCCAATAGTCTTAAAAAAACGCCTAAGTCTTTTGCAGATGGAATAATTTTTTCAATGCCCATACTTGCAATATGGACTCTTGCTGAGTTTACTCCTAAATCGGCATTGCCTTCATTGGTACATACTACAATACTCCCTGTTTCAGCAACGGCAAAATTTACACCTGTTAATGCTACTTCAGATTGAAAAAAGTACTCACGTAAGTGAGTTCTAGCTTTTCTAGTTAAATATGTAGGATCGTTATTGCCTTTTTCAGAATGTAAGTGTTCATGAAAGGTATTACTAACATCCTCTTTTTTTAAATGAATAGCAGGCAATACAATATGGCTAGGCACTTCATTTCTAAGTTGAACTATGCGTTCACCTAAATCTGTATCAATTACTTCAATACCTCTTTGTTTTAAAAACTCATTCAAATGGCATTCTTCAGTAAGCATACTCTTACTTTTAACCATTTTTTGAATACCATTATTTACAAGAATTGAATGAATGATTTCGTTATGTTCATGAGCATCGTAAGCCCAATGTATTTTAACACCATTGGCTAAAGCATTGGCTTCAAACCTTTCTAAATATTGAGCTAGGTTTTGTAGAGTATGTTCTTTAATATCGGATGCAGCTTGTCTTAATTGTTCCCATTCGGGCAAGCTATGAGCAGCTTTATCTCTTTTTGTTCGAATAAACCAAAGTGTTTCATCATGCCAATTGGTTCTTGCCTCATCGGCAATAAATTGTTCGGCATTATATGCATGTTGAAAAGACATTAGTTAATGGATTGATTTAATATTTCGGCTATATGCATTACTCTAATTGGATAATTATTACGTTGAATGATTCCTTCTAAATGCATTAAACAACTCATATCATTTCCAGTAATTACTTCTACCCCATTTGCTAAATGTTCTTGCAATCTGTCCTTGCCCATTTTAACTGAAACAGCTTCTTCGGTAACACAAAAAGTTCCACCAAAACCACAACACTCATCTAATCGTTTTGTATAAACCAATTGTAACCCTTGAATAGATTGCAATAATTGTTCAGGCTTAGAAAATGATGTGGTAACCAATTCACTCATTGAAGATAAGTGCAATCCTCTTTGACCATGACAGCTTGCATGATAACCTACTTTATGAGGGAATGATGCTTTTATATTTTTGATATTTAGAACATCGGTAATGAATTCATTTAATTCAAATACGTTTTGACGAATGAATTGTGCTTGAGACAAATTATCACTAGTTAAGTGTTCTTTAATGTGTAAAGTACAACTACCAGATGGGCAAACTATATAATCGTTGGCTGAAAAATTTTCAATAAAATTATTATTGCATTGCTGTGTTAAATGATTAAAGCCAGAGTTGGCCATTGGCTGCCCACAGCAAGTTTGATTGAGTGGATAATTTACGTTGCAACCAAGCTTTGTTAATAGTTGAAATGTGGCAATTGCAACTTGCGGATAAAACTGATCTACATAACAAGGTATAAACAATTGTACTTTCATATACTACAATCTATAGTACCCAAAATTAGTTTGAATATACCCATTTCTGTTTGCAAATTTTAACCAGTTTTGGTAGAATATTACCTAATAAAAATAAGTTGCAAATAGGTATAATTTGTTTACCTAAGACTCTGTATAAATGATTAATAAAAGTTAATAGATGCTATACTTGAACGAAAAATGGTTGATATTTAAAACAACAAAAGGTGTAGCTAAGCTACACCTTTTAATATGGAGTAAGGTTTAGATTAATATCTATTGTAACCACCACCGCCACCGCTGTTACCACGGTCACGATTGTATCCACCACCGCCGCCACTACCACCACGGCTTCCACCACCACCATATCCACCACCACCGCTGCGATTTCCACCGCCGCCGTAGCCACCACCTGGTTTTTTGAAACCACCACCGCCGCCTGGACGTCTTTCACCTTCAGGACGAGGAGTAGATTCGTTTACTACAATCTTACGATCTTGAATGTCAGTATCGTGCAATGCACTGATAGCTGTACGAGCTGCATCGTCATCGCTCATTTCCACAAATCCAAAACCTTTACTACGGTTGTTGTTGAATTTGTCTGTTACAATTTTTGCTGAAGTTACTTCACCATAAGGTGCAAATAATTCTTGCAAATCTTCACTGGTCATGTTCCAGTTTAAGTTACCAACGTAAATGTTCATTTTAATGAAATTTGAAATTAAAAAAACCAATAAAAACAGTAACCAAAAACCCTGAAGCATTTACGTTAAAACCTTCTGAGAAATGGAAGAACTGACAATTGGACTATACGAAAATAGTGTTTTTAACTATTTACCCAACATTTTTTTAATTTTTTCAAAATATTGTTCGTTCAATGCTTCTAAAATTCATTTACGACCATCCCAAAATTGCATATGCTTGTTAGATTGACTTTTGTTGTAATTCAAAACATATGTTTTCGATTCTTCAAATTAATTGCTAAAGAAATAATATTGTAAAATAATCGTTATTGGGTGAATAACTGATTTTTATGAGCCTGAAACTATTCTTTATTCGAAATTTTAGTCCTAGAGCATTAAAAAATAAATTCTTAAATGTTGCACTTAAAGGCGATACAGTTGAGTGTGTTTGTTGCAATAAAAAGTTCATCACTTTTTTACCAGCGGGCATTGAAAAAAGGGCTAATGCAAAATGTGCAAATTGTGGTTCTTTAGAACGTCATAGAATTTTATGGCATTTTTTAACCCATCAAACAAGATTATTTTCAGACAATATTAAATTATTGCACCCTGCACCTGAAAAATTGTTTTATCAAAAATTCAAATTACATAGAAATATAGAGTACACCTCAATAGATCTTAACCCAGATAAATACGATTATGGCAGTACAACCATAAAAATGGATTTAACCAACTTAACTTTTAATAATGATAGTTTTGATGTAATTATTTGTAACCACGTTTTAGAACATATACCAGATGATGCGAAAGCTATGAGTGAAATGTATCGGGTGTTAAAACCTGGCGGCTGGGCCTTATTAAATGTACCTGTTGATAACTCTAGAGCAACTACTTTTGAAGATATACATATTAATGATCCTAAAAAACAATTAGAACTTTTTGGACAACCCGATCATGTAAGAATTTATGGTAGAGATTATAAAGACCGATTAGAAAAAGCAGGCTTTGTAGTAACACTTATTGATTATACCAAACAATTTAGCCATAACGAAAAATTTAGATTTGGAATGAAAGATGAAAGAGAAATTTATTACTGTACCAAACCTCAATAAACCAAAATATATTTTATTAAAAAAGCCTTGCACAAGTGCAAGGCTTTTTTAATATTTGATTAGTTTGTATTAATAAATTATTCACCAATAACTTCAAATTCAATTTCAGTAACATTGCTACCACCAAAATCAATTGTTGCTTTATAAGTGCCTAATTCTTTTACTTCATCGGTAATTGAAATACGCTTTCTATCAATTTCGTATCCTTTTTGATCTCTAATTGCACGAGCAATTTGTAAAGAAGTTACGCTACCAAATATTTTACCACTTGTACCAGTTTTAGCTGTTACTTTAACTGGAGAAGATTTCAATACTTCGATTACTTTATTGATTTCGGCCAATAAAGCTGCTTCTTTTTTAGCTGCAACTTTTAAACGCTCTTGTAATTGTTTTAAATTAGATGGGCTTGCTTCAATAGCAAACTTTTGAGGTATTAAGTAGTTACGAGCATAGCCGTTTTTTACTTTTACCAATTCATTTTTACCACCTAAATTATCTACGTCTTGAATTAATATTACTTCCATTTTTTGTTGTTTAGTTCCCAAGAGCCCAATCAAAAATTGATGTTGATTGATAGACTGTCTCTTGCTAAAGCAAGATTAGGGATGGTTACTAATTATATTGTTACAATTGTAACAATTGGTTATTTAAATAAATCGGTTACGTAAGGCAATAAAGCCATTTGACGAGCTTTTTTAACTGCATCACTTACTTTACGTTGGTACTTTAAAGAGTTACCACTTAAACGACGAGGTAACATTTTACCTTGTTCGTTTACAAACTTCTTTAAAAAATCTACGTCTTTGTAATCTACGTATTTAATGCCGTATTTTTTAAAACGACAAAACTTTTTCTTTGGCTTCTCCTGCTTAATTGCAGTAAGGTATTTTATTTCATTTTTTGCCATCTTATGCCTCCTGCTTTTGAGTGTTAAAACCTACGCCACTTTTCTTAACTGCATTGTAGTGAACGGCGAATTTGTCCAACTTCGTCATCATATGACGCATTACTTGCTCATCACGTAATAATTGAATTTTCAATTTTTCGTTAAATGAAGCTTCAGCAGTGTACTCTAAAACCCAGTAAATACCTGTGGTTTTCTTTTGAATAGGGTAAGCTAGAGATTTTAAACCCCAAGGATTGGTGTGTACAATTGTTCCACCATTTTCGGTAACTAACTCAGCGTATTTCTTTTGAGCCGATTTAAAATCGTCTTCAGAAAGAACCGGAGTGAAAATTACCATCAATTCGTAATTGTTCATTACTCTTGTTTTTTTGTGATTAAATTGGTTTTACCCATTGGACAATTTCAAAATTGTATTGAAAAAGATTCTGCCAAAACAGAATTGGGGCTGCAAAAGTAGGGTTTTGCACTTAAAAAACAAGCTTATTGGCTATTTTCTGTTATTGGCACTGCTTTTATATACAAAACTGTATGAAATTAAACCATTTAAAAAGGTAAATGAACAAACAAAAGATACAGTTATGTATTTTCATTGCCTATAAATTCAGTTCGTCGAATGAATATTAAAGAAGCATTATCTGGTGTTTACTCAAAAGGACAAATTGAAACTGTTGCAAAATATGCTTGTAGCCATACCACTCAATTTGATGAGTTAATGCAATGTTTTTTAAGCAACGATATAAGGCTTGCTCAAATGGCATCTTGGAGTGTTAGTTATTCTGCTAGATTGAACCCAAGTTTTATAAAGCCTTATATAAAAAATTTAGTAGAGCAATTACAAAGAAAAGATGTGCATGATGCAGTAATTAGAAACAGCATTAGAATATTACAAGACATTGAGATACCAGAAGAACAGCATGGATCTGTAATGAATAGTTGCTTTGAACTGATTGAGCAACCAAGTACACCTGCAGCCATTAAAGCATTCTCATTAACTACATTGTATAACTTATCAAAAGTATATCCTGAGATAAAACAAGAATTAAAGCTACTGATTGAAACTTTATGGGATAATGAGTCGCCTGCATTTAAAAGTAGAGGCAGAAAAATATTACACCAATTGAATAAAAAATAGTTGAACAATGCTATTCAGCTGAAAGGCAGGGGGATTGAAGCAAGTAGCCCACAGTTTACGAGGACTACTTGCAAAAAGCCCCAACTATTGTTTATTGATATACATCAGCAAACTGCCCCAAATGTTTAAAAAACCTTAACATGAACTAGCTGCATTTACTTACGTATGTTTGCAGATAATTTTTTGAACAGCATGAAAAAAAACTTTCTTTTTACAGTACTTATTTTATTGAGTATTTACAGCTTTAGCCAACAGAAATCGTATAAAATTTCGATTATTGCTTTTTATAATTTGGAGAATTTATTTGATACCATTGACAATCCAAGAATTAATGATAACGAGTTTACACCTAAAGGTGAAAGAAGTTATGGAAGTGAAATTTATTGGAATAAAATGGAAAAACTAGCTAGCGTAATTGCTAAAATGGGTAGTGATGAAAAGCCTGAAAGTATGAGCCCCGATGGACCAGCCATTATTGGTGTTGCAGAAGTTGAGAACGATACTGTATTGGTTGATTTAGTAAATCATCCATTAATAAAAAAAAGAGGATATAAAATTATTCATTACGATAGTAAAGATGCTAGAGGCGTTGATGTTGGTTTTTTATATAACCCTAAATATTTTAAACCAGTGGAAAGTGCACCTTTATTTGTACAGTTACCCGGTGGTGCAAAAGATGCTTATTACACAAGAGATGTTTTATGGGTGAAAGGTAAATTAGATGGTGAAATGGTTCACGTTTATGTGAATCACTGGCCAAGTCGTTTGGGTGGAGAGGAAAGAAGTGCACCAGGACGAGCTGCTGCTGCTTTGGTTTGTAAAAACCATAGTGATAGCATTGCTAAAATTGATGGTGAACAAAAGGTAGTGATTATGGGCGACTTAAACGATGATCCTATAAGTGCTAGTTTAACAGAAGTATTAAAAGCCAAAGGCAAAATTAAAGATGTAAAACCTGGTGGATTATATAATCCTTGGGTTGAAATGTATAAGAAAGGGTATGGTACATTGGCATATCAAGATGCATGGGGTTTGTTTGATCAAATTGTTATTTCTCATCCTTGGTTAGATAAAGAACAGAAAGGATTTTTCTTTTTTAAACAAGTTATTTTTAATAGAGAATTTATGACCGAGAATAGAGGTCGTTACAAAGGTTATCCAATGCGTACTTGGGATGGTAACACTTATAGAGGTGGCTACAGTGATCACTTTCCCACTTATTTGGTGATGTTGAAGGCGATTAATTAAATAACGTGAGTGGTGAATCGCTAGTGGTTAGTAGAAGTTGTTTGTAAATGATTATTGTAACAGTGTAATGATTAATCAACTAATTTTCAGTGGTACTTCCTGCTGCTTTCAAACCAATTAATAGTACGCCAATTACAACTAAAATAGTTCCTACTAATTGTTCTAGAAAAATAGATTCTCCTAAAATAAAATAGGCTTGTATAATTGTTGAAACTGGCCCTATACTAGTAATGATAGCTACATTGTTACTGCCAATTTTTTTCATGCCATTGCTAATTAAAAAAGATGGCAAAACAGTTGCAATAATTGCCAATGCACAAGAGTAACCAATTAAAGTGGGTGTAAAATGAATATTGGTTATAGAACGAGTAATTAAAAAATGAACAAAAATGCCCCCTGTTGCAGCAAACATTGCATAAGCAGTATAACGTGTAGCACCAACAATGTTTACCATTTTACCAGTACCAACTAAATAAAAAGAATAGGTAACTGCACATAAAAAAACCATAAAAGAACCATAGAAAAAATTTGGATTATTGGTATCAATTTTTAGCTCTCCATAATAAGCCAAACCTATACCAGCATAAGTGAGTAATAATGCTACAATTTGAATTGTACTCAGCTTATTTTTAAATAAAAAAGTATTGATTAAAACTGCAAAAGTTGGATACAAAAAAAGTATCAATCGTTCTAAACCTGCTGAAATAAATTGTAGTCCAATAAAATCGAATAAACTACTTAAGTAATAGCCTAAAAAACCAAGAACCAAAATGTAAACCCAATTTTTTTGAGTGATTACAGTTTTATTTTCTTTAGTGTAAGCTAACCGAGCTGCAACCAAATAGAAAGGTAAAGAAAACAACATTCGTAAAGCCAATAAAGTAACAGCATCAGTTTGAGTAGCAGCAAAAGCCAACTTTACAAAAATAGCTTTGGTTGAAAATAAAATTGCACCAGTAAGTGTAATTATAAAACCAGCTAAGGTTAATTGTTTTTGTTGGGCTTTATTCATTCATACACTTTTACTTTTCTATTAACGAAAAGCAGTAGCAGTTGTTTTCATTAAAAAATAAACTTTAATAATGTAATGCTTAATATGGTTGTAAATGACAAGGAGCTCCTTTTTTAGGGCCACCACCCTCTTCAATTCTTTTACATGCGGGTGATAACTTTTTGTAAGCGTTTTCTTCAGCCTTTTCATCATCGGCATCAAAGCCTGCATTGTTTAATGCTGCTCTAATATCTTCTACACTAGCTCTATCAGCAAAATATTTTACCTTGAAAATACCATTTTTTAAATCGAATTTCCACTCAACTAATGCATTTTCCAAGTAGCCTTTATTTTGAATTATTAAGTATTTTTCTAACTTTTCTTTACACTCCCAACAACGCAAATTGGCCGATTTAATTTCTACCCATTGTGGTTTGGCACTCATTACTTGTGCTTGAGCAGAAAATCCAATGAAAATACAAAATAGAATAGTAATAATTTTTTTCATACAATTTATTTTAGTAATTGAATAGTAAAGTTCATTTTCAAATTCCTTGCCAATTCGCTGGATCTTTTCTCCAGTTCATTAAAAGTTCTTCCACATTGGCTGTAATTATATTTTTTTCTATGGCAGTTTCAATTAATGTTGAGTAATTGGTAAGTGATTGATATTTTATGCCAGCTTGTTCAAATGCGGTTGTAGCAACATCAAATTCATAGGTAAAAATAGAAACCATTCCTACTACATCTAATCCTGCATTTTTTAATACATCTACCACTTGTAAACTACTTTTACCAGTAGATACTAAATCTTCTATCACCAAAACTTTTTGATTGGGTTCAAAATGACCTTCGATTTGATTGCCTAAGCCATGTTCTTTGGGTTTTGGACGAACATATATATAAGGCAGCTTTAATTGATCGGCAGCCATTGCCCCCCAAGCAATTCCAGCTGTTGCTACTCCAGCTAATAATGTAGCATCAGCAAAATTTTCAAACACTACATTACACATTTCACTTTTAATAAAATCTCTGATAAAGGGAAATGAAAGTACTTTACGATTATCGCAATAAATAGGACTTTTCCAACCACTAGCCCAAGTAAACGGCTGTTGAGGATTTAATTTAATGGCTTGAATTTGTAATAATTTTTCGGCTACTGCTTTTTCGTTGGTCATAGCAACGAAGATATATTTTGATTGTAATTATTAGATAGTAGATTGCATTTTATTATTCACATAAGCATGAACAAGAAAAAAATTATTGCAGCAGGTGGTTTGGTATTGAATGAACAAAAAGAAATATTACTCATTTTTAGAAGAGGGATATGGGATTTACCCAAAGGAAAATTAGACGACAATGAAACCATTGCTGCATGTGCTGTACGTGAAGTAGAAGAAGAAACTGGTTTACAAAATATTACTTTAGGAAATTTTATTACCAAAACCAATCACGAATATTTTGATAAATGGATAAATGAAGATGTAGTAAAAGAAACCTGGTGGTACGAAATGTTTGCTTCAAATAATGAGCAACTGATACCACAAACAGAAGAAGATATTGAGCAAATTATTTGGGCAAATACATTAACATTACAGAATTGTTTACTGAATACTTACCCTAATATTATAGAAGTAATTGATACCTATTTTTCGGTTGATTAGCCTTCGTAAGAAACTTATTTACATAAAAAAAATCCCCACAATAAATTGTAGGGTTTTTTTTATGAGTTATCGTAAAATTATTTTACTTCAACTTCAGCACCTGCTTCTTTTAATTTAGCAGCTAATTCTTCAGCTTCTGCTTTAGATACGCCTTCTTTAACTGGTTTTGGAGCACCATCTACTAAATCTTTAGCTTCTTTCAAACCTAAGCCAGTTAATTCTTTAACGATTTTAACTACGCCTAATTTGCTTGCACCACCGCTAACTAAGATTACATCAAAAGATGTTTTTTCTTCTACAGCAGCAGCACCTTCGCCACCACCAGCAGCAACTACAACTGCAGCAGCAGCTGGTTCAATGCCGTAATCAGCTTTTAATACATCTGCTAATTCTTGTACTTCTTTTACTGTTAAGCCTACTAATGTTTCGGCTAATGCTTTAACGTCTGCCATTTTTTTACGTTTTAACCGCTTTCATTGTTTTGAAAACTCCAGCGGATGGTTATAAAATTTACCTCATTTTAACCTCAGAGGCATTGGGAATTTCAAGGTTTAAAGTTGAAGGTTTGAGGTTTAAGGTTAAACCACAAAATATTCAACCATTCATTCTTCTTTTTAAGAAGGGTATTATTCAGCAGTTGCTGTTTCAGCTTGCTTTTCGTGGTGGTGCAATAAAGCAGCCAATACACGTTTAGCAGGTGATTGTAACAAGCCAATAACTTCACCAATAAGCTCATTCTTAGTCTTAATTTGAGTAAGAGCTTTCAATTGATTATCGCCGGTATAAATATCTCCATTAATGAAAGCAGCTTTTAAAGTTGGCTTTTCACTTTTGTTATTTGCTTTGCGGAAAGACGAAATAATTACAGCTGGTTCTTTTGGATTTTCGCTAAACATCAATGCAGTTACATTGTGTAAGCTATCAAAAATACCAGCATATTTTTCGCTATCTAAGCTTTCTAATGCTTTTTTAATTAAAGTGTTTTTAGCCACTTTCATTTCTACTTGCTTATCAAAACAAGCTTTACGTAAATTACCAACTTGAGCTACAGATAAAGATTCTGTATCGGTAATATAGAAATTATTGTATTGTGTGAATTTCTCCTTGAGAACTTCAATCACTTCGTTTTTTTGTTGTTTAGTCATAACTAAATTTTATTCAACCCATTTCACAGTACTACTATTCAGCAATACTCCATAGGATTAGTTAGATAATGCTTTTGTATCTAATGAAATACCAGGACTCATAGTACTGGCCATGCTTACAGCTTTAAGGTAAGTACCTTTTGCAGAAGATGGTTTTAATTTCATGATGGCGTTAATTAATTCAGTACTGTTTTCTGCAATTTTAATTGGATCGAAAGAGATACGACCAATTGAAGCATGAACGATACCAGTTTTATCAACTTTAAAAGCAATTTTACCGCCTTTAACTTCATTAACTGCAGCAGCAACATCGTTGGTTACTGTGCCAGTTTTAGGGTTTGGCATTAAGTTACGAGGACCTAATACTTTACCTAATTTACCAATTTTAGGCATTACAGATGGAGTTGCAATGATTACATCAATATCTGTCCAACCACTTTCAATTTTGGTAATAAATTCGTCTAATCCAACATAATCAGCTCCTGCTTCTTTTGCACTTGCTTCTTTATCGGGCGTACATAAAACCAATACACGTTTGGTTTTACCAGTACCATGAGGTAAACTTACAGTACCACGAACTTGTTGATCGGCTTTTTTAGGATCTACGCCTAAACGGATGTGTAAATCAACTGAACTATCAAAATTAGTACAGTTAATTTCTTTTACTAAAGTGGCAGCTTCCTTAAGAGAATAAGCTTTGTTTTTATCCACCTTAGTATTGGCTACTTTTCTTTTTTTAGTCAATGACATTTTTTAGAATTTTTTTGGTGAATAAATTAGTTTTTTTCCCAAGGGGCTTGTCCATCTACAGTTAAACCCATACTACGAGCAGTACCAGCAACCATTTTCATAGCACTTTCTTTAGTAAAGCAGTTCATATCGGGCATTTTATCTAAAGCAATAGCTTCAATTTGCTCCCAATTAACTTTACCAAGTTTAATACGGTTACTTTCTTTACTACCTTTTTGAATTTTTGCTGCTTCCATTAATTGGATAGCTGCTGGTGCAGTTTTGATGACAAAATCGAAAGATTTGTCGGTATACACAGTAATTAAAACAGGAACTACTTTTCCTATTTTATCTTGAGTTCTAGCATTGAATTGCTTACAGAACTCCATAATGTTAACACCCTTAGAACCAAGGGCTGGACCTACTGGAGGTGCTGGATTGGCTTGACCACCCTTCACCTGCAGCTTAACATAGCCAGAGATTTCTTTTGCCATTGTTATGTGATTTAATTGGTAATAGCGTTCAAAAATTAAAAATTTCAAATTAGAAATTAGCAATTTTAGAACTCCCAAAGACGTTGGTTTTACGCAACGAATTCAATCATTCTTAATTGTAAAGAACTTTTTGGGATCGCAAAAGTAGGGGTTTTGTAGATAAAATGTACTTTTTTTTGTTTTCTACCTACTACTCACGTTATTGATTAAATGAACCATTATTGTATTAAAGTAACCATTTGAAATACAAAAGATTGTACTTAAAGGATCTATTCAATGAATATTCCTCTTTATTTAAAACTCAGGCAACCGATTATGTATATTTATCGTTTATTATCAAAACTAAGTACTTCATGAAAAAAATCTTTGCTTTCTTATGCTTTATTGTACTAGTGAGTTGCTATTCTTCTTGCTTTTATAGAAAAGGAGATGAATTGGTGATTACATGCGATACATTAAATGCTATTTCATACAGTCAAAAAGTGTTACCCATTCTTCAAAACAATTGTTATTCCTGCCATACCAACAGTAGTAGTGGTGGCGGTTGGTTAATGGGCAATTATAACAGAGATAAATCTATATCTCAAAGTGGACGACTTGTTGGAGCAATTAATCATGCAAGTGGCTTTTCGGCTATGCCTAAAAATGGGGCAAAATTGAGTGCTTGTGAAATTGGGACTATCACTAAATGGATTAATGAAGGTTGCCCAAATAACTAAACCACATTTATGAAAAAAAAAATATTGATCGGACTTGGTGTATCAGCAATACTAGTTTGTGCAGTTGCCATTTATGCTTATACAGAATATAACAGAAAAGCAAAGCCTATGAATGAAGTGGAGGCTCAATTTTCTTTAAGTGCCGATAGCTTGCTGCAATCTTTTATTAAAAATGAGCAAAACGCAACAGCTACATTTTTAAACAAAGTTGTATTGGTGAATGGAACAATCACGGCAATTGAAAAAAACGAAGGCAAACAAATTGTAAATTTTGAATTAACCAATGGAAGCATTAGGTGCTATTTAGATAGTTTACAAACACCAATGCAACCCAATGCCATTCATCAAAAAGCAAGTATTAAAGGTATTTGTACTGGCTTTACAGCCGATGAATTAGGTATTGGTGCCGATGTTATTATAAATAGATGTTTTATAGAACAATAAACTAACATGATTATGAGAACAATTATTTTTTCGCTTCTTTTTTTGCTTTTTTCAACCACTATTTCAGCACAAGAAAAATGGTTTACCAAAAACGGTAAAGTAAGTTTTGATGCAACAGCTGCAAAATCGCCTGAAAACATAAAGGCTGTAAATAATGCTGTGGCATGTGTTTTAGAGAGCAACAATGGCAGTTTACAATTTGCAGTATTAATGCAAGGATTTGTTTTTGAAAAGGCATTGATGCAGGAACATTTCAATGAAAATTATGTAGAAAGCTCTAAGCATCCTAAAGCTACTTTTAAAGGTAGTATAGTAAATTATAGTACTGTAAAACTGAATTCCAACGGTAATTATCCTGTTACGGTGAAAGGTACATTTACTTTACATGGCGAAACAAAAAACATTGAAACTACTGGCACTATCAATGTAAACAATGGCAAATTAATTTGTACTGCAGATTTTAATATTGCCCTAGCCGATTATAAAATAAATATTCCAGCATTGGTTTCCAATAAAATTGCTAGTCAAGTAAAAATTAATCTAATTGCAACTTTACTCCCTTTGAACAAATAATTAAATAACCACATGTACAAAAAAATAACTGCATCAATAATCGCCCTTTCATGTATAGCAGCAAGTAACTATGCAACTGCACAATCTACTGATATGGATAGTTTGTTAAGTAGCGATGTGCCTAAAAAAGTATTTGTGAAAAATGCCTTTAAGTCTAACCGAGTTATCAATAGCCATTCAGTAGAATTTATTGCACCGGGTGCAATGGATTTTAGAATATTACATCGCTTTGGTGTATTGAGCGAAGGCGGTAGTAATTTCTTTGGCTTAGATCAAGCAACCATGCGTATGAGTTTTGATTTTGGTGTTTTAGAAAATTTACAGATAGGCATTGGCAGAAGTACATTTAAAAAAGAATATGATGCCTATTTTAAGTATGCTCCTATTCGTCAGCAAACAGGTAAAAATAATGTACCTCTTACTATTGCATTTGCTGGTGGCTTAACCTTGAATAGTGCTGCAAGTGCAGATTCAGTATATAAACTTCATTTCTCTAATAGAATGGCTTATTACTTTCAGACCATTATTGGTAGAAAATTTAGCGACAATCTTTCGTTGCAAATAATGCCAACCATGGTACATAATAATTTTGTGTCTTTGAGTTCACAACCCAACGATGTATTTGCATTAGGTTTTGGTGGAAGAATTAAATTAACCAAAAGAGTTGCTCTTACAGTAGATTATTTGGCTTTACTAAACGGAAAAGTTGCCAATGTAAATTATAACCCACTAACAATTGGGGTAGATATTGAAACTGGTGGTCATGTTTTTCAGCTTCATTTATCTAATGCTAATGGAATGAACGAGAGAGCCTTTATTACAGAAACAACCAATACTTGGGGCAAAGGACAAATTGGTTTTGGGTTTAACATTTCTCGTATGTTTCAAATAAAAAAGAGAAAAGTATAAATGATTGTTTAGACTAATTCATCTTATTTCTTTTTGCCTGTGTAATGAAAACTAAAACCTACACCAAAGCTGTATAAGTTTACTTTCCCATTGCCAATACCTGTTAAAGGTATTTTTGCGTAAGGCATTATTTGATATGCAAGGTTTTCACTGATGCTTCTTCTATAAGCTGCTGATAAATTAAGAATAGATAAGAGATGATTGTTGGCATTTTCGAAAACATAAGGAACTTTCACCAAGTTATTATAGTATAAATAGGTATAGGTATAGTCTTCTTTTTTCATGAAGTAGTTAGATAAACCTACAGTTGAATAAAAACTATTTTTGCCTTTTTGAGCAACCAAATAATTGAGTTGTAACGGAACTTCATAAACAATACAGGTTGCATCAATATCTGTTAAAAAATATCGGCTGCCTAAAGAATAAGTAACTTTATAAGAGGTACTATCTGCATTATATACTTTTTTAGCAATAGCAAAACCTGTTGTTAGGCTCAACTTTTTACTCAAAGGATAGCTTAATAAAATACCAACTCCAGTACTTGCTTTTCTTGCAGCATTTTTACCATCTGTTGTAGCATCGGCAGTTACTAAAAAACCAATATCAAGTTTAGATAAAAATGGTTGTGGCTTTTTAACTGACTCGTCTTTCTTTGAAACAATGTTTGTGCTCAATCCCTTTTGTAAAGGAATATGAATGCCTTGAATTTGCAGTTGTTTGGTTGTTACTCTTTCGTATGAAGCTTTTCCAATTAAAAAGTTTGATTCATTATTTTCAGTTGAACCTTCTGATATTGCTTGTGCATTTTCATCTTGTAATACTTCTACAATTTTTTGTTGATTTTTTGTATTTGCCTTATTGTAATGGGTAACAGTAGAAATAATTTTTTGTGTATTGCTTGCATTTCTAGCAGATGATTTTTGACGAACTTCTTGAGTAGTAATTACATTTTGTGTATTAACATTTTTTTGTTGATGATTCTCCGACTGAACATCTAATAAATTGCTGTTTACAACATCGTCTTCTGTATTATTATTTGAAGTTATTATTCTTGACCCTGTACGATTTTCGGTTGCCGTTTTATTTTCTTCGAACTGACTGTTATTGTTTATTGTACTACCTGTGCTTGCTACATTAACATTTTTATGCTGTTGTTTATTGGACTTATTATTTTCAATTGTTGGTTGTTGATAGTTGTTTGATAGTTTAGTATTACTAGTTAATAACCATGCACCTACTAATAAAAGCATTGCTCCCATTAGCATCCACCAAATAATGACAGGGCGTTTCTTTTTTTCTTTATTTAACAACAACTCCAATTTTTCCCATGCCTCTTCGGTATAGGCAATGCCATACTCTTCTGCTGCTTTACGTGCAAGAAAGTCTGTATGTTTATCAAACTGCTCTTTGCTCATAATTAGTAAACTTTTGTTTATCAATCAATTTCTTTTGCAACTGCAATCTTGCCTTTGCCAAATTAGACTTTGAAGTACCTACTACAATGCCTAATTGATGAGCTATTTCTTCGTGTTTAAATCCATCAATTACATACATGCAAAAAACTGCTCTATAAACAGGTGTCAATTGCATAATGGTTTCAATAATTTCTTTGTAAGAAATATTTTCTAATAATCCTGTATCATAATTTTCTAGTTCATCGGCTTGTTCTATATCTACGGACAAAACATGTTGTTTATTTTTTCGGTATGCATCAATGGCAGTGAATACCATTATTTTCTTAAGCCAAGATTTAAATGAAGCAATTGCATTTATGGCTGGAACATTAAACTGCTTAATTCCTTTAAATACTTTCAAAAAGCCATCATTCATTACTTCTAATGCCTCGTCTTTGTTATTGGTATATCGTAAACAAATGGCTATAGTAAAATCGTAAAAAACATAATAAAGCTCTTTTTGACTAGCCCTTTTTTCGGCAGCACAATCTTTTAATAAAGCAATAAACTCCTTCTCTACCAATACACTAGATAGTTTATTATACTCATTGGTAGAACTGCTTTGTGGCAGTTCTACCAATGAGTGATTAGGTAGTTTATGATTAGGGTTCATTAAGGACTCTAAATTATTGAATACTAATTAGCCAATAATGGTATAGTTTGTGCAAAATCTTTAGCAATGAATCTAGCAAATAATCTATTTACACTGCCTGTTTTTTGTATTTGAAAGTTTAATTTATTGTTACCAACTATTAATTGATGATTGGTTTGTTGCAATATTCTACCATTAATATCTATTAACTGTATAGTAACATTAGTTGCTTTTTCACTGTACAATTCCGTTATTACAGTTGTTCCTTTAGTTACCATGGTTGGATAAACTTTAGTAATAAAGATTTTTGTTGCTTTAATGGTAACCGTTAATACGTTTGAGTATTTAACAGATCCATCATTGTCTACTATTTTAATACGATAATAAATAGGTTTATTAAAATAAGATGGATTATTATCAATAAAACTGTAGCTTTTATTTTCATTGATATTTACTTTACCAACACTGTAATAAAATTGAGCATCGTTGCTTTTTTCAATTTCGTAACGAGCCACATTAATTTCTTGTGTTGATTGCCAATCTACTTTTACAGATTGATTCACAACTTGAGCCTTTAGATTAGCTAAAACAGCTGGTAAAGCAATTGAGCTAGAATTTGAATAAATAAAATCTCCACCAGAACCTGATCCATTTGCGGCATTACCTACATAAAAAAAAGTTACATTATTGTCGTTAGTTCCTGGCGATGCTGGGGCTGTCCAACGAACATTATTGTAAGTATAACTAGCACGAGCAGAAGTACTTACAGCACTATTGTGCGTAAGTTCGCCACTTGATACTGAAGCATTGCTATTGGTTGAACTAAAAGTTCCCACATCTTGCCCAGCACTGTTTACTGCTCTAACTGCAAAGCCCCATCTTGTTCTATTAGCAGCTCCATGGCTAATGGTTAAAGAAAAATTGTATTGCTGCCCTGCAACATAACTACCAGTTGGTAATCCACTAGTAGTAACAGATCCTCCACTACTATTTAAACTATTGCCAGAATGGCAAGAGGTACAATAGTCGCCAGTTGCTCCTGTGTAACCAGATGGAGGATTACTACTAAAATTAACTTTTTTAGTAGTTGATTGAAATGTAATTAAAGCCGTTGTAGTAAGTAAGAGTAAAATTAATCTTTTCATAATCATTTAGTTTTTTTGATAATCGGTGAAATTGAAAAAATGGTTGCCTTTGGAAAATAGAATAATTAAACGAATTGCTAAACCATTTTTTATAAAATTCATTGAAACAAAACAAGATACCAATAAAAAAGCCCATTTTTTTCAAAATGGGCTTTCAATTTTTTAGGCGGCAAGCTTTTCTTTTTTTCGTTTAATTTGATTGGTAATAGCATCCAATGCGTTTTCAAAACTTTCTTCAAAAGATTTAGAAGAGGCTTTTACAAAAAGGTCGTGTTTAGGAATGTGTACTTTAATTTCTACCACTTTATCTTTTATGGTATGTACTACATTGTCTAATTTTAAAAACACATCTACTTTTACAATTCGATCATGGTAAGTTTTTAATTTTTCTACTTTTTTGTTTACAAATTCTACTAACTTTTGATCGGCATCAAAGTGCACAGTTTGAATGTTAACGTTCATAACAAGGTATGTTTAAACGGGTGAAAAAATAAATTTAAAAGAACTGTGTAATTTTAAAGCATAGGCTTTTTTATTTTTTTGTAGGAAGCTACAAGATAAGAAAGTTTTTACAATTTAAAAAAGAGAAATTGGCAAATTTTAAAATCTCTTCCTTTTGGTATAACGGCAAAAACTAGTTTAAAGTATTCAACCCTTTAAGTTTATAGTAACAACCTAAATAGAAGGTTGAATAAAAAATAAATGAACCTTATAAACTTGGTTTTATAAGGTTCAAATAATCAAACTTGGTAACCAATTATTCAATAATTGGCACATATTTTCTTTCTATAATTATCTCAAAAATATTTCAAGGAATATAAATAATATTATCTTATTTATAATAAGGCATATGTCTATCATAAAAAGCTTTTACTGCATTTTCCCAGTCTTGCAAATTTTTGTTGTGCGTATTTACATAATTAGTATTCTGTTGATTAAAGGCTCCAACAGCTGCATTTATTTCTTTAACACTCTTGTTAAAAGCATCAATATCTTCTTTTGTTCTTTCTGATTGAGACTTAGCGTCGATTGCTTTTTTTAATTTATTAAAGGCTTCTTCATTTAAGAAAAATTCCAAAATTTTAGGAATATCACCTTCGGCACTTTTTTTATAGAATTGAAGTAATTGTCTGCAAGATGCAACTAATGATGCATCTCCTTGAAAGTCTTCCATCGATTTTAAAGTAGCTATGCCTTCATCGGCATATTTAAGTAATGAACTTCTTGTTTGTTCAGCATCATTAATTTTCTTTTCATTAATGGCTTTTGATAAAGCCGAAGCCTGCCAATTACATTTGAAAAAAACTAAAAATATTTTATTATAGTATTTTGAAATTAATCCAGATACTTTCATTTTTTCGCCTAAAGCATCAGTAGACTCAACAAGTTTTACATTGTACTTCTGTGCAAATAATTTTGATGCAGAGTCCATTTTATCTCCAGCCTGATGTAATTTTTCATTCACCTTTTCTTTCAACAATATGTAAGCTTGCATATCATCAAATGATTGTTCTGCAATTTCTTCCATGTTCACAATTTTTGCATAATCATCATTAAACACATTGTAGCACATTTGAATATAGTCTATACTACTTTGTCTTAATGTATTGTCGCCTTTAAAATATGGCAGTTCAATTGTTTTATATTTTGATTTGGTAATACTTTCTAAAGCTGCAACTCTAAGCTTATCTACTTTTTTAGCTCTTTTACCATGCGATGATGCACTAATATATGCCATATATCTTTGATTCATTTCTGTATGAGCATTACTAACTGCCGTCATATACTCTCCAGGATTTTCAATGTATTGTGCAATGCTATTTTGCATCACTAAAAAACTGACTAATAAAAATGTTACTGCTTTCATATTTGTTTAAAGTTGTTTTAGAAACTATTTAATCATTTCGAGCATGAGTGAATACACAATTTTCAAGTACGGATTTTTGGAGAATTGTTTTAATTGAAATTCACTAATGATCATTTGCTGTTTACTTTTTTCTATTCGCTGTTTTTCAAACGAGTTGGTTTCAACAACAAAAAGAGTATTTTCAACAGCAGATATTTCTTCCTCCTCCTCCTCTTCTATATTGTTATTGGCAAGTGTTTTTAGATAGGTTGAAAGTTTTAAAGGAATATCAGCAAACTGATTGGTTGCTTTATTGTCTATATTGGCTTTCACTTTTGAAAAATAAGCGTCTTTAGCAATTAACTCTTTTGCTTTTTCATTTAATGCAGCAACCGAGATTGGAGCTAATGGTAAATAATATTTATTCGATGGAATGACTGATGGAGGAATAGCAAACAACTCGTCTTTCTCTTTATTATTTATGGCTTGTGTGTTATCTGGAATATAAACATCTGGAACAATTCCTGTAAACTGTGCAGTTGAACCATTCACTCTAAAAATTTGCGACAAAGTTAATTTTAGGTAAGCCGATTTATTGACTTTGGTTAAATCTGATTCTAAATCTATGGTTGTATCTAAAGGCAGTACTCGTTGCCCAGTTGCTTTACCATAACTATTACTACCTATAATCACAGCTCTATGATAATCTTGTAAAGTACCCGCTAGGAGCTCTGATGCCGATGCACTATAACCATTAATTAAAACAGCCATTGGACCATCGTAAATTGTACCTCTGTTTAAATCTTTTAAAGTATATGGTTTAGCTTCTCTAGATTTACTTTGTGCAATAGGACCAGCATCTATAAAAATCCCAGCTAAATCAACTGCTTCTAAAACAGAGCCTCCACCATTGTAACGAATGTCTAAAATCAGTCCATCAATTTTATCCTTCTTTAGTTTTACTATTTCTTTTGCAATATCATTTGCACAACCATTTGCCCTTGTTTTATCTTCCCAATCTTCATAAAAAGAGGGTAAATAAATATATCCTATTTTCTTTGCACCTCTCAATATAAAACTCTTCACTAAATCATCATCATCGTTCTCAAGTTCTTCTTCTTTATATAAATCTACTGTTCGTTTTGTACCATCGGCTTTTAAAATAGTTAAGGTAGTTTTTGCATGATTACTGGCATCTAAAATGGCAGCAGTTTCTTCAATACTTGCATCAGCAACATCAATAGGTTTTTGATCATCCCATTGTATAGCAATTATTTTATCGCCAACATTTATTTGCCCACTTTTAAAAGCTGCACTTCCTGGTTGTAAACTTGAAATAGCAACCTTACCCTCATCGGTTTCTTCCATACCAAAACCAAATACCTTATTTTTTCTACCTAAATTACTTTCAAAATTTTCTCTATCTGTTTCAGACATGTAAGTGGTGTGTGGATCATAACATAATGCCAACGCTTTACAATATTCATCACCTACTACTTGAGCAATACCTCCAGGACCATTCAGCTCTTTTTGAATATACCTTTTATATATTTTTCCAATTCTATTTCTTAATACTACTTCAATGCTATCAATTGTTTTTTGTTTAGTATCTTTTTCGCTATACACATCTGCCAACTCTTGCAACACCAATAACTTAATTTTTTTTTGCAACTTTTGTTTAAGAGCAGCATCATTTTTTGCAAAGCTAGTATCGTCAAAAGCTGTAAACTTTTCATCTATATTAAAATTAAATGGCTTGGCACAGATACTTGTTACTAATGTATCAAATAAAAATAATTTTTGTTGATATGTATTAGTTAGAGCTTGTAAAAAAATAGTACTCTTTGTAGCAATTTCTTTATGCAATAATTGTTTATAGGGCAATAGCTTTTGTAAATCTTGATCTGTGAAAAAAATCTTATCCCTATCTAAACTAGTAATTAATAAGTTGAAGAAATCGACAGAGAATTGTTCATTGACTGGCCTTGGACTAATATGGTATTTTTCAGCCATTCTTGTAATCACAAAAGCATCTTTAGCAGCTTTTTGAATGGGTTGAGCATCATTACTCAATGATAGTAGTAAAGAAAATAAAGTAACCAATAACTTATAACCTATAATTAAATTTACCTTATTTAAAGATTGATCCGTAATTTTTTTTTGAAACATAAATTCTAGTATAAGTTATTGAATAAACTCATATCAATAAAGTTAAGCAGGTGTTTAATTCTAACAAATAAATTACAACTATTTTTTAAAATATATTTTAAGCCTTTGGATGTGCTTTCTTATAAACATCTTTCAGCTTTTCAATGGTATTGTGAGTATATACTTGAGTGGCAGCCAAACTACTATGACCAAGCAGTTCTTTTACTGCATTTAAATCGGCTCCATTATTCATTAAATGGGTGGCAAAACTGTGACGTAAAATATGTGGACTTTTCTTTTGTACCGTAGTAACTAAACCCAAATATTGCTTTACAAATGCATATACAGTACGGGGTTGTAAAGCTTTGCCTTTATTATTTACAAATACATTGGGTAATACTCTTAAATCTTGTGGTTTATTGATCAGGTAATTTCGTAACAACTGCATGAGTGTAGCAGAAATAGGAATAATACGTTCTTTATTGCCTTTACCTAATACTTTTATTTGTTGATTAGCAACATCTATTTGCGATTCTTTCAACTGAATTAACTCACTTAAACGCATACCGGTAGCATAAAATAACTCAAGTACTAATTTTTCAGTTTGTCCCTTCCAATCGTTGGTAAATTCAACATGTGTAAGTAGTGTATGGATGTTTTTTTCTTCTACAAATACCGGTAACCGTTTACTAATTTTTGGAGACACAACTGTGGTCATGGGCGTTTGTTGTACATTGCCCACTTTCAACTGATACTTAAAAAAAGATTTTAAACTAGAGATTTTTCTATTCATGCTTTTAGCCGTAAGGTCTTCTGTGCTTTTTAATTGTGCCAACCAGGTTCTCACATACATAGCAGTAATGCTGGTTAAAGCTGGGCTATCGTAGGTTTGTATTAAAAAATTAAAAAACTGCTCTAAATCGTTGGTATAAGCAATAATAGTATGTTGCGAATAACGTTTTTCAAACTTTAAGTAGTTTAAAAAAATTTGTACCTGAGGATATGTTTGTTGAATGATATGCATAAAAAAAGTAGCCTAAGTTACGAAACTTAAACTACTTAAATATATTAGTGATAATAGTGTTTACTATTAATCTAATTGACCTGTAGCTAATTGCTGCTTGTAAATTGCTTTTAACACCTGAGTTCTGCGTACAACAGAAGGTTTAGTGAAAGTTTGACGGTCTCTTAATTGCAATAAAGTTTTACTTTTTTCAAACTTTTTCTTGTATTTTTTTAGAGCCTTGTCAATGTTTTCGCAATCTTTTGAATCGATAATAAGCATTTGATATACCTCCTTTAAGTGATTAAATGGCGGCAAAGATAGGTGTTCGTTTTAGAATACCAAATATGTTTTTAAGATTGTAAAAGCATATTTATAGTTTTTTCATTTTACACATATTTCTCCAATAAAGTAAAACGCAACTTTTGTAAATGCTTCCCAGAAATAGCATCTTCTTCAAATGGTATAGTAATATGGGTATTGGTGTATCCATTTCTTTCGTACCAAGCAATCAAGTCTGTTCTTGCATCAATTACAGTCATATAAATTCTTTGAATGCCTTTAGTCCTTGCATACTCTTCTGCTGCCAATAACAATTCTTTACCAATACCTGCACCTTGTTGCAATGGATGCACACTAAACATGCCTAAATAAAGGCCTTCTGATTTAATTTGTAAGTTAACGCAACCTACTACTTGCTCGTCATGACACACATATTTTAAAAAGCAACAATGTTCTTGTTGTAATAACTCTTCGATTTGCTGTTGATTGGCACGTTGATTACCACTAATTAAGTGGGCTTCGGTTGTCCAACCTTTTTTAGAAGCTTCTCCTCTATATGCATTGTTTAATAGCTGCACAATTGCAGATGCATCAGTTAAAGTAGCAAGTATAATGTTGGTATTGTTGAATTTCATTTGAGCAATATTGTTTAAACTTTAAGTTGTTCATTATAGTTGAATACAAGCTTTTGGCCAACACCTGTTAATGACAGATAATATAAATTACTTATAAACAAATGTTTTTTTTATTTACTCCTAAGTCGCAAAGAACACAAAGAAAAAACTTCGTTTTTTATAGACTTTAGCCATTTCATATTTGAACATAACAACACTGATGTAATAACCTTAGTTGCTCTAAAGAATATTTTTTTGCGAAGTAAAAACAACTTCTAACAAAAATGTCTCGAACAATTTCGAGACATTTTTTATACAATTTAAATGTATTAGTAGTGCAATACTTTAAATTCAGTTCTTCTATTTTTCTTACGACCCTCTGGATTATCTTTTCCATTGATTGTATTTGGAGCAACTGGCTTGGTTTCGCCATAACCTTTAGCTTCAATTCTATCTGCAGCAATGCCTTTTTCAATCAAGTATTTCTTCACCGATTCGGCTCTTGCTTGAGATAATCTTAAGTTATATTCATCTGTACCTTGACTATCTGTATGTCCACCAATTTCAATTACCATTGTTGGATATTTATTTAACATGCCTAAAATTTGGTTATCAATAGCTTCATAAGATTCTGCTAAAATGGTAGCTTTATTGAATGCAAAATAAATATTATCCATCACAACTACTGTATCTACAGCTGGAGGTGGAGGAGGTGGTGTATCAATAATTTTATTTAAACATAAAACATTTAAAGTTTGATTGATGATTGCATCGTTGGTAATTGCATTGGTTGATACACTGTTTGGCTTATACCCAGTTAAACTTCCTGCTGTGGTTAATGCATCAAAATCTTCAGCAATAAAAGAATAGGCTCCATTTGATGAAGTAGTTGCATTAAATACCACTTTATTGCTGTTGTTAGTTACAGCTACAGATACACCACTAAGTGGTTGTTTTGTATCACAATCAACTACTACACCTTGAATTTGTTTTAGTGGACGAATTTTGCTTAATGCATACATTTCTAAGCAACAATCACTTCCTCTATCTGAACTAAATAAAACTTCGCCTAAAATATTTTTTGCATTGCCATTACAAGTAAAATACAAATCGTCTTTTACAGAATTCAATGGATAACCTAAGTTTTCTGGAATTGACCAGTTTCCTAGAGTTCCTTTACTTTGAAAGAAATCGTAACCACCCATTCCAACATTTCCATTGCTTGAAAATACTAAGCTAGCAGATGGAACATGATAATAAGGAGCTTGTTCATCATAAGAAGTATTAATGGGTGCACCTAAGTTTTTAGAGGTCCCATTAACTGGATTTCCAGTTGCATCTAAATCAACACTCCAAATATCAAAACCTCCCAATCCATCTTTTCTATCACTAGCATACAATAATTGTTTGCCATCGGGCATAACAAAAGGTTGTTGTACACTAGCTCCATCTACATTAACTGAGTTATCTAATAGAGTTGGTTCACTCCAATTGTCGCCAGATTTTTTACTTGCATATAATGTAGCTATTTTTTTACCAGCAGCAATTGTCCAACGAGTTAAGAAAACAGTATTACCATCAGGCGTTACACTAACAACACCTTGATGTTGATTGGTTGCTGGAAGATTGGCTTTTTTTACTGTGTTTAAAACGCCATCACTATAACTAGCAACATACACTTTGTTGTTGTGTACATTATTTTTTGCTGCACCACTATCGCTACGTGTTGATGTAAACCAAATGGTGTTGGCATTTACTTTTACTGGTGCATAATTGGCACCTTGTCCATTTACTACAGCTGTTTTATTTACCTTGTATAAATCCAAATCTTTTTTAGCCAATTGCTGCTGTATAAATTGCAAATTTTTAATTTCTCTTTTTGCATCTTCTACATACTTTCCACCAGCAGCATTAATGGATATGTATTTATTAAAAGCAATTTCAGCATCGGCATATTTTTCTAAAGCTCTTAATGATTTGCCGTGCCAATAATTGGCTAACGGAAATAATGAACTATCAAATTTTGCTGCTTGTGCATAATATGGTTCGGACTTTACATGAAAGTTTAAAAGACGATAACTTTCAGCCAATTTATAAATGGCTTGTTGCTTATTGCTTACAGCAATTTTTTGTTGCTTGGTTAAGGCTTTTACTGTATAAGGATCATATTCTTCTCCTTTAATTTTTGTTTTGCCAGTACCTAAATATTTTTCGTAATAAATAGCAGCCGAATTATAATCGCCTTTATCAAAATATGCATCAGCAGCTTTTAAATAATCGTAAATAACTTGAGCCGATGAAGCCAATGAAAAAAAAGAAATGAATGATATAAAAAGTAACTTTCTCATGTTAATTAAATGTTGTTGCATTTGCAAGCGTTTAGGTTAATTCATTGTATGAACTGGGTCTATTATAATCTAGGACAAACAAATTCGGTTTCAGGAGTTTGAGTTTTCTTACGCCCGATGAAGGATAAAGAAATTTCAAAACTATTTGCACCTCTTTGTATTTTGCTTAAATCAGAAGCATTTACATCGTAACTCATACCTAAAGTAAAGTTTTTGTAATTGAAGCCAACGTAAGGAGAAAATGCATCGTTAATTCTATAATTCAACCCAAATAAAAGATCGGTACCAGAAACTGGTGATTTCATTTGAGCATAAGCCCCAATCATAGTTTCAGTAGCTGTTCGCTGACGCATGTATAATGCATTGGGTGTAATAAAGAATTGATCGTTCACTCTTAATCTAACGCCTGCATGTAAGGTATAACGAACAGGTAATTTTTCGGTACCAGTTGCACTAAATTGGTCATCAGGCATTGTGATATGAGAAGCTGAAAATCCACCAAAAAAATTGGCTTTTTTTCCTGGTTCGGCATCATAATATAAAACACCTGCACCTGCATCGAAAGATGTGGCAGAAGTTCTATTTAAAAATTCGGTGGTTGGGTTTGCAGCATTGTATCCTGTAATTGGATTCCACTGATCGCCCCAAGAAAGTTTAGAAGGATTGAATCTTCTTTGAATAATTCCACCTTGTAACCCAAATACCAAACGTTGGTTACCCATTGCACCAAAACGTACACCAGTATAAGCAACATTACCATAAGCTGTTAAGTAGTTATAGCCTCCATCTCCAGCACTTTGTTGTAAAATGCTCATTCCATAGTTTAAGCTTTTTTCACCTACAAAATCGGCTGCTACACCTGGTGTTGAAAATGGTGAAGTAATGCTACCCCACTGAGAACGGTAAATACCAGTTACTCTATAATCGCCATCAAAAGCACCAGTAAGTGCAGGATTTAAAAATGATGGATACATGTAATATTGAGAAAAATGAGGATCTACCTGTGCATTAGATTTCAATGCTACAAAGAACAAACAACATCCCAATAGAAAACTTGATTTTAAAAATACTCTCATTACAATTAGCATTTATTGGTTTTATCTAACAATAGTAACCGAACCCGATAATGTTGGGAAACGATTATTGAACTTAATAATATAATAGTAAGTAGCCACTGGTAACGGATTGCCATTCATTGTTCCATCCCAAGGCAGTGAATAGCCATTTGAGAAATACACTACTTGACCATAACGATTGAATATTTCAACGGTTGCAAAAGAATAATCACCCAAGTTTTTAATTTCCCATCTCTCATTCACCCCATCACCATTTGGTGAAAATGCATTAGGTATGGTTATTTGTTTTAATACTTTTACTGAAACAGTATCAATGGCTGTACAATTACCAGGTGCTGTTGCAGTTAATGTATAGAGCTGATCTTTATTAGCAGTTAAACTTGGTCTTAATACATTAGGCGTAGCAAAATCTATTGCTGGCGTCCATCTAAATGTAACAGTAGTAGAATCATTGGCTGTTGGATTCATTCTAATCACAGAACCCTGAGGCACAATAAACCAAGGACCAGCATCAATAATTGGTTGAACCCAAACTCGAATATTTTTCTTCGCTGTATCAGAAACACAACCCTGTGTATTGGTAACTACTAATTTAACTTGATAATTACCCTGCTGTGTATACAATTTAGATTGTGTTAAGTTAGCCGAAGTAATCCATGTATTGTTATCGCCAAAATTCCATCTTCTAGTTGTAATGGCACTGTTTGGAGCCGAACTTAAATCTTCAAAAGAATTGGTTGTACCTTGACAAACGGTATCTGGATTGGCTTTGAAATTAGCCACAGGTTTACTAAAGAACGCATTGAAATTTTTCACTACATTTTTAGAACATCCTGCACCAGAAGTTGCAATTAAACGAACTGGATAGTTACCAGCAGCTGTATACACTTTATTAGGGTTAGTTGCAGTTGACAACGGACTTCCGTCGCCAAAGTTCCAACTGTAATTCAATGTACCAGAACTGATGGTAGAATTATTGGTAAAAGCTACTACACCATTTGGCATACAAACAAATGCAGGAGCTGAAAAATCAACTACAGGATTTGGATTAATCACTACAATGGTACTTGCCGTTGATTTACAATTGTTAATGGCCACTTCAACAGTATAAGTACCATTCATTGCAGGAGTAGCGTTTGGTATAGTAATATTTTTAGTGCTTGCAGTAAATCCGTTTGGTCCTGTCCAAGTATAAGTAACACCTGCTGTTGTTGAGTTTGAAGTTAAATTCAAAGTAGCATCGGCACATAAAGGACTGTTATTGGTAATAGTTGGAGTTGCAGGGGGAACTGGATCTGAAATAGTTAATGGTCCAACGATATTGGATTGACATGTTCCTAACGTAACACTAATTGAACTATAAGTTCCTGCACCTAATGAACCAATTGTTATTACTCCAGCAGCACTACTTGTTAAGGTAACTGTTGTAGGTGTAGAGCCTTTTGTATAAGCAACTGAATAAACTGTATTAGCAGCCAATCCATTTAATCTAATTGTACCAGTTGTTGCATCACAGGTTGCAGGATTTGTTCTACCGCTTGAACTAATCACAGGTGTTGTATTTACCACTACATTAATAAATGCAGGTAATGATGTACAACTATTTAAAGTTGCAGTTACAGTATATGAACCTGTTAATGATGCTGTTGCACTTGGAAAAGAAGGATTTTGAACGGTAGAATTAAAACCGTTTGGACCAATCCATCTATAAGATACCCCTGCTGTACTAGAGGTTGCACTTAAATTTAAAGGTTGGCCTGTACATAAAGATATATCACCAGCAACAACAGGTGTAGCAGGTGGATTTGGATCGGCTAAATTAAATGGTCCTGCCGGTAATGAATTACAACCATTTGAAGACAATATAACATTGCTATAAGAACCAGATGCTAAACCTGTAATGGTTACAGTACCAGCACCATTAGAGCTTAAACTTGCAGTAACAGGTGCATTGTCTTTTGTATAATTCACCCCATAAGTTGTATTGGGCGTTAATCCATTTAAAACAATTGTACCAGTTGCAGTAGCACATGCTGTTGGATTAGTACTACTACTTGAACTTATGGTTGGAATAACTTTAATTGTAACATTCACTGTAGCATCGCTTGAAACACAACTGTTCAAAGTTGCTTTTACAGTATACGTTCCACTTGCATTTAAACTTGCATTAGTAATAGATGGATTTTGTAGTGCACTAGTAAAACCATTTGGCCCAGTCCAACTATATGTAACTCCAGGGGTTGCTGAACTTGCATTCAACGATAAAGTTGTAGCAGCACAAATTGGAGCAATTGGATTAATGGTTGGGGTAGCTGGTGGATTTGGATCTTGTAAACTAATTGATGCAACAGCAGCAGAAATGCAACCATTAAAAGTAACAGTAATATTGGTATAGCTTCCTGCAAATAAATTTGGAATAACAATTATTCCACTTGCATTGGCAGTCATTTGTGTACTTACAGCATTAGTATTATAAGTGTATGCAACTGTATAAACAGAATCTTTCATTAATCCATTCAAAGAAATAGAACCTGTATTGGTTGCACAAGTTGCAGGGTCTACTTTTGATGTACTTGAAATCAATGGTTTTGGTTTCACCAAAACTTCAACAGTATCTGGTAATGAGGTGCAACCATTTTGCGTTAGAGTAACAATATAATTTCCACTATTAGCCACTTGAGCTAAATTAATCACTGGATTTTGAGTAGTGCTTGCAAAACCATTGGGTCCTGTCCAACTATAACTAACAGTACCAACTATTGATGTAGAAGCTGTTAAGTTTAAAGGAGTTTCAGCACAAACAGGACTGTTGCTTGAAGCTGTTGGTGTAGCAGGTGGGTTTGGATTTACCAATACAACAGAATCAACAATATTAGAAGTACAGTTACCCACTTTTACAAATAGGTTGGTATATTTACCAATACCTAAGTTTGGAATAATTACAGTACCAGTATCATTAGAAGTACGATTGATACTAATGGTATTTCCTCCAAATGTATAAGTAACTTCAAACGGAGTGTTAGTAGATAATCCATTCAATCTAATGGTTCCATCGGTTCCGCCACAACTTGTTGGGGTGGTGAATGAAGAATCTCTAATCACAGGAGTTGCGGAAACAGTGATTGTTTTAGTAACGGTATCAGCAGGGCAAGGAAAACTTGCTCCTGTACCAATAATAGTATGCCTTACTTGATACGTTCCAGCAGCAGTATAGGTAACGGTTTGTGCAGTACTATTTGCTACAGTCGTTGGAGTACCTTGACCTACATTCCACCACCAACCTGTTGTACCTGCAACTGCAGAGGTTGGTGTAAACGTAATTGGTTGACCCAAACAAACCGTTGTTGCACTTGTATTATAAGGAGATTGTGGTTGACCACCCGATTGAACATTTACATTAAGGGTAATACTATCTATACCGCCATATTGTGTTAAGATGAGTAATTTAACAGGAAATGAACCAGCATTAGGAAACCTGAAAGCTGGATTACGAAGATTGGATGTGTCGGCTGGATTAGCAGTAAATTGCCATTTCCATCTAATTACATTCAAGCCTTCTACAGTGATAGCTGGAGAAGTAAATTTAGTAGTATCTATACCACAACCCACTGTTTGAGTTGATGTAAAACTAGCAGTTGGTTTAACTTTTATTAAAATAGGTATTTGAGTCTCGTCTTGATTACTACATCCTCCTGAAAATGCATCAGGGCTTGTGAGTGTAAGTGGCAAATAAAATGTACCCACACTATTAAACGTATATAAACCAGGCAAACGATACAGATAAAATTTTGCAGAACCAATGATTGTAGAATCTAATGGGACTGGATTGTTTTGAGTAATATTAGATAAAGGAGGTGTTGGTGAAGAAATTACACTATTAAGTGCCGATAACTTCCAAGTAATACTAGTTGGTTTATATGCTAAATAAGCCCCAATATTCATTGGAATACCAAAGAAACCCCAAGGATGTACAGTGGTAATAGAAGAGGTATCTGTAGAATTGTAATAGCCTGGTAATGCACTTAAGTTTTCTAAGTTAGTACCAGCATTGTAAGCATAACTTTCTACACTACCCAAACCATAGGTAACAGCAGTGAAACCAGAGTCACAAGTAGCAATTGATTGCCCTCTATTCGTGCCGCCAGGACCGCCAGTTCCTGTCCATTGTCTAACAACAATAGAATAACCTGCTCTATTTGGGTGAGGGGCTGTATAATTAAATGTATTCGATCCGTCGATTCTGAGAGAAGGTAAACCAGCAGTTGGAACAACTAATGATAAGTATCCCATTGTAATGCCTTCCATAGAATTTCTATAAAATCCAGTTCTTTTTATGGCTTGTTCAATTGGGCTAATAACAGCCATAGCAGGGTCACCTAAACCACCTGGCAAACAACCACCACCAGTCATAAATTGACAAATCATAATTGGTTTATCCGATTCAATGTAATCAGGAGTATTACTCTCGTATTGATAATAATTTCCGTTTAATAATCCAGTTAGAACTTGATTATTTCTTCTAATAATAGTGGTAGGATCGGCCACTGCAATTTTGTAAGTTGAAGTACCAAATGATGATGGTGACTGAGAACCTGAGAAAGGAGTAGTTAAATATCTTTTACCCCAAGCTTGTTGTGGAAATAATTGTTGGTTATCATTATCCCCTCCACCACTGCCACAACTAGCAGGGTTAGATGTTCTACTGCTACCCGCAAAAACTGCAATAGGTTTACAAGTTCCATTGGGGGGTGCTACAGATTTTACCTTTGTACCCGTTAATTCTTTACCAGTACTAGAACCTCCTCCATTACCATTGGCATCTGCACCATCATTGGCTCCAATTACCTGATAAATTTGACCTTTTTGTAGGGTGATTGTTTTTGTAACTCCAGGAGCTAATCCAGTTTTGTCTTGTGCTCTTGTAAGCACAGAAGGTGTAATTTCAACAACTGTGTTATCTTCTTTAGCAACTATGTACATCCAATTATAACAATTAGATGCATAGCTTTGTCTGCTATTTAATGACACATAAGAATATCCCCAAGCCTCTGTAGGCAATAACATGGTTGCACCAGAAGATGCACTACCATAAATATGTGCATAAGCAACAATTGGAATATCACTAGTAATTAAAATTCCTTTTTTATCGAAAATCCCAGCTCCCCCAGAACCTAATGGTGGTGGATCTGAAACCAATCTTGCATCAATTGCACCAGCTTTTGGCATTGGTCCAACTACACCTGCACCAGCAGTAAATGAATTGGCATTGGTTGTACCTGTTGATATAACAGTTGAAGGAGCTATTACATAAGTTCTCTCCCACCGAGTAGCAGATAAGTTGGGATTGCCCACACCAAAAATGGTTACTTTAACAGTTGCTGTTGCTTGTGGGTTATCGTTGCTTAAGTAAAGCACCATGTCCATAGAATTACTCTGACCAGGCTCCATAAACTGATGGTGTCCGTAACCTACCCAAAATTCCCTACCTCTGTTTGAAACAGTTTGGGCATGTATTGCATTTGCAAAAAACAATAAGCAAAGCAGAGCCATAAAGCCCTGCTTTGATTTGTTGAAAAAATTTAACTGTACGTTCATTGTAATCGCATTTTAGCTGTAAGCAACAGCAAACTAATCGAATTATCGAATTAAATTAATAGAACCTTTCATTTCAGATTGTGTACCATTTTGTAAAGTCATTTTCAATACATAAATGTAAACACCTGCAGGCTGTTGTTTGCCTTTGTAACTTCCATCCCATCCATTAGATTGATTGGTTGTTTCAAACACTTTTTCTCCCCACTGATTAAACACCATAAACTGCATGCTTTGAATTACATATCCATACACTCTTAATACTCTGTTTGCAGGATTTGAAGAGCTTGGATTAAATGCATTTGGTACATAAATCTGATCGATTAAAGTTCTACCTGTTACAGCATCGCTGATACTTGTTTGACAAGGTATGCTGCCTAAAGCTCTTACCAAGATAGTAACACTAGTGTTTGGTTGTAAACCACTTACTACATGTCTTAATCCTGTAGAACCTGTACTTGGTGTATTCCAAGTTGTACCATTATCTATACTTACTTGATAACTTGTTGCTCCAGTTACAGCAACCCAATCGAATGCAATTGAAGTTGGTGTAGATAAACTTGTATTTACCGTTACAACTGGTTTTGCTAAAATTGGTAAGGTATTAATGGTAACTAATTTTCTTTGAGTTGCAGTACAAGTTGCTGATGCTTGTTGAACATATACTAAAGTATTTCCAGCAATATTATTTATGGTATAACTATTACCAGTTGCTAATAAAGTTCCAGCACTAATTGCATTATACCATGTATAAGTAATACCAGGCTCTGGGTTATTAACAGCAATGGTTACATTGCTACCAATACATGTGGTAATTACATCTGGCGTAATTACAGCAGGCGAATTAGTACAACCTGAAACCGCAACAGATGTTCCGGTTTGACAAGTATTTACACCAACCGATCTTACCACAACACTGGTTGTTTGTAAAGTACCTAAACCTGTTACTGTATGTGTTAAGCCTGTAGCACCAGAACTTGGTGTTACAAATGCTCCACCATTAACAGATACTTGATAAGTAGATGCTCCAGTTACAGCAGCCCAACTAAATGTTACACTCGTTGGTGCAGAAGCCGAAACGGTAACTACCGGTGCATTGATTAAAGACAATAAACTAATTTTTACTCGTTTTCTTGTTGCACTAATACAACCTGTTGAAGCAACAGCTTCTACATAAAACTCTTCATTACCAGTTACGTTGTTAATGGTATAAGCTGTACCTGTAAAGAGTATGGTTGTTGAAGTTGCAGTTGCATACCAATTATACGTTGTACCTGTAACTGGTGCTTGAATTGTAAAGGTTACATTATCGCCTGTACATACTGCAATAGAATCGGTAACTACATTTACGGTTGGTAATGGATTTACGATAACTTGGCGAGAACTATCATTTATGCAACCATCGTCAGTTATAACACTTAATTTTTCGATAAATGTACCAGCAGTTGGATAATTTATGGTTACAGTTTGACCAGTTGTTGTTGTACTATTACTTAAAGTCCAATTCCATTGGTTAACTATTACACCATTAGGGCTTTGAGCATCTGCTGTAAACGTTGCAGTATTTCCAGCACAACCATTAAAGGTTACATTAAAACCAATAGCTGGTGAAGGAATTACTTGAATTGGAATCAAATCTGTTTGACTATTATCGCAACTACCAATGGTTGGTTCTGTAAACGTTATTGGTATGTAATAAACACCAGGAGTATTAAAACTATAGGTTTGAGGTAAGGTAAAGAAATAGTACAAGTCGCCATTAATTATAGTACTGTCTGTTGGTACAGGGTTATTAATTGTAACATCTGTATTAGGAGTTATATTAGGTACTTGGCTAAATTTCCATGTAATACTTGTGGTTACTAAAGGAAACTTAACTGTTATACTAAAAGGTGAGTTGATACATGAGTACTGAGTATTTACACCTCCACCCGGCCTAACTGTAGAAGGGTTACCAGTTGCTCTTAAATTCTTCACTAAAGTACCCATATTGTAACCATAACTTTCTACATTACCTAAACCATAAGTAATACCAGTAAATGCACTATCGCACTCAACACGTACTTGTTGTTGAGCAGCAGGATCCCAACGTTTAATCACCACCGTATAATTTACCCCTCTTAAACTTGGATCGCCATTTCTTGGATGAGTATATGTATAATCAGGGGCGATTAATGTAGTTCCATCAAAAATTCTCAATGATGGCAATCCATTAGTAGGGACAATCATTGTTAATAAATTGATTGTAATACTTTGTCTAGTATTCCTATAAAAAGCAACTTTTTTAATCCCTTGCTCAATTGGGCTGATATAAATCATCTCAGGATCACCTACACCAGAACCACCAATACAATCTCCATCACCAGTATACTGAGCCATCATGATTGGTTTATCTGACTCAATAAAATCGCCTTGACCAGAAATGAATTGATAGTAATGATTATTCACCAATCCTGTTAATGGAACACCATTTCTTCTGACCACAGTAGTTGGATCTTGAACTGCAACTCTAAACACATTTGTAGCAAATGGATTAGAGGCTGTATTAAATGCTACACTACTGAACGATGTTGGAGCAGTTAAGTATCTACGCCCCCAAGCTGTAATTGGGAAATTTTGTTGCATTATAAAGTCTCCACCGCTAAAATTACATGTTCCCACATCAATTGAAGTTCTTGAACTACCACTAAATACTGCAATTGGGAAACATTTACCAGCACTATTAGCAACTGCTTTTATTAAACTTCCACTTAATTCTTGTGTTTGAGAAGTAGCTACAATTTGTAATACTTGGCCTTTATTTAAAATAACTGTTTGAGGCGTACCAGGCACAAAACCAGGTGCTGTATTTTGAACAGGCACCCCTGCAACACTCGTAACTTCAATAGCTGTATTATCGTTATCGGCAATTACATAATAATATGCAAATGAATTCAACCCATAATCTTGTGTAATTCCTAAGGTTTTATATTCATAGCCCCAAACACCTACAGGTAATAACATACATGCACCAGAAGAGGCAGAACCAATGGCATGTGAATAAGCTACAATTGATACATCACTTATAATTTCTACCGACCTATCAAAAATACCCGGTGCATTTAAAAAAGCATTATCAGCACCAGTTTTAGGCAGGTTTTCAGTACTAATTACTGTATTTGCAGGTATAGAATAATTTCTAGTCCATGTAGTACCGTTGACTCTTACTTGAACATTAGCTGGTTCATCACCTGCACTTAAATAAACAACCATGTCTTGATCTCCATTCAACTGATTGATTGCATAAGCAAAATAGAAACGTTTACCTCTGTTTGAGCTATCTCTATCTGGTAAAATAGGCGGTGCGTAAGGATTGGTTAAACCTGTAAAACGATCCAAAAAGTTCATATCGGTTTGATGCAATCTACGCTTTGCCAATTCATTTCTACTCGTATAACCAACACCCCAAACATTATTTGAGTTTGTTTTACCAATACCTAATTGAGAAGGCTCTGGTATAGAACCTAACCAACTATCTATATAATATAATTCAGCATCATAGCCATAATTTCCACCACCCGGTATATCTACTTTTGTATAGAAATACATGGAGTCTAAATTAGCTGCTGCTAAACCAGTTGGTACAACACCTGAGAAACGTCTTACTTCTACACTTGGAGGTGGCGTTGCCGACCATTTAATTCTCATTACAGTATCGGTACCAAAACTAAATACTTGCGTAGTGTTAGCTGCTGGTGTAGCAGGAGTTGCCAACATAACTGTAGGTTGAACAGTTGGGAAAAATTCATAAGCTCCTAAATCTGGTACACCTGCAATTAATGTTGTAGGACGGGTATTGCCATCATGATCTATATTATTATTTTCAATTTGTACACCTCTTCCATGAATAGCCCAAACATCGGTATTGGTAAGGTTTGGTTTTAAATCTGTATCACTTACAAATGCAGGATTCATACCTATAGAGAATACATCTTGTAAGGTTGCATTACTCCATGCAGCTAAAGTTGCAAAATTGTTTGCTGTTGGTGCTTGTCTATTGATTAACACAGCACCTGTAGTAAACAACATATTGTAGTTGCTCACAATGTTGCTAGAATTACCAACAAACATTGCTCTTCCTCCAGCTTTATGTGAGAAAATGTTATTACGAACATTCAATCCTGTTGCAGAAGTATTTAAGAAATATGCCGCAAAGTTGTTGTTTGCAGTTGAAGTTGCAATGCTATTGATTGAGTTATTGTAATAATCGCCATTAGAAGAGTTATTACAATAAATACCATAAGAAGACAACCCTGTAGTATTGATGCTAGCAGTGTTATTGAATACATTGATAAATGGAGATGCACTTATATAAATTCCAAAAATACTACCTGTATTGCCGGTGCTAGCAAGAATATCATTGTTCATTAACTTGCCTCTGTTAATGATAGACCCATTGCTTGCATTAACGAAAATGCCATACTGAGTTCCGCTGGTATTATTGATGATAATTTTATTATTCATTATTTGATATAATGAATCGTTCTCAGTTGTATAAATTCCGTAAGCCGATGAGAATGTTATTGGTGCTACATTAACAGTATTTTTATTCACTTTCAGCAAATTGGTAAAGTTGCTGTAAATACCATATTGATAAGCTCCATTAACAGTATTACTATCAATTACGTTATCATTGCTTCTATTAGCAGCAGAAAAACCTGAGAAGAAAATACCTGCAGAACCATTGTTAATAGTGTTGCCTTTAATAACAATATTGCTACCTCTAAATGAAGATGCATGCACAGCTGCATAATTGGCTGAAGCGTTTTCTACTAAAGGTGTATTTATAATGCAATTGGTAAGGCTATCAAATGCCGATGTACCAGCAAAATCAACAGCTCTACCAAAACTTGTGCCTGTTGCACTAATGGTTAAATTTCTGAAATAAATATACTTAGTACTATCAAATCTTAATGTATAGTTAGCGTTAGTAACAGTTGAAGCAAAAGTTAATTCTGCCGAGGCAGGATTACCGTTTTCAGCCTTAAATGTAACAGTAGCAGAAGCAGAAGTTCCTGGAATATAAGGAATTCTAATTTGCTCATTATACGTACCTGGCTTCACATTAAATACAACTGAACTTTGAATACCACAAGACAATGCAGTTACAGCTTCTTGGAAAGTTTGGAAATTGGCATTTGGTCCAGGGTTTGGAACTGGCCAGTTTGTAGGTTGAGTTGCATCAATGGTATAAGTACCACCCGGTAAAATATTATTCAAATTCATTTGAACTACCGTTGAGAAAGCACTATTGCTTGCACAAGAAACCAAACAACGATAGTACGTTTTAACATTGGTTAATGTGTCGAATGCTGGAGTGAATAATAATGGACCAATGTTTGTCCAACCAGTTGTTCCATTAGCAGACTGTTGCCATTGGAAAGTTAAAGACCCCAATGCACTAAAGCCAGTTAAGTTTAAACGTATAGGCTGTTCTAAACACAAACCAGATGAAGGTGTAACAGTTGCAGTACCTGCATTTAAGATAACAGGACAAGGAGCTGGTATAAACTCATAAGCTCCAATATCTGGTGTTGTTGAACTTCTATTTAAATTTAATATATCTGTAGTAATACCTACCGTATTCAACCCTTTATTATCAATTGATAAAGCTTGTGGCTTATAATCGCCAGTTGCTGGATCAATAAAAATTGGATCTAAACTAAAAGAATTGGCATCTAAATTAGAACCAGCTTGCCAAGCTGAGAGAGTGCTATAATTAGTAGAGCCCCAACGTCCAATATTATTGGTAGTTCCACCCGCATTTACATGAAGATCATTGTAGTTAGAGGTAATTCCACTTGTAGTGATTGCATAAAATAACGCATGTTTAATACCATTACCCCCACGAGTAATGCTAATGATATTATTTACAAATCGAATGGCATTTGCTGAACCTGATTGATAAAAACCAGCTGTAGCACCTGTAGATGTACTTGCAGTTTCATCTAATGCAATTGTATTGTGATAGTAATTTACACCTGCTGATGTAGCATTGTAAATACCATATTGAGCTCCATTTCCATTTAATGAATAAATCAAGTTATTACTTACAATGTTTTCGCTTCCTATAGCAGCATTTACATTATTGTGGTATATACCATAAGCAGGTAAAGTTGCAGTTGGCAAACCACCCCATAAATTGGTGATTCGGTTTTTTGAAATTACCAAATTGTTGCTCAAAGCAGCAGTTGAGTAAACTCCATAAGCTGTTGCTACAGTTGTTCTTGTTGGTCGAGAGAAATTGTTTCCTTCAATTAAAGTTCTATTAGTTCCTGCAACATATAAACCAAAACTATAAAAATCTCTAAATGTATTATTGGTAAACTTGTTATCGGTAATCAATTGTGTTGCACTACCTACTAAAGTTGCACCATAAAAACCTCCAATAATTGTATTTCTATCAAATGTATTGCCATCGCAAAAAGTATTACCAACGCCAATTGCACCTGCTCCTATTGCATTAATTACAATACCTGCATAGTTAGGAGAGGTAGAATTTTCAGAGGCTAAAATGGTTGATTTACGAATGGTATTGGTATCGGCATTATTAATTAATTGTACCCCATAACCAAATGTTCCTGCACCAGTTGCATCAATAGTTAAACTATCAAAAGTAATATAATCGGCTCCGTTCAATTTAATTACAGCTCTTTCGGCACTTGCATTTGAACTGAATGCAATGGTATTACCATTACCATTATAGGTGATTGTATTTACAACAGATGTTCTAGCAATACTATCTAAAATAAATTGTTCATTATATGGTCCGCTATTAGCAACAACATTAAATATTACGGCACCATTAATACCACAAACCATTGCAGCTTTAGTAGCATTAAACGTTTGGAAATTACCTCCAGTAACACCCGGCACATAAGTAACTGGTGCACCTGCATTAATGGTATAAGTACCAGCTGGCAAGGATGGGGTTACGTTAACTAAAATAGGGGTTGTTAACACAGTAATTCCACCGCAAGTAATAGCACAACGATAGTACCCTGTAACATTAGCAAGAATGGTAGTATCTGGTGTTAATTTAGGATTACCTACATTGGTATATGTACCTGCTAAAGTGGTTGAGAATTCCCACTGGAATGTTTGATTAGCTCCATACGGACCAATCACTACATTTAATTTAATCTGTGTACCTTGACAAGTATTGGTTGGTGCAACTTGCGTAACACCAACTTGAGGAGGTGCAATACAATCAGGAGCAATAAATTCATAAGCTCCTAAATCTGGTGTGGTTGTGCTTCTTACTACACTATTCACATCATCAACAACACCCAATGCTAATCCTCTGTTATCAATGAGAGCATTGGCTGGAGAGTAATCAAAAGTTGCTGCGTTTGCAAATACAGGTTGAAAGTCAAGAGAAGCAGCATCTTGTGAAGTTGCATTTCTCCAATCCTGTAAAGTAGTTCTGTTAGAGTTAAAGAAACCTACATGATTGGTACTTTCAGTAGTAATATAAAAATTATTATTATCACTAAAAAATGTATTGGTGGCAACATGTATACAATGCTTTTGACCTGTACCACCACGATTTATTGAAATAATATTGTTATAGAATAATAATCCACCAGATGTACCAGTTTGGAAAAACCCTCTTGTTGCTTGAGTAGTAGTTGCAGTTAAATTTTCTAATGCAATAGTATTATGAAAATACCAAATATTGTTTGAACTAGTATTGAACAATCCATACTGTAATCCATTACCATTATTGGCAGCAATTACATTGTTTTGAATGAAATTATCGTTACCCGATGAACCACTACTTGAATTAAAGTTAATACCATAAAAAGCAGATGTGCTTGTTGGTGCTCCTCCAAAAGGATTGATGATTTTATTTTTTTCAATTAAGCATGAATTACTTTGTGTGGTAAAGAAAATACCGTTGAATTCACCAACATTGGTACGTGTTGGTCGTGTAATAGTATTCTTTGAAATAAGCGTATTATAACTACCTGCAACATAGATACCATGAAAATGAAAATCTTGAATGGTATTGCCTACTATTTGGTTGAAGCCATTAGCACCACCAGCAACAGTTGCAGTTAATGTAATACCATAATAACCCCCATTGATGGTGTTATTTTCAATTTTATTAAAATCGCTCAGGGTAGTACCATTTCCAATTGCATCTGCATCTGTTCCACTAATTACAATACCAGCATAGTTAGTACTTGTAGAAGTTAGTGAAGAATTTATGGTACATTTTCTAATGATATTACTATCGGCGTTATTGGTTAAATGAAACCCAAAGCCTTGTGTACCTGCATTTGCATTTACTACTAAACTATCAAATATAAAATGCTTGGTATTTTTTAGTTTAATAACCGCTTTTTCATTGGCATTGGTAGAAGTAAATGCGATTGTGTTACCATTTCCTTTAAAAGTAATGGTATTTAATGGACTTGTGTTTGCAACTGTACCATTGATAATTAGTTGTTCGTTGTAAGGACCAGTTCCAGCAACTACATCAAATATTACAGCACCACCAACACCACAGTTTAATGCACTGTAAGCAGCAGCAAAACTATTAAAGTTTGAAGCAGCACCAGCTGCCGGCCAAGTGGTAGGCAAATTTTTATTAATGGTATAAGTACCCACTGGGATTGGCGGACTTGTTACAGTTATTTCACTTGAAGCAGCAGAACTTCCACCAGGTAAAGTACAAGTTACATTTAAGCGGTAACGACTAGTTACAACCTGTGTAGTAGTTGCAGAGAAAGTAGTTGCACCTGCAATATTTGTCCAAGTTGTACCACCATCGGTAGAAACTTGCCATTGATAAGTTAAACCTGGTCCAACATCTACCCCACTTGCATTGAGGGTAATTATTTGTCCTGCACAAGCATTTAAAGGCGATGCAGTTGCAGTTCCACCAATTGGCGTACCACTGCAGTTTGCCCAATTACTTAAAATAATATTGTCTAAACCAATATCAGTTGCTCCATCATCGCTCACACCTCTAAAACGAATAACTGCTGTTGCAGATAATGTTGTGAAGAAAACAGTTTTAGTTCTCCAAGCTGTTGCTAAACCTGCACTATCTAAACGAGTGAATGTAGTACCACCATCGGTTGAAAGTAAAATAGATAAACTATCAGTTCCACTAGTATTTATAAAATCAAATTGCAAACGCTTATTTGCTGAAGTTGTATTGGCATTAATAAATACATCCAAACTACCAGCAGTATTCACAGATGCATTAAATGAGTGAAAACGAGCAGAGAAATTGCCAGCCGATGAAGCAGGTGTATAACCACCGTTTACTGTTGTCCAAGCTGCTGCGTTACCATCATCATTTCTTCTCCAAGAATTATTACCAGTTGCTGGACTGTTTGACCAGAATTGATTAGGTACATCTCTTGTACCACAACTGTTAGACCAAGTATTTTCAAAACTTTCTACAACTGGTAATGTTGCGTAAGTTGGTCCAGTAACAGAATTTACTTGAACAGATATTGAATTAGCACTTGCCGGCCCTGAAGTACAAGTTACTACACAACGATAATGTCTTATGGCTTGAGTTTGAGTTGTTGTTAATGTAGATGAAGTAGCACCAGTAATGTCTGTCCAAACATTGTTGTCTGGCGAAGATTGCCACTGATAAGCTAACCCTGTTGCAACTGTAGCTCCACTTAAACTTAAATTAAATGGAACACCAGCACAGCCTAAGTTAGTAGATGTAGAAACCGCTGTTCCTGCATTAGGAGTTCCTGTACATGCAGCTGCAGGAGTAACATTAAAAACGATATTTGGACGACTTGTTGGTGTAACCGTTGCAGAGCCATTGGTAGTTAGAGTTGTACCACATAAATTTCCATTATTATCTGATGCATGAACTCTTGACCCATTAAAGGTTAGTCCTGTAGTTAATGTAACCAATGGATTATCTGTCCAAAAAGTACCATTATTATTATTTGGATCTCCACCACAAATTTCAATAATAATATTATCCGAACCGTTCCAAAAAAATGGAGTATTAAAAGTAAAAGTATTTAACCCGGTAGTTGCTGTATAGTTTACTGGACCAAAAACAGTATTATTAACAGGCTCCCAACTTGCCTGATCTAAAGTGGTTACACTAGATGTAGCAATTTTTACCGTATACTGTTCTAGTGCAGAATTTGTACCTGAATTACCTGTAATTACATTAAACTTAATGGCATTAATTAACCCTGGAGTCATACCTACACCTGTAAGTTCAGAAGCTCTATATAAAAACTGTTGTTTATGCCCTTCCCAGAAATCCGGCAATGCTGCAGGATAACTAGAGGTTGTATTGGTAACTGTACCTGTACCAATGGCATAATCTATTTGTGCCGATAATTTAGTGAACAGCAAAGAAAATAAAACCAAGAAAAATAGAAAAGGCTTTTTAAAACCTACACAAGTTGCGTAGCAATGTCTCATAATGCAGTTATTATAAATGGATAGTTTAGCGTATTTCAAGAGAATATAAGCGTTAGTTTAGTTGCATAGATATTAGATAGATAACATTCCTGAATAAATTTTTTAAAAATGTTAGGATTGCTAAAATAGCCATGTTTTTTATACAACTCAAGTTTTGTTGGAACAAAATTCAATAAAGTATAAAAAAAAGACCATTCAAGAACCCAATTCATTCATTTTCAATAGATACCCAATAATTTACTAAGGCTGCTTACAGGGCAGCCTTAGTAAATATTTTTATTGTTTTACAAATTTTGTAACACCTGTTTCACAACCATTGCTGCAAATCATTTTTACAAAATAACTACCATTGGCCAAGTTAGATACGCCTAATTGAATTGTGTTATTTCCAATTACCAATGATTGAACTGTTTGTAATACAACTTTTCCGGTTATATCGGTTACTAGTACAGTTACTTTTTCAGCACTAGGCGATTCTACAGTTAACTTCATTTCGCTTGATGCAGGGTTTGGATACAAGCCAGTAATCATTATAGCTCTTACTTTATCGCCTTTGATTAATACAATTCTCGAATAGGTAGCTCTTCCATCTTTATCTACCTGTTTCAATCTGTAATAATTGTTACCAGTTAAAGTTCTTACATCATTAAAACTGTAGTTGATGGTATTTGTGCTATTGCCATTTTCGGCTTTGGTAGCCACATAAGTTAAGCTACTAAAATTTCTACCATCGGCACTACGTTCTATACTAAATCCTGCATTGTTGGTTTCTGTAGTAGTTGTCCAACTTAAACGGTTGATACCAACTTCTTTTATACCAGTAAAATTAATTAAGCTAACTGGTAATGCATTACAACCTGGTGTGTTATCAACAGTTGCAGTTACAAGGGTTCTTGCACTTTCACAACCTGTAGAAACTTCCCAATCGTAGAAATAATAATAAGTAGTGGTTGAAGGGGTAGCTGTAGTTGCTCTACTTGCTGTTATACTAACTATCGAAGATGGAGAAGTATAAGGATATGTTCCATTAAAACCAGTTCCAAATTCGTAAGTTAAGTTTCCACTCATAGTAGTCATAACCAAAAACATATCATTTCCTGCGGGAACATTCATGTTTAATGAAATTGTATGAGGAGTTGTACCATTTGTACCAGCTGGCCATGTAATATTGATTGGACCAGCTAAGGTAGCTCCTGTACTACTTTGTACAGCCACTGTTCCGCTACCTGCTGCAAATGGATATACTACAACAGATTTTAGTATAAATGCTTGCGTAGCATTAAAAAATATGCCCCTTGTTGCTGCACTTAAAGTTGTTGGAACATTTGGAGCAATTCTACCAACTCGCTCATTTAACACGTTACCTGCTGTTGCATAATAGTTTGTTGTACTATTAATACTTGGTGTTGTAAATGTATTGCCTGTAAATAAAGGAGAACCACCAGTTGAAGCTGCATACCAATTAACATTTAAGCCAGCACTTGCAGTTGCACTTAAATCTAAGGTTCCAGAACCACAACGCGTTGCTGGAGTTGTACTAATAATAGTTGGATTATTTACTACAACTGCTTTAACAGAGTCTGAACATACAGCACCTGCACCGTTTTTAACAATTGCTTTAAAATAAGTTGTTGCATTAATAGTTGGTGAAGTATAAGTTGCATTTGTAGCACCTGTAATATCTGTAAATGTTACGTTGTTACTTGAGGTTTGCCACTGAATAGTATTAGGTGCATATCCTGTTAAAGGATTTAAAGTTAATGTTGCAACCCCACCAACTACACAAAAATCTTTTGGACTTGCATTGATGGAAGACCTAGGTTGTACACGAACTGTTACAGAATCTATTGCAGTGCAATTGGTAACTGTATCTGTTGCGTTTACATAATACTTAGTAGTTGTAGATGGCGAAACATTAATGGTATCATTTGTTTGTCCACCAGAAGTCCAGCTATATATATAATTAGCATTCGTACTAGCTACAGTCAATGCGGCACTTCCTCCATTACATACTACAGAATCTACAGAAGTAGCTGTAATAGATGGTGCAGATGTTATAGTTGCTATTACGGGCGTTCTTGCACCTTCACAACCAGACCTAATTTGCCAATCATACAAATAGTAGTAAAAAGATGATGAAGCTGCACCTCCTGTAAATGCAGATGTAATACTCACTACACCTGGCACTGTATATGGATACGCAAAGTTAGCTAATGTACTTTCACGTATTAAAGAAGTTAACCCTGTTGCTCCATTTATAACCAACCTATGATTTGTACCAGCGGGTACGTTAAAGTTTAAAGGAACAATAGTTTTAACACCTGGCAAAGGTGCTGTAGTAACATTTGCGGTATATGTAGCAAGAACTGTATTTGCAGAATTTCTTAATTCTATTGTTACAGTTGCACTACCACCAGTACCAATTGGATAAATGGCAACAGATTCCAGAGTAAAAGGAACTGTTGCATTAAACATTAACCCAATGGCATTATAACCAGTATTACCTGATGTTGAAATAGCATTAGCTATTCCAGTTCTGAAAGTAGTTTCACCTTCGCTAGCTACTGCATAATATGTTTTTGTAGCAGGAATTGTTGGAGTTGTAAATGAATTCCCTGTAAATAAAGCTGCTCCTCCAGATGGTGCATCATACCATTTTATTGCTGCTGTTGCGTTAGCAGTTGCACTTAAGGTTACACTTCCTGGGCCACAACGTGTAGCTGGAGTTGTTCCTATAATTAAAGGATTATTAACCGATATTTTTTGTGTTGAATCAGAACAAACCAACCCTGCCCCATTTTTTACAATTGCTTTATAATAGGTTGTAGAACTGTTTACAGGTGTAATATAAGTAGACCCGGTTGCACCAGGTATATCTGTATACGTAACATTATTGGTTGATGTTTGCCATTGAATGGTATTGGGTGCATAACCTGTAAGTGGACTCAACCTTAATATAGAAGTATCGCCTGTTACACAGAATGATGCTGGTGAAGCATTAATTATTGAAATTGGTTGCACTTGAACAGTTACAGAGTCAAGTGCTGTACAATTGGTAACGCTATCTGTTGCATTTACATAGTATTTGGTAGTTGAAGATGGAGAAACATTGATAGTATCATTTGTTTGTGCACCAGGTGTCCAGCTATAAGTATAATTCGTATTGGCACTATTTACTATTAATGCTGCACTTGCTCCATTACATATTACAGAATCAACAGTAGTTGCATCAATTGAAGTTGCTGCTGTAATGGTAGCTGTTACAGGTGTTCTTGTACCTTCACAACTTGATGATATTTGCCAATCATAGAAATAATAATAAAAACTAGATGAAGCACCTCCTGTAAAAGAAGAGGTAATGCTCATTACCCCTGGAACAGTGTAAGGATAAGTAAAGTTGGCTAAGGTACTTTCACGAATTAATGAAGTTACTCCTGTAACACCATTAACTACCAAACGATGAGCTGTTCCAACTGGAACATTAAAGTTTATTGGCACAACTGTTTTAATCCCTGGTGCAGCTGCTGTTGTTACGTTTGCTACTAATGATTGAAGTACTGTATTAGCTGAATTTCTCAATTCAATCGTAACAGTTCCGGCACCGCCTGTTCCAATAGGATAAATAGCTACAGATTGAATTGTAAACGGTACAGACGCATTAAACATTAAACCAATATCTGTAAAACCATTATTACCAGTTGTAGAGATAGCATTTACAATTCCTGTACTTACACTACTTCCCCCCTCACTTGCAGCAGCAAAATATGTTTTAGTAGAGAGTATTGTTGGAGTTGTAAAAGATGCTCCAGTAAACAATGCTGTTCCACCTGTTGATGCTTCATACCATTGTACATCTGCTGTGCCATTGGCTGTTGCAGTTAATGTTACACTTCCTGGTCCACAACGAGTTGCTCCTTGTGAAGTAAGTATTTGAGGATTATTAATGACAACACTATCTGCTGTACTAGTTTGTTCATTGGTACCACAAACTGCTATCATTCTAAAATAAGTACTTTGACCAATTGCTGTTTGTAATGTATAAATTAATGTATCAGAATTTGTAATGTCTGTATAAGTAGTTCCTCCATTTATACTTTGTTGCCATTTTACAGAATTATACCCCTCAGCATCGGTTGAAGTTAACTTTGGAGTACCTCCAACTGCACAATAAGTTTCTGGTGTTGCTGTTGCAGTACCTCCTGTTAAACTTAGTTTTGCTCTATCAACTATAATAGTATTGTTAGTAGGGTTAACATCTCCACTTATATTCACAGTTACTGTAAAATTATAATTACCCAAACTACTCATATTAATGGTAGAAGATGGTGCAAATACAGTAACATTTAATGCATCGCCTGATGCTAATGTTCCGGTATTAATGGCAGCAGTATAAATTGTATTTACAGCACCCGCAACTGTAACAGTTACAGTTGCATTTTGTGTAGCAAAGTTTATAGCAGTTGCAGCATTATTTCTGATAGATACTTGAATATTTTCTGTGTTATAACAACCTTTTGCAGAAATAGCTGGTGAAACCAATTGTTCGGCTCTCAAATCTATACCAATAACTGCTGGTACTTCAAATGCTCCAGGATCTGGTGCTGCCAATATTCTAGACAACCCATTAATATCTTTAGATACACCAACATTTGCTCCAATATTTTCTACAGCAGTTTCAGTAGGTGTATAATTTTGTAAGTTCACATCTGTAAATAATGGATCTACACTTATACTTTGTTGATCGTAGGCAGCACTATTAGCAGATTTCCAAGCTGATAAATCTGACGAACTTGTAGTTCCAAATGAACCAATACCATTATTTGTACCTGAACTAGATATGTTGTATAAAACATTATTGTTAGAGGTGATAGTAGATGTTGTAGTACCAAAATATATACAATGCTTATCTCCCGTACCACCTCTATTAATAAAAATTATGTTGTTTTTGAAATCAATATTAGTTGCAGCTGTTAATTGATAGAATCCTCTAGTTATACCAGCAGTAGCTGCAGAATGATCTAATACAACAGTATTATGATAGTACCTTACACCATCTGAACTAGAATTATACAAGCCATAAATAATGCCTGAGCCGCTATTGAAGTTATAAATTAAGTTATTGATTATTCTATTCTCATTGCCTGGAGCTGCGTCATTACCTGTACTAAATACGCCATAAGCAGTGCCTGTTTGTGTAGTTGCGGCATTATGGGTATCATGTATTTTATTACCATCTACAATACATTTAATATTACCAGCACCTAATTGTATGCCTGTAAATGTGGTAACAACTGTTCTTGCTGGTCGGCTTACATCATTGAAAGCTATTATTGTTGAATCATTATGTGTTAATGAAATACCATCTGCATAAAAATCTTTAATCGTATTTCGAATAATTTGATTTTTCACTCCATTTAAACTTGTTGCAGTACCAGTTAATATAATACCTTGATAAGCTCCTGTAATTATATTGCCTATTATAACATTATTACTTGCATTACCTGCTGCTGTAACAGATGCTGAAGTACCAGATGCAACAATACCAGCACTATTACTCTGAGTAGCACTTGTTGAGCCAATTGAAATGATACAATTTTTTATTGAATCATAATCGGCTCCATTAGTCAAATGTATACCCCAACCAAAAGTAGTGGTTGTAGTTCCTGTTGTTCTAATATCTAAACTATCTAACGTAATATAATCAGCTCCATCTAATTTAATGATGTGTCTATTAGCTGTTGGCGGATCAAATTGAACAATTGCTCCATTTCCTCTTATAGATATTCTATTGGTAGCATTAGCTCCAAATATTTGAGGAATTGTAAATTGTTCGTTATACGGACCACTGCCTACTTCTACATTAAATGTTACAGGCCCATTAATACCACATGCAATAGAAGAAATGGCTTCTGCAAATGTTTGAAAATTGCCACTACCTGTTGGTAAAGCATTATTAATAGTAAAATTACCAGATATCAAAGCAGGAGATGTTACTTGTACACTTGTTGAAGTATCTGATACACTGCTGCAAGTAACTATACATCTATAAAATGAAGTTGCAGTTTGTGAGATTGCTAATGCTGGTGAGCTTGAAGGTGCACCAAAATTTGACCAAAGTGATGTACCTGTTGTAGAATGTTGCCACTGATAAGTTTGACCAGAGCCTGTACTATTTCCTGTTAAACCTAAATTGAAGTTTGTACCGCTACAAACATTGGTTACACTACTTGTTGCAGTGCCTGCAACTGGTGGGGCTGTACATGCAGATGCCGGAATAACATCAAACCCCATTGGAGTAAGTCCTGTTCCTACAGTTCCAGTTGCTGAAGCATAAGCTCCATAAATTCTTTGATTCAATGCCCCTGTAGTAATACTATTAACTGCGTTACCGCCACTTGTACTTAAATTAGATTTTACTTCAATAATTAATGATTGAGATGGGTCATACACAAAAGGTGTAGTTAAAGTAATACCATACCAGCTACCTGCAGTTATACCTGTAAATTGAAATGAGTTACTTTGAAAAACTGTTGTTAACCCACTTAAAAAATTACCGTCACTAAAAGTATTGTTTGTACCAGTTTGCAACATAGCAATTGAAAAATCAGGTTGATAAATAGTAGTGGCATTTACATTTTGAATTCTGATATACAATTTTGTAATTAAGTTACCAGAACTTAATGCTGTACCTGCAGTAGTGCCAGTTGTTGTAAATGTGCCGGGAGCATAAATCCATTGAACTTTATTACTTGTAGTTGAGTTCAGTGGAAAAGCATTTGTAGAAGTTGTAGGTAAAGCATTAAAAAAAGTTGGTGTACCTACCTGTGCAAATGATTGTATTGCAGTAATTAATACAAATAAAGCTACAAATAATGGAGATATTTTTCTCATAAAGAAAATTTTGGGGATTAAAGTAAATAAGATTAGCTAGGGTAAAGCGTTGAAAAAAATGCATCAATTTCTATTTCAGAAAAGGAGGCATTGGTACAGAAACCCACTCTTTTGGAGAATGATGATAAAAATTTATAGCTTGAAAAGTATCTGTAAAAAAATTAGTTTTAAATAAAACTATTTGTTGAGCAAACTTATATTGAGAAGAAAATAAAAAGAAAATGGCAGTAAAAAATGAAGTGATAGAATAAAAAAATAAATTGTAAGGTTGATTCAATAAATCAACCAATAAATCCCCCCCATTTTGGTTAGTAAATACTTTGTGTAGTATTTTGAACATAAGCAATTTTCCCCCGATGCTTGCAAAATAGGAAAATTAATTAGGTTGCAAAATTAATTTTTTAGTTGTTTATGCAACTACCAGCCTATATTTCATGTAATTACAGCAAAAAAATAAATATTGTTAAAAAATTACATTTTAATGACAAATAAAAATTGATTTATCCTTCTTTAGCCAACTTTCGCAACACTACCCATTGCTTTAGAGCATCTCTAGATTCTATTGCAGGATAACCCAATACTTTTTTACCAGCTTCAAAATTATTAATTACACCACTTTGTCCACCTACTTGTACTCCATCTCCTAATGTAACATGATCACTAATACAAGCCCCACCACCCACAATAACTCCATTACCTAAAGTAACAGATCCTGCTAAACCACTGCTTCCTGCCATAATGCAAGATTTTCCCATTCGGCTATTATGCCCAATTTGGACCAAATTATCTAGCTTACAACCATCACCAATAATGGTTGAACTAAACTTAGCCCTATCTATACAAGTATTAGCTCCTATTTCTACATGATTGCCAATTACCACATTTCCAATATGAGTAATTTTTACCAATCCTCTTCCATCGGCACTTGGTCTATATCCAAAACCATCAGCTCCAATAGTTGAATTTGAATGAATAATGCAGTTAGTTCCAATCACTGTTTTTTCTCTTATCACCACACCCGACCATATAGTAGTATTTTCTCCAATAGTGGTTTTATCAAATATGGTTACACTTGGATAGATGGTGACATTATTACCCAATACTACATTTTTACCTATAAAACAATTTGCTCCAATTTTACATCCTTCGCCAATTAAAACACTTTCATCTATTACAGCTGTTGTATGTATAGCAGTATCAAATTGAGGCAAAGAATCGGCAAATAAATCGAGTACTTGAGACATAGCTAAATCGGCATTCTTCACTTTAATAATTGCTTTATTCTCTACTGCTGCTAGGCTAATTTCTTCATTTACAATTACTGCACAGGCTTTAGAACTTAGCCATAAATGAGCATATTTTTTACTACCAATAAAAGTGATTTGATTTTCTTGAGCAAAATCAATTTGCTCAGGACTAGCAATAATCAATTCAGTGTTTCCTTCTAGAGTTCCTTGTATTGCGTTTGCAATAATTTGTATATTAATTGGTTTCATTTGGCTTTAATTTATGCAGCAAGTTAACTAATAACTATTGATTGAATGATTTGATTTTTTGTAAAATGAATTACAGCCTTTGTTTAATAATGGGCATGATTTCATTTTTCCATGTACTAAAATTATCATTTAAAATTTGCTCTCTTGCCTGACCCACTAGCCATAAATAAAAACTTAAGTTTTGCAAGCTTGCCAATTGCAATGCCAAAATTTCATTGGCAATAAAAAGATGACGCAAGTAGGCTTTCGAGTAATAGGTACTCATTTCATTGGGTAAGCCAATATCAATAGGAGTAAAATCGGTTGCCCATTTTTTATTGCGAATATTTATAACGCCTTGTGTGGTAAATATCATACCATTTCTACCATTTCTTGTAGGCATTACACAATCAAACATATCTATACCCAAAGCAATATTTTCTAATATATCCCAAGGTGTACCAACCCCCATTAAATAACGTGGTTTATTCAATGGTAAATACTCACAACAAAATGCTGAAAACTCATACATCATTTCAATGGGTTCGCCCACACTTAATCCACCAATTGCATTGCCTGCTGCATGTATAGAAGAGATAAATTCACAAGAGGCTTTTCGTAAATCTTTATACGTTCCTCCTTGTACAATAGGAAATAAATTTTGTGTATAGCCATATTTATCAGGTGTTTCAGCCAATCTGTTCACACAACGTTGCAACCAACGATGTGTTAAATGCATACTTTTTTGTGCATAGCTATATTCACTCGGATAAGGCGGACATTCATCAAACGCCATAATAATATCGGCTCCAATACTTCGTTGAATATCCATTACATTTTCTGGACTGAACATATGTTTGCTACCATCAATATGGCTTTGAAACATTGCTCCTTCCTCAGTAATTTTTCTTTTTGCTGCTAATGAGAAAACTTGATAACCACCACTATCAGTTAATATAGGTTTATGCCATCCATTAAACTTGTGTAAACCACCTGCAGCTTCTAAAACCTCTACTCCTGGTCGTAAATACAAATGATAGGTATTACCTAAAATAATTTGTGCTTGCACATCATTATACAATTGTTGTTGTGTAACTGCTTTTACACTACCCACTGTTCCAACAGGCATAAAAATGGGCGTTACTATTTCGCCATGATCGGTAGTAATTTTTCCTGCTCTTGCTTTTGTAACAGAATCGATATTTTGTAACTCAAATTGTAGTTGTGGCATAAGCGGCAAAAGTAAATAGTTTTAGAGTTATATAGTTATACAGTTTGGAGTTGTATAGTTTGGAGTTATTGGGTTACTAATTTCTAATTTCTAGTTTTTCTGATTGTATTTTAAACTTTTAGTTTTTCAATTTTTAGTTTTTTTCTGCCTTCTATCTTCAATCTTCTGTCCTCGGTCTTCTGCCTTTTCCCTTTCACCTTTCTCCTTCTCCCTTTTTTTCTTATCCACATATCCCCCATTAGTTAACATTACGGTAATACAACAATTATTTTTGCCTTTATGATATTGAATGTTCCGCCCTTTGTTTGGTTAATTGTATTTATTGCTTTTTGTGCAGTGATTGCCATTCAAGTGTTTTATTACTTGTTCTTTTTTCTTCGTTTGGCTATGTATAAAAAACCTGCAAAACAAACTTCTGTAGAATACCCAGTTTCTGTAATTGTCTGTGCAAGAGATGAAGCCAATAATTTAGCCCATAATTTACCCGGTGTTTTAGTGCAAGATTATAGAACCACACATGAAATAGTTGTGGTAAATGATAATTCTACCGATGATAGTAAATACTTAATTGATGAATTTAAAAAGAGTTTTAAAAACCTGAATCATATTGAGTTATCTCAAGAGGCTAAAATGATTACTGGAAAAAAATTTCCTTTAAGTATTGGCATTAAAAGTGCCAAACACGAAATTGTTTTACTTACCGATGCCGATTGTGTTCCTGCTAGTGAAAATTGGATGTTTAAAATGCAAGATGCATATAACGAAAACATTGAAGTGGTATTAGGCTATGGTGCTTATAAAAAGAAGAATGGATTACTGAACAAACTCATTCGTTTTGAAACCTTTCATACGGCTTTACAGTATTTCTCTTACGCATTAGCTGGAATTCCTTACATGGGTGTAGGAAGAAATTTAAGTTATAAGAAAGATGTATTTATTAAGAATAAAGGGTTTTCTGCCATTAATATGATACCTAGTGGCGATGATGATTTGTTTATTAATAAAGTAGCCAATAAAAAAAACACATCCATAGTTTTAGATGCCGATGCTCATACTTTAAGTGAACCAAAAACTAGTTGGAACGAATGGATGAACCAAAAGTATAGGCATTATACTACTGCAAAATTCTATAAACCCATCCACAAATTTTTATTGGGCTTATACTCATTTAGTTTGTTTTGGGTGTATCCCTTATTCATAGTAAGTGCCATTTTTTATTGTTGGTGGCTAGCACTAGCTGTATTTGGTGTTCGTTTAATTACCCAAGCCATTGTATATTATAAAAGCATGAAAAAATTAAATGAAGCCGATTTATGGCCTTGGTTTTTACTATTTGATGTATGGATGCCTTTATATTATTTATGTACAATTCCAGCAATTTGGAAAAGCCCAAAAAGAACTTGGAGTTAATTTGTATAGCTTCTATTCTTCAGCATTTTCAACTCATTCAACTTAAATAACTGTCTTACATTTGCACTATGCAAGCAATGGATATTTTATTAAAATATTTTGATGATTTTACACCCACTCAAATACAACAGTTTACTGCTTTAGAAGCATTGTATAAAGAATGGAACGAAAAAATTAATGTAGTTTCTAGAAAAGATATAGATCAAATTTATTTGCATCATGTATTACACTCTTTAAGTATAGCTGCAATTACCGATTTTAAACCAGGTGCCGATATTATTGATATTGGCTGTGGTGGCGGTTTTCCAGGAATTCCTTTAGCCATCTTTTACCCTGAGGTAAACTTTCACATGGTAGATAGTATTGGCAAAAAATTAAAAGTGGTACAAGCTGTTGCAGAAGGGGCAGGCATAAAAAATATTACTACACAACATAGCCGTGCCGAAGAAATTAAAACCAAAAAATTCGATTTTGCTGTTAGCCGTGCAGTTGCTCCTTTAAAAGAATTATGGACTTGGTCTAAACCCTTGTTAAAGAAAGAAAACAAAAATGAAATGATAAATGGATTAATCTGTTTAAAGGGTGGCGACTTGCATCAAGAAATTTTTGAAAGTGGTACAAGGCCTAAAATGATGAGTGTATACGAAATCTTTAATGAAGAATATTTTAAAGAAAAATATATTATTTATGTAAAAAAAGGTTGACGAGCTCCGTCAACCTTTTTTATAGTTGCTAAATTCTTCTATTCATCTAACTACTTTTTTGATAGAAGAAATCATAGTTTCAATATATCTATCTGTTGTAACATTTTTTCTATCTCTGTAAAATTATTGCTTACTCATATACTTGTAGAGCTCAGTTCCTGCTAATAAAAATGCACCTATGCCATAAATTTCTGTGCTATGTTCATTTACTAAATCTGGTGCTGCACCAATAGGTTGTATATAACCAATCATACCATTTTGCTTTACTTCTTGCATCATTGCTTTCCAGCTTTTTAAAGCCACAGGCCAGTAAGTTGCTTTATCTAACATGCCATTATTCAAGCCCCATAAAATAGCATAAGCATAAAAACCAGTGCCACTTATTTCTTTGTTAGGATAACTAGCTGGGTCTAATAAAGATGTATGCCAACTTCCGTCAGGTTGCTGTAACGATGCAACTTTGGCAATCATTTCTTTATACAAACTTTTAAACTTTGGTTTATCTGTATAATTCTCTGGCATATTGTCTAATACCCTTACTAAACCTGCAAGCACCCAACCATTGCCCCTACTCCAAAAAACTTTTTTTCCATTTTTTTCTTGTTGTGTAAAAAAGCGTTGATCTCTAAAATATAAATGTTCACTACTATCATATAAATAGTCATGTGTTTGCCACCAAAGCTTTACTGCAAGATCTAAATACTTGGGTTCTTGTATGGCTGTTGAAAAATATGCTAAAGCTGTTGGCCCCATAAACAGAGCATCGCACCAAGCCCATTCTCTATAATTTATGCTGTCTTTCCATTCTAAAGATTCAGTATGTGGTTGTGCTAAAATAGTATCGGCCAATAACTTAAATCTTGCCAACATTTTGGGGTCTTTATGCTTCATGTATAAGTTAGCATAAATTTGTGCAATGCAATAATCATCTGCAAAAAATCTACTTGGGCCTGTATTCCAATCTATTTCTCTACCAATTTCTAGTAACCTATTTTCGTAATTTGTATTTTTACTAATTTTCGATAATTCAAAATACCCAGTATAACCTGCTGCATTTGCCCAATGCCAAGTATGATATTTATACCCTTTTTCATCCCACAAATTCATTTGCCAATTAGCTACTTTTTCCAAAGTTGTAAGAATAGTAGCTGGTTGTAAAATTTGTTTTTCTTTAATTCTTTTAAACATTGCAGGTTGCTTAACCTGATTATTTACAGGCAATAATTTGTACAACCAATTGGTTATAGTTTGTAAGGCACTATCATAACGAACCACATCTTTGTTAATGGTATGTCCTGCACCAATAAAAGTTCTTAATTCTGTTGAAACACCAATTGACTTGCAATAATTGTACAAAGCCTTTGGACCATATTTAAATCCATGATAATCAAAGGCACTATCGTAGGGCACTGTTGTATCATCGGTACCTCCTATATTTAATAATGGAGCATCTCCTTGTTGAATCCATTTAAAATTGGGCAATGCTCCCCATAAGTTTACAACGCCTGCAGCATTGCTAGAAAAACCATCATTACCACTTGTGCCATTTAAGCTACCCCATTTTGAAGTGTTGATATTGGACGGAACTTCGTTGTCATTCATATATACTGCACATAAAGCAGTCATTGCACCAGCCGAACCTCCCACTAAATAAATTTGTGTTTTATCAATTCCATAATCTTCGGCATATTTTTTAAAATAACGAATAGCTGTTTTTACATCTTGCTGAGCCCTATACATGGCTTCAAAATATTGTGTAGTTGATTTTGGATTTTCTATTCCTAAACGATAATCAATTGTTGCAGTAACATAGCCTTTTTTAGCAAGTGTAGTGCAAATGAGCGTACTTAAATCTGATGTTTTTGTGTTGTTAACAAAACCACCTCCATGTACATAAATTACTAACGGACGATAGCGAATTTTATCGGCTGTTGGTGGAACAAAAACATCAAGCAACAAAATTTCTTCTGCACCTTTAATGTTTATGGCTTTACCATATTGCACATTATTAAATACATTTAAGCTATTAAATAAACTATCGGTATACCTGTTTTGTGCAATAACACCAACATACATCAAATGCAATACGATGAACAACTTTAGTTTCATGTTTAAAGTTTTAAATACTCAATAAAAATTAAAAAATACAATACAATTGCTGATAAAGCAATTGGCACAAGAGATAAGCAGATGATACGTTGCTTTGTAGAAGTTTATAGTGTACAAGCTATAATTAACAGCAACAATGCAACGAATGTATAAGAAGATTGTGTAGTTTCAAAATTGTTCTTTGTTGAAAGAACATTTTATAAACAGCAGTTTAGTAATATTTTGTGTCTATAAAATTGGCAATTGAACCTAATCGTTTTACCTTTCGGGCTAAATAATTATGAAAAAGAAAATATTTTATTTTTTAGTATTTGCTACACTCCTATTCAATAGTTGTAGCGATAAGGAGTACTTAACAATGGTTACTGCTGAAGAACTAAATCCACTACAAGTTGGAAAAGTTTTTATTTACAAGTTAGATTCAACTGTATTAGCCAACTTCAACCAATCGCTAGTGGTACATAGTTATATTGCAAAAGATTCTGTTGAAAGTACTTTTATAGATGCCGAAGGAAAAAAATCTTTCAGAATCTTTAGATATTTAAGAGATACTTTACAAACAAAACCTTGGAAGTACACTGCCACCTATATTACTAGTTTTACCAATAACCGTGTTGAATATATAGATAACAATTTACGTTTTGTAAGCTTGGTGAGCCCAGTTAGAGAAAGTATTCAATGGAATGGCACTCAATACATCAATACCATTTCACCATCGCCTTATAGTTATTTTTCTAATTGGAATTTTGAATACACCAATTCCGATGAACCCTTTACCACTTTAAAAGGAACTATCCCAAATACCTATACTGTTTTTCAACAAGATGAAACCTTACCCAATATTCCTTTCAATTCTAATAATTATCAAGAAAAAAGCTACTCTAAAGAAGTATATGCAAAGGGGGTTGGATTGGTATATAAAGAATTTTTACGTTGGGTGCATCAACCACCAAGTGCTGTAAATAAATATTTTCAAGAAGGTAGTTTTGGTATTAAACTAAATTTAATTGACTACAGATAATTGTACTTGTATTCAACCAATTTGAAAAAACAATTATTAATACAAGCACAAAAGGTTAAATAAGCAAATATGAAAAAGTTGATTTTGTTGTTGATGATTTTATTGGCTACACATTTTTCATTTGCTCAATTGAACAGATATGTTATTCAATTTAAAAACAAAGGTTCTAATACTTTTACACTAGCAAATCCACTAGCCTACCTTTCTCAAAAAGCAATTGATAGAAGAACTACATACAATATTGCTATTGATAGTTTTGACTTACCCATTACTGCACGATATATAGACAGTGTAAGGCTTGCAGGCAACGTTACTATTTTAAATAGAAGTAAATGGCTGAATCAAATTTCAATTTTTACTACCGATGCAAATGCACTCAACAAAATTAATGCACTGCCTTTTGTGGCAAGTGTAAATACCATTGCTGCTCGAACAGCTACACAAATGAATGCTAAAAAAGAAAAGTTTACTATTGAAAATACAATTCTACCATTAGTAAATCAGCAAAGAACCCAAGCTACTCAAAATGTTTTAAATTATGGTACTACTATAAATGAAATAGCATTACACAATGGTCAGTTTTTACACAATATTGGCTTACGTGGACAAAATATGATTGTTGCAGTTTTGGATGCAGGTTTTTTTCAATACAAAACGCTGTCTTCTTTTGATAGCATGAATTTGAATAATCAAGTTTTACAAACATGGGATTTTGTTGCCAATGAAACGAGTGTGGTTGAAGATAATAGTCATGGTATGAGTTGTTTAAGCACCATTACAGGCAATATACCTGGAACATTTATTGGTACTTCGCCCAAAGCAAATGTAGTTTTATATAGAACAGAAGATGTGGTAAGTGAGTATCCTATTGAAGAATTTAATTGGGTTTGTGGTTTAGAAAAAGCTGACAGTATTGGAGCACAAATTGCTTCTACTTCTTTAGGTTATACCACTTTTGACAATAGCAATTTTGACCATACTTATGCTAAGATGAATGGCAGGACAACCACTGCTGCAAAAGGTGGTACCATTGCTCATAGAAAAGGTTTATTACTTTTTTCTGCCAATGGCAATGATGGCAATAGTGGCTGGAAGTTTTTAAGTACACCAGCAGATATTGATAGCACTATCGCAGTGGGTGCTGTAAATGCGACAGGCAATGTCGGAAGTTTTTCAAGCTATGGACCTGCAGCAGATGGAAGAATAAAACCCGAAGCCGCCGCTGTTGGCGTTAGTGCTTTTGTGCAAAATACAAATAATACCGTTGGTGCTGGTAATGGAACATCGTATGCTTGTCCTAAGTTGGCAGGGCTTGGAACCTGCTTGTGGCAAGGATTTCCTGAGTTTAATAATTATACCATTAGAGAGGCCATTATTAAAAGTGGAAGCATTTACAACAATACTAATGATAGAATTGGTTATGGCATTCCTGATATGAAAAAAGCTTTTGTATGGCTTCTTGATAAATATGCATCTATTACTACAGCAACAGTAAATGCCTGTAAAACAAGTATTAGCTTTAAAAGCAAAGATGTAAGCAGCATGAAATATGAAATTGAAAGAATGTTACCAGGAGAAACCAATTATACAAAAATTGCAGATATACAAGGATCTGGAACTGTTTTAGCCAATAAAAATATTACTGCAACTGATACTTTAATCAATATTCAACCGGGTTCAATTAAGTATAGAATTAAACAAATTATTGATACAGCTTCAGCTAGCTTTACTGCTATTTATTTAGACAGTACTAGCATTAATATAACAAGTGCTTGTATTCTTCCTGTTTTATCATCTACCGATCAAATTACCATTTTACCTAATCCTGCAAAAAATAATTTTACTGTAAAAGTAACTACTAGTTATGCGGTAAAGAATTTGTTTATTCAAATTACCGACATGAAGGGAAGTACGGTTTTAAACCTTAGTCAATCTAAACTTGCCGGAGTAGCAACTTTTAATATTCCTATTCATTTATTATCAAGTGGCACTTATGTAGTAAGCGTTTACGATGCTAATAAAATAATTGGTAGCCAGAAATTACTTAAACAGTAACTTTTTTATATAAAGCAGCAAACATAGTATCAGCTTTTAAATTGTACCCTTTCATTAGCTCTATTTTAATCAGTTGCATTTTTAACTGCTCTTGTATATACATAGCAACAGCTTCATTTTCTTGCTTAAAAACCGAGCATGTGATATACAATAAATAACCATCTTCTTTTAAACTATTCACCACATTGGTAACAATCTTTTTTTGTGTAGACGCATACTCTCCAATCATTGCTTGCTTAAACAAATGAATTTGTTCTGGTGTTCTGGCCCAAGTTCCACTTCCAGTACAAGGCACATCGGCAATAATAAAATCGAACAACATATTATCGCCAAATGGAAAAACTTGTTCAGTTAAATCGGCAGATACAAACTTCCATTGATGTATATGAGCAGCATCTAAACGTTGTTTCAACTGATGTTGCATAGAAGCTCTTACATCAGTTAAATAATAATCGTTTCTTCTATGAATGTCGTGTAATAAAATTGTTTTACCGCCGCTAGCAGTGCAACAATCCCAAACCTTCCATGCTTGTTGCCAATTCAACTTTATAAGTTCAGGCGTTATAAAATTGGCGATTTGTTGAGAGCTATAATCTTGTACTACAAGTTCTTCATTCATTCTTACTACATCTGCTAATTTAGTGCTATTAGGCAAAGCCAAACAATTGGTTCCAATTTTTTGAAAAGAAATTTCGACATCTCTCAAACGCTGTACCACTGTTTTTTCGTGGCTAGGTCTTACACGTACAAACAACAATGGTTGTATTAGATGTGATAATGAAAACTGGGTTACGTCTACCCCATTGCTCAATTCTGCTTGCCAAGGGAAAAAGCCTGTTGCATTAAATGAGTTGAACTGTTGTTGAATAAATTCTATTCTTCTTTCAATAGTATTTTTCCATTCACTCAACCATTCTTCTGTAAAAATTATATGCCATACAGATGGCTCTGGATTGCAAAGAAATAAAGCAATTTTTAATTGTTCTACTGTAGGAATATTGACAATTGAAGTACCTAATCTGTAATAACAATAACAGGCATGACTAATGAATTTTCTATCCTTACTGCCATGCTTTTTAAACTGTGCAAAATAATGTTTCAAATGATGCACCAATGGTGTGCTACCATCATACGTTTCAATAATAAAAGCAGCAGTGTTTAAGTAAGAATAAAATTTTCCTCCCATATTCAATTGTAAGGATTCAAATATAATTTTAAAATGGGAGTATTGGCTTTAATGAAAATTTTCTAGTAATAAAATCTTACTATGCCAGAATACGTAGTATTTGTTGAAGTTGTAATAGCTGACGTAGGAAACCCTGCATTATAAGTATAAGTATAGCTTGTCGCTCCATTTGTTGTATAAGCATAATTTTCACTAAGTGGATTATTGGGAGAAGCATATTGTGGTCGTAATGCTAGAATAGACTCTTCATGATTTAATACTTGCAGTGCATTTTGATTGGTATCATATCCGTTATAAGTTAAACTTTCCAATAAAGTTAAATTATAAGGCAACGTAAAACTTGTTACATAATATTGACTGCTTAAAAGATTTCCAACCATATCATAAGTGTACTCGTACTTAGAAATTGGTTGTGTTGCACCCAAAAATCGTTTACTATAAGTTATACTTGTTGTGATGTAAGAACCTGTATAAATGTATACTGTACTATCTAGTGCTTGAGTATCTATACAGTATTGTAACTTGTTAGAATTAGCAATATAAAATGGCTTAAAATTGTTTAGAGGTGCAGTTAACACTGACAACAAACTAGGATATATTATTCCATAACTTGTAACTAAACCACTAGCATTTCTTTGAAATACTATAGTAGCATTTGATGAAATTGATGGAGAAAATCCAACCATATTACCCCCGTTTTCTTCAATAGAGCTTAAGTAGCCATTTGCATCATATTTAAAAGAAGTAACAACCGAATCGCTAGCCCTTGTAAAAACCGCTTTTTTAAGATTGCTTGCAGATATACTATTGATATTTGAAGATTTTGCACAGCTAGCAAATAATGACACAGCTATAATTAAACTATAAAAATTATTAGTTTTCATACTACAATAATTAAAGTAAATATATGCATATTGATTCACATAATATTATCTGATAATACCAATAAAAAAGCGTTGAGAATAATCAATCCTCAACGCTCAATATTCCATTAAAAGTAATTTATAACTCCAATAATGTTTTTACAGGATCTTTTCCTATTAATAACAACGCTGGGTTTTCTAATAATTCTTTTACTCTCACTAAAAAGCTTACGCTTTCTCTTCCATCAATAATTCTATGATCGTAGCTTAATGCTAAATACATCATTGGTCTAATTTCTACTTTACCATTAATAGCCATTGGACGTTCTTGTATTTTGTGCATACCTAATATTGCACTTTGTGGAATATTGATAATAGGTGTACTCATTAAACTTCCAAAAACACCACCATTGGTAATGGTAAACGTTCCACCAGTTAAATCTTCAGTGGTTAATTTACTATCTCTTGCTTTACCTGCTAATGTTACCACAGCTTTTTCAACATCAGCCATGCTTAAACTTTCTACATTTCTAATTACCGGTACAGTTAAACCTCTTGGTGTACTTACAGCAATTGAAATATCGGCATAATCATGATACACTAACTGATCACCATCTATGTAAGCATTTACTGTTGGCCATTCACTTAAAGCAATGGCACAAGCTTTTGCAAAGAAACTCATGAAGCCTAAATTAACGCCATGTGCTTCTTTAAATTTGTCTTTATGTTTTGCACGAATTTCCATGATTGGCCCCATATCAACCTCATTAAATGTGGTTAACATAGCAGTGGTATTTTTTGCTTCCACCAATCTTCTAGAAATGGTTTTACGCAAATTGCTCATCTTTTCATGACGAACATTTCTGGTAAATAAAGCATTTTGACCAAACGATTTTTTACCCGGATTATTTAATGCTTCTAATACATCATGCTTCATTATTTTACCACCAAATCCACTTGGTTCAATGGCTTTAACATCTACTTTTTTATCAGCAATAATAGCACTTGCAACTGGAGTTGCTTTGATGTCGTTTGGCACGGCTGTAACTAGAGCTGTTGTTGGAGCTTCTACTTTTGGAGCAGTAGTTTCTGCCTTTGGTGCTTCCCCCTCAGGCTTAGCAGCAGTTTCATCTATTTGTGCTAAGATTGATCCTATTAAAATAGTATCTCCTTCGGTTGCTGCATGTTTTAAAGTACCAGCTTTTTCGGCGTTTACTTCAAATGTTGCTTTCTCACTTTCCAATTCAGCAATTACTTCATCTCTTTCTACATAAGAGCCATCTTTTTTAGTCCACTTTAATAAAGTAACTTCTGTTATCGACTCTCCTACTGTAGGAACTTTAATATCTATCATAAAATAGGTTTCTGTGAATAGTTTTTATTTGTTGCTTGCAATGTTGTTTGTTTAAACTGTAAATGCTGTATTTACAATTTCTTCTTGCTCTTGTTTATGCACTTTAGAATAACCAGTTGCAGTACTTGCACTTGCATGACGACTGATGATACCAAAGTTGATGCTTTGTAAATTCATTTTTAAGAATGTTGCAGCACCCATATTTAATGGTTCTTCTTGTACCCAAAACCAAATGGCTTTGCTATATTTTTCGTGTAATGCTTTTAATTGTTTTTCTGGTGTAGGATAAATTTGTTCTACACGAACAATAGCAATATCAGTTCTATTTTCTTTTACTTTTCTTTCGGCTAAATCAAAATAAATTTTACCAGAACAGAATAATACTTTTTTAATGGCACTTGTATCTACAACAGTAGTATCATCAATTACTTCCTTAAAACCACCTTGTGTAAATTCATTGATATGACTATAACTTCCTGGAAAACGTAAATTAGCTTTTGGAGAAAAATTAATTAATGGTTTTCTAAACGACCATACTAATTGCCTACGTAATGCATGGAAGAAATTAGCTGCTGTAGTGATATTGGTAATAACCATATTCAATTCGGCACACATTTGTAAAAAGCGTTCCATTCTTGCACTGCTATGTTCTGGACCTTGTCCTTCATAACCATGTGGCAATAACATTACAACGCCATTCATTCTATTCCACTTTTGCTCACCTGCAGCAATAAATTGATCAATCATGGTTTGAGCTCCATTACAAAAATCGCCAAACTGTGCTTCCCAAATAGTTAATGCATTAGGGTTAGCCATAGCATAGCCATATTCAAAACCAAGTACACCATATTCACTTAATAATGAGTTATAAATACGGAACTTTTCTTGATTTTCTTGGAAGTGGTTTAAACGTGTATATTTTCTATCGGTTACTTCATCTCTCAACACTGCATGACGATGGCTAAATGTACCACGCTGTACATCTTGACCACTCATTCTTACAATTTTGTTTTCTACAAGTATTGAAGAATAAGCCAAAAGCTCTCCTGTTGCCCAATCTATTTTATTTTCAACTTCTAATAATTTTACTTTATCCTGCAATAATTTTTCCACCTTTTTTAAAGGTGTAAAACCATCGGCCCAAGTCATTAAACCTTTAAATAATCTTCTAACCTCTGCTTCTGGAATAGCTGTTACTGGAGAAGCATGAAAATCTTCAGGAGTGGCTTTGCGTAAGCTTTTCCAAACCAATTCTGGCTGTTGATAATGATAAGGCAAAGGTTTTTGCTTTACCTCATCTAAACGTTCTTGTAAATCGCTCCAGAATTTTTTCTCCATATCCTTTGCTAAATTCTGAGCATCAGTTTCGCCATTCTCTAACAACTGTTTTACATATACCTCTCTAGGGTTTGGATGCTTATCAATTAAAGCATATAAATGAGGTTGTGTATATTTTGGATCATCTCCTTCGTTATGGCCATGCTTTCTGTAGCAAACCATATCTATAAAAATATCTGAATTAAACGCTTGTCTGTAACGTGTTGCAATAGTGGCACATTTAACCACAGCTTCTGGATCATCGCCATTTACATGCAATACAGGAGCTTGAATCATCGCTGCTGCTGAAGTACAATAATCGGCAGTACGAGCATCATCAAAATCGGTGGTGAAACCAATTTGATTATTAATTACAAAATGAATCGTTCCGCCTGTAAAATATCCTCTAAGATTGCTCATTTGCAATACTTCGTATACAATACCTTGACCAGCAACCGATGCATCGCCATGAATTAATATAGGTAGAATTTTATCGAAATCGCTTGCATACAACACATCGGCTTTAGCTCTTGCAAAACCAACCACCACTGGATCTACAGCTTCTAAGTGTGATGGATTGGGCATTAACTTCAAATGAATTTCTTTACCCTCATCTGTAGTTACTTCACTTCCATAACCCATGTGGTATTTTACATCTCCACTGCCCATGGTTTGATCCATAATTGCAGTGCCTTCAAACTCACTAAAAATTTGCTCATAGGTTTTGCCCATAATGTTTGCCAAAATATTGAGCCTTCCTCTGTGAGCCATACCAATCACCACTTCTTTCACATCGTTATTAGCAGCTGTATTAATTATTTCATCTAAAGCAGCAATGGTTGTTTCGCCACCTTCTAATGAAAATCTTTTTTGACCAATATATTTAGTGTGTAAGAACTTTTCAAAAATTACCCCTTGATTCAACTTATCTAATACCCTTTTCTTTTTTTCTAAAGACAAAGGCGTATTAAAATTATGTTCCATTTCTTTAGTTAGCCAATCAATCTTTTTTTGATCGCTAATGTATTTAAACTCAATACCAACGCTGCTTGCATAAGCTTTTTGCAAATGAGCCAAAATATTTTTTAACGTGGTAGAACCCAAACCAACCAAATTACCCACATGAAATGTTTTATCTAAATCGGCATCTGATAAACCAAAAAAAGCTAAATCTAAATTGGCTCCACGATCTCTTCTTGGTCTGATGGGATTTGTTGTGGCAATTAAATGACCCTTATTTCTATAACCAAGAATTAAGCGATACACACGTATTTCATGCATCCAATCTATACCTTCAGCAGCTGCAAAAGGAGCTGTTTGAACTGCTGGTGTATCTGTATTTTTTGAAGAAACGCCATTGGCAATGGCAAAATCAAACCCTTCGAAAAACTTTCTTAAATCCACATCTACCGAAGATGGATCTTTAACAAAGTCGTTATATAAATTTTCAATAAAAGATGGATGGGAATTGGTGATGTAAGTAAAATCCTTCATTTGGACTAAAATTGAGCTGCTTTAATTTAAAATGATGGCAAATATCGGGCTTTGAAATCAGAAAAAAAGGCAAAGTTTTTTCGATTTTTGGATAAGTTTATAGCTATTTAGGTGTATTTATAGCGGTAGGAATATTTTTTAGTAAAAATTTTCTCATTTTCAAATAATACACTTACTTTTGCCGTCCTTTAAAAAGAAAGAGTATGGCAAATCATAAAGCTACCAAAAAAGATACACGTCAGGCAGCTAAACGCAGAGACAGAAACAGATACAATGGCAAAACTACACGTAATGCTATTAGAGATTTGAAAACTATTGAAGATAAAGCTGCTTATAGCGAAAAATTACCTTCTGTTGAATCTATGATTGACAAGTTGGCAAAACGTGGCGTTATTCACAAAAACAAAGCTGCTAACTTAAAAAGTAAATTGGCTAAGAAAAAAGCTGCTTAATTATTAAGTAGTTTTTTAAATCTATATTATTACCGGTTGATTACTCAACCGGTTTTTGTTTTTGTAATGTAATAGTAAAGCAGTTTTTACCTGTATCGCAAACCTTGTAAATAATTGCTCCATCATGGGCTTGTACAATTCTTAACACTATGGCCAAACCTAAGCCATAGCCCATTTCCATATCTACATTCTTTGCTCTAAAAAATGGCACGAATAGTTGATCTCTTTGTTCTTGAGGTACTTCTTTACCGTTATTTTCAACAGTAATTTCTGTGAGTTCTTCGTTTACCAATAAACTTATTTTTATTTTTTTATCGTAAGAATACTGATACCCATTTTTAATTAAATTTTTAAGTGCTGTACCAAGTAAAGATTTATTAGCTGGAATTAGCAAATTGTTTTCTTCGGGAACATTTATAAAATTGAAAGAAATTTCAATATTTGGAAATGCCTTTTTTGAGCTTTCCATGCATTCATAAATCAGTTCATCAATTCTTATATTATTCCATTGCTTTTCGGTTTCGCCTTTTTCAAATTGAGATAGTAGTAAAAGAGCATTAGCAAGTTCTACCATATCAAGTTGATCTTCTTTTAAGGATTGTAGAACTCGTTTCAACTCATTTGCTGTTAACTCATTATTTAATGCAGCTTCTGTTTGTGAAAGCATTACAGCTAAAGGCGTTCTTAATTCATGCGATGCATGATTAACAAAAACGTTTTGATACTCAAAAGCATTCTTCAATTTTTGAATCATTGAATTATAACTTCTGGCAATTTGTGTCATCTCATCATTACTTGTCCCTACAAGAAGAGGTTGAGCAGTTCTTACATCATCAATATCAAGCATTTGATTACTTAATTCTTTCAATGGTCTAAAAGCCTGTTTAACAAATACTAATGAAGCCAGAATGGATATAAAGAAACTCCCTACAAACACTATAATTAAAATTAATTGAATATTTCTAAGCTTTCTCAAGCCATAAATATCTTTTGCCGATGCAAAAACGTAGTATCCGGTATCGGCAAAGTAGAGCATTAATACGTCTCTACCGTTTTTTGTAAACCGATATTCACTATTAATTAGTGTTTTATTGAAATATATTTTGGGTGGATCTTTTACTAAAGAGTCAGTTGATTGATAAATTCTCTTTTGTGTTGAATCGTACACTAAAATAAAAAAATCAATAAGGCTTTGCTCGTTTTTAGATATATTTTTTTGCTGGTCAATTACCTTGATATTATTTTCTATAAATAAATTGTAACTGGCTAATGTTTCTTTATTAATACGAGTGTAATATTCTTCAACCCTAAAATTGGCATATAAAAAATAAATGGTTATAGAAGATATAATCAAAATAACCGATACAAATGAAGTAAATAAAATGGCAAACCTTACTTTAATATTCATTATTGAATGCTTTCTTTTATGTAGTACCCAAAACCTTGCTTTGTGTGTATTAGTTTATTGTCGAAAGCCTTATCAACTTTATTTCGTAAAAAAGAAATATATACTTCAATGGTGTTGGTACCGGTATCAAAAGTTAAGTCCCAAACCTTTTCAAGTATTTCTTGCTTTGACACAATTTTGCCTTTCGCTTTTACCAATAAAACCAGCAATTTAAATTCTTTAGACGTAAGTACAATTGATTGAGTGCCACGTTTTACTTGCTTTGTTTCTACATCAATTTCTAAGTCGGCTATAGCTAATTTTTCAAATGTGGCTTCTGTTCTTTTTAAGAACACTTTTATTCTTGCATACAGTTCATCAAAGTGAAATGGTTTAACAATATAATCATCGGCACCAAAATTAAATGCGGTTACTTTATCGGCAATTTGGTCTAATGCAGTAAGCATAATAATGGGTACATCTTTGTTGCTTTGCCTAAATATTTTAATTAATTCAATACCATTTTTATGAGGCAAATTAATATCTAATAACAACAAATGATAGGTATGTTGTTTAAAGTACTTTTCAGCCATTAAGCCATCTACAGCTAGATCTACTTCATAACCTTGCTTAATTAGTTGTTGTTGAATAACAGCACCTAATTTAATTTCATCTTCGGCTAATAGTATTCTATAATTGTTTTGCATTATTTTCATTCCAAATTTCAAAACCAAATTAATGAAAAATATTTTTGTTTATCTGATTCTTTTTTGGACATTGAACAGTTATGCCCAAAACGTAGCCACCACTTTTGAAATTTCTGGCGGAAAAGAAACCACTACTTATTTTAATTGCATTGATTATTACCAAAAATTAGCCAAACAATTGAATACCATTCAAGTTAAAAAAATGGGCTTAACCGATGCTGGTTATCCATTGCATTTGGTATTGGTAAGTAATGATCAACTGTTTAATACCAATAACTGGCATAAACAAGGCAAAGTAGTGATTATGATTAACAATGGAATTCATCCTGGAGAGCCTGATGGTATTGATGCTAGCATGATGTTGGTACGAGATATTGTTACTAAAAAAATTGTACTACCCAACAATGTTGTATTAGGCATTATTCCAATTTACAATATTGGTGGCAGTTTAAACAGAAATAGCACAACAAGAGTAAATCAAGACGGACCATTGAGTTATGGATTTAGAGGTAATGCTCAAAACTTAGACTTGAACAGAGATTTTATTAAATGCGATAGTAGAGAAGCAAAGTCTTTTGCTGAAATTTTCCATTATTTGAATCCACATATTTTGGTGGATAATCATGTTAGCGATGGAGCCGATTATCAACATACCATGACGTTGCTCACTACTCAACAAAATAAGTTAGGTGGAGCAGTTGGAAAATTTTTACACGATTTGTTTGAACCTGCTTTATATAAAAGTATGGAAGCAAAGCAATGGCCTATGTGCCCTTATGTAAATTTTGAAACTGCCAACCCCGATAAAGGTTGGATAGCTTTTTACGATGCTCCACGTTATAGCAGTGGCTATGCTGCACTGTTTGGTACTATGGCTTTTGTGCCAGAAACACATATGCTTAAACCTTTTGAACAAAGAACAAAAAGTACTTATGCATTAATGCAAACCATTATTGAACAATCAACACGTTTTGCTCAACAAATTATTCAAGCAAAAAAAGAAAGTGTAACAGCAATACAACAGCAACAAAACTTTCCATTGGTATGGAAAGTAGATACTACAAAATTTGATAGCATTGACTTTTTAGGATATGAAGCTCAATATAAAATTAGTGAAGTAACTGGCATGCAACGATTGTTTTATAATCATGAAAAACCCTTTAAAAAAGCAGTGAAGTTTTATAATTATTTCAAAGGCGAAAAAATAATCACTAAACCTAAAGCCTATATTATACCTCAAGGTTGGCATGCTGTAATTGATTTATTGAAGTTGAATAAAGTACAAATGCAAATACTACAAAGAGATACCGTAATAAAAGTTACAGCATCTTTAATTGAGCAATTTAAAACCAGTACAAGACCCTACGAAAAACATTTTAAACATAGTTCAGTAACTGTAAAAGAAGTAGAACAAAGCGTACAATTTCTAAAAGGTGATGTAATTATTTATACCAATCAGGTTGCCAATCGTTTTTTATTAGAAACACTAGAACCCGAGGCCGATGATAGTTATTTTAGATGGAATTTTTTTGACGCTATTCTTCAACAAAAAGAAGGTTATAGTAATTATAGGTGGGAAGATGTTGCTGCAGATTACTTAGCTAAAAATCCTGCACTAAAAATTCAACTAGAAGAAAAGAAAGCAAATGATTCTGCTTTCGAAGCAAATGCATCGGCTCAATTAGATTTTGTATATAAGAATTCTCCTTACTATGAAGCTGCACATTTGAGGTATCCTGTATTTAAGGTTAAGTGAGTTATAAGTTATGAGTTATAAGTATTAAGTTACCAGTGTTAAGTTTTGGATTTCGAGTTTTAAATTATGAGTTGTAAGTTTTGAGTTTTGAGATATTAGCTTGGTATTGAGAGTTTCAGGTTTTCGTTTTTAACTTTTTAGTTTTTAATTTTTAATTGTTTTGCCTTTTGCCTTTTGCCTTTTGCCTTTTGCCTTTTCTAACCTTCCACACTTTTCTCTCTATCAATCTTAGCAAATAAATATCTTCCCAAAAATAAACAAGCTAGTAAAATAACTACGCTCATATAACCCAACCAATTGTAATGTTCAATTTTACCATTGGCTGATTTTGTTACAATAAAACCAGCTAGTAACGATGCAATAGCTGTACCTAATTGTTGTATACTACTATTAAAACTCATAAAGCTTCCACGATGTTCAGGTTGTACAACATTGCTTACCATTGCCTGAGCTGTAACGCCTCGTCCCGTGGCTACTACAAACCAAACCCCAAACATGGTTAACATTAACCACAATGCAATTGCTGGTACATGTGTAACACCAATAACTAAAGGCAAGCTTAAAAAAATACAAATACTAAATAAGTTTAGTTTGCCATATTTATCGCTCCATTTACCAATAATATTTGCAGCAAAAAATGCCGCTATTCCGCCCACTAAATAAATTAAAGGCGTTTCTTTTTTTGAGTAACCATTGTTAAATTCCATATAAGGATTAATGAAAGGAATAATCAAAAAGTGCCCCATCATTACCAAGCCACTAAACAGTAATGCAAGTATTAAATTTTTATCAGACCGTAAAACATGTAATGCCTCAAATGGTGATTTTTTTTCAGCTCTATTCAATAAATGCCCATCCATTGATGGAATGTATTTAAACAACAAAGGCAATAAAACCAAACCAATAGCTCCGACCAAAATAAAAGGTGCATGCCAGCTTATAATATTGGCTAAGTACAACGAAAAAGGAACACCAAACGTACTAGCAATCGCAAATGCACTCATTACTCTACCCATTGCTTTGCCTCTTCTTTCATACGTAAAAATATCGGAGATGATAGATAAAACTTGAGCTCCAATTAAACCACCAAATAAGCCAGCTACAATTCTTGCTATTAAAAGCAACTCAAAATTTGGAGCAATCCCACATGCAATAGTGCCTAACAAAAAGCCAGTATAACCAAATAACAATATTTTTTTCCTATCAAACCCATCTACAAAAAATGCTGCTAAGAACCCTGATATTGCTGCACTAAAAGTATATGCACTTACCAAAAAACTAAATTGTTGGGTATTTATTTTAAAATAAGGCATTAGATAATTACCTAATGGCATCATAATCATAAAGTCGAGAATATGGGTAAAGTTTATGCTTGCCAATAAAAACAAAATCATCCGCTCGTTCTTGCTCATAAAAATTTTTCAGAATGCAAAGTTGCTTGTTATACACCATTAGTCATTTACCAATAACAAAAAACGTGAACCGTTGGTACAATTCACGTTTAAACTAACTGTATTCTACTAATTATTGTATAGGTTTAATAACGCCTGAGCCTGCAACTTTTTTAGTAATGGTAGGATTACCTAAATAAAATACGTCGCCACTTCCTGCAATATTGATGTTTAATTCTTGCGATGCAAATACTTCTACATTTCCACTTCCTGCAATACTTACTTTAGCAAGTTCCGATTTTAAATTCTTGCCTTTATAATCTCCACTTCCAGCTATACTTACTTTTGTTTCTTTGGTTTCCCCACTAATCAATACATCACCATTACCTGCAATTGATGCTTCTACTTTAGGTGTATTAGTGGCTATTTCAACATTGCCACTACCTGCAATATTAATATCTAGTTGTTCTCCTCCTTCAAATTTATTTAAGCTTGTAAAATTACCCGAACCAACAATATTAATGCCCTCTAAAACATCAGTTTCTATGTCAATCACAATTTTAGCATTAGGTTTTAGCTTAACATCTTTTTTGGTACTAATTTCTAACCAACCATTTCGTTCTTTGGTTTCTATAAACTCTAATAAATTGGCTTCAGCATTAATGGTAATTTTTTTGGTAGCCGATTGTGTAAGCTGTACATCGAAATTACCAATGAGCTTTATTTTTTTTGCCGAATTAAAACTTCGTTGCTCTGTGGTAACAACACCTTCGCCTTTTACAGTTTTATCAAAACTAAATTCACAAGAAGAGAAAACAACAATAGCAACTAACAAAAAAGTAATTAATTTATGCATAGCAGTTTATTTTGGGATGACAAGATAGTAAGATTTGTGTTACGAGTTATAAGTTATAAGTTGTGAGTTACTAGTTTTGAGTTTCATGATATCGGTTTCTAGTTTCTTTGCCTTTTGCCTTTTGCCTTCTACTCTCCATTTTTCCCCATGAAATTAAATACAGCGTTGCAAACTATTATCTTCGCAGCATGACAGAAAAAATCTTAATTCTAGACTTCGGTAGTCAGTTTACACAATTAATTGCCCGTTGTGTAAGAGAAGCAAATGTGTACTGTGAAATTATACCCTATAACAAGCCTTTTACTATAGATCACACACTAAAAGGTATCATTTTAAGTGGTAGTCCGTTTAGCGTAAACGATGAAAATAATCCTACCGTAAATATTCATTCTTTTATAGAGAAAGTACCTGTCTTAGGTGTGTGTTATGGAGCTCAATTAACAGCCAAAGAATTTGGTGGAAGGGTAGATAAAAGTAATAAACGTGAATATGGTCGTGCTATTTTAGAAATGAAAATGGATGATGAATTATTCAATAATGTAACCAATCATTCTCAAGTTTGGATGAGCCATAGCGATAGTATTGTAACCCTACCAGAAAACTTTGAAATACTGGCAACAACTGAAAGTATTCCTGTTGCCGCATTTAAGAAAACTACTGCCGATACAAAACCTTTGTATGGATTTCAGTTTCATCCAGAAGTATATCACTCTACCGAAGGTAAAAAATTCATCACAAACTTTCTAGTTACAGTTTGTGGTTGTACTCAAAACTGGACTCCAGCTTCTTTTGTACATGAAACTGTTGAAGCATTAAAAAATAAAATTGGCGATGCTCATGTAATTATGGCTTTAAGTGGTGGTGTTGATAGTACTGTAGCTGCAACTTTAATCAGCAAAGCCATTGGCAAAAGATTACATGGCATTTTTGTAGATAATGGTGTTTTAAGAAAAGATGAATTTGAACAAGTGTTAGAAACTTACAAACTATTAGATTTAAATGTTACTGGGATTGACGCAAAGCAATTGTTTTATGATGCATTAAAAGACAAATCAGACCCAGAAAAAAAAAGAAAAATTATTGGTAAATTATTTATTGATGTTTTTCAACAAGAAGCTTTAAAAGTAAAAGAAGCTAAGTTTTTAGGGCAAGGAACCATTTATCCAGATGTTATTGAAAGTGTAAGTGTACATGGTCCAAGTGCTACCATTAAAAGCCATCACAATGTGGGTGGCTTACCAGATACTATGCATTTAGATTTGGTAGAACCACTAAGATTTTTATTTAAAGATGAAGTAAGAAAAGTAGGCTTAGAAATGGGCATTCCGGGTGAATTAATTCATCGTCATCCTTTTCCTGGACCAGGTTTAGCTATTAGAATTTTAGGCGATATTACCGAAGAAAAAGTAAAAATGTTACAAGCCGCAGATGCCATTTATACCAATGGTTTAAAGAGTTTTGGTTTATACGAAAAAGTTTGGCAAGCAGGAACTATTTTATTGCCAGTAAAAAGTGTTGGTGTAATGGGTGATGAAAGAACTTATGAATTTACAGTTGCGTTGAGAGCTGTGACTAGTGTAGATGGAATGACAGCAGATTGGGCTCATTTACCTTACGAATTTTTAGCTCATATCTCAAACGAAATAATTAATAACGTTAAAGGTATTAACAGAGTGGTGTACGATATTAGCAGTAAACCGCCTGCAACAATTGAGTGGGAATAAAGGCAAATTGAATTTGGCACTATATTTATATACTTTAGCTAATAATGCATTTTTTATGAAGCAAATTTTGGGTTTACTATTTTTATTGCAGGTTGCAGTTATTGCTTTAAGTCAAGAAACAACAACCGATTCTGTTACTACACTTCAGCCAACTGAAACCATTCATAAAATTGTTGTATTTGCACCCATTTTTTTAGACTCTGCATTTAATGGCAATACTTATAAAATAAATAGCAATAACATACCTAAAGCTATTTTACCAGGTTTAGATTTTTACAATGGAATTATGACGGCAATTGATTCTTTACAAAAAGAAAAAGCCAATATTGAAGTTTTAGTTTTCGATAGTAAAAGCACAGAAAAACCGTTACAAAAAATTTTAGCCGAAAAGTTTTGGGATAGCGTTTCTTTAATTATCAGCTCTTTTAAAGACAGAAGTGATATAAAGCCTTTGGCCGATTTTGCATTGAGAAAAGAAATTCCATTAGTTTCTGCAACTTATCCAAATGATGGAGGTATTACTGAAAATCCTTTTTTCATTTTATTGAATCCTACGTTGAGAACCCATTGTGAAAGTATTTACAAACATGTTCAAAAAAATTATTCCACCGGTAATTTAATTTACGTTAAAAAGAAAGGACGTTTAGAAGATGAAATTCAAAATATATTTTTAGAAATGGGCAAAAACACACCTGCTATTCCATTAAAATATAAAACCATTGAATTAACCGATTCTTTTACCATACGCAACTTGCAAAATGTGTTAGATAGCAATAAGCAAAATATTATTATTTGTGGTTCAGTGAGCGAAACTTTTGGCTTGCGATTGGTGAAAACTTTACAGACTAATAAAAAATATAGTTCCACTGCCATTGGAATGCCTACTTGGGATGGTATAAAAGAGTTCAATAAATTATCAATGGATGAAAAAGGTAAGGGTGTAGAAATTGTTTATTCAACCCCTTATTATTTTTCAAGAAATAAATCTTTACTTAAATCGCTCTCAGCAAATTACAAGGAAAAATTTTTTGCAAGAGCTAGCGATTGGTTTTATAAAGGCTTTGAAACCATGTATTATTTTAGTAATACCATCACTAAAAACAATGGCTTAATATTTAATCATTTATCAGAAAAAAAATATACTTTGTTTAATGAATTTGAAATTGAACAGGTATTACCCAATAAAGAGGCTGCAATTCCAAATTATTGGGAAAATAAAAAATTGTACTTTATAAAAAAACAAGATGGCGTAATAAAATCTGTTAATTAAAATATACTCACCAAATCTTTAAACCAATGGTTAACTATAATCCGAAAGATTGGTTTATTGCCATTTTTAAATTTCACAAATCCGATACTTTTAGATCTCTTGCTCCACTACTTATTTTCATTGCTCTATACTCATGGGGAATTGTGTATTTAGAAACAACCTACTTAAAACTATCTGAAAATAACCACGCCAAAAATATTACTATCATGCATACCCTATTGGGATTTGCAATTTCTATGTTATTGGTTTTTAGAACCAATACTGCTTATGATAGATGGTGGGAAGGAAGAAAACTTTGGGGAAGTTTAGTAAACAACAGTAGAAATCTTGCAGTAAAAATGCACACTATTTTGCTGAAAGAAAATGTAAGTGATAGAATTTTTTTTAAACAAATGATTCCACTATTTGCCTTTCATTTAAAAAGACATTTACAAAAAGAAACAACACGTTTGGCATTAGATGAAAAGTCACATCCCGAAATTCCACATTTAAATGATGATGCTCATGTACCAATGCAAGTATCACTATTAATGATGCGTAAGACTCAAGAACTATATTCCTCAAAACAAATTACGGGAGATCAATTGATTATTCTAAATGTAGAATTACAATCCTTCTTAGATATTTCTGGAGCTTGTGAACGCATAAAAAACACACCAATACCTTACAGTTATAGTGTGTTTATCAAAAAATTTATTTTTATATACGTTATTACAATGCCATTTGGATTTGCAATCAATTTAGGCATGTATACTATACCTGTAACCACTTTTATATTTTATGTATTGGCAAGTTTAGAACTAATTGCCGAAGAAATTGAAGATCCTTTTGGCAACGATAGTAACGATTTACCAATGCATAAAATAGCTGAGAACATTAAGAAAAATGTTCATGAAATTATGGAACAGTAATGTTTAACCATGCTTAGTTATGGCTTTAACTAACTACTTTGTTTTGCACGTTTTTATACCAAATAATGTATATAAAGGACAAAAACTAATTAAAGATGTTGCTAAAAAAACACCTCCTAATACTAACAATACAATTCCTAATGTGCCAGAAATTGTGCCAGTAGTAAATAAAATAGTTACAATAACAGCAAAGGCAATTCTAATTGCTTTATCTACAGAGCCCATGTTCTTTTTCATACAGTTTAATTTTAGTTTGAAAATTAAAGGTTATTATAAATTAGCAACAGAATGGTGATATTTGTTACATTCAGTAATGTCTTTTATCATTTTATTTGAAATATTCAATCATCTTTCAATAAAAAATATGCTCAAACAATTATTGTATTTTTCTTTTTCTATAGTATCATTGGTTAGTTGCAGTCAAACCAAAACCAATACTATAAATGTTGAAACATTTGAACAAGTTATTCAGCAAAATGATATTCAATTATTAGATGTAAGAACAGCAGGTGAATATAAAACTGGTCATTTAAAAAATGCTTTACAAGCAAATTATAACAATAGTAAAGAATTTGCTGATAGAATTCAACATTTAGATAAAAACAGACCAGTATATATTTATTGCTTATCGGGTGTACGCAGTGAAAATGCAATGCAAGAGTTAAAAGAAATGGGTTTTTTAAATGTGCATCATTTAAAAGGTGGTATAAATGCTTGGAAACAACAAAATAAACCTGTTGAGGGTTCAACCTCAAATACTCAAATGACGGAAGTTGAGTATCAACAAAAAATAAATGCAGGCAGTGTAGTGTTGGTAGATTTTGGAGCCGATTGGTGTCCTCCATGTGCAAAAATGAAACCAATTATTGCAGATATTTTAAAAGCAATGCCACAAGTAAAATTGGTAAATGTAGATGGTGGAAATGATGTGAACTTAATGAAAAAATATGAAGTAGAAGCTTTGCCAGTTTTTATTATTTATAAAGATGGAAAACAAATTTGGCGTAAGCAAGGTATTGTTAGTGCCGATGAATTAAAGGCTCAATTGACAAAATAAATTATTATTGTTTTAAGTTTCACTATTTACCATTCGTTCAATGCAAATTCAACAAAACATTTCTTTAAAGCCATATAATACTTTTGGCATACATGTATTTGCACAAGCATTTGCAAATTTTAATTCTGTTGAAACATTAATAGAGCTTCTTGATTATACCTCTACCAAAAAACTCCCATTACTTATTTTAGGAGGAGGAAGCAATATTTTATTTACAAAAGACTTTGATGGATTAGTTTTAAAAAACGAATTATCGGGCATTGAGCTTTTGGACGAAGATGAACATTGTTATTATGTAAAAGCTGCTGCTGGCGTAAACTGGCATTCATTTGTACAATATTGTTTACAAAACAATTATGCAGGTGTAGAAAATTTAAGCTTAATTCCTGGCAGTGTTGGAGCCAGCCCAATGCAAAATATTGGGGCTTATGGTGTAGAAATTAAAGATGTTTTTTACCAACTTGAAGCATACCATATTAATGAAAAATGCTTTATCAAATTTTCATTAAATGATTGTGCTTTTGGCTATAGAGAAAGTGTTTTCAAACGATCGTTAAAAAATAAATGTATTATTACTAGTGTAACTTATAAGCTTCAAAAGCAACCAACTTTTAATATTTCTTATGGTGCAATTGAACAAGAGTTAACGCAAATGGGTGTTACAACAATATCTATTCAAGCAATTGCTCAAGCTGTAATTAACATTCGAACTTCAAAACTACCCAACCCTTCCGAAATTGGTAATGCTGGTAGTTTTTTTAAAAATCCTACTATTTCAGCCGAAGCATTATCAATACTTAAAAATCAATTTCCAACTATTCCTCATTACACAGTTGCAAATACAAATAATCAATTGTATAAAATTGCAGCAGGTTGGTTAATTGAACAATGTGGTTGGAAAGGTTATAGAAAAAATGATGCTGGTTGCTACGCCAAACAAGCATTGGTATTGGTAAATTACGGTGAAGCAAGTGGCAAAGAAATTTTCGATTTAAGTATAGCAATTATTCAGTCGGTTCAACAAAAGTTTGCTATTACTTTAGAAAGAGAAGTAAACATCTTTTAATATTTACATGCATCAAATTAAAATATTCAATTGTCATATTTAAAAAATGTGACAATGAAAAAGTTAATGTTATTGCTTGTACTCAATTGTAAAATGGAACTACCATTTATTGCAAAATAATTGAAATTGGTAGCTATGAAATAAATTATATCCCAACCGATTATTTCAGTGTCCAACCTATTCTATTGCGAAGGATTAAATACATTTAAACCTTTTTGCAAATGGAAAAGAAGTGTATGAAACTTCTTGGAAAGATGAAGAGATATATGAAGAATAACTCAAGAAAGCCATTAAAATAGATTTTTTGCCCCAGATTTAAGATATAGTAAATTCAGTTATGAGAAAACTGTTGGCATTGACAAAAGCAACGAATTAGGTTTAGGCATTATTGGCTTGGGTGCATCGACACAATTAATTTATTACAATACATAATTACAAAGTGTTAAGAAAAACAGTTTGGTGATTTTATTACTGCAGGCTAAAAATTTAATAAGTTACCCGATTTAATTTTTGGTAGATCTCGTTTTACACACATCATATAAGGCTCTTACGCAAGACCCATGCTGTATTTGGGAAACTATTCTGAAGACAGAATTGCTTTTAAAGGAAACAGTCAATATGAAATAGAAAAACGAAATATAACTTTTGCTACTATAGAAATTGAATTAGGAAAACAATGGGTTTTTGGAGATAAATTTTTAATAGATACTTATTGGAGAATTGGTTATGCTGCCGATAATAAGAAGAAATAGTAATGATTGGCATTATAGCACTAGTACCAATTTAAGTGCATTTAACTAAGCTCATACTCGATTAAGGGAAACAGCATGCTTATCTTTTAGTTTTGGTTTAAAAATGGGATTATTAATTAAACAAATCACTTTTTTGAAGACAAAAAATGTAGTACTATTGAAAAAAAATTATGCTGAAAAAATTGTTCATTCCGTTATTCACAGTTAGCATTTTGTTTGCTTTACAACTACATGCGTCTGTTCCTTCTATTACAATTACAGAAGATAAAACTACCACAGTTGTAGATGCGAAGGCTGCTATCGAAGAATTTAAAAGTCTTTCTAAAAAAGAAAGAAAAACAAGAATAAAAGAAGCCAAATCAATCGTAAAGCAATACAAGGCTGATAAACGATCAGGTAAAGCAACTGAACACGATACAGTTTTACTTGCTATACTAGCAATACTGTTACCTCCATTAGCAGTTTATTTACACCAAGGAAGTACCAATTCAAAATTTTGGTTAAGTGTAATTTTCACTTTATTATTTTGGATACCAGGAGTAATTTATGCCCTTTTAGTAATTTTTGGTAGCGTATAATAAATATATAATCAACCAAATAAAAACACCACGAAAGATGAATCATGGTGTTTTTATTTGTGAGGTTTCGTAAAAAGTTATTCAGCCATCATTTCTCTAATAATAGTCATAATTTCTTCAGCATTGGGTTTGCTAAAATAATCGCCATCGCTACCATAACATGGACGATGAGCTTTTGCAGTAATTGTTCGTGGACTTACGTCAAGCCATTTATACCCTCCTTGAATTTCCATTACTTCTCTGTACATATAAGCAGTTGCACCACCTGGCACATCTTCATCTACAAACACAATTCTATTGGTTTTCTTTAAAGACTGTAGAATTAAATGATGAATGTCAAATGGCAATAAAGTTTGTACATCTATTACTTCGCAACTAATATTTTCTTTTACTAAACGTTCAGCGGCATCTTGTACAATTCTTAAAGTACTGCCATAAGTAACCACAGTAATATCGTACCCATCTTGTACAATTTCTGGCACGCCAAAAGGCACTGTATAATCTAATAAATTAGCAGGTAATTTTTCTTTTAATCGATAACCATTTAAACATTCTACCACAATTCCAGGATCATTGCTTTGCAATAAAGTATTGTACATACCAACTGCTTGAACCATATTTCTTGGCACACAAATATGTATACCTCTTAATGCATTAATCATCATACCAAGTGGACTACCACTGTGCCAAACACCTTCTAACCTATGTCCTCTTGTTCTAATAATTAATGGACAGCTTTGCAAACCTCTAGTTCTAAAATGAGTAGTTGCAACATCATCACTTAAAGGCTGTAAGCCATACAACAAATAATCTAAATATTGAATTTCAGTAATAGGTCTTAACCCTCTTAAGGCCATGCCAATACCTTGCCCAACAATGGTAAGTTCTCTAATACCAGTATCAAAAATTCTGTTAGTACCATGTTTTTCTTGCAAGCCAGAAAAACCTTGATTTACGTCGCCTATATAACCCACATCTTCTCCAAATGCAAATACTTTTGGGTTATTTGCAAACAATTCGTCAAAATATTTATTCAATATTTCGTAACCATTTACTTGGGGTGCATCAAACGGAATAAACGGTTTTGTTTCATGAACATTAGCAACCGATTTTATCCCTTCGGTATATAAATGTGTATTATATAGTTCTTTATTTTCTGCTAATAAATTCGTGTAAAAACTTTTCACCTCATCATAGTTGGGGGATAATGGTGCAACCTCTAAAGCCAATGCTAAAGAATGTAAAACATTTCTACGCATGGGTTCTTTATTGCTTTTTAGTTCGATAGCAATTTGTTGTAATTTATTGTACACATCAATATCATTCACCATCATACTACTTATCAAAGTAGTAGCAGTTTCAACTTGTTGTTGAATAGGTAAAAGGTAATTTTCCCAAGCTTTGTTTTTGGCTTGTTTAACTATGTCTTTTACTTCTTCATGTAATTGGTCTAACTCTTCGTTACTAGCAATGCCATTTGTAGTAATCCATTCCCTCATTTTTTTCAAACAATCCCATTCACGTTCCCACTCTAATCGTTCAGCAGTTTTATAACGTTCATGACTTCCTGAAGTGGAATGACCTTGAGGTTGTGTAACTTCTTCAATGTGAAAAACAGCTGGCACATGTGTTTCTCTTATTTTTTGTAAAGCATCTTCAAACACTTCACACATACCTGCATAATCCCAAGCTTTTACTCTATAAATATTGATTCCATTGGTATCATCTTTTTTTTGAAAACCTTTAAGGGCTGCACTAATAGAGGCTTTGGTAGTTTGATGCTTTTTAGGAACAGAAATACCATAACCATCATCGTACACAAAAACTGCTAAAGGAACTTGTAAAACTCCAGCAGCATTAATGGTTTCCCAAAAATGACCTTCACTTGTACTTGCATCACCAATGGTGCAAAAACAAATTTCAGATCCATTATGCGATAAATCATCAAACTGCTGTAACGATGGAGTATTTCTAAAACATTTACTAGCAAAAGCCAATCCTAATGCTCTTACCATTTGACCAGCAGTAGGTGCAATGTCTGATGAAACATTTTTTCTATTGGCTAAATCCAACCAATTCCCATTATCATCTACAAATTTGGTTGCAAAATGGCTTACCATTTGTCTTCCTCCACTAAAAGGGTCATGACCTTCAACCGGATCGGCATACAATTGTGCAAAAAATTGTTCTACGTTGGCTAAACCACTTGCAAACATGAAGGTTTGATCTCTGTAATAACCGCTTCTATAATCACCAGGCATAAAAAATTTAGCCATTGCTACTTGAGCAAGTTCTTTTCCATCTCCAAAAATGCCAAATTTGGCTTTTCCAGTTAATACTTCTCTTCTGCCCAATAAACTAACTTCCCGGCTAAGAGCAGCAGTTTTAAAATCGGCAAGAACAGTTGCTCTAAAGCCTTCATAAGAAAGCATATCGTTTGTGTATGACATAGAGTTGGTTTGTACTTCCATTTAACAAAAATAACTATTCAAGTATGATAAATAGTCAGAAAAATAGCCTGTGGAAAGAAAACTTATAACTGTTAGTTTATTACTGCCTTGTATTTGTACTTAATAACCGATTAAATTTATCTAATTGGCATGAATTTAGTAAACTTGTTGTAGAAATATATTATAAAATCAATAATTTTACGTTTTAAAACTCTAAATCAAAATCAAGATACAATTATGAAGAAGTTTACTTTTTTTGCAGCATTGTTATTGTTGTCTTTTTCTTCTATTGCTCAACAAGCTTCAAGCGTTGAACAAACCCAACAACAACCTAAAGACATTTCCAAGTTTGTTGAATTTAAAAATGCAGAATATGATTTCGGAAAAATTCCTTTTGGAAAACCTGCCGAATACGAATTAATGGTGAAGAACATAAGCAACGATACTGTTACATTAGATAGAGTTCAAGTGGGTTGTGGTTGCACAACTCCAAAATACGAAGCAGGAAAAAAATTATTACCTGGAGAAAGTACAAAAGTAACTCTTGGATTTAATGGTAGTTCTGATGGCGTTTTTACCAAATTTGTTACTATTTTTTTCAATGATGGAATGAGTAAACAAGTTTCATTTAAAGGCGAAACTTACAAAACTCCAGATTCTTCAGCACCTGCTAACGGTGGCATTCAAAAAATGAAAACTGGCGGTAGTAAATAATTAATTTAGAAAAAAAACGTATGAAAAAGATTTTATTTTTTGCATTCTTAATTGGTACATTAAATGTTTTTGCACAAGCACCTGTTAAGTTTGTTGAAACCAAATTTAATTTTGGTAAATTAAAGCAAAATGTGCCTGCCACCCATGTTTTTAAATTTGTAAATACAGGTAGTAAGCCTTTAGTAATCGAAAGTGCAGTAGCAGGTTGTGGTTGTACAACTCCCGAATATCCAAAGCAACCTATTGCTAAAGGAAAAGAAGGATCAATAAAAGTAACTTACAATGCTGCTGCAATGGGTGCATTTACAAAAGATGTTACAGTGAAATTTGCTGGTCAAGACCAACCCACCATTCTTAATATTGTTGGAGAAGTTGTTGAAGCAAAACCAACACCAAAAAAGAAACAATAATTTGTTTTATTAATGATATAAAATGCTCCATTTATGTGGAGCATTTTTTGTTTGATAAACCTTCTAACTATTATCACTCAAATTATAGCTAATCATAAGTATCTAAAAAACCAACTTATATTTGCCACATGTTACAAATAAGCAAACGAGGCGAAGCTATGCCAGCCTCCCCAATAAGAAAATTGGTTCCCTTTGCCGAAGCTGCAAAAAAAAGAGGAACAAAAGTTTACCACTTAAATATAGGTCAACCTGATATTGAAACACCTAAAAAAGTAAGAGATGCTATCAAAAACGCTGACTTTAATATTTTAGAATATACACATAGTGCTGGGCTAGAAAGTTATAGGAAGAAGTTAGTTGGCTATTACAAGAATGTTGGCATTAATGTAAATCATAATCAAATAATTATAACAACAGGTGGAAGTGAAGCTATATTATTTGGCTTTATGGCATGTTTAGATCCAGGAGATGAAGTAATTATACCAGAACCATTTTATGCTAACTATAATGGCTTTGCAATTGCAGCAGGAATTAAAGTAGTACCTGTAACATCATCTATAGAAGATGGATTTTCATTACCGCCAATAGAAGTATTAGAGCAAAAAATTACTGCTAAAACAAAAGCAATAGTTATTTGCAATCCTAATAATCCAACAGGGTATAATTATAGTGAAAGTGAAATGGCAGAATTAAGAGAGATTATTTTAAAACATAATTTATACTTATTTTCCGATGAAGCATACAGAGAGTTTACTTATGAAGGTAAACAATGCAGTGCCATGCATTTAGAGGGTGTAGATGAACATGTAGTTTTAATGGATACAATAAGTAAAAGATACAGTTCTTGTGGTGCAAGAATTGGTGCATTTGTAACAAAAAATCAACAACTTTTGGATGCTGTAATGAAATTTGCACAAATGCGTTTATGTAGTCCTTATTTAGAACAATTAGCAGGAGAAGCGGCAATAGATTTACCTGCAGATTATTTTGATCTAACCAAAGCCGAATATCAGGCAAGAAGAGATTTAATTGTACAACGTTTAAATGCAATGGAAGGTGTATTTTGCCCCAATCCAGGTGGTGCATTTTATGCAATGGCTAAATTACCAATAGATGATAGTGATATTTTTTGTCAATGGTTACTAGAAAGCTTTGAATATAATCAACAAACTGTTATGCTTGCTCCAGCAACTGGATTTTATGGAACAAAAGGATTAGGAAGACAAGAAGTTCGTTTAGCCTATGTATTAAATTTAGAATCCATTAATAAAGCTATGGATTGTCTTGAAGCAGCTTTAAAATGCTATCCAAGTAGAATAAATTAAAAATCAATCATCTGTAATTTAAAATATTCATAAAAAAGTTTCAGCAACTAAATTGCTGAAACTTTTTTATGAATGTTCTTTTAAATCAAGCTTTTTTAAGGTGCTGAAATATTTAAGTGTAACTAATGAAAGAAAAAACAAAGTCATAATTAATAATATTATAAATTATTAAGCCATCAGTTGGTTTTAGGTAAATCATAAAAATCAAGATAAAAAAATACAGTATTAAGAATAACTAGAGGAAAACTTATTTTACGATAAAAAAGTAAGAAAGTCTCCATAGTAAAAAGGATATAAAACGAAAAAGTCTTACTAAACAAATAGTAAGACTTTTAAAAAATACGGCAGCTACCTACTCTCCCAGCAAAATGCAAGTACCATCGGCCATGAGGGGCTTAACTTCTCTGTTCGGAATGGGAAGAGGTGAACACCCTCGGCAAAACCACCATAAAAAGGTTGAGCTATGCTCGAATATTTTACATATTGGAAAAGAAAAACAATACAATTAAAAAATAAAGCTTACGGGTAATTAGTACTACTTGGCTTTGCTGTTACCAACTTTACACCTGTAGCCTATCAACGTCATAGTCTCTGACAACCCTTAAAAGTAAACTCATCTTGAGGAAGGTTTCACGCTTAGATGCTTTCAGCGTTTATCCTTGCCGTACATAGCTACTCTGCATTACACCTGGCGGCATAACAGATACACCAGCGGTACGTGCGACCCGGTCCTCTCGTACTAAGGTCACGTCCTCTCAATTTACTAACGCCCACCACAGATAGGGACCGAACTGTCTTGCGACGTTCTGAACCCAGTTCACGTGCCACTTTAATCGGCGAACAGCCGAACCCTTGGGACCTTCTCCAGCCCCAGGATGTGACGAACCGACATCGAGGTGCCAAACCTTACCGTCGATATGAGCTCTTGGGTAAGATCAGCCTGTTATCCCCGGAGTACCTTTTATCCTTTGAGCGATGGCCCTTCCATGCAGAACCACCGGATCACTTTAGCCAGCTTTCGCTCCTGCTCGGCGTGTATGCCTCACAGTCAAGCACCCTTATACTAATACGCTCTGCGTACGATTACCAACCGTACTGAGGGTACCTTTGCGAGCCTCCGTTACTTTTTAGGAGGCGACCACCCCAGTCAAACTACCCACCATGCACTTTCTCCCGTTAGGGATTAGGTTCTAAGCAAACGAAGGTTGGTATTTCAACGTTGACTCCACAATGCCTAGCGACACTGCTTCAAAGTCTCCCAACTATCCTACACATCGGTTGCTCAAAATCAATGCAAAGTTGTAGTGAAGGTTCACGGGGTCTTTCCGTCCCGTGGCGGGTAACCGGCATCTTCACCGATACTACAATTTCACCGGGCTCGTGGAGGAGACAGTATTCAACTCATTAGACCATTCGTGCAGGTCGGAACTTACCCGACAAGGAATTTCGCTACCTTAGGACCGTTATAGTTACGGCCGCCGTTTACTGGGGCTTCAGTCAGAAGCTTTGGATTACTCCGAACATCCTTCCTTAACCTTCCAGCACCGGGCAGGTTTCAGGCTCTATACGTCATCTTACGATTTTGCAGGGCCCTGTGTTTTTGTTAAACAGTTGGTTGAATCATTTTACTGTGACCATATCGCTATGGTACGCTTTATCCCGAAGTTACAGCGTTAATTTGCCTAGTTCCTTCTCCACGGCTCACCCGAGCGCCTTAGAATACTCATCCCGTCTACCTGTGTCGGTTTGCGGTACTGGCTGCTATACTCGCTTTTCTTGGAAGAACTTTCACTACTACGCTTCACCCGAAGGATTCACTCAGCATCCGTCTGCCTATGTAGCTAGCATTCTCCGTCACTTTTATTGTATAGTAGGTGAAGGAATATTAACCTTCTTTCCATCAGATGCCCCTTTCGGGTTCTCCTAAGGACCAGACTAACCCTGATCCGATTAGCGTTGATCAGGAAACCTTAGACTTTCGGCGAAGGAGTTTTTCACTCCTTTTATCGTTACTTATACCTACATTTTCTTTTGAAATCACTCCAGCATATGTCGCCATACACCTTCAACGCAGATTTCAATGCTCCCCTACCACTCTAACAAGTTAGAGTTTAGAACTTCGGTTCATAGTTTGATGCCCGATTATTTTCCGTGCAGGACCTCTCGACCAGTGAGCTGTTACGCACTCTTTAAATGAATTGCTGCTTCCAAGCAAACATCCTGGCTGTTATAGAAGTCCCACCTCGTTTGATCAACTTAACTATGTATTAGGGACCTTAGTTGCTAATCTGGGTTATTTCCCTCT
>CALRLQ020000003.1:0-242500 GCA_943368735.1 Rhizobium sp. Q54 | reverse complement strand
CTTAATCCTTCACGCGGCATGGCTGGATCAGACTTTCGTCCATTGTCCAATATTCCTTACTGCTGCCTCCCGTAGGAGTCGGGCCCGTGTCTCAGTGCCCGTGTGGCTGATCATGCTCTCACATCAGCTACTGATCGTAGACTTGGTGGGCCGTTACCCCGCCAACTATCTAATCAGCCGCACACCCATCATCAAGTGCCGAAGCTTTAATATTAATAAGATGCCTTATCAAATATGTTATGGGGTATTAATCCAAATTTCTCTGGGCTATTCCCCGCTTGACGGAAGGTTGTGTACGTGTTCCGCACCCGTTTGCCGGTCGCCATCAAGTATTGCTACTCATGCTGCCCCACGACTTGCATGTATTAAGCCTGCCGCTAGCGTTCATCCTGAGCCAGGATCAAACTCTCCATTGTAAATGAGTTGATCTGACTATTAACTTCAAAGTAGAAATTAACGGTAGATATAATTTAATTTGTGCTTGTTAAACCTTACATGAATTCGTTAAGAATTATGTTGCTGTTGCTTCCAAACTTTCAAAGATCTTTAGGCTTTTTTACACCTTATTTTTTGATTGGGGTGCAAAAGTAAGAGCCTTTAATTTATTGACCAAATTTATTTTCAAAAAGTAGAAAATAATTTAGATTTATTTTTTAAGAACTTTCCGTTTTTTTAACGGAGTGCAAAGGTATGAACCTTTTTCATTTCACCAAATTTTTCTTGACCTTTTTTAAAAAATTTGATTGTTTTTTTTCTAAGAACTACTCGTTTTTTAAACGGAGTGCAAAAGTATAATTCTTTTTCGTTTTACCAAATTTATCTTTGGATTTTCAAGAAAAAAATTTGAACTTTTTTTTCGAAGAACTTTCCTTTCTTAAAGGCGGGTTGCAAATATAGGAAGTGTATTTAAAGTACCAAAGTTTTTATAAAAAAATATTAGAACTTTTTTCTTCTGTATTGCTTTAAAGAACTTGCTTTTATCTATTATTTTTTAAAAGCGGAGTGCAAAAATAGGAGTGAATTTATTACTGCCAAATTTTTTTTAGCATTAAATAACTACTTCAAATGAAACTCAATGAAATAAGGCATTTCAGGCGAAAAATATTTTTTATGTGATAAGGATTATACTCTAAAAATAGTTTTAAACCATTAATCTGGGAGATAATGCTATTAAATTATTCTATTTAAATTAAAGCTATTATAGTTTAATTCAAATACCTAACTATCAATTCCAACGGAACAAAGAAACAATCCTTTTGATGGAGCACTAAAATTAGCTTTTGAGGAATCTGTATTTTGTAGTATTTCTTGAAATTGGTTTAATGTAATTTTATTTCTAGACACAAGAATCATAGTACTTACTAGTGCTTTCACCATACCTCTAAGAAATCGATTCCCTATTACATGATATACCAAACACTTTGTTTGTTCATCGTAATACCATTTAGAATCATCAATTCGGCAAAAAAAATTATTTACTTGTGTATTCTTTTTAGAAAAGCTTTCGAAATTGTTATGTTCTTTAATTATAGCAGCGGTTTGATTTAGTATTTCGATATTGAGGTTATAAGGATAATGCCAAGCTGTATTTATTAGAAATGGGTTTTTATACCTTGATATGTAATACTTATACTCACGAAATGTAGCATCGAATCTGCAATGTGCATCATTGTGTACTGCAAAGATTCTTTGAACTACTATATCATTTGGCAAAATAGCATTGATATTATAAACACTTTTTAAAGCAATTGGATATGGACTATCAAAGTGAAAATAGTTACTAAGGGCATGTACACCTGCATCGGTTCGAGAAGAACCTGTTAGTATGAACTTTTCTCTATAATAAATATGTAAAGCTTTTTCAACTTCGGCTTGTATACTGTTTGCATTATCTTGAATTTGAAATCCACTATAATTTGTTCCTAAATAAGCTACTTCAACAAAGTACCTGGGCATTAATTATTTAATTTTCGAAATTGTTCTATAATTGATGACAATGTAAACTGGGTTTCAAGTGTAACAAAATTGAGTGTGTCGTAAACATGTGGTCTGGCATTTGTAAAAAATTTCAATCGATTTTGTTCAGCTAGAAATAATAATCCTAAATTTTTAATTTGATCTACTGTAAAACACTTGCCTTTAAATGTTTTTTTTGCTGTTGCAATCATTTTATCATCAGTTGTTTCTAATGACATTAATTTTCGTGTTTTAGCATAATCGGTTTCTGTAGCTAAATAAACACAACTTGTATTATATTGGTTTGCATTTCCTACCTTCTTTCTTTGTGCACTATCTATAATGATAGGTGATTGTGGAATTGTGGCAACTTCATTTTGAACATTTTTTTCTACAGGGATAAACAATGCTATAGTATCAGAAGGCGAAACTGTATAATCTACATAAATTTCATCTAAACCTTGTGCACTCCTTTTTTGCAGTGTTCTTACAATTGATTTAATTGAGTTTGAATGATTATTTACAAGTTTTTGATTTTCCTTTAAAATTTCTGGTTGTATTTCTTCCTGACTTTTGAATTCATTTTTTTCGGTTTCGATGGCAACATACTTTGGAGGCGGAGATAATGTTGCTTCTTTATATGATTCTTTAACTGCCTCTGTCGACTTTTCTAGTGAGCTTAAACCGCTATTTACCTGTTTTTTTACAACTGGTGCAATAGCAATATCATCCTCTATAGTAATTGTATCGTAAACAGATTTTTCTTTTTCCCAATCCTTTGCATTGGACATAGTACTTTTAAAAGTTACTACATTAAATAAACCCCATCCATCAGATCCATATTGTTTTAAAACAAAACCTTGGTCTTTATCTTCAACAACACAAGTAAATTTTTGCTCTGGATATTTATCTTTTGGAAATCCAGCAACAAAAAAATATTTACCGTTTTTAAGTTTAGGGATTACTAAATAACCGTTGATGCTTGAACTATAATTTTTTTTATTAATCATTACATAAAAGGGTTGCTTATCCTCGGCTTGTATATATATAAAGTGCTTTTTTTGAGCAAAGCAGTGATTTATAAAGCTTGTTATAATAAATACAGCTACTAGTAAAGAATATTTTGATTTATTTTTCATTAACCTATTTTATATATTGTACGAATTTAGTTAAAAAACGTTTTTTTTACGCTTATCAGTGTATAAATAGAAGAAATACATTTTTTTAGCCTTTTATAACATTGTTCGTCGTTTACTTTGCTGCTATAATATCTTTATTTACTAAAAATAATTTCATGAGAAAATTTTTTCTGTTTCTAAGCCTATTTATTATCACATTTTCTAATGCTCAAACGGCAAAACCAAAAGACGATGGTTGGAAAACGCAATACAGAGCTTTTGTAACCAAGGTTAACGATTTAGTACATACTAAATTAGATGCTAAGTTTGATTACGACAAAAGCTATTTAAATGGTAAAGTTTGGATTACACTGAAGCCTCACTTTTATCCAACCGATTCTTTGAAGTTAGATGCAAAAGGAATGCAAATTAACCAAGTAGCAATTGTTAAAAATGGCAAAACTGTAGCCCTCAAATACAATTACGAGCACAACGAACTATATATTAACTTAGATAGAACCTATAAAAGAGATGAAAAATACACCATCTATATAGATTATGTTGCAAAACCTAATGAACTAAAAGTAGAAGGAAGTGCTGCAATAACAGATGCAAAGGGTTTATACTTTATTAACCCAAAGGGAGAAGAAAAAAATAAACCAACGCAGATTTGGACTCAAGGTGAAACTGAAGCTACATCGGTTTGGGTACCTACCATTGATAAACCCAATCAAAAAACTACCCAAGAAATTTATATGACTGTTCCTGCAAAGTATGTAACGCTATCGAACGGTAAGTTAATGAGCCAAGTAAAAAATGCAAACGGAACAAGAACTGATTATTGGAAAATGGATTTACCACATACACCCTATTTATTTTTTATGGGCGTTGGCGATTTTGCAGTTGTAAAAGACACTTACAAAGGCAAAGAAGTAAATTATTATGTTGAAAAAGAATTTGAAAAGGTAGCAAGAAAAATTTTTGGTAATACCCCAGAAATGATGAAATACTTTTCTGAAAAAGTTACTGGAGTTGAATATCCTTGGATAAAATACTCTCAAATGGTAGGTAGAGATTATGTAAGTGGAGCAATGGAAAATACAACAGCTACCTTACATCAAGAAAGTGCCCAACAAGATGCTAGAGAATTAATGGATGGCAATAGCTGGGAAGGAACAATTGCACACGAACTTTTTCACCAATGGTTTGGTGATTATGTTACATGTGAAAGTTGGAGTAATTTAACCGTTAATGAAAGCTTTGCAAACTATAGCCAAGTTTTATGGGATGAATACAAATATGGTAAAGATGCTGGTGATGCTGAAAATTATAAAGACATGCAAGGCTATTTACAAAGTGGTAGTGCATCTAAAGATTTAGTACGCTATCATTATAAAGACAAAGAAGATATGTTTGATGCTGTTAGCTACAATAAAGGAGGTAGAATATTACACATGTTAAGAAACTATGTTGGTGATGATGCATTTTTTAAATCTTTAAACAAATACTTAAATGACAATAAGTTTGGTACTGGTAATGCACATAAATTAAGGTTAGCATTTGAAGATGTAACCGGTAAAGATTTAAATTGGTATTGGAATCAATGGTATTTTGGAAATGGTCACCCTCAATTAGATATTTCATATAACTATAGCGAAGACAGTAAAATAGTTTCTGTTTATTTAAAGCAAACACAAAGTGGTGATAAAGTTTTTAAACTTCCTATTGCAATTGATGTATATAATGGAGATAAAAAAACTAGATATGATGTTTGGATGACCAATAAAACAGATACTTTCAGCTTTGCTGCAACTGAAAAACCCAACTTAATAAACGTTGATGGGGACAAAGTTTTATTGTGTACAAAAAAAGATGGTAAAACCTTAGAAGAATATATTCATCAATATAAATATGCTGGTAAATATTTAGACAGAAGAGAAGCAATTGAATTTGCTGCTAAAAAAACAAAAGATCCTATTGCAGTAGCATTTTTAAAAGAAGCATTAAATGATAAATATGCTCCATTAAGAAGCAGAGCCATACAAGCACTTGCAAATGTTGAATTAGATGAATCAACAATTTCTTTAGTAGAAAAAATTGCTGCAACCGATTTAAACAGACCAACAAGAGCTGAAGCAATTGACGTATTAGCTGGTTTAAAAAACGAAAAGTATAAAGCTTTATTTACAAAAGGCACAGCCGACTCTTCATACAGTGTTGCAGGAGCAAGTTTAGAAGCTTTAGCCGAAATTGATGCTACTGCTGCTTTAGCAATTGCCAATAAGTTGTCTAAAGAAAAAGCAAAAAGCCGTTTAAGCACAGCAATTTCAAGTGTTTTAGTAAAACATGGCGATGAAAGTGCATACGATTTTATTGCTGCTAGCTTTGAAAAAATGCCATTATCGCAAGAGAAGTTTCAGGCTTTACAATCTTTTGCAGATATATTAGCTAAAGTAACAGATGAAGTGAAGTTTAAAAAAGGAATTGATTTAATAGTAGAATTTAGAGATGCAATTCCTGCTTCTGTAAAAAGCCAAACAGATCCTTACATTAACAATATGATTTTAAAAGGCATTGCTGAAAAGAAAACGAAAGCAGGTGCTATAAACTTAGCTGAATATGTAAAATCAAAAACTAGTAAATAAACTATACTAAAATAGTCCATAAAAAAATCCCACAACATGTGGGATTTTTTTATGGACAAATATGTTAATCTTGAACTACTTCTGTTTTACTTAAATAATCGTGTAATGGTTTATCTAAAAAAGGAATAAAAAAAGCATCGATAATGGTAATACGTATTAAACTCCTAAATACAATTGATAAAAATCTAGCTTTAAAACCTTTTCTGTTGACCACTCTTGTTTGGCTCATCCATTTACCAGGGGTTTTTGCAAAAATTGCTTCGAAGAAAGTGTAATAAACAAAAGTTGCTGCTGCAAAAAACCATCCAAAATTAAAAAAGGGAATTCTATAGTAAAACACATACCAATTGTACACTTTAGAACCAAAATAAGCCAGTATGAATACAAAAAAAATATCTACTAAAAAATTCATTACCCTAGTACCTACACCTGTATATTTTAAACTCATACAACAAACATAATAGTTAAGAACACAAAACCAAATTACTGTTTAAAAAATCCTTCCTTACTACAAGTTAGCCACTGCAAATACTCTTTATAATTGGGTGTATAACCCACTGGATTACTCACTAACTCTTCATTTGTATTTAGAACTACATACAAAGGTTGTGTTACTTGTTTAAAATTTTCAGCTTGAAAAGTTGCCCATTTATCGCCAATGGTTACAATTTCTTTTCTATTTCCATCTAAAGATGTGTAAGTAAACCTTTCAGTAATTGGCAGCTTCTCTTTATCATCCACATAAAGCGATAATAAAATAAAATGCTCTTTTATGTAAGCTGCAACTTCGGGTTCGGTCCAAACATTTTCTTCCATCTTTCTACAATTCACACAAGCCCAGCCTGTAAAGTCTATCAACAATGGTTTGTTTTGTGCTTTAGCCATTACTAATGCTTTGTTGTAGTCATTGATCACATTGGGTTCTACACCACTTTCTTGAGCATTATGATGTTTATACAAACTATAACTCATTGGTGGAGGGAACCCACTTAATAACTTTAAACTAGCATATTTGGTATTGGTAACTCCAGGAATTAAATAAAGGGTAAACAAAAAAGCAACTATACCTAACAGCTTTCTTCCTACAGTAATTTTCATGCCTTTATAATCATGTGGCAAACGTAAAATACCAAAACAGTATAAGGTTAAGCCAATACTAACCAATGCCCAAATAGCAATAAATATTTCACGTTTTAATAATCCCCAATGCATCACCAAATCAGCATTAGATAAAAACTTAAACGCTAAAGCCAATTCTAAAAATGCCAATACCTTTTTAACAGTATCTAACCAACCACCACTTTTTGGCAAGGATTGTAGCCAATTGGGGAAAATAGCAAATAAGGCAAAGGGCAAAGCCAAAGCTAAACCAAAGCCTGCTAAACCTGCTGTTAATTGCCAAGCTCCACCACTAGCAGTACCTACTAGCAATGAGCCTAAAATTGGGCCAGTACAAGAGAATGAAACGATGGCTAAGGTTAATGCCATAAAAAATATTCCACCTAAACTGCCTAAACCACTTTTACTGTCAGCTTTACTTGCAATACCTGACGGAAGTGTGATTTCAAAAAAGCCAAAGAATGAAATGGAGAAGAATATAAAAATGATAAAGAATATAACATTTAACCAAGCATTGGTTGAGATATTATTAAAAATTTCGGGCTGAACATTCCCTATTAAATGAAATGGAATACTAGCTGCAACATAAATTAAGAAAATAAATAACCCATAAATGACTCCATTTTTAATTGCTCCTTTACGTGTAGATGAACGTTTGGTAAAAAAAGAAACCGTTACGGGAATCATAGGAAAAACACAGGGCGTTAACAAAGCAATTAAACCCCCTAAAAACCCAAGAAACATTACTTTAATCCACCCAGTATCTTTACTAGTACTTTTCTCTCCACAGGCAACAATGGGAGCATTAATTTTAACATTCGGTAAAATAATTTTTTGAGCATCGGCACTAACGGCAACGCCTCCTTCTATTGTTGCTTCATAAGGAAAAACATCGGCAATAAATTCGTTCCCTTTGCCCAAAAACACCTCTATGTTACCATTGATTTTTGCAGGAATTACATCTTTAATAAATACTTTCTGAATTACAACAATTTCTCCTGTAAACACATTTACCGATTGATTCTCGAACAATGCATCTTTAATAACTGTAGCAGATTTGTTAAATGAAGGTTCTCCAATTGTACTATCGTTTTCAAAATCGGCTGTATTAAATTGAACTGTTGTTAATCCTTCTACTGAAGTATTGCTGCCATATAAATGCCAGCCTTGTGCAATAGTTGTAGCAGCAGTAATTGTATAGGTATTCTTATCTTCTTTTTTGTATTGAATTGACCATTTTAATAATCCTTCGCTTTGAGCAAATACAACACTACTCATTAAAAAAAGAAAAATAAATAAGAGGAGTTTTTTCATTGTACTGCTTTTGGCAAAGGGTTTTAAAACAATTAATACAATAAACGGAAAAGCTTATGAAAGCTTATAGCTTTATTTCGAAAGGAACTTTTTTAGGAGGTAAACACATTTCATCATCGCAAACCATGTATTCTATAGTTCCCGAAATGTTTGTTTTAGTACCTGCTTTTACTTTTACAGTTTGTACAAATTGAACACTATTGCTGTAATACAGCACATTCACATTAAAAGTTTTATCAAATATTTTTTCTTGCTTTCCTTTTTCGGCAATTGCCCCAACAGCTTTTACCAATGGATTGGGTTTAAAGCTAATTTTTGTTGGAACTGGACCACCCTTTGGAGTATTTTGAGAATAAATATGCCAAGGATTTTCTATTTTGGCAGTAATAACAACTTCGTAGGTATCGGCAGTTTTTTTATTTGCTTGAAATGTAAATGAAGCCGGATTTTTTGATTGAGCAAAACTTGTAAAGCCAATGCATAAACCAAGAATTGCGATGATAATTTTTTTCATGTTTTTTAATTAAGACCTAATAATTCAAATACTTTTTTCCCATCAATATTATGGAGTGCTTGTGAAGTAGCCCTCTCTGGATGTGGCATCATTCCAAATACATTGCCAAACTTATTACGAATACCGGCAATGTTCTTTACAGCTCCATTAGGATTAACAGTTTCATTAACATTTCCTTCTGCATCGCAGTATCTAAAAATTACTTGATTATTTTGTTCAAGCTCATGAATGGTTGCATCATCGGCATAAAATCTTCCTTCACCATGTGCAATTGGTATTTTGAGTGCTTCTCCATTTTCTTGTTTAATAAATACATTTTTGCAAATAAATTGTTGATTGGCATTTTGTAATAACACACCTGGCAACAACCCACTTTCGCATAAAATTTGAAATCCATTACAAACGCCCAATACTTTACCTCCTTTATTAGCAAACTCAATTACACTTTTCATCATTGGGCTAAAACGTGCAATTGCACCACAACGCAAATAATCTCCATAAGAAAATCCACCTGGTAAAATAATACAATCATTGGTGGTAAACATGCTTAAATCTTCGTCTTTATGCCAAAGCATTACTACTTCTTTGCCTAAATCGTTTTGCAAAGCATCTTGCATGTCTTTATCGCAATTTGAACCTGGAAAAACAACTACACCAAACTTCATAAAAAAATTTTGATGCAAATTTAATGGGTAAAAGAAGGCTACCCTATTTTTTTACCAACAACCAATTATTATAAGCTATAAATGCTGCACTTAACCAAAATAATAAGTTGGGAAACAATAAACGTTTTGGATAACTATAAAAATTTGCAGCAAAAGCCGATAGTGGGACTAAACATAAAATAGCCGACTCTAATGTTGCATTTTTAAATACAAATGGTATGGGTAACATGAGTAATAACAATAACAACATTACCCCCCAACTTTTTCTAATATGCAATAACATTCGGCCACTATTTTCTTGATTGTGGTAAACGCCTGCAACTATTGTTATTAAAAGCACAGCAATACCAACCCAAGTAATATTATTCACGTTTTCTATTGGAATATGCAATTGCAAATTGGGTAAAAAATTAGAGAAATATTGTAGCTGATCAGTTAAAAACAAATAAGCACTTAAAAAGTAAAATGGCAATATTAAACCCATTAATAAAACCACCCATTCTGCAACTCTAAAGGGGCGTACAACAGCCAATGCAAAAAAAGTTACAGCAATTAAACTTGTTGTAGGATGATAGGCAAGTATTGTAACACCTGCAATTAAGCCTGTATTGAATAACAAATTTTTGGGCGAAGCATGATTATTTAAACTTGCCAATTGTAGAAATATCCAAATAATTAAAAAATTGGCAATCAAACCCGATGAAAGTGTTGTCCACTGTGTAAAAAAAGCTGAAAATAAAATATACGACATAGCAACAGTATAATGCTGCTGTTGAAACATTTTTAAATTATTCAATGCAGCATTTAACCTTAAAGCTTGTGCTAACACAATTACAACATACAAAACAAATACCACTGCCGATGGTAGGTTGTATAAATACTTTTGTAAAAAAACATCAATGAAGCCCTCATTAAAAGTTAGAGCTACTTGAGCAGGCGAAATGAAAAAATGCAAATGAACCACTAGTATAAGCACCAATAAAAAAAAGATATTGGTAACGGCTTTATCTCTAAATAAAAATACCACAGTATTGTTTTAGTTAAAATCAATTTTTGCAAAGCAAATATAATTTCTGTATTGACAAGGAATAATTATTTGCTTAGACCCAACTTGCTTGGCATATTTTGGCATAAAATCATATCCTCTGTCTAAATTTTTTAATGTTGGATTACGAGTTACCTGCCCTTCGGCCGAAATAAATTGATCGTTTAGAATTAAGTTTCTTTTCTCTTGTACGTTGAACAAAAAGTGAATAGACTCCCCAGTATTGGCCATTGCATAGCCTAATAACGCATCTGAGTTATCATCGTACTGAGACTTTGCAATAGTGTTTGTCCATTCAACTTTTACAGTTGAATCGTAACTAATGATGGCAATATTATCGGCATAATAACGTGTTACGTTGTTAAACGAGTTCCATCTATTCCAAGGATTTCCCCAAGTATTGCCATAAGTATAAAAGCCACTACCCAAACCAGCACCTCCCCAATTAGGCGAACCCCAATAATCCCATCTTGAATTATTGCCACCACCTCTACTTGATGTGTATACTGCTTCGGCTAATACAATAAATCCACCATCTTGCTTAGAAATAATATTTTTTATAAAGTAATCATTAAATGCACCTTTCATACTGTTTTCGCCTTTAGCTTCATTTCTAAAATCATCGGCAAAAAGAGCTGCATTGGTAATGGTTTCAGTTCCTTTTTGTTTATCCCAAATATGACAAAATAGCCCATCAATATTACCTCTACGTTGTTTGCTAAAAAAAGAACTTACTAAAAATCGTTTGTTGTAATTATCTATTTTAATAGATACATCATCTAAATAAATATTTCCCACTTTTATTTCATTAAAAATAAAGTCGTTGGATTCTTTTGATTTAAGATACATGGTAAGCTTATTAATATTATCGTTTTGAGATGTTCCTGCTGCTCTCAAAAAAACAATATCGCCATCATTATCTACTGAAAAATTGTTTAAAAAATCACTTCTATCGGGCATTGGGACTGTAAGAATTGTTTTCTTAATCAACTTCAAATCTTTATCAAACAATACAGTAGTTACAATATGGTGTTTATCGCTTTTGTTATTTACTTTGTACGATACAATCATTTGTTTGTTTTCGCTATTAATAATTGAGTACAATTTATTATTAGCCATAAAGTTTACATCGGTAGTATCTAATTCTATGGGTTCTCCAACTTTTTGCCCCTTTCCATCTAACTTAACAGCCATATTATAAACAATACTTCTTTTTTGGTATTGATAAAACATGTACGAGTAAGTTGGATAAGCTAAAAACTCGGCATTAATTAGTCGATCGGGTAAAAAACTTAATTGATTTTTTTCTACCAATTTCATTTGAGCATCGTAGACAGAAACGTAATGACTTTCTCTATAATTTTTATACACCAAAAAATTGCCGCTGATTTTGCCAATAATTTCAAAAGAACCATTTTTAATATCATCCTTATCTGGTTCGGAGTACACCACTTTTTGTGCAGATGCTTGTAAAACAAATCCTAACAAAAACAAACAACTAAATTTTAGAGCAACTATTTTATTCATAAAACAAGATTGTAGTTCAAAAGTACGTGTAAGTAATGTTCAATAATACCAATATTGTACCATTATAACATTGTTCTACAGTTTGGGTTTACAATAATGCATGAAAGTAGAATAATAACTACCATTCATTAGCAATAAACAAAAATTTATTTTAACATAAATTGTAACAATCAATTTTTTTTACCTCTACATTTGTTTCTTCATATAATTCATTTTGTTGTGGGTAAGAATTTAAACAAGGCAACCGCTGCAGGTTTATTAATAGCTTTAGGAATAATTTATGGAGACATTGGCACATCGCCTCTATACGTATTAAAAGCAGTTGTAGATGATAAACCAATTACAGATTTATTGATTTTAGGAAGTTTATCGTGTATCATATGGACGCTTACATTACAAACTACCATAAAGTATGTTATACTCACCTTAAAAGCAGATAACAGAGGTGAAGGTGGCATTTTCAGTTTATATGCTTTAGTAAGAAGAAGAAAAAAATGGTTGGTAATACCAGCAATGATTGGTGGTGCAGCTTTATTAGCAGATGGTATTATAACTCCTCCAATATCTGTTTCATCTGCAATCGAAGGTTTAAGACAATTACCCGAACTGAAAGATATTACACAAGGCACAGTTGTAATTATTGTAATTGCAATTATTACAGTAATGTTTTTCATGCAACAATTTGGAACAACAACTATAGGAAAATTATTTGGACCAATCATGGCTATTTGGTTTATTATGTTGGCTGTTGTTGGCATATCACATTTAGCCGATTATGCCGATATTTTTAAATCATTAAGCCCTCACTATGCAATTCAACTACTAACTCAATATCCAAAAGGCTTTTGGATATTAGGAGCTGTTTTTTTATGCACCACAGGAGCAGAGGCTCTCTATAGTGATTTAGGACATTGTGGCAAAGGCAATATTAGAGTGTCATGGATTTTTGTAAAAACTTGTTTAATCATTAATTATTTAGGTCAAGGAGCTTGGTTATTGGCAAATGTTAAAGGAAAAGTTTTTGATACTACTACCGATTTAGTATTTAATCCTTTCTTCAATATTATGCCACAATGGTTTAAATTAATAGGCATAATTATAGCAACAATAGCTGCAATTATTGCAAGCCAAGCATTAATAAGTGGTTCATTTACTTTAATATCTGAGGCAATGCGTTTAAACCTATGGCCAAAGATGAAAATCAATTACCCTACCGAAGAAAAAGGTCAATCTTATATTCCTGGAATATCTGCTTTACTTTGGGTTGGTTGTCTAGGCATAGTTTTATATTTCAGAGAATCATCGAAAATGGAAGCTGCCTACGGATTAGCCATTACCATGTGTATGATAAGTACAAGCATTTTGTTTGCTAATTACTTAGTAAGTCATAGAGTTTTTCCCACTTGGATATATCTATATTTAGGTGTATATTTTACTATAGAAATTTCCTTTTTAATAGCCAATTTAGAAAAATTTCCTCATGGTGGTTATGTTACATTAGTAGTTGGTGGTGCTTTATTTGTTGTAATGTATGTATGGTTTAGAAGTAGAAAAATTAAAAATCGATACGTTGAATTTGTTCGGCTAGAAGATTATATTCCACAAATTCAAGAACTCAGTAATGATAAAACTGTTCCCAAATTTGCTACCCACATGGTGTATATGACTAGTGCCAATAACCATAAAGAAATTGAGCATAAAATTATATACTCCATCTTAAATCGTAAACCAAAGCGTGCCGATATTTATTGGTTTGTGCATGTAGATGTTTTAGACGATCCCTATACATGTGAATATACCGTAGAACATATTATACCCAATGATATTATTAGAATTGAGTTTAGACTAGGCTTTAGAGTGGAGCAACGCATTAACTTAATGTTTAAAAAAGTAGTATTAGATCTGGTTGCCAATAAAGAAGTAAATATTACTAGCCGTTACGAAAGCTTAGGTAAAAACAATGTAGTGGGCGATTTTCAATTTATTGTGTTAGAAAAATATTTAAGTCAAGATAATGAATTGCCATTCTTTGAAAGAGTAATCATGAAATTGTATTTCTGGCTAAAAGAAATATCGTTAAGTGAAGAAAGAGGCTTTGGATTAGATCCAAGTTTTGTAACTGTAGAAAAGTTTCCATTAATTGTTGCTCCTATTTCTGATTTAAAATTAGAAAGAACCTATTTTGAATATCCAAGCAATGAAGATGAAAATGAATCGTACTAATTTAAGTAATTGCTAAAGCCCATTTCATTTTTACAAATGCAACATATATCGGCAATTCAACTAAAACAATTATTATTTGAGTTTCCATCTATTTATTTGATAGATGTAAGGGAAGATTTTGAACATGAATATGAAAATATTGGAGGTGTTTTATTTCCTTTAGGCGAAGTAACCAATCATGTTCATGAGATTCCTACTAATGCTCCTGTAATTGTGTATTGTAGAAAAGGAGTAAGAAGCCAAATAGCTATTCAAAAATTAGAAGCAAAGTTTGGCTTTACCAATCTTATTAATTTAGATGGAGGAATAGAAGCATGGAAGAAGCTAGATACTGGATACTAGATGCTGGTTGCTAGTTTTAGTTTTTAGTTTTTAGTTTTTTTGCCTTTCACCTTTTGCCTTTTGCCTTCTAACTTTCACCTTCTACCTTTCCAAGTAATTCCCTATCTTCATTCTTAGCATATTCAACCTAAAACTAAACTGCAATCAACCAGTTAATTGTATATATTATTCTTGGCATTATAGTACTATCTACATTAGCCTATTTCTTGCAAGAAAAATTCATCTTCAAACCAGAAAAGCTGAAGCAAGATTTTCAGTTTAATTATGATGTCCCTTTTACCGAATTATTTTTTGATGTTGCTCCCGGTGTTCGAATTAATGGATTACATTTTTATAGAGAACAACCAGCAGGATTAATTCTTTACTTTCATGGAAACTCACGTAGCATAAAGGGTTGGGCCAAATATGCCAAAGATTTTTACAGATTTAATTATGATGTTGTGTTGGTTGATTATAGAGGTTTTGGAAAAAGTACAGGCAAAAGAAGTGAAAAAGAAATGTTATCCGATATGCAATTTGTATATGAAACTTTAAAACAAAAATATCCAGAACATCATTTATTGGTTTATGGAAGAAGCATGGGCAGCGGATTTGCAACAAAAATTGCATGCGATAACAAACCAAGGTATTTAATTCTTGATGCACCTTACTATAGTTTTAAAAAAGTTGTAGAAAGATTTTTACCCATTCTACCTGTAAAATATATTTTACGATATCACTTGAGAACCGATAAATGGATTAGAAAAGTGAACTGCCATACTTATATTTTACATGGAACAAAAGATAGATTAATTCCTATAAGCCAAAGTGAAAAATTACAAGCATTAAGTCCTTCTAAAATTACTTTAATACGTATTCATGGAGGCAAACACAACAACCTCCCAAGCTTTAATGAATACCATAATTTTATTAGAGATATTTTGAAAGAATAATTTATTGACAAAGTCGAAAGGCAAAAGTAAAAATTCAAAATTATCCTCTACAACCACTCTCAACTTATAACCTATTACTCAAAACTCCACTCCCACTTACCACATACTACTTTCTACTTACAACTAAAGACTCAACTCACCATTTTTCCCCAACCTTACACCTTCTACCTATTACCTTCTACCTCTTTGTTATATTTGTCAACTATGGCAAAAGCAGGTTCAGAGTCTCCCATGATGCAACAGCATAAGGCTATTAAACAAAAATATCCTGACGCAATTCTATTGTTTCGTGTGGGTGATTTTTATGAAACTTTTGGTCAGGATGCCATCACAACATCTGCAGTATTAGGAATTACTTTAACCAAAAGAAATAGTGGAGATGCAACAAGTATGGAGTTGGCTGGTTTTCCTCACCATGCTTTAGATACCTATTTACATAAGTTGGTAAAAGCTGGTCATCGTGTGGCTATTTGTGATCAGTTAGAAAACCCCAAAGATGCCAAAGGTGTAGTAAAACGTGGAGTTACAGAATTGGTAACGCCTGGCGTTGCCACCAACGATAAATTATTAGAACACAATAGCAATAATTTTTTAGCAGCTGTACATTTTACCGAACAAGGCTTAGGTGTTGCATTTTTAGACATTAGTACAGGCGAATTTTTTGTAGCCGAAGGCAACGAAGAATACATTGATAAACTCTTACAAAGTTTAAAACCTGCAGAAGTAATTTTTCAACGCAGCTACCAAAAACATTTTAAAGAAGTATTTGGTGTTAAATTCTATACTTACACTTTAGAGAGCTGGATTTTTGAAGCAGCATTTGCTACAGAAAGTTTATTGAAACATTTTCAAACCCATTCGTTAAAAGGGTATGGTATTGAAAATATGCATTTGGGCATAGTTGCTGCTGGTGCTATTTTATACTATTTGAAAGAAACAGAGCATCCAAATTTGCAGCATATAACTGCTGTTCAAAGAATTGAAAGAGAAGACTTTTTATGGATGGATCGTTTTACCATTCGCAATTTAGAAATATTGGGTAATGCAACTGGCGATGGAAATAGTTTATTGAAAGTGTTAGATAATACTGTTAGTCCAATGGGTGCAAGATTGCTGAAACGCTGGACTGTAATGCCTTTGAAAGATCTTACCAAAATAAATGAACGTTTAAATACGGTTGAACATTTTATAAAAGATGTTGATAATAGAGCTAAACTAATTCATGCCATTAAGCAAAGTGGAGATGTAGAAAGATTGGTCAGTAAAATTCCGTTGAAGAAAATCAACCCACGTGAAGTAGCACAATTGGCAAAGGGTTTACAACAAGTAGCCATTGTAAAAGAAATTTGTGCAAACAGTGGCAATGCTTATTTACAAAGACTTTCAGACAATTTAAACACCTGCCATTTTATCTTGCAAAAAATTCAGGCTGAAATAAATGACGCACCTCCAGTTGCAGCCAATAAAGGTGGTGTTATTAAAGAAGGTATTCATGCTGAATTGGATGAATTGAGAAAAATTGCCACAGGTGGCAAAGAATATTTAATCAATATTCAACAACGTGAAGCAGAAGCAACAGGCATCAGTTCTTTAAAAATCAGCTTCAACAATGTATTTGGTTATTACTTAGAAGTAACCAATGTACACAAAACTAAAGTGCCTGAAACTTGGATTCGTAAACAAACATTGGCAAATGCCGAACGTTATATTACACCTGAATTAAAAGAATACGAAGAAAAAATTACTGGAGCTGAAGATAAAATTTTAGCCATTGAACTTGACTTGTACGACAAGCTGTTATTGGCTCTACAAGATTACATTGCCCCTATTCAAGTGAATGGCAATATACTGGCCACCTTAGACTGTATTATTTGCTTTGCTGAAAATGCTTTACAATACAACTATAAAAAACCACAACTACACGAAGGTTTAGAATTAAACCTGACGGAAAGCCGACATCCTGTAATTGAACGCAATTTACCTGTTGGCGAAAATTATATTGCCAATGATATTGTATTGAATAATGAACAACAGCAAATCATTATTTTAACAGGACCCAACATGAGTGGTAAAAGTGCCATACTCAGGCAAACTGCTTTAATTACTTTAATGGCACATATGGGAAGTTTTGTAAGTGCAGCTGCAGCAAAAATTCCTTTAACCGATAAAATTTTTACCCGTGTTGGTGCAAGTGATAATTTGAGTGGTGGCGAAAGTACTTTCATGGTAGAAATGAATGAAACAGCTTCTATCATTAACAATATTTCTCCTAGAAGCTTGATTTTATTGGATGAAATTGGAAGAGGAACTTCTACCTACGATGGTATCAGCATTGCCTGGAGTATTGTTGAATATTTACATCACTCAGCATCGGCACCAAAAACTTTATTTGCTACACACTACCACGAATTAAATGAACTAGAAGAAAAATTACCTCGTGTAAAAAACTTTCATGTTACCAATAAAGAAGTAGGCAATAAAATTATTTTCTTACGCAAATTAGCTGCTGGTGGCAGCACACATAGCTTTGGTATTCATGTAGCTAAAATGGCTGGCATGCCTCCTGAATTAATTGAAAGAGCCAATGAAATTTTGAAAGTATTGGAAGATGATAGAAAAGAGATGACAGATGACAGAAATGAGATAACAGATAGTAGTAAGCAAACGTTGTCAACTGTCAACCGTCAACTGTCAACTACGGTCAAGAACTTAAACTCTCCCAAAATGCAACTCTCTATTTTCGATGCCCATTCTCAAACTTTTGAAGATATCAGAAAGGTATTGGAAGATATGGACATTAATCGTCTTACGCCTGTTGAAGCATTGATGAAATTGAATGAAATCAAAGGAATGCTGAAGTGAGAATATAAAGTTTAAAGTTTCATTAGTTGATGGAGAAAGGCTGAGAGCTGGAGAGTATCAGCAATAGGCTTAAAGTCATAATAGCTTTTTGAGGAAAACACAATAAAGTTTATAATGCTTATAACCCCAACAACAGTTTAAAAACCCTTATTGATGGTTGTAAAAAAAATTATAGTTTCCGTTTGTGCTTTTTGAAATAATAGAACTATACTTAATACTATTTCAATACCATTAAAGAATACCAGTATCTACTCACTATCTCAACAACTGCACCCATCCACTAATTGGTTTTCTTCCTGTTCCAGTTTCTATTAGATAATAATATGTTGCTACTGGTAATGGTTTTCCTTGAAAAGTACCATCCCAAGGTACTTTATAACCCAAACTTTTAAACACTAGCTGTCCTTGTCTATTAAATATGAATACTTCACAATTTGCATAAAAAACAATATTGGGTATTATCCAATTATCGTTTATAGCATCGCTATTAGGGCTGAATGCATTAGGTGGAGTTAGTGGTGGATAAATACTGACCTTTACGCTGCTAGTATCTTTGCAGCCTTCCAAATTGGTAGCTGTAAACAATAAAGTAGTATCTCTATTGGTTAAAACTGTTGGTTGCAATATGCTTGGATTGTTAGTTATAGCTGGTGGTGTCCAACTATATTGTAAGTTATTACCAAACGCACTTGCTAATAAAATAATTTGCTCGCCATTTAATTTTATTCTATCGGGTCCAGCATTAACCAATGGAAAGGGCAACACTCTTATAAATCTTGTAATACTATCGGTACAACCCTCTGGTGTTGTAAACTGATACCTTAAGCTTGCAACACTATTTTGAGTAACCAGTCTTGGAATAAATTGAAATTCATTTACCCCAATTTGTCTCACACCATTTCCATTATAATTGAACGAACCAATTGCTCCATTGGTTTCTATACCTTGACTAAGTTTAATAGGTAATTCATTACCACAAATAGAATCAACTGGCAATGCAAAACTTACTCTAGGCTGAGCCCTTAAAGTAATGATAGTATCTTTTTCACTAAAGCAACTAAAACCGCTGAAAGCCTTTATCTTAATAGGCTGTGCAGTATTAGCAGGTGTGCCAAATTCAATAAACTTAAACTTGTATTTATTATTGGATGTTGGGTTATTATCTACTAGAAAATTGGCACCCCAAGTAATTTCCATTTTTGTTATGTTACCAAAGTTCACACTACTTTGATTTAATAAAACTATGCTATCGCCGCTACAAATAGGATTTTCAGCAAAAGCTAATTTAGCATTCGGTATTGCACCATTTACAGTAAAGTTTTGCGTTAAAGAATCGGCACATCCTCTATTGGTTCTTACACTTAGTTTTACAGGATAAGTATTTGTTGCATTATACTGATAACTTGGGTTTTGAAGTATAGATGTATCATTTAGAATTCCATTAACTCCAAAATCCCATTTATTCAAATTAATAGTTGAGCTACCAAGTAATGTAGAAGTATTTATAAAATTACTTACATCTAACACACAGTTTTTTGGTAAAATAAAATTGGCTGTTGGTCGATTGTAAATGAAATAACTTTTTGTTACAGTATCACTTTTACACCCTTCAATAGAATTTACAAATGCTTTAATAGTATAGAAACCTTCTGTTGGAAAAGTTGGTGAAAAATTGCCATTGATAGTAGATGAGTAGCTGTTATTATTGTTCCAGCCAAACCACCAATTATCTAAAGTAACATTTGTTGATGTAGTTAAATCATTTATTAGTAAAGGGATTGTTGCACAGAAGGGACCAATAAGTTCAAAGTTAGCCCTTACTATTTTGTTTAAAGAAATGCTTTGAATGGATGTATCAGAAACGCAACCAATAGTATCAATTACAACAAGTTTTATTGGATATATACCAGTATCAGTAAATCGTTTTATTGGATTAACTACTGTACTTGTACTTGCATCACTAAATCTCCAAAAATGGCTAATAATTTTTCCATTACTAGAAGTAGAATTATTTAAAAATCTAAGCGTATCATTAACACACTTAGTAGTTGGTAAAACAAATTTTGCTGCTGGTTTAGGAGGTAGTTTTACCCAAACTTCTTGATTGATACTAATTAAATTGTTTGGAGACCTAAAATTTAATGTTACCAAAAAACTATCTGTAAGGCTCCTTGTAAAAGTGTGTGTTGGGCTTACGAAATTGCTTGGTGAACTTCCATCTCCAAAATTCCACCTATATACACCTTGAAAATTATAAGCACTTGTATCAGTAAAAGTAAACTTGTATTGTAAGCAAGATAGCCGATCTACTTTAATTTTAGAAGGGGGCAAATTAATTGAATTATAAAAGTTAGGTAACCCTAATTGGCTTTCACTTCCTAGTGGTAAACTAAAAGCGGAGTCAATAAAATTAATTGCAGTGGCAGTATCATTTGGGTTAGTTATTGCAGATAGTCTTCTAGAATCAAGCCTTGCTATATACATTTTACCATCTGGTGCTACAGAAAAATCGCCCAATCCACTTGAATTTACATTAGCGTTTAGAGAAATAACTACCCTACTCTTATTAATAAGTGAGTCTATACCACTTACTAATGTAAACTGTACAAAATCTTTGGTAGCATCTAAACAACCTATATAAAATCTAGAATTATCTGGAGAAAATGCACAACCATAAGAACAACTAAAATTTTGTGGTAATGTTAAAGTGAGAGGATTATTAACAACACCATTTGTGTTATTAAAATGAAATAATTGACAAGGAGAGATAGAAGTATTTGAAAATGAATAGGCAGTTTGAACAAGCCATTTACCGTCATTAGAAACCTTCATCATACCTAAACCAGCAGTAATAATATTACCAACATTGCTTACTGTTGGTGAGTTTGATAAGCCAGAAGAAGACAACAAAAATGCTTTAAAAATGTTGCTATTTTGTGGATTGGTTAATATCCAAAAATCTGTTCCATTGTTATGAATAGCAACAGTTAATCTTTCAGAACAAAGGGTATCAAAGACAATGTTTTTTACAACAACTTCTCCTAACCCACCCTGCTGACTCATATCTATTATGTTGTAACAATATACTTTAGAGCTGATTGGTGCTTCTATTTGCACAGATGTAAATAAATAATATCTAAATGGATTACTTGGATCTGGCACTACAATGGAGGATTGTGCAGATGAAAAATTACCCCTTAAGTCTATTCCATTTACCATTATGTCGTTATTCTTATTCCAAACAGTAACGCCATCTGTGTAAAATAATAAATTACCATTTTCATCACTTAAAGTGGAACAACCTTCTTTTGTACTCATTTCACTACCACTAATAAAAACTGGCCCTGCAGTCGTAAACTTTAATGCAGATTTTTTACCAAAGTACCAATTAACACCTCTTTGCCCCACCACTACCAATGTTGATGCAATAAAAAATAGCCACGTTAAAATAATATTTTTATTAGGTCTTAACATTAGGTATAAGTTCAACATAAAACAAAACACCGTCGCTTTGTTATACAACCTAATACCCGATTTGTTTAACCTTTCTTAACAATGTAGCAACAGTAATCAATCATTACCATATATTGTATTGAAGTTTTAGCTTGCTACCTAAAAGTATAATTTTTATTGATAATATTTTTTGCATTGTACTAGAAATTTTCGACTTTAAAGAATTAGGCTGTTTAAAATTGAAATGAGCACTAGTGCTTATAATTGAATTTAAACTGCTACCGATAACCACGAATATGACTAGTACAACAACACTTATCTTTCTCCTCCTGCCCCTTTAAACTGATGATGCGTTTCTTTAAACAGCACATTAAACGTAGTTAAAGAGCCATAAATGGCAGTGATATATTGTTGTAAATCTACTTTCTCTTCATCGGTAAGTGCTTTATTCGAATTGATTTTTTGCTCTATCAAACGCAGTCTATCTCGTAACATCACAATTTTATGAAAGAAGGTTTCAATAGGTACTTCTTTGGCTTGAAGAGATGTGTCTTTAGGTTGTAAAATCAATGTACCATCATTCCATTTATTGGCCATTGGCACCAATTGAAATTCATGTAAGCGTTGTTCTAAAATATTATTTAATGCCAATTCAATATCAGCCAAACTAATGGCATTATTTTCTGCGGTAGCTTCCATTTTTTCAATCACCTTTAACTCAAATTCTTTTCCAATACTTTTTGTGCCATTTTGTGTTTTAAACCAAATAGTATAAAATTCACTTCCTACTTCTACAACAACACCTCTACCAAAATGCGGATGTTCTACCCTTGAGCCAACGCCTAAATTTTCCATTTCAATTTTATTTTTTTACACTACACAAAAACAGCTTTAAAAACTAAAGCTGCATATAAATACAATTGTAAGTCTGCCTACTCGAATTAATCAGGAAATTTTTCTTGCCAAGCCAACATTCCACCAACAACATTTACTGTATTGGTAAAACCCAAATGTTCTAAAATTAGACAAGCCATATTGCTTCTATTTCCACTACGGCAATAACAAATTACCTCTTCGCCTTTTAAATGCTCAATATCTTCGATAGCCATATCTTGAATTCGACGTAAAGTAAAATTTAATCCACCTACATTAAAATCGGCATGTTCTGTTTCTTCTCTTACATCTAATAAATTGATGGTCTCTTTTGCATCTAGTTTTTCCTTCAATTCTTCAACGGTAATAGTTCTCATGTTTTTTATTTTATCAATTAGTAGTGGTTGAATCTGATATAACCACTGGTGCAGTATTGCTAATGTATAAATCTATTATCTGACCTGATTTCAATTTATTTTGAACTTTTTGCCCTGGAAAAGGTTCACTAAAAACTTTCGGACTCTGATCCACAACAAATGAACTTAAAGTATCAGTAACAGGAGATCTTGCTATAATTGGTCCAACGTTTAAGTGTAAAGATTGTAATGTACTTAAAGCATCGGCTACTGTCATGCCTACTAAATTAGGTACATCTAAATCTATAGCTCCAGGGCCACTAGCCAAAACAAAATCAATGGTACTACCCATTGGTATTTTTGTGCCTGGCTTTATAATTTTTCCTTGATACAATTGTTCTAGCACGGTGTTTCTGGCAAAATCTGGTCTATATGTAGTATCGCCTAATTTTAGTTGCAAACTTTGCAACATTAATTCGGCACTTTTTATAGAAAATCCATTTAAACTAGGCATTTCTACATCTGGTGCAACGGCTCTATTGATGGTTAAATAAACTGTTCGTCCAGCTTTTACAGTTGCATCGGCTTCAGGTGATTGTTTTACTACAGCTAACCGAGCTGTACTATCAATAAATACTGAATCTACTACTTCTACATCAAAGCCTTTGGCTTCTAACATTTTTGTAGCAGCAACAATATTTTGCCCAGTAATATTGGGTACTTTTTCTGTTTTTCCATGATGGGTAATCCAATCTAAAGAAAAGAAAAACAAAAAAATCACCAACAAAATAAATGCAATAGATGCCAATATATTTACCCAAAGTGGCCTATCGGTAATAAATTTAAACACGTAGATTGAATAATTTAATGAATAAAACTTGATACAATATTAAAAACATTCTTCTATAACAGCAGTATAAAATTCTTTTAAAGTCCAACCCATTGCTTTTACCTGCTGTGGAATAATACTAGCTTCACTTTGTCCCGGCACTGTATTAATTTCAAGCATATAGGGTTGTTGAGTACCTTCATTGTAAATAAAATCTATTCGTACAATGCCCCTACAATTCAATATTTCATAAGCTTTGGTGGCAGCTACACGAATTTTATTGGCAATGCTTTCTTCTAAAACAGCAGGTGTAACTTCTTCACTCTTACCTAAATACTTGGCTTCAAAATCAAAAAACTCATTCTTAGAAATTACTTCTGTAATAGGTAAAGTAATAATGTTTCCTTTTGTTTTAAAAACACCAATGGTAAATTCTCTCCCTTGTATAAATTCTTCTACTAAAACTTGATTGTCTTCGTTGAAAGCTTTTTCAATTGCAGGCTGTAACTCATTTGCAACATTTACTTTACTCATGCCAATACTGCTTCCCCCATTATTGGGCTTTACAAAAACAGGTAAACTTAATTGAGCTAAAACTTCTTCAGCTGTTATGGGCGAATGTTTAAATAAATGTAAGCTCTTTGCAACTGCAATACCTCCAAATGCAGCTACTGCAACAGTATAACGCTTGTTGAAGGTAATAGCCGATGTGGCTGCATCGCAACTAGTATAGGGTAAATTGAGCATATCAAAATATCCCTGCAATTTTCCATCTTCACCAGGTGTGCCATGAATACATAAAAGCACAGCATCGAAAGTGATGGTTTCGTCATTATCTACAATAGAAAAATGATCTCTATTAACAGCCGATTTTTCGCCATGAACAGGTAAATACCACCAACCAGTTGGATTGATATCTATTTTATATACATCAAACTTATTGGTATCAATATTATTGGCAACAGTAATTACACTTTTATAACTTATTTCAGCTTCTCCGCTGAAACCTCCAGTAACAAGAGCTATACATTTTTTCATGCAGTAAATATATTTGTTGTTGGGTTTAAAGGGCTACAATTTCTTGAGGTTTATAATTACAATTTTGAGGTAATATTTTTTTGAGAAACTCAACAGTTTTGAGCTGATTGAATATTTTGCCTTTTTTATCTGAAATCATTAATCGAATTGATAATATATGTTCATCATTTCTTTTAATTTTTCCTAAAAAAGTTCCTTTAGTAATTATAATCCCTTTTTCAAGAATAGGTTTTTGTAAGTTCCAATAAACGTAAAATAGTCCAATACTGTTTTTAACGAAAACTCCCCATTGATCATCTATTTGAAAAACATCTGCAATTATACCCTTTGCTATCGAAAAAACAGAGTCTGATTTTGAAATTACTTCAACTCCTTCAATTGGCAAACGATAACAACGAGAAACAGTTTCAATAGTATAAAATATAGAACCCTCTCTAACAGGATAATCTTTAATGCTTAATAAAAAACTCCCTTCTTGTGCATTCAGAAAAAACAATCCTAAACAAAGAATAAAAGTTAAGCTAAACTTCATATAATCTTATGAGAATACAAATAACGAAGAATTATGATTGAAAAACACATGGTCGTATATTCTTTTGAAAATTTTACCATAATCTTAGTCATGTTTCAATGCATATCATCATGGTCTAAAAAGCAAGAATGGCAAAAGACTTACTAGGTTCTCTTGCCATTCTGATAACAGGAAATATCACCTGCCGTTACACGATGAAGTTACAACCGAGTAACTTCATTTATTTACCACAAGGTAAAATCTTATTTTGTTAAATGCAACCTTTTTACAAGAAAAAGTTAAGCACATTGGTTTGTGCTTTAAATGTGCATTTTTTCTTTCTTACCCAATAATTCTTCTACTGTTTCTACATACATTTCATCAGGTACACAACAGTCTACCGGACAAACAGCAGCACATTGTGGTTCTTCATGAAAGCCTTGACACTCTGTACATTTATTTGGTGTAATGTAGTAAGTATCTACACTAACTGGTGCATTTTTTTGGTCTGCATCAACAACTGTTCCATCCATTAAAGTGAAAGAGCCTTTTACTGTAGTTCCATCTGCAATTGCCCATTCTACACCACCTTCATAAATTGCGTTGTTAGGACATTCTGGTTCGCAAGCACCACAGTTAATACATTCATCGGTTATTTTAATAGCCATAAAAAAAGTTTTTGGTTTAGTAATCGGTTAGTTAAAAATAAGGGAATTTAATCAACCTTACCTTTGTGTTCACAAAAATAAAGTGTAAGTAATGATTTTACAAGAAAGAATTGAATTGTTAGAACAACTAGGAAAATATATTTTAAGTAATAATGAAAATTGGCAGTCGATTAAAGAAAGGGCTAGCCGAGAAAATGCTTGGTTTACCCCCGATTTTGTTGAAATCAGCAGCCAAAATATTGCTCAGCAATTTTTAAATAAATCCTATTTAAACGCATGGACGAAAAAATATGATTTTGATCAGCAAAATACTGCTCCAAAAAATGTAGGGGTTGTTATGGCTGGCAATATTCCCTTGGTTGGTTTTCACGATTTTTTATGTGTGTTTATTAGTGGTCATAACATTACCATAAAGCCTTCTTCAAAAGATGAAATTTTAATTAAACATTTGTTAGAACAAATGTATCAATGGAATACTGCTACAAAATCTATCATTCATTTTGCAGAACAGTTAAAAGGTTGTAACGCTTACATTGCTACTGGAAGCAATAATAGCAGCCGATATTTTGATTATTATTTTGGGAAATATCCCAATATTATTCGTAGAAACAGAACTTCAATAGCCATTTTAGAGGGAACTGAAACCCATGAAGAATTGGAATTATTGGCCGATGATATTCAATTGTATTTTGGCTTAGGTTGCAGAAATGTTACCAAATTATTTGTACCTGAAGGCTATGATTTTATTCCTTTATTAGAAGCTCTAAAAAAATACGATCATTATTTTGAGTTTCATAAATACAAACACAACTACGATTATCATTTAGCATTGCTCATGATGAGTAATAAATATTATATGACCAATGGCTCAATTATTTTGTCGGAAAATGAAGCTCTGTTTTCTCCCATTAGTCAGGTAAATTATAGCTACTACAATAATCATCAGCAGTTGCTAGAAAGTTTGAACACCAATAATGATGTGCAATGTATTGTAGGTAAACATGGTTTACCATTTGGCAAAGCACAACAACCCACATTAACCGATTATGCCGATGGCGTTGATACGATGGAATTTCTGAAAAACTTGTAGCATATTTATTGAGTAGCTGAAAAAATTGCAGTTATTTAGCCAATGCTTTAACATTCATCGTAAAAGATTGTTAAAGGTGTCATACGGTATGGCTGACTTTTAAACAGCTTTGCATATTTGTGTAGAGAAAGGCACAAAATTTGAATATCTTTCATCAATAAAATCTAGAACAATGAACATGAATCTCAAAAACATTTTAGCCGTAGTTGCAATAAGTGCTGCTACAGCCATTTTGAGTGTGGCAGGCTATAGCAAATGGATGCAAAACAAATACGCAGGTACTCAAGAAGAAGGTAAGTTACCTGTAAATTATGCAGGTTTTTTTGGCAATAACAATGCTCCCGGCAGTGCTGTAGATTTTACTGCTGCTGCTACAAGTGCAACACCTGCGGTAGTGCATATTAAAACAAAAACAAAAGCTCGTCAAGTAAGTAATAATCAACCACGTCAAAGAAATCCATTTGGAGATATGTTTGGCGGCGATATGTTTGAAGAATTTTTTAATGGGCCAAGAATGCAGGTAATTCCTGAACAACAAGCTAGTGGTAGCGGTGTTATTGTAAGCCAAGATGGATACATTGTTACTAACAACCACGTTATTGATGGTGCCGATGAAATTAATGTAACATTAACCAATAAGAAAACCTACAAAGCAACTGTTATTGGCTCAGATCCAAGTACCGATTTAGCTGTTATTAAAATTGAAGGCAGTAGCTTTCCTTATTTAGTATATGGCAATAGTGATGAAGTTAAATTAGGTCAGTGGGTTTTAGCCATTGGCTACCCTTTAAACCTTGACGTAACGGTTAGTGCAGGAATTGTTAGTGCAAAAGCAAGAAGTATTAATATTAATCAACGTCAAAGCAAAACACCTGTTGAAAGTTTTATACAAACCGATGCTGCTGTGAATCCTGGTAACAGTGGTGGTGCTTTAATTAATACCAATGGAGAGTTAGTAGGTATTAATTCTGCCATTGCTTCTCCTACTGGTTACTATACAGGTTATGCTTATGCAGTACCAGTAAATATTGTAAAAAAAGCCATTGCCGATATGGTTAAATATGGCTCGGTACAAAGAGCTTTTATTGGCATTAGTTATCCGGCAGAAGGTTTGCCAGAAAGACAACAAGCTGAATTAGACAGAGAATATGGTAATGCTTGGAAAACCAATGAAGGTGTGTTTGTTTTAGGTGTACCAGAAGGAAGTGCAGCAGCTGCAGCTGGCATTAAAGAAAAAGACATTATCACTAAAATAAATGGAACACAAATTACAAGTGGCCCACAAATGCAAGAACAAATTTCTTTATACAAACCAGGCGACAAAGTAACTGTAACCTATAAAAGAAATGGAAAAGAAAATACCGTTACAGTTGTTTTAAAAAATAGAGCTGGTAATACTGATATTGTAAAAACTACCAGTATTTTAGACAAAGTAGGTGGTACTTTAGAGAATGTAGATAAGAAAGTTGCTACTGCAAATGAAATTGCTGGAGGTGTAATTGTAAAGAAAATTGGTACTGGAGCTTTATCAAAAACCCGTGTTCAAGAGGGCTTTGTAATTACCACTGTAAATGGTGTTGAAATTAAAAATGTAGATGAATTAAAAGCTGCTTTGGCCAATGCAAAAGATGGTAAAGTTCGTTTAGATGGTATTTATCCTGGTTATGAAGGTAACTACACTTATCCACTCAACTTAAATGAAGAAACTGAATAATAAAGCATTATAACTATGATCAACTAGGGACTGTATTTAAAAAATACAGTCCCTTTTTATTTACATCAATTACCAAATGTAGTAATGTGTAAAGGCTTGTTTTTATACATAAATATTTTGCCATGATGCTCAACAAATTTTCTTTGAGTAGCTTCACTACCAAATAGTTTTCTGGCAAAACTTTGCACTACAGTTGAATTAAGTTGAGCTGTATTGTTTTCGTTTCTAATTGCACCAATATAACTGCTTAATAATTTTTCAAAAGAACTGGCTAATAAATATTCATTGGCAAAAACATCACAAGCTAAAATGGAAGAATCAGTTAGTACAATAAAACCTGCATAAGCACTATCGCTTTGCTTAAATTTTTCTATAAAAAATTGGGTGTAATCACTCAGTTTACCAGCTTTCTTTTTTTGTATTTCTAAGTAAGGAAAAGTTTCTGATATACGATTCTCATTCATAAACTGTTTTTCAATTTCTTTCCAAACATGTTGTTGCACTCCATTACTATCAGCAGCTTTACGTATAGTTGCATCGGCAAAACCTGCATAAGAGAAGGGTTTGGCTTTTTTATCCCATCTACCTTTTTCAACACAATACACACTTAAATAATCTATATCGGTTCCAGGTGCAATTAATTTGGTTTCAGCAATCATTCTATCTTGCTTTCCACCTTTTAATAATTCACCACTTTCAACTAAAATATATTCTTTAGAATTATTTTTAATATTCAACACATTTACGTTTTCTCTACCATCAAATTTATTTTCAGTAATCTTAATTTTTTTTTGTTGCATGGCTACACTCAGAGTCATAAAAGAACGAGGCAATCCAGCATCTTGATGCAAAGAATCAGTAAAACGAATAGGAATTAATGTAAGATTTTTATAGCTCCAAGCCGAATCAACTAAAACTTTCACATGCGGAAAAACAAGTTGTGCATTCAGCTGAATACTACCTACAAAAAAAATAAATACAAAACCAATAAAAATCTGTTTCATGTTCGTTGTAAAGATAGGGAGGAGGAAAATGTGAATGGATAATCGTGAGTGGGAAGAATCGAAAGTGGTGAATCGTTAGTCGTTAGTGGGAAAATCCCATGTAAACACAACTTCTATTTTCTATATTCTATATTCTACCTCCTATATTATCCTCTCTGTCATCTGTCATCAACCTGCTCTCTTCTACCCTTTACCTTACACCTTCTACCTTCCACCTTCTCCCATTATCTTTGCAGCCTTATGAGTAAAAAAGTTAGAGTACGTTTTGCCCCAAGTCCTACAGGTGGATTGCATTTGGGTGGTGTAAGAACCGTTTTGTTCAATTATTTATTTGCCAAACAACATGGTGGCGATTTTATTGTTCGAATTGAAGATACCGATCAAACTCGTTTTGTAGAAGGTGCCGAAGAATACATTTTTGACACCTTAAAATGGTGTGGATTAGAACCAGATGAAAGTCCTTTACATGGTGGACCACATGCTCCATATCGTCAAAGTGAAAGGAAAGCTTCTTACCGTCAATATGCTGAGCAATTAATTAAAGATGGTCATGCTTATTATGCTTTTGATACAGCAGAAGAATTAGATGTAAAGCGTAAAGAAATCAGCAATTTTCAATACAGTCAGCATACAAGAAATGCAATGAAAAATTCATTGACATTAACTGAGGCTGAAACCCAACAATTATTAGCCGAAGGAACGCCACATGTGATTAGAATTAAAATGCCAGAAAATGTAGAAGTACATTTTACTGATATGATACGTGGTGAAGTAAGTTTCAATTCTTCGTTAGTAGATGATAAAGTTTTATTAAAAGCCGATGGTATGCCAACATACCATTTAGCAGTGGTGGTAGATGATTATGCTATGCAAATTTCTCATGCATTTAGAGGAGAAGAATGGTTACCAAGTGCCCCAGTACATGTGTTATTATGGCAATATTTATTTGGATTAGAAAATATGCCTCAATGGGCTCATTTACCTTTAATTTTAAAACCAGATGGTAATGGAAAATTAAGTAAACGTGATGGTGATAGATTAGGTTTTCCTGTATTTGCAATGGATTGGAAAAATGCCGATGGTACAGTAAATAGTGGTTTTAGAGAACGTGGTTTTTTACCTGAAGCTTTTGTAAACATGCTGGCCATGTTGGGTTGGAATCCTGGGGTAGAACAAGAAATTTTTTCGTTAGAAGAATTAGTAGAAAAGTTTTCTATTGAACGAGTACACAAAGGCGGAGCTAAATTTGATTTTGAAAAAGCTAAGTGGTATAATGGTGAGTGGATAAAAAGGTTACCAGTTGCTAGTTACCAGTTACTAGTTGCTGGTTTATTAGCAGCACAAGGAATTGATATAATAGATGAAAAAAAATTAACTAAGGTTATTGATATGGTTAAAGACCGCTGTACTTTATTAAATGATTTTGTACAGCAGGCTTCCTTCTTTTTTCAACTACCTGAAACCATTGACATTGCTGCAATACAACCAAAATGGGATGAAAAGAAAAACTTGTTTTTCATAGAAGCCATACGCATGTTTCAGCAAAGCAATTTATGGGAAGCAACAGATTTAGAAGCTTCATTTAAAGAGTTAGGAGCAGCCAATGAATTAAAACCGGGAGAACTGATGTTGCCTTTACGTATTATGTTAGTAGGGGGCAAATTTGGACCAGGTGTTTTTGATATTGCAGCCATTATTGGTAAGGATGAAACTGTGAAGAGAATAGAATACACTTTATCGCTGTTGAGATAGAAATTAAAATTCTGTGCCACATTCTCAAAGATGTGGCACAGAATTTTACCGCTATTTTTGCTTATTTAAATAATGCCATTATGAACAGACCCATTAGAGTTTTAGTTGCCAAAGTTGGATTAGATGGCCACGATCGTGGAGCTAAAGTAATTGCAACTGCACTACGTGACGCTGGTATGGAAGTTATTTATACTGGCTTAAGACAAACCCCTGAAATGGTGGTGAATGCTGCATTGCAAGAAGATGTAGATGCAATTGGCATTAGCATTTTAAGTGGTGCACACAATACTGTTTTTCCTAAAGTAATTAATTTAATGAAAGAAAAAGGCATGAACGATGTATTGCTTACTGGAGGTGGCATTATTCCAGATGATGATATGAAAACCCTCAACGAAATGGGCGTTGGCAAACTTTTTCCTCCAGGAACCACCACCACCACAATTGCAGATTATATTAAAAATTGGGTAAAAGAAAATAGGAATTTTTAAAATTAAAAGGCTACAATTAAATCACTAATTGTAGCCTTTTAACTAATATTTTATTCTACTTCAATTAATAATTACTTATTCATAATTATTAATTATTATTCTACCATCCTCCACTGGCACCACCACCACCACTACTTCCTCCTCCAAAACCACCAAATCCGCCACCGCCGTCACTCCAGCCTCCACCTCCACTGCTTCCTCCTCTACCTAAACCAGAAAATAACATAGGCAATATTAAATCTGTTGCATCTATTCTGCCTCTTCTTCCTCCACGACCTCCTCCTCCTCTACCAACAATCATTAATATAATAAATAAAATAATTACAAAGCCTAAAATGCTGCCACCTCCACTGCCATCTCTTTTGGCTTTTTTACGTTTTACTTTGTATTCACCAGCAGCGGCTTTACTTAAATTATCAACTGCTTTTGTAATACCTCCCAAATAGTTGTTTTGCTTAAATGCAGGTTTAATATCATTATTAATAATATCGTTTGCTATAACATCGGGTATTGCACCTTCTAAACCATAACCAACTTCAATTCTAACTTTTCTATCGTTAATGGCAATCAATAATAAAATTCCATTATTCGTTTTTTTATTACCTATACCCCATTCTCTAAATGTTTTTACGGCTACGTCTTCTATAATTTCTCCATTTAAAGAAGGGACAGTTAAAACTACAATTTGGTTACTAGTACTATCATCAAATGCAACTAACTTTTTCTCTAAAACCTCTATATCATAAGCATCTAATACCTTGGCATTATCATTTACCAAACGCATTGGATTGGGTTTGGGAATGCTTTTTTGTGCCAATAAATTGCCAACAAAAAAGAAAAGTAATAGAGTAGTAAATAATTGCTTCATGAATAATTGTTCAAGAAAGTAGAAATGTAGTAACTGAAATTAATGTCCAAACACAATATCATCGGATAACTCATTTTCATCAGTTACTTTACAATATGGAAAATGAAAAGCCAAGGCATCGCCAATTTGCTGTGCAACAGTGGCAATACCTTGAGCATAATTTTCTTTATTAAAAAACTGAATCATTTGTTTTACTTCTTCATTCCAAAATGCAGTACCTACTTTTTCGTGAATACCTTTATCGCCATACACAGCCAATTGCCTATCTTTTAATGCTACATAAATTAATACAGCATTACGTTGCACTGTTTCGTACATTTTTAATTGAGCAAAAATTTCTTCGGCTCTATCAACAGCATGTACAAACTTGCATTTACTTTCAACAAAGATTCTTACTTCACCACTTGTATTCTTTTCCGATGCTTTAATGGCATTGGTAATGATTTCTTTTTCTTCGGTGGTAAAAAAATCGGCTGCTTTTTTTCTGAAAAAATTCAACATAAAGGATTACTTGATATTAAAATCAATTTCTGGAGCTTTTTCACTACCTGCATCGGCCTTATAAAATTCTTTTACTTTAAAGCCAAACATACCGGCAAAAATATTGTTGGGAAAAGTTCTTACTTTAAGATTAAATCCTTCAACCGATTTATTAAAATCTTGACGAGCTACATTAATTCTGTTTTCAGTTCCTTCAATTTGAGCCTGAAAGTCTTGAAAAGCTTTGGTTGTTTGTAAAGCTGGATAAGCTTCAGCAACAGCCATTAATCGGCCAAATGCACTCTGTAACTGACCTTGAGCAGCTTGGTATTTTGCCAAAGTTGCAGGATCATTAATATCTACTTTTACTTGTGTAGCACTAGCACGAGCAGCCATTACTTCCTTTAATGTACTTTTTTCAAAGTTTCCAGATCCTTCAATTGTTTTGATTACACTGCTGTATAAATCGGTTCTACGTTGATAATTGGTTTCAACATTAGACCATACTTTTTGAACATCTACATCAGCGGTAACTAAGCCATTGTATTTGGTGCAAGCAAAGCCGCCCAATAAAACAATTACGCCTAAAATAATAAGGAGGGTTGTGTTTCTTGATTTCATTTTGAATATACTTTTTTAATTGATAACTGTTTGTAGTACAATTGGACAGAATATTACAAAGCTAATGCCAATAATTGTAGCATGACAATATGTTTTTAGTTAGGCAATGGTGAAAACAAGAGTAGAAAAATCAATAAAAATGTTGTTTTTAAAATAGTTGGCTAAAAAATAAAAAAACTTTTGGCTTAAACAAGATTCACTTCTATATTTGCAGCCCAATTAACAGTTGGAGCGTTGGTCAAGGGGTTAAGACGCCTCCCTTTCACGGAGGAATCACGGGTTCGATTCCCGTACGCTCTACAAAATAAAAAAGCAATCTTTTATAGATTGCTTTTTTTATACCCCCTATTCTCATTATTACATATTTCTTGTAAAACAAAGCAATGCTGCTTCTTTTTTATTCAAAGCCATACAAACCACTTTTATTGTAACATCCATTAGTGAAATACAAACCGAGGAGGAAACGATGCTGAGAAAGAAAGTTGTATAGTATGTATGTAATCTTTTGTTGATGATGATTAAATGGAAAATGAAATAGTCATTTGTCACAAATTTTTAAGCTGTATTTTAAATGTGACAAATCTGTCACAGAATTAATTTTTGTTTTTTAATTGTGACATATCTGTCACAGAATTTTTTTGTATTTTTAAAATGTGACAAAATTGTCACATTTTAATTTTTATTTTTTATTTTGTAACAAAATAATTTTCACGAAAAACATACAACAACTATTAGCCAACCAATGCTGGCCTGCTACATGGGTATTAACTGAACTGAATTGGCTTACAATAAGCATGGTAAACCTAGCCTTACCCTAAAAAAAACGCTTCTTAGCTTGTAAATACTATAAAGAAATGCATACTCAGATGAGTATGCACTACGCCGTTTTTTGTTATAGCATTTGCTACAGTTATACAATTACTTTTCTACATAAAATTTTTCAACCAAAGAACTTTTCAGCATCTGTTCTTTGCATGGCTTTACATGGGCTAAAAAAGGTGACGATACTGGAAATAAAATTGCGTAGAACTACGCAATTTTTATATATTGAATATTTATACCTTCATCGCAAGAATATATACATATTCATCTAATGGTTGGTGTCTCACCAAACATTAAAGAATACAGTTGATGCAATAGCATTTGACCTTGAATTCTTGGCGATGTAGTTAACTTAGTTTGATTGTATTGTCAAAAATATGTTTAGTATTTTTCGGATGGTGGGACACCAACCGATAGACGAAAATATAAGAGTTTAAACGAGTATACACGGATACAACAATACAAAATATACAGTATGCTTACAATTGAAAATGAAATAGTTGTGAATTGGGGAGTTGCGTATATTTTGGTGTTAGGCACAATTAATAAATTACAATTATGGAAATTAAAAACTTAGCCATTATTCAAGGAAACTCTGCCAAAATAAAAGACGGACATATTAAGTATGTGCCGAAAAAAGCAGAAAGTAAAGAGTTAAAACCTACAAAGGGTGAGGCAAATGACAACGTTGACATCGTAATATTAAGGAGCGACACATTTTTTAATAGTGGAAAACTGGAATTTACGTTAAAAACAAAAAACCACGACACAGGGGCATTATTGATTCTTACTGCTCTTGATGGTAGAGAAATAAGATGCGGATATAGCAGGACTTGGAAAACCTTTCTAATAGCGATTCAAGAAGGTCATACTTGGAAATCGTTATCTAATGCTGGGAAACTTGAAGACTTTGAACTTAATACTGAAATAAAATTTCAAATTACTGTCAGTGGCTCACAATTAAATCTTTTAATAAATAATATCCAGTTATGTTCAGCAAATATTCCAATTAAATTAAATCCTGTAGAGTTTGAAATTTGGTCAACAGGTGAATTTGAAATATATAATATTATTAAACATAGTTCAAAGCCAAGAGCATTTGTTGTGATGCAATTTTCTCAAGAATATAATGAACTATATGAAGAAGTAATTAGGCCGGTGACTGAAAAGTATGGATATGAGTGCATTCGAGCTGACGAATATTACACTGGGACACCGATTCTAAATGATATAATCAAATCAATTAAGGACTCCTCAATAGTAATAGCAGAGATTACACCAGACAATCCAAACGTTTTTTACGAGATTGGATATTCACATGCTATTGGCAAACCAACAATTCTTTTATGTGATAAGATTCGAGAAAAATTACCTTTTGATATTTCTGGCTTTCGCACTCTCTTTTATGAAAACACCATTGCAGGAAAGAAAAAGGTTGAAAATAACTTAATGAAGTATTTAGAAAATATTTAACTGTGCCTAACACAGGGTTTTGTGCAAGTTGGGCTAGACGGAATTCGCCATCAACATTTGTACTACTATTTAGCTTTAGCCCAATCTCGACAGAACGCTATTCATCAAAAGAATAAAACATCAACTTTAACCTATAAATTTAGCTGACGCTATCAAGCAGACGGAACTCGAAATCTCCAACCTGCACAAAGCCTTGAACGTTATGCCCAATACCAAGAGACACCCTGCAAACAATGAACAGACAGAAAAATCATATGACAGTAAACCAACGCTTCGTAAAATTAAAAGAGGTGCAAGCCAATGCACAAAGCCAACGTATTTGCACCACATTTAATTTTACCCCAACGCACCCAAGCCCACCCACCACCCATTGGTCTATTAAATTATGACTACTATTAACCAGTAATATATGAAATTTATTAACCAAGAAGTAACAAAAAAATGAGTTCAATTAGAATATTTTTAGGAACGGGATTTTTTCAATCAAACTTTGAAGAAATCTATAGACTATACTGGGAAAAATCTACTTCACCAGAAACAACAGAAATTATATTTGATTTAAAAATTGTTGAATGGATAAATACAGAAGAAATTGCTTTCCTATTTTCTTGGATTCGATTATTGCATTCAACAGAAAAAAGAGTTAAAGTAATACTACCTTACACATATAATATTTTTGCTGGAAATTATTTAAAGGGTCAACGGGAATTAGAGGAAGTTCAGCAATTCTATTTAATTGATACAGAAAAAAAAATAAAAAGAAGAAAAGATAGAAATCTATTCTTATTGTCTGTTTGGGGATTATTCTCAAAGCTTGGGTTAAAGGATACTCAATTTGAAAATATTATTGAGGGATATAATTCAAAAGAACATAGCATAAAAGAAAAATATAGTCATTTAGTTGTCCCATACACAATAATTAATACAACAAAACCTCATACCCAATTTGAAAATTCATTTGATGAATTTGAAAGTGGCGAACGCATAAAGGTTTCAGATAGTATAAAAACTCCTTTTCAAATTGGCAAAGACATAATTCAAATTTTAAATAATTCCGATTGCTATTCTCCTTTTGAAAGTAAAATAATTAGCAATATTATTACCAAAGAATTATTTTTAAATTCTTTATTACATTCTAACCTATCGAATAGATATTCTAAACCTGAATGTTATTTTGCCCTTTCCTTGAATAATAAATGGGAATTTATAAAATCTGAAAACTTTATAAATCAGTTCTTACTAGAAAAAGATAAAGACACAATTGATTTTTATAAAGACAAAAAGGTTATTCAACAAATAATAGAAAAGAAAATTGAAAGTGATAACATAGTTGATATTTCAAAGATTCCACTAAGTGGATATGCAAATTTAAATAAGTATAAAAATGAGTTTAGAAATATCTCATACGTAGAATTTACATTTCTTGATTTTGGTGATGGGATAATTAGAACATTGGAAAATAATTTTCAAGACTTTATTTCAAATGAACAAAATAAAGATAGCTTTAACATTGGGAAAAAAGAAAATCAAATCCTTGAATACGCCTTCTATTCTGAATCTTCGAGAAGTAAATATGATACAAGATTAGAAAATCCTGAACTTTGGTCAAGAGGTTTGTACTTTTTACTTGATATGATAAAAAGGTATAAAGGTCTTTTAGTTGTGAGAAGTGGTAAAGGGAAAGTGGTATATGATTTTTCGGACAAAATAATCATTAAAGAAGTTAATGGCAAAATAAAAGCTGAAATTGAAGAGGTATCAACCTCAAAAAGGGCAATCAAATATATTGATGACACCATTGATTTTGACGGCACAATGGTATCTATCGTTTTACCCGAAAAGAAAAAATCAGAATTAAGTTATAGCCCAGTAAAAATATCCGACTTAGATAATAGCTATAATGGCTTTCCGAGAGTAATTTATGCCCCCAAAACCTATGAATATATTAGTATGTTACTAGTATATGAAGCGGTTATTACAACAATAAAACCAAGTGAATTGGCAAATGAAAGAGGTTTTGAATCATTGCTCTATATAGAATTTACTAAAAAACTTAAAAGCTATGAAAATAAACAATGTCTCATTTTTATTGATTTTGAGTTTTATCCCCGAAATAATGAGACTATCCATTTGCAAAAGATTTTATCGTACTTAACAAATTCGCCTTATATCACCGAAAAGACGAAGGCTGTTATAATTAACCTTCCCAATGATGAGAGAAAAATAGTAGGAGTATTTAAAACGAATTTATTTACTGTTGAGAATGAACCCTATATATTTAGACCAATACCTTGCATTAATTTATTTGATTATTCTAAAGAAAAATCGAAAATTGAAAGTATAAATTGGATAGGAATAAAAGATGAAAACGATGAAATTTTACTCACAAATCTATTAACAGGAAAGAACGATTCGGTTAAGAGAGGTTGGATTGTTGCCAAGCAAAAAGAAAATAGCAAATCAACAATAGAAGGGAATTTATTTGCTGAATATGATACCCATATTTATTCAATAATAAACGCTGATGATAACTTAATTGATAGATATTTCGATGCAAAAAAGGACGGAACAAAAGATTTCTTAAAAAGCCTTATAGAAGATGGAGCATATCCTAAAAATGGCGAAAAGTATTTTTTATTTCAAACATCTAAAGGAAGTTATCAAACACAATATTTATCACTTTATGAAACATTGCACAATAAAGATGTAGCAATGTTTCTTGCATTTCAATTACTTCTAAAATTCGTTTTTGACAATAAAGCAAAGAAAGAATTAAAAATTGACAAAATTGTTACTGTTACCGTTAGTAGCCAATTAATTGGAGTTGCAATAAGAGACTTAATTCACAATTTTAAAGTCTTTAATCACTTGAAACCCAAAGATGGCAACACAATTGAAGATTGTCCTTTTCTCATAATGCTTTCAAGCTACTATTCTTTTGAAGACGAAAAACCATTTAAAGAGATTAACGATAAAAAAGACCACATTGATAATGTTTTAATTGTAAACGATGTTATTTCAACTGGCTCATTAATAAAGAAACTTTATGAAAAAATTACTTTAGAAAAGAAAGCAAATGTGTTAGGGATTATTTCATTAGCTGACTGTAGAATTGAAACTATTAGTCCAGAGGAAGACAAATCTGAATTTGATATTAAAAATGAAATTTGCTACAATATACTCGGCTATCCAAACAAAGAAATTGAAATAAGAAAATATAAAAATAAAGAATTTGCTCTATCAGTTTTAGAACAAAATATTGGAAAACTCCTTTTAGAGGATGATTATAAAATAAGCAGAATCAATCCTCTTTTAAATACTGTTGTTGAACTGAGTGACGATTATAGCGAAAAACAAAGAATAATTTATCAAGACCCTGAAAAGGATGTTTTTCCATCTGATGAGGATACAACTCGGAGAAAGGATTACAATTCAAAGTACTTAAAAATGGGGCATTTTGAACAAAATCTTTCTCATAACAGCTACTTAACAAATATGAAAAAACTTTTTGCTGAAAAAGAAGGTAAAGACTTTGTTGTAAAAATAAAAAAGAAATTAGATGAAGAATATGTAAATACTTTTTTAAGCAATAAGGCAGACGATACAGCAAAACTATTCTCGATTAAATCCATTGCAGAAAAATTAGAATATTCTAAATTTAGAAGCGACTTAATGCATGAGCTTAATATTTTAATTGAACAATCTCTATTGGAAGGGACAAAAAGCGTTAAGAAAGAGCAAGACTATATACCAGATTTTATCTTTTATCCTATTTTTTCCGGTATTGAAAATTATTCACCTGAAGAGTTTAATAAAACTTTCAAAACACCAATAAGAAACATTATTGGTATGCAAAGATTTAATACAGGTAAGGGTTGGAGATTTCCTTTTCCAGCTAAAAGATTCAACAACATTACAAAAGGAAAAAAGGTTTTAATATTTGATAGTGGCTCTTTAACTGGCGAATCTCTCATTCAAATGGTTGATTCAATCTCATTTCTTGAAGTTTCAAGAATCGATGTAATTTCTGTGATAGGTAGAATTGAAGATTACAACAGAGAGTTCTTTTCAAGAATTAAAACTAATAAAGTAAAACCTCTAAAGGATGAAGATAGATATAAAGACCAACCCAAATTATCCAAAGATAAAATTAATGAACTAGAAAAAAATAGACTTGCATTTGCTAATCTAAATATCATATTCGGAATAAATTTACATATACCTGTATATCCATCTCAATCAGTTTGTCCATATTGTTTAGAATTATCCAGTTTATACAGTTTTGATGAGCAAAAGAAATTATCAAATTTCCCAAAAGGTGCATTCGATTATATTGATGAAAGAAAAAGGGAAATAGCTAAGACCAATATTAATGAATATGAATCAGCATCAGCTCCTACTTATGTTCCACATTTAAGAAACTCCAATCCTAACGAGAATAAAGAATTCGACTTGATAAGAATATTTTCAATTAGAGATAAATTGGGTAAAATTGATAGTTACAGATTTTATAAGCAGTATTTTGATCCATTTGACAATGAAATTCTTAAAGAACTAACAAACGATTTATATGATAACAAGGAAGTTTTAAGAAAAATCGAACTAATCTTGATTTGTATTTTACACGAACCAAAATTATTTGGAGTTCATAAAGACTTACTGGTCAAAATATATGACAGATGTAAACTCCTCATCGAAGATTTAGTGAAGAATCCAGATTCATTAAATAAATTAAATTACGAGTGGTCAAAATATTCAATTATACGACTTTACTATTTATACTTTGAAAAAGAGTTTTTCAATTTGAGTAACTTAGAACTAATATTAAACTTCGGTATTGATGATAGTATTGATGTTAACAAAGGACTGAATTATATTTCCTATTTATTACTATCAAATTGTCAATCACAAAATATAAATATAAAAAATCACACCGAGAAATCTCTATTAACTATTTCACACAAATTTGATGATTCAAGTGTGCTTTATTTTAATTCTAACTCCCAAATTCGAGAGTTAATCAAGCAATTAATTAATTATTTAAACCCATCTGAAATAGTAACTTATAGTGATGCCTTTAAAAATTTAAGACTGTTCTTCGATGTCAATAATCCTATTTATAACCATAATATAATAGAAGATAAAATTTCATATTTAAGTGTATGTGTTAAGAATAATGCTATTTCAGAGTTAGGTGACTTAATTTTATATACAAATTTTATTGTAGAAAAAATTGGAATTGGTTTGAAAGAGCCATTAAATAAAATATTCAAAAGTGAGGTTTTTAAAAATCTACCTGAAATTGAATCAAAGATGTTGTTTAAAGGAGAAGATTCTTTTTTCAAAAAATACGAAAATGTAGTTTATTTAAATGACTCAAAAAAATCGTTGAAAATTGAAAATGATAGTTTTGAAATATTTGAAATCATAAAGACAATTTCTGACTCTTTAGAAGATTTGCAATTTGAATATCTAAAAAAAGGGACACCATTTTACAATTATTGTAAACTAAAGTACCCATGTGATTTGTTTGACTCAATAAATGACTACATAAAAAATAATCCACAGCATTCGGTAAGAATTCAAAATAAAATACCTCAAAATACTATTATTAGTATTCATCAGTTATATTTATTTTATTGCTTAGATAATATTGTAGGTAATATTGAAAAGCATTGCCCAAATATGCAAGTAAAAGCTAATTTCAAAATAATTAATATTAATAACGAACAAGTTTTAAGCATTGAACAAAACGGAAAAACCAAACCTCCTCAATTAACACACAAAGGTGGACTTGAAAAGTATGTTCAACCAATTTTTGAAAGTTTTTTTGGCCTAAACTCTGTTTATGTAGAAAAGGACGAAAACAAAGACTTTACGATTAAAGTAAAAATAAAATAATGGAAAAAATTATAACATTTGTATTAACTAATAAAAGCGATGAGTCCTTCTTGAAGCATTTTAAAATTATTCAAGATAATAGCCCTAATGCGAATTTTTGTTTAATGTTTAGTTCTGAAACACTAATTGATAATCTTTCAAATTATAAAAATGGTGCCTTATTTAGGTTGATTATTCATTTAGGAACAACTCTTTCAAGGGAAACTGGGGGCGAAGAAGGTTCATTGGTTAATCCATTTAAAAACAATAAGATATTTGCAAATTGTAAATTTGATTTTGCCACAAGAGATACCAATAAATTTGATAACAAGGATACACTATTATTAAAAGATGAAAATGGAGATATAATTCACAATTCAAAAAAAATGGATAGTTCCATTTTGAGTAGATTACATACTTATGAAGTTACTGAAGAATTAATCAAATGTAGAGAACCTCAAATTATAGATGCTATCTCAAATGAGGAATCAATTATTATTTTCTCTGCAATGGATTTAGAAATGATAGAAATAAAGAAATATTTCACTGGATTAGAAAAATATGAACTAAGAAAGGAAACTTCACAGACATTTTATGAATACTATTTGTTTGAAAATTCAAATAAAAAGAAGTTTAAAATTTATTTGAAAGTAACAGGAAAAGGGAATTACAATTCAAGTAGTATAACTGCTTCTGCTATTACAGATTTAACACCTAAATATCTTTTTTATGTCGGTATAGCAGGTAAGCTAAAAGATGTAGATATTGGTGATGTTGTTATTGCCGAAGTCGTTGAAAACTATGAAGCAGGAAAAGATGATGACGAAGGTGGCAAGATTAGAATTTTTCAAGGTCATGCTGGAGAGTATTTAAAGGAATTGGCCAAATCCATAGTTACTGATGGTAAGAATATTTGGCAAACTAAAATTATTCTTAAGCCTAACAAAAAAATAAAAAATAAGCCAGTTGACAGAACTGGCAGAATTGCTACTGGAGAAAAAGTTTTAGGTTCAATTAAGACTGAACTATATAATAGAATAAAGCATGCGTGCAGTGAATCTTTAGCAGTTGAATGTGAAGGAGGAGGATTTTATTTATCATGTAATAAAAAAAATGCTCAAGGTTTATTAATTAGGGGAATTTCAGACAAATTAAATGATAAAGGCGAATGGGAGAACTTAAATTCACAGCCCTATGCTTCATCTTGTGCCTCCTCGTTTTTATTTGAACTTCTAAATAAATTATAAAAATGAAAGTAAATAACATTGAATTTCTTCTTGTCGAGTATGATAAACTCAAAGATGAACAACATAAGAGAATTGAGTTTAGAGACCACATGATTTATTTGACTTTGGCTGGAATAGGAGCAGTATTTTCTTTTGCTTTAGAAAAACCAGCATTGGACATTGCTTTTTTAGTTTTACCATTTATGTGTATTGTCTTAGGTTGGACATATTTAGGTAACGATGAAAAAATCAGTTCGATAAGTAATTACATAAAAAATCATTTAATATCAAACATTCAAAATAATGACAATGACAGTAATAGAAATTCAAATTGGGAGCAGTTTCTAAATGCTGATAAAAAAAGAAATCAAAGAAAATTTATCCAATTAATAATTGACATTTCAGTCTTTTGTATTTCTGGATTAGTTTCAGTAGTTTGCTTTTTTGTTTTGCATCCGACAACATTTTGGTATCATATTCTACTTGCCACAATTGAAGTGATATTCTTATTATATCTTAGTTATCAGTTTACTTTATATGCTGACCTGAAAAGAAAGAAATAGTCACGCAGATATTCTTAGTCTTAGCATGGTTAACCCAAACCCCAAACTCATCGTAGCTTGTAAACACCATAAAGAAACGCATACTCGGCGTAGTATTCACTACGCCGTTTTTTATGGTAGCATTTGCTACAGTTATACAATTCTTTTTCTAAGTAAAATTTTTTCAATCAAAGAACTTTTCAGCATCTGCCGCATTTTAAAAATGTATCATAAAATTTGTGACATTTTCGTTTGTCAAAAATAATCTGTCACAACTTTGTATCAAATTAATTTCTCAAATAAAAAAATGACACCGTTATGCAGGGCATTAAACAAGTAAGAGCAAGTTTGGGCATTGGTCAGGCTCAAATGGCGGCATACTTAAATATCAGTCGTTCCTGTTGGCTATGGCAGAATCTAAAAAACGGTCATTGCCTACTGCTGCATTAATTAAATTGGGTGAGCTGGAAAAACTGTTGAGCAATAACAATATCAATCCTTCGGCAAAAGCCCTAACCACTGTACAAAAACAATTGCAAAAGCACAGAAGCCTTATTACTAAACACGCTGAGCGTTGCAGCACCAATGCCGAAATACTGAATTATCAATTACAAGAAATGATCAACGATTACAAACAATGTATGAAAGCATTGCAAGTGGCAGCACATGTTTTGACTGATTTAGAGAATAGTAAACCGAATAAAACCCAACGTGTAGTAATGGAGTTGATTGAAATGGAAGCTCTCAAAAAATTACAACACTGTAACCTAGGTGCACAGGCTTTATTGAGCCTGAAAATAAAAGCATTCCACTACGAAGCCAATCAGGCGGCACGTATAGTTTTTTAATTTTTTACAATGCGTTTCTTATTGGTGTATATCATCTACATTCTTAGATTCAAACTCTTTAAAAATTACTGCATTATTACTAACGATACCATTAGAGGTTGCATACATGCCATACATACAACCAACAAAGCCACCTGCAAGTTTTGTACTTAAAAATGTAGCATCTACCTTATTCATAAGCAATTGCCAATTGTTTTTAGTTTGAGCATAATAAAAACTATAGATATCTGCTTCAGCAGAAATTTTCAGTTGTAAAAAACTGCCTGTTTTTTTACTTAATAAAGTGGAGGCTAAAAGCACAGGTTTATTATTCTCTGCCTTATTATTATTTCCTTTCCGCATTTGTTGGTGTTCTTCATCAACAACTATATTATCTTAAATTAATGTTGGTAGGCTTTGCCATACCAACAAAGGCAGAAAAACCTTTTAAACTTGAGTCGTGAGTGGGGAATCGTGAGGGGGGCAAGCAACCTTAAACCTCCTTCTTCCTTAAACCTTATACCTTTTCACCGTGAATCGTGAGTGGTGAATCGCTAGTTGGACTCCCAACTTTAAAAATTTAACTTCTCCATCTATACACATCAACTGCTATTGACTCTTGTAAACTAGGAACATTGCTTTTACTGTATTCAATAATCAAAAGAAGGTTTATACAACTATCTAATTTGAAATAAATTGTTCAAAAAGTAGCATAGGGATAGAAAATAAAATTATTTTCATTACAGTAATTAATTTTTTTAAAAAAACTATGAAAACTTAATAAAAATATTTATTTTCATGCTTCAAAACTTAAAAACTTTGCTTTATGAAAAAAATGTACACTTTTATTTTAGGGCTCTTCTTCACTTCAATTGCATTTGCACAACCACTAACCTCACAGTGGATTAAAAAAGCAGATGGTGTTGATTTTACTTGGTTTGTAGGAGCTGGTTGTAACAACAGTCCAGCAACATGCCCAGGCTTAAATGATGTTACAAGCATTGCATATAATCCAGCAACAGATCGATTATTGGTATCGAAAAGAAATGACAGAATATTTATTCTAAACCCAGCTACAGGAGCTCAAGTTGGTACCTTAAACACTACAGGATGGGGAGCTGAATCTTTTAAAGCCAATAAAATTAGGGTAACAGAAGATGGAGTAATCTATGCCTTTTCCATGGCACTTGGTGCCGGTCAATGTAAAATTTATCGTTGGGCTGATCAAACCTCAACTCCAACACTTTGTGCTGATTTTGCTGTTACTGAAAGAACTGGTGATGCTTTTGGCCTATCGGGAACAGGTAATAATACCATCCTTTATGCAAGTGGTGCAGGAGCAACTTCAAATGCCATCAACATTTATATGTTGAATACAGTAAATGGAAATAATTTCTTTGTTGAAAGTAAAATTAATATACCAACTAATGGTGTACAATGGGCAAATAGAGCAATTGAACCTATTACGAACAGTTTAACATCTGATTTATGGTTAAACATGGGTGGTGGTCCTGCAAGAAGAATTACAGTAGGTTCAAAAACAGGTGATACTAGAACTGGAACTTTAGCATTTTCAACAACAGATGGTGTTGGAAATGGTCAAGCATCAAATGGTTATGGTGGTTTAAAGTTATTAACTACTACCAATAATAATAAATTTTTAATTTTTGCAGGTGGAAACAACGCTAATGCGGGGGTAAGAACAACCATATTAAATGTAACAAATGAAGCAGCTGTAACAACTTATGGTATAGATTCATTGGGTGATGCAGCTAGCTTTGTAACTAATGGCAATGGTTCAGGAGATGCAGCAACAAAAAATAATGGAGATGGTACCTACACTATTTTTTCATTATCTACCAATAATGGAATTTTGGCCACTAAAACCGATGCTAGTGTATTACCTGTAACCATTAGTAGCTTTACTGTTGCAAAAAGAAATAAAACTGTTGCAGTAAGTTGGACTACAGAGACAGAAAGCAATAACAAAGGGTTTGAAGTTCAAAAATCTATAAATGGTAAAGATTTTTCTACCATAGGATTTGTAGCTACAAAAGCCAATAATGGTAGCAGTAATCAAAACATTAGTTATGCATTTGAAGACAATAAATTAATTGCTGGAAGAAGTTATTATCGTTTAAAACAAATTGATAAAGATGGTAAATACTCCGTTTCAAGTGTTCAATTAATTGAGTTTGCATTAACCAATAATTTTACGGTTAAAGCTTTAGAAAATCCAGTACGTAATCAAATTGCATTGAACGTAAAAAGTATGGATGCCAGAAGAATACAAATTAATGTTACTAATGCAATAGGTATGATTGTGTACACAAAACAAATTAATGTAGTAGCTGGCGAAAGTAATTTTGCTATTCCTACTACTCAGTTACCAAAAGGTACTTTATTTGTACAAGTAAAAGATGTAAATAATAAGTTAGAAGAAACTACATTACAAGTAATAAAATTGTAATTGAATAAATAATCATTTAATACTAAAGAGGCGATGAATAAATGTTCATCGCCTCTTTATTTTTTAGCTAATTTTCCTGCCTCCACAAAAATGAATATCAAATTACTTCCATACCATTATTTTGAGAAGTTGGGCGTATAAAAAATAAATAATCTTAATGTATGATTATTGATATATTCATATCCATTTTCACGTTGTTGGTATAAACCCATATAACCCAAATCAACACTTAGCTCTTTAGCAAGAGATTGCTTTATACCAATGTACCAACGATTTTGATCGAAAGTATTATACACTATATGCTTACCAAATTGAAACATCAACTCATCGGCTAATACAAGCGATGGCAATTTTTTATTCTTAAAAACGGGAATAGTAATATTTAATAAGTATCGAATTCTATTGGAGAAATTGATGGTATCTGTTGCAATATCATTGCTTACTTTATCTTGCCATCTTTGCTCATTTCTAATTCTGTGAAGCAGCGAAACTTTGTTCACATGGCTTTGTAATTGTATTTGCTGATAAATTCTATTCTCATTTACTACAGCCTTATAATTGGTATTATTGGGCGATAACCATAAATGAGCATAACCATTGGTAAAAGTTAATTGATCTGTTACATAATAAATAATACCTGCTCTCAAAACTGAAAAGCTTGGTGCACTTAAAAAGTTGTTTCTTCTAACATGTACATCGGCGGTATACCCCCATTTGCTGTTAAGTTTAGCGTTATGTATAAACCCAACCCAAGCTTGGTTTTGAGAAGATACTTTTTTTTGCTGTGCATATATAATGTTGCTTGTAAAAAGCAAAGAACAAAACCAAATTATAATTTTTAAACAGTTCATTTTCTAACAAAAAAATAAAATAAGCAATTGTGCAGCTAAGATTCTAAGTATCATAGTTAATGGATAAACTGTTGCATACGTAGCCGACGGAATATCACTACCAGCAGTTTTCAAAGCAAAAGCCAACGCTGGAGGATCGGTAGTAGAACCTGCTAACAATCCACATAATTCAAAATAGGTTTTTCTAAAATATTTATATCCAATCCATCCTGTAATAATTAATGGAATCATCGTAATTCCAATACCCATTAACATCCATTGAAAGCCAATACCATTATCAAAAGCAGAAGATAAAGTATGTCCACTTTGTAAACCTACACTTGCTAAAAATAATGCAATACCCAATTCTCGTATCATTAAATTGGCACTATACGTTGTGTAATTATTCAAGTAAAATGCACCACCAAAACGACTTAAAATTAAAGCAATAATTAATGGACCACCTGCCATTCCAATTTTTACAGCAACTGGCATATTAGGCACATGAAATGGAATACTTCCTAGTATTACACCTAATACAATACCCATAAATATGGGAGCTAAATCGGGTAATTCTAATTTCTTTAAAGAGTTACCCACTGCTTTAGCAATTGCATGTACTCCATCTTCTGTTCCAACTACTTTAATAGTATCGCCTAGTTGTAAATAAATGTTTCCATGGGGTACCATTTCAATGCCTGCCCTTGTTAAACGAGTTAAGGTAAAATCGTGTTGATGCAATTCGGGCAAATCGCCCAAACGTTTATGTGTAATTGTAGGTTGTGTTACAACAATAGTTCTAGAGATTAAATCACTAGAGCCTTTCTTCAAATTTTTATCACTTTCCGAACCTATTAATATTTTTAATTGATCTATTTGATGCTTAGAAGCAACAATCAATAAAATATCATTTTCTTGTAAAAGTGTATCGGGAGTTGGTGTAAAAATTTTTTCTTCTTGCAACATTCTCGATATTACAATGGGTTCTTTTAGTAACTCAAAAAGCTTACGTAATGGCTTGCCTACCAATTGCTTATTTTCTAATTGTAAGTGAATAGAAATAGGTTTATTTGAACGAACAAAATTGAGTTTTCGGTGCAACTCTTTTTCATTTTCGATATTAATGCCCAATATTTTTCTCAATAAAACCAACGATAATATAATACCAAAAACACCTAAAGGATAAGCAACTGCATAAGCTAATGTTACAATTTGTGTGTTTCCTTCATTTACATGTAAATCTTTTATGGCTGCTTGTGCAGCCCCTAAACCTGGTGTATTGGTTACTGCACCACTCATTACACCTGCCATTATAGTCATATCTGCTTTAGAAATATACATAAAAAGTATAGTTACTAAAACACCCATTACAACAGATATTGTTGCCAGTATATTGTTATTTAATGCATTTTTTTTGAGCGATGCAAAAAAGCCTGGCCCTACTTGTAACCCAATGGAGTAAACAAATAATATTAACCCAAATTCTTTCAAAAAATGTTCACTTTCTTTATTCACTAATACACCCATGTACGAAAAAATAAGTCCCATAAACAATACCCAAGTAACACCTAAAGCAATACCAAATATTTTTAACCTACCCAACCAAATACCCAAAGCAATAGTTAATGCATACACTAAAACAGTTTGAGCTACAGTTTGCTGAGTAAACAAATCAATTAACCAATTCATATAAAATATTTTAAACAAAAAAATCAACTATTGCTATAGCTTGAATAAACCAAGTAAAGGCATTCTAAATATAGCAATAGTTGATAAATGTATCTGTTTCATAATAAAATTCTCAACAGATGATACAAGCAATTTTTGCTTGTTTAAATTAACGTTCTGGTTGAAGTTCCCAATGTTCTGGGCTTCTCCAAAGAGACGACAATAATAACTCTCTCATAAAGAAAAATTCTCTTGGTATTTTATCGTACATTTTTGAGAACAATTCTTCATGACCAAATAATTCTTGTTTCCAAGGTTCACGATCAATAGTCATAATTTTTGCAAAATCTTCTCTGCCAAAATTTTCAATACCAGTCCAATCCATATCTTCAAAACGAGGCATCCAACCAATAGGACTTTCAACAGATGACGCACCACCATGTACACGTTGTACAATCCATTTTAATACCCTCATATTATCGCCAAAACCTGGCCATAAGAATTTCCCATCTTCATCTTTTCTAAACCAATTCACCCCAAATATTCTAGGGGCATTATTTAATGTTCTACCAAATTGTAACCAATGCGTAATATAATCGCCAATATGATAACCCATAAATGGTAGCATTGCAAATGGATCTCTTCTTACTTTACCAATTTCACCAAATGCAGCTGCAGTCATTTCACTACCCATTGTTGCAGCAGCATATACACCAAAGTTCCAATTAAATGCTTGATACACTAATGGCATTGTTGTACTTCTTCTTCCTCCAAAAACAAATGCTTCAATATGCACCCCTTTAGGATTATTCCATTCACTATCAATGGCAGGATTTTGCATTGCAGGAGCTGTAAATCTTGAGTTAGGATGTGCAGCAGGTTTACCACTACTTGGATCGTAAGGTTTACCATGCCAATCGGTTAAGCCTTCTGGAATTTCTTTGGTTAACCCTTCCCACCAAACATCACCATCTGTTGTAATGGCAACATTGGTAAAAATAGTATTGCCTTTAATGCTTTCCATAGCATTAGGATTGGTATGATGGTTAGTACCTGGAGCTACACCAAAGTATCCAGCTTCAGGATTTATTGCATATAGCTTTCCGTCTTCCCCTTTATGTATCCAAGCAATATCATCTCCTACTGTTGTTACTTTCCAATCATCTACTCCTTTAGAAGGAATCATCATAGAGAAATTGGTTTTACCACAAGCACTAGGAAAAGCAGCTGCAACATAAGTTTTTTGTTTTTCTGGAGATTCAACGCCTAATATCAACATGTGTTCAGCAAGCCAACCCTCTTCTCTACCCATAACGCTTGCAATACGCAATGCAAAACATTTTTTTCCCATTAATGCATTACCACCGTAACCACTACCATAAGAAATAATTAATCGTTCTTCTGGAAAATGTGAAATGTATTTTGTAGTTGGATTATTAGGCCATAAACTATCTTTTTCATTGGCTCCTAATGGTGCACCAACAGTGTGTAAACATTTAACAAATCCATCTTTTTCTAAATAAGGATAAATGGATTCACCCATACGAGTCATAATATGCATGTTTACCACTACATACTCAGAATCGGTTAATTGTACTCCATATCTTGCATAAGGAGAACCAACAGGCCCCATACAAAATGGAATAACATAAAGGGTTCTACCACTCATTGCATCTGCCAAAAGACCATTGAGTATGTTTTTCATTTCAATAGGATCCATCCAATTATTGGTAGGGCCAGCATTTTCTTTTACACGACTACAAATAAATGTTTTATCTTCTACCCTAGCAACATCACTTGGGTCGCTAAAACAAGCAAAACTATTAGGTCTTTTTTCAGGATTTAATTTTTTAAATGTGCCTTTCTTAACCAATGCTTCACATAGGTTATCGTATTCTTGTTTTGAGCCATCGCACCAATGAACAGATGATGCATTACAATAATTAGCAATAGCTTTCACCCATTGCTCAAGTTCAACTCTTGCAGGAGTTGTTGTTTCAAAAGGAAATTTTGTTTCTGTGAACATGTTACATGTATTTTAAAGATGATTATTAAAAGTGTCTGATAAAGGGCAAGCAATAAATTATTTTTCATTGTATCAGAATCGCTTCGATTGCGAATGCAAGTTGAAATATTTTAAATTGCTATAAAATGATTTTTATCATTTGGAGATTCAAGATATTCTACTATCGTAAAAATAACTCATTCATCATACGTTCAACACTTTATTTTGATTATTAGAATTGGTATTTTCAATTAACCATAATTCAAAAAAATAAAATTCAATTTGAAAAATAATTTGGTTTATATTGTAAACCAGTTTATGTTCGCACTATCAAAACGAAATTGAATGAAGAAAATGATACTACCTTGGATATTTGTTCTACTAGCTTTTGCAACTGCAATGGCACAAACCACTATTCGAGGAAATGTAAAAGATAATAGAAATAGACCTCTCAGTGCTGTAAGTATTACACTGGTGAATAGTTACGATGGGGCTACTACAGACTCATTAGGAAACTTTTCATTTACCACAACAGAAAAAGGATTGTTTGTATTAGAAGCAAAAATGGTAGGTTATACAACCGCTAACCAATCTATCCAAATTTCTACAGAAATTATACAAGTGAAATTCTTATTGAAAGAAGAAATTAGCGAATTAAAAGCAGTAATTGTTAGTGCTGGAAGCTTTGAAGCAGGCGATAAAAAAAGAGCTGCTACAGTTTTATCGGCTTTAGATGTTTACACAACAGGTGGTGCCAATGCCGATATTACTAGTGCAGTTAAAACCCTACCGGGTGCTCAACAAGTAGGTGAACAAGAGGGCTTATTTGTAAGAGGTGGTGCTGGTTATGAAACCAAACAAATGATAGATGGAATGGTAGTGAACAATCCATTTTTTACCGGGGCCCCAGATATTGCAACAAGAGGTAGGTTTTCGCCATCTCTATTCAAAGGAAATATTTTTAGTACAGGTGGTTATAGTGCATTATATGGCCAGGCTTTAAGTAGTGTATTATTATTAGAGAGCATTGATTTACCAGACCGTTCAGAAGCTAGTGCATCTATTACTACGGTGTTTGTTGGTGCTGGTTTTCAAAATTTAGGTAAAAAGAAAAAATCTTCATATGGCATTAATTATGGTTATACCAATTTATTGCCTTACTTCTCAATAGTAAAGCAAAAACCAGATTATTTTGCGATGCCTGAGTTTCACAGTAGCGATGCTAACTTTAGAATAAAAACGAAAAGAGGCGGTATGATAAAATTCTATACAACTTTTGCAACTACCAAATTAGGTTTACGAAATACAGATATTGATAGTTCTGCTTTGAAGAATGCTTTTGGTTTAAACAACTTAAACTGGTACAATAATTTATCTTACAGAGAAAACTTGGGCAAAGGCTGGAAAATGCAATTGGGCTTGAGTTATAGCACCAATGTAGATAAAATAAATAACACCATTCAAAACCAATCAAACCAACCCATTACAACTTCTATTGGTTATATAGATGGAAAAAATTTTGCACTAAAAAGCACACAAGATTTATCGCAAGCCAGAGCTGTTTTTGAAAAAAGAATTAAAGGAATTAGTGCAGCAAGATTTGGAGCAGAATATTGGTTTGCCAATAACAAAACTGAATTTGGTGGCTTTACCTCTACTCTCAAAGATCATTTCACTTCTGTATTTGGCGAAGTTGATGTTTATATAACCAACGGATTGGCTTTAAAAACAGGTGCAAGATTTGAACATTCAAGTATATTGAAAAAAGCCAATATTGCACCCCGTATATCATTAGCATACAAGGCTGGAAAAAATGCACAAATGAGTTTGGCTTATGGCGAATTTTATCAAAAGCCAGAGAATAATCAACTCATTAATAATGCAACCGGAAATGCATTACAAATTGGTTATACAAAAGCCACACACTATTTGGTGAATTACATAAAAACAACCAATCTACAAACATTTAGAATAGAAGCATACTACAAAAAATACAACAACCTAGTAAAAACATTCCCCGATACCAATACCCTTGGAACTGGCTATGCACAAGGATTTGAGATTTTTTGGAGAGATAAAAAATCTATTAAAAATATTGACTACTGGATTAGTTATAGCTACCTAGATACTAAAAGAGATTTCTTGAACTATCCTACACAAATGCAACCAACATTTGCTACACCACACACATTTAATTTAGTAACCAAAACTTTTGTTACAAAATGGAAAACAGGGTTTAATGCTACTTACACTTTTGCAACAGGACGACCATATTACGATATTGCTTTTACCAATAGCAAATTTGAGATTAGAGATCAAGGCACTACTAAAAATTTTCACAACCTTGGTTTTAGCCTAAACTATTTGCCCAACTTAGGCAAGCAAAATGCAAAAACATTTATTGTGCTAGTGGCAAGTGTTACCAATGCTTTAAACTTTAATCAAGAGTTTGGATATAGATATTCGTATAACGGGCAAAATAAAGTTGCTGTAACACCTCCTGCTAAACAATTCTTTTTTATTGGTTGCTTTTTAAGCTGGGGAGTAGATAAAAGTCAGGATGCAATTAATAATAATTTATAAAGTGAGTGGAGAATTATGAGTAGTAAATCGTGAGTGGAAATAAAACTAAAAATTAAAAAACTAAAAACTAAAACTCTGTTGATTATGTCATTTCGACGATAGGAGAAATCTGCTGATTAGTAAGAGTAAAAAACTAAATTCTAAAACAATTAAAAATCAAAAATTATGAAACAGTTATTTATTGCAGTATGCATGTTGGTATCAACAATTGGATTTTCACAAAGTGAAAAGTATATGCAAACAATGGGAGCAACCTTACAACAAATGGGTAGTGCTAAAACAGGTGAAGAAATGATTGCTGTTGCTCAAAAGTTTGAACGTATTGGCGATGCTGAAAAAACACAATGGCTTCCGTATTACTATGCTGCTATCCTTAAATCTAGAATGAGCATGATGGGTGTTGGTGGCGATAAAGATGCAACTGCCGATCAAGCATCAGCCTTAATAGAAAAAGCAGAAGCTATTGAAAAAAACAATAGTGAAATTGTATGTGTAAAAAGCATGATTGCAACTGCAAAAATGTTGGTTGATCCTCAAGCTAGATATATGCAATATGGTATGCAGGCAACTAAGTTTTTAGAAGAAGCAAAAAAGTTAGATGCTACTAATCCTCGTCCTTATATGTTACAAGCCATTAATTTAAAAGAAACACCTGAGCAATATGGTGGTGGTTGCAAAACAGCAAAACCACTGGCAGAAAAAGGATTAGCGTTGTATAATACTGCAAAATCAATCAGTCCAATACATCCAAATTGGGGGAAGGAAACAGTAGAAGAAATTGTAAAAGATTGCAACTAGTATATTTATAGAATAAATTTTTTATTATGGATAATGATACCAAGTTTTCACCTGCCGAAAGTTTAGCCATTATAGAAAGTATGATTAATAAAGCTAAAAATAATTTTAGCGATGATAGCTTTTTGTATTTGCTTTGGGGTTGGGTGGTTTTCTTCTGCTCTATTTCTCATTTTATTTTGCTTAAACTAAGTGCAGTGCATCATCCAGAAATAGTTTGGATGCTTACATGGATAGCAGCAATTGCACAAATTGTCTATTTGATAAAACAAAAGAAAAAAGAAAGAGTAAAAACTTATGCCGATGAAATCATCAGCTTTCTATGGATTTGTTTTGGTATTAGTATGTTTACCATAACCTTTATTTTCGCAAGGATGAATACTTGGGTGACTATGTTTCCTATTGCATTATTGTTATATGGGTTTCCTACATTTTTAACGGGTATTATTATGAAGTTTAAACCATTAAAAATTGGTGGAATCATTTGTTGGCTATTATCGATTGGTGCAACATTTATTGAACCAGTATATGCATTACTCTTTTTAGCTATTGCTATGTTAGCAGCATGGATAATTCCGGGATATTTATTGAAAGTCCACTTTAAAAAACAAAGTATATGAGTAAAGAAAAACAACTAACCGAGCAAGAGAGTTTACAACTCATTACTTCCATGATTCAAAAAGCTAAATCTAGCTATCATGACAGAGGTACAGGTTCTATTTTATGGGGAACTGTAGTGGCCATTGCATCGTTTGTAACATATCTACAACGTGAATACGATTTTAAACTTCCCTTCGATATTTTCTTAATTGTAGTTGGTGCAATCATTCCACAAATATTTATTTCTATACAAGAAAGTAAAGACAAAACAAGGGTTAAAAAATTTGAAGATTCGGCTGTAGACAGTATTTGGTTGGTATTTGGCATTACACTTTTTGGTTTAACCTTTTACCAAAATGTAGTAGGCAGTGTAACCAATACCATAATTAATGAAGAAGGATGGCAAATGATGAAACATTACTTAAATGGAAGTAAACCAGATGAAGTTATGAGGCCCTTCCCTCCTAGCATGTATTCAATTTATGTATTAATGTATGCAATGCCAACCTTAGTAACGGGTTTAGCAAAGCAATTTAAACCCATGATTTATGGGGCACTAATTACCTATGGCTTATTTATTGCATCGTGTTACACGGAATCTAAATATGATATGTTATTTGGAACAATAGCAGCCATTGTATGTTGGTTTATTCCAGGTATAATTTTAAGACGTAGTTATTTGAAGCAAAAGAACTCCAATGTTTAAAGAACTAGATCCCATATTACACTCTCAATTACGGCTTGCCATCATGAGTTTACTCATTGGTGTTAAAGAAGCTGAGTTTACTTTTATAAAAGAAAAAACAAATGCAACTGCAGGCAATTTAAGTGTACAAGTTCAAAAACTAAAAGATGCAGGTTATATTGAAGTGAATAAACAATTTAAAGATAATTACCCTTTAACTACTTGTGCAATTACTAAAACGGGTATTGCTGCATTTGAAGCTTATGTAACGGCATTGCAAGAATATTTGCAAGTGGGGAAAAAATAAATGGAGAAAAAAAAACTAAAGGAGAAAAAAATTAAAAACTAAAAAGGGAAAAACTAAAGACTAAAGCTAAAAAAAAGGGCTTTAAAAATGTGCGAATGTGTTTGTTTGCTTCCCCTTTGCAGTTAAACTACATTCGTTTTTACAATTTACTCATCAACAGCTATCAACTTTTAATAAAATAATTTGCATCATTTTTAAAGGCCCTTTAATGATATTAAGATTTTACATGAGCTCTTAAAAACCAAGCCATCTTCTCATGCTTACCCATTAACTGAGTTATTAAATCTGTTGAATAAGCATCTTTATACTGTGTTGAAAAAACATGTACATCTTCTCTTAGCTTTATAATAATACTTTCATGATCAGATAAAAGCTCTTTTATAAAACCATGACTATCATTTTTTTCTCTGTTCATTTCTGAAAGATGGGTTAGCTTTAAAAATCCTTTAATTGAACCTGGTGTATAATGACCAATAGTTCTAATTCGTTCTGCTACAGAATCTATAAACTGATCCAATAATTTAAATTGATTTTCAAATAATACATGTTTCTCGTAAAAATCAACTCCTTCTAAATTCCAATGTGCTATTTTAGTTTTTGCACTAAGTACAAACTCATCGGCTAATATTTTACTCAACGCTACTGCAACACTTTCAGTGTTTTTACTGGTTATTCCAAGATTTGCTTTCATAATAATTATTTTAAATGTCAATATGCGTATTAAAATGTATTTGAGTATACGATTTCTTGCCGTTTTGTAACTTGTATTGATATAACATATTTACTAAAGAGTCATAATATTCCTCTAAACTTTTTAAACGAATAGATGGATTTATTTCAATAGGTATTGTTATGGGCATTTCATTTAAGAAAATGTATAACTCTGGATATTTTGTAGCAATTGTATTGGTAATAGCTAAAATATCGGTATTTACAGTTGCTTCCGTTGTCACTATTTATCTTTTGTTGGTTTTAAAACCCCATAAAACAATATGTGCTTTTTTGTCGGTTCTGTTTGGTAATGTTTTATAAATGAACACCACTTTCTTAATATTTCTTTCACCACCTTTTAAATGAATGGTTTTGCCTTCACCTTCATCTTTAACAACATCATTCAATTGAATGGTTTCTTTTGTATTACCAACAAAAAAGACTTCCATACTTATAAAATGAACAGGTGCATATTTAACCATGAATTTAAGTGATGCGAATCGGTTTGCTCCTATTACTAAAACCTCATCATAATCTTTTTCAAAATTTACAGTTGTTGCTCCCAACTTTTGCCAACCAGCTTTATCACTTATTACAATTACAGGCTTTTGGGCTTGTGCGACAGTAAGACCAATGGTTGCTAAAAAGAGTAATGTTATTAATGTTTTCATATGAAATATTTTAATTAAACAAAGATTCAATTATTAGTACTAGAGTTAATTACATGTATAGAAGTTAAGTTTATATATTTTACAGTTTATAAACTATGGTTTTGTAAGTTATTTTGAATGCCGTTTAACATAGTAATTAACTGTTTAGCAACTTCAAGCGATGAAGCAGGATTTTGACCTGTTATAAGCATACCGTCAACCACTGCATACGATTCCCAATTATTTCCTTTTGAATAAATACCTCCATTGTTTTGTAGCTCTGTTTCTAATGAATAAGGCACAACAAATTGCAACTCCATTTCTTGCTCTTCACTGTTACTAAATCCTGTAACCCGTTTCCCTTTTACAATTGAATTACCGCCATAATCTTCAACATTCAATAACACCGATGGCGAATGACAAACTGTTGCAATAGGTTTATTACTTTGCCAAAATGCTTTGATTATGTCTATAGAGTGTTGGTCTTTATTTAAATCCCATAATGGCCCATGACCCCCAGGAAAAAAGATTGCATCATAATTACTTGCTGAAATTTCTGAAAGCGGAATGGTACTTTGTAAAATACTTTGTAAAGTACTATCCTGTGCAAACCTAATACTAGCAGGAGTTTCATTTTCTTTATCACTACTTTTAGGATCTACAGGAGGTTGACCACCTTTGGGAGATGCCAATGTAACATTTGCACCTGCTTCAATAAAATAATAATAAGGTGCTGCAAATTCTTCTATCCAAAAGCCAGTTTTTTTTCCAGTGTCGCCTAAATCACTATGAGAGGTAAGTACGATTAGTATATTCATTAGTTTATTTTTTAGTAAAATGATTTTTAACAAAAGCATGTTGTTGGTTATCGGTCATCTTATCTGCTTGTTGTAGTTCAATTTTTGTTTTAGTGAATTTTTGATCTAATTTTAAGATATTGTATAATTCAACTTTAGCATTGGTTGGACCAAACAATAACACTTCATCAAAATCTTTAATTACATCGCCCAACTTCGAATAAAAAGCATATTGATCTTGATTTTCTTTATTGTGCATCATGTGTTCACTTCTTCCATTTGATCCAGATTTATCATCTAATGAATGTGTTGAATCAAGTGAAACAGTTTCTGAATTGTCTGCTGTAAAAACAATCAGTTGTGCATTTGAATGATCCATCCAAATACCTAATTTATTTTGTGTTGTCATTGTATGTTTTGTATTTAAATGAATACTGAATCGATGGTTACTTTATGCTCTTTTAAGATTATTGCAGTTTCACTGGCTTTGTACTTTTCTATAGTCAATCTTGCCAACAAATAACTTACTGTAGATTCTGCCCCTTGATTAAGGTTTACATGGTTCTCTTCTAAACCATCGTAACAACCACCTGTACTTGGATTATACACAATTTGTTGTAAATGATTGGCACCTAAAAACCAATTAAAAGCAATAGACATTTTTTGCAAATAGGTTTTATCACCTAATGTTTCATAAAATAAACTTAAAGCAATAATGGTGTAAGCAACGTCAATGGGCTGCTCTCCAAACTGGTTGGTAGGCTTACCTTTTGTATGCCATCCTTGATTAGAAATAACTTTAATACGGTTGTTCTGAAATATAACTGAAAGTAAAAAGTGAAAACTATTGATAGCAATGGTTTTAAATAAAATACTCCCATTGTTCAAGTAAGCATATAACATTGCTTCTGGCAAAACGCTATTGGCATAAGTAAGATAATCTTCAAACCAATTCCATTTTTCATCAGATACACCTCTATATTTAGAAACCAAATTATCGGCTAAAGAAGTAATGATTAATTTTATAAATTCATCTTTCTTCGAAATATTGTATAAATAAAGTCCTTTAATAGCAAATGAAATAGCTCTTGGAGATTTAAAAGATAAAATTTTAGCAACCGATTTGTCCAATACAGCCTCAGCTTGAGCAATTAATTCATCATCAACTATATTTTCATACGATAAAAATTCACCTAAAGCCCAAATTGCTCTACCATTTGAATCTTCTAAATTCTCATCGCTATTTTTTGCTAAGAATTTTTCATCTATATCAACATAATTCAAAAAACTTCCATCTTCTTGTTGACAGAAAATAATAAACTTCAAGTAAATTTTTATTAAATCAATATCCTGAATATTTTTAGTTAACTCATAATGTTTAGTAACTGCAATTAATGCTCTAGCATTGTCATCAATAGTGTAACCACTTGTATAATCTGGCTTTGCTATTGAAGCAAATTGTATAATTCCTTTATCAGTAGTTAAATATTGTATATGTTGTAACGAAATTTCTGGTAAAGAATATTCAAGTTCTGGTTGAACACCATGCATGTTTTTATGAAATAAATTAACATGTGCAATAGCCGAATTTTGCCATGCAGTTGGAGAAATTCTATGCAAACCATTCAACTTCATTTCCTCTAAAAGCATTGCATTAGATAACAATTGTATCGTAGCTTTTGCTAATTGATTGGCATCTTGAAAATCTACTATTAATCCCTCCTTATTATTCAACATTTCTTTTGCATGCGGTATAGGTGTTGAGATAATAGGACAACCACTAGCCATTGCATAAGCAAAAGTTCCACTCACCGCTTGATGCCTATCTTTTGAAGTAAATAAATAAATAGTGGTATAATGTAAATAGTCTTGTAACTCTTCTAACGATACGTATTTATTTATAAACCGAACATGGTTTTGCAAGTTCAAGGCTATTACTTTTTCTTCTAAAAAGTTTCTATATAATTCTCCTTCGTTTTTAATAATGGCTGGATGTGTTTTACCAATAATTAAATACAAAGTATTAGGGAAGTTTTTTATAATTAAGGGCAATGCATCTAGTGTAGTTTCAATACTTTTCCCAGAACCTATTAAACCAAAAGTGGATAATACAATTTTATTTCTGAGATAATTTTTATTGGGTTGTGTGGTACAGCATTTTGCCAAATGTGTACCATGTGGAATATGAATTAATTTATCGTTTTCAACTGCATAATCATTCACTAAAATATTAGCCGAATTTTTTGTCATTACAACAATCTTGGTACTTAGTGCTGCAATAGCTTGTACCAATGATTTTCGTTGACTATCGGGATTTGGCAAAACAGTATGAAACGTGGTAATAATAGGTTTGTTGATTAAAGAAATCAAATGCAAAAAATAATTACCCATTGAACCACTAAATAAACCAAACTCATGTTGTACACATACAATTTTTATGTTAGCATTACTATTTATCTCTGCTGCTAGTTCGTTATACTGAGTAAGTATAGACGTTTGTAAAATGTACTTTACTTCTGGCGGATAAATGGTTTGTTTTTCTGTAGATTCTAATGCACAAACAACAATAGAATATGAGGTTTTAAATTTATCTTGAATGGCATTAATTAAATCCTGGCTATAAGTAGCAATACCACATTGCCTGTTTGGATAAGAGGTAATGAACAGTATTTCGGGTAATACTTTTTTCTCACTGTTGGATTGTTCCATTAAAGATTCAGTAAAATGTATTAAGCAATTGGCAGGAGAACTGTAAAATGAATTTTTCATAGTATAATGTGATTAACTAATTCTTCTAGCAATGCTTTTACACTTAGCGATGCACAGGCAATTCGTTTATCGGCTGCTCCATAATAAATGTATAATGTATCATCAAAAAGTGCAGTACCGGTTGGGAAAACAACATTGTTAACTTCTCCCATCAACTCCCAAGGCAATTCTGGTTTAAATAAAGCATAAGGTAAACGAGCAAGCTCTTTAGTTGGGTTATCAATATCTAATAAAGCTGCACATGCACTATAAACATAACCATCGGCAGTATCGTGAACGCCATGGTATATAAGCAACCAACCTGCTGAAGTTTCTATAGGAGGACAACCGCCACCTATATAACTAATTTCATGTTTGTGTTTAGGAGTTAGTACAATATGTTCGTCTAAATGTAAAAAATAATCGCTCCAAAATTCTTTAGTGAGGTCTTCAATATTGTTGACAGATGCAATTTGTATATCGGGCCTTATTCTATGCAAAAAGAATAATTTATTATCTATTCTTCTTGGAAAAAAGATAACATTCTTATCCCATAAAAGCATTACTTTGTCTGGATTGTTCTTAATGTTATTATGCAAATGAAAACGTTCATATTTTTCATTTAAATGGCCATTACAATCGGCTAGTCTTCTAAATTCTGTATAAGTTAATTGAGGAACTATTATACCACGATGTTGAAAGCTTTTTAAATCTGTTGATGTTGCCAATGCCCCCATAGCATTGATTCCATCATAAGCTGTAAACGTTAAGTAATATAGTTCCTCAATTTTTACAATCCTTGGATCTTCTATTCCATGCGATTCATATTCTAATTGGGGTATAAGTAATGGGCTGCTTGAGCGTTCAATTACTGTTAATGGCCCTTCAAGTTTACAATATCCAATGGTTGAATAATTACCTTTTCTTAATGCCCTGTAAAATAAATGAATGGTATTGCCGTCTTGAAAAACTGCTGGATTTAATACACCTTCTTCTTCAAAATGTAAATCAGTTTTAGTTAGGATAATGCCTTCTTTTTTTACAGATACCATTACTAAAAATTGTCGGTTGTTAAGATAAGGGTCATTCCAGGATTTCTAACACTTGCATCATCTTCGGCTGTTATATAAATTTTAATAGGCTTGAATGAGGTAACTGTTTCAAATGTTACATTTAAGTGGTTACTAGTTTTAATCTGTCCAATGTTTTGTGTAACATTTTTGTCAGTTAAAACCCAAACTACATATACATTTTTGGGAGGGTCTAACCTTGATGGTTCGGCCAAATACTCCAACTTCATGTTGATGTTGTAATTGTTATTCTTATCTTTCTTAACAGTTGTAGTGCCTCTTGCTGCTGGCACAACAGATGATGATTGGAAAGCTATTTTTTTAGCACATGAGCTAAAAAGTACAACAATTGCAATTACAAAAATTGAAAAGAAAATTCGGGTGTTTGAAAATATATTTTTCATGTTTATTAATTTAATTATATTATTTTTTTGATAGTGCCGAAATAGATTTACCTAAATTATCTACCTCTGTATTGAAGTTCATTTTAAAAATTTCCCAACTAGAATAAGTGCCTTCTTTATACTCATTCAATGTTTTTTTAAGCTTTGCATTTTGCAGCTCTAGTTCCATTAAAGCATTTTCAGCGTTTGCATCAAAAGCCTTTCTATTTGCTTTCATTTGAACTTTGGTAGCAGCAATTAATTCTTCATTAGCTTGTAGTCTTTGCTGAACATCGGATCGGTATTTTGCATACTCATTGGCCGAATCTAAACGAGCTTCGTTTAAATCTTTTCTAGCTTCTATTACGTCTTCTTTTGCATCTTCTAATTTTTCTGCTTTACTTTCTGTACTGTTGTTACAGCTTACCATAATGGTAGTAAAAGCAACTACTGCTAATGCTGTTAATAATTTTCTTGTTTGCATAATGTTTATTTTGTTTTGTGTTTATTCATGTATTTTGTAATGAAAGAGGATGAAATTTTTTCAAGTATCATAGAAGATACATAACCTTTAATACTTCTATTTCTGCCTAGAATTTTTTCAATGATAAAATTTACACCAAGATTGATACCCATTGTAGAAGCATCTACTTGTACATTTTTATCTTGTAAAACTGATTGTGCAGTATTTTTAATAAACTCAACCGGATTAATTCCTTGTATAAATGTTTTTACTTCATCTTGTATAATGTTTTCTAGTTGCAATTTTTTTGACTGCAATTCTTGTTTCTGTAATTGCAATATAAACGAAGGTGTATTCTGAATTTTCATAATGAATCTCTACTTTATAAGCCCAGTTATTTTTTCAATATTTCACTGATCAATTTTTCTCTAAGTGGATTACTTAATAATTTCTTTTTTCCATAAAGCAGCGTTACTGTGAGAAGTAAGTAAAACATTGTAACTATTCCAAAACCTGAAAAATTATTGCCTAACTGAGTTGATAAACTTAATGCTGCATAAAAACTTAAGAAAACAACACATAAAAATGAACAAACAGCAATTAAAATATAGCTAATCATTTTAGCTGCAACTAAAGTAACATGCTCTATTACTTCAATTTTTGTAAGTTCTATATTGGTTTGTACATATTGTTTAAGATGTGTAGCAATCTCTTCTAATTGAGTATTTGGTTGCATGAAAAAGTTTTTTAAGTGTATAGCGTATTTTGTAAAAAATAGCTAGCTGCTTTGCAGCTAGCTATTGGTATTAATTCTGCTGTTTAAATGTTTCAACTTTTTGTTGAACACCATTTTTAAGTTCAGCAAATTTTTCGCCGGCTTGATCTTTTAAATCTTCTGCATTGTTCTTTAAAGCTTGAACTTCGTCTTTAATTTTTTGTGTAATGTCATCAGCTAAATCTTTTGCACCACCAGCAATTCTTTTTCTTGTTTTGCTACCTTTTGCAGGTGCAAATAAAATACCTAATGCTGCTCCTGCTATTGCACCAATTAATAATGCACCTACTACTTTGAAATTGTTGTTTGAATGTTCCATGTTATATATTGTGTTTTTATTTTACAGTAATTTAAATCCGATAGTGGCTTGATACCACATGTTTTTATAACGTGGAGTTGATGAGGTTCCATCTCCATTATTTTGTTGCATATCCCAACCACCTCTTAAACCCAATACCACATTGGTTAAATTAAAATCTAATCCACCAATTAGCGATAGCATGTTTTTACGTACGTTATCATTTTCAAATTGTTGCTCTTGTAATGAGTTAGCGACTGCACTTTTGTATTCATTTTTTTGACTCAACAAATACGAAAACTGTGGACCTACTAAAATGCTTACCTGACTGCTAGGTTTAATAGATAATAAAAGTGGTATATCTAAATGACCAGTTGTTCTAGTATAACTATAAGAACTACCTAGTAAACTACCTGTTGCTTTAAAGCCACGCTGAGAGAATAATACCTCTGGCTGAAAACCAATAATACTTGCAATAGGTATTGTTACAAATGCTCCACCTGCAAAGCCAAACTTACCATCGGCTACAAAATTTTCTCCCTCTGTGTCGTAAACATTTGAATAGTTAGCACCTGCCTTAATTCCTACAGATAAACTACTCTTTTTTGTAGTGCTTTTTTCTTGTGCATTGCTAGTGTTAAACATTAACGAACCAGCAAAAATCACGAATAATACTTTTTTCATTTCTTGAGATTTAAGTCAATATTTCATTGACATTATGTGTGTATAAAAATTAAATTCTTCCTTTAATTACTCTTAGTAGAATTGCTATTACAGCAATTACCAATAATATATGTATAATGCCACCAGCGTTGTAGGCAAAATATCCTGCCGCCCATAAAATGATTAGCACTATTGCTACTATGTATAATAAATTGTTCATGTTGTATTATTTTTTATGTATTTAGAATAATTATTTACTAAAATGTTCTTACCACTTTAATAAACTAGTAATTAATCTGGTGTAGACTTGTTAGACTGATTTTAAACTAAGAGTATCTTCCTTCAATAAGGGCAAAACCGAAAACAATACTTAATTTGTTTGAATTGTTAGAGTATATAAATATTGTTTTAGAAATATAAAGGTCGGTTGAATATTCATACTTTAATTATACTATTAAGTATACTATTTACATTATTCCCACATAGATCAAATCTGTTTTTTTCTTTCTTAAACTCTTAAAAAAACTTGGAGTTAAACCAGTAACTTTTTTAAATTGGTTACATAAATGGGCTGCACTACTGTAATTTAAACGATAGGCTATTTCTGTTATATTTAATTTATCGTAAATAAGTAATTCCTTAACTTTTTCAATTTTTTGAAAAATAATATATTGCTGAATAGTAATACCTGTAATCTCTGAAAAAGCATTTGCCAATTCATTATACGGCTTATTTAACTTATTGCTGATGTATATAGAATTGTTTTCCTTTGTTAATTCATCAGCATAAAAAATCATTTCAGCTATAATTTTTTTAACTCTCTCTGTTTGCACACTTTTTTGATCATCTAACAACTCTAAGCCCGACTTCAATAAATTAATTTTCAGTTCGTCTCTAGTGGCATCATTTATATTCTCAAGTAACGATACATAACCCAATTCAATTGTAGTATAATGTATATGTAGCTTGTCTAATTCAGCCATTACTACCATCTTGCATCGTAAACTCACCATATATTTTATGCATAATTTCATTTAATCTTCATATCCATTTTTAATTACCGTTGTTATCATTTTAAATTGCTCATTAGCGTTGAATCTATGCTTCGAGTGAGCTGGAATAACTAGCCCTTCACCAAGTTTTAAAGCAAATTTTTTGTCTGCAATGGTTAAATCTGCACAGCCGTCAATTATTTGAACATAAGTATCAAAAGGAATCGTTTTATCGCCTAACTCCTCACCAGCATCAAATGATGAAACGGTGATGTTTCCTGTTGATTTTTTTATAATTGTCTTACTCACAACAGCATTGGGTATATATTCTATAATTTCAACAACTATATGAATTTTAGATTTTTCAACCTCATTATTTTTATTGCTATTTTGCATGATAAAACTTTATTTACAGTGTCTTATGGAATGATATAAAGGTCGTTTATTAAATAAACATTCTTGTTACACACTAAATACTATTAGTTACACAATTCACTTAAAGTATTAATATAAAAAAAACACCCTTCTACTTATTTAAGGTAGAAAGGTGTTTTAAAAACTCACTCGTTTTATTTATTTGGAATTATATCTATAATTACTGTTCTATTATAAAATCTTTCTTCAGGATAAGTATTATCAAATGGAGCAAACTCTTTATTTTCTCCAAAACCTGTTGCTTCAAATTTTACATTCTTTTTACCTGCATTGGTAACTGCTTTTGCAAGAATTTTTTGTGTACTGATTGCTCGTTGGGTTGATAGATTTTTATTATAAGTAGGATCTCCTATTATATCTGAATGTCCACTAATAATCACTGTACTATTAATAGGTATTAAAGGAGCCACTACATCGGTTAAAAACTTTTCGTAAGATGCGATAGATAACGATTTATCAAAATCAAAAAGAATACTATATCTCAATCCATCATTATTGGGATTTTTGATTTTACTAAAACTTACATATCCTTCTTTGGTAATTGTTTTACCCTCTTTTGTTTTACCTATTAATGTTACTCCATAATTACCATTGTTGTTATTTCCTAAAATGGTATTTGCTTCTATTGAAGTTACATTTTTAGTAAAAGGACCAAAATTTTGTTTTACACCAAACTCATCCTTTAATTCTAGCATGTAAGAACTTAGGGTTGATTCTGCATTTTCTACAGTAAATACCACACGGCTATCTAAAGGATTAATGGTAACAGGATTAATTTGTACCGGCTTTAAAAACACAGATTTTTTGCCACCCACTTGTACCATCATTTCGGGTGAAGTACTTGTTATATCAACTCTTCTATCGCCTTCACGTAATAAGGAAAGATATTTAGTTGCACCTGGTTGTTCAGAAGGAATAACTGGTTTACTTCTTCCTTCAGTTTCAATTCTTGAACTTGCAATTGAATATATATCTACTAAATAAGATTTAATTTTTTCGGCCATCACTTTTCCTTCCGATGGATTACCTTCTGAAGCTCCAGATAACATAATGCTACTACTTGGATTGTTCCTCATTCTATCACCTAAAACATTTAAGATGTTATAGTAAACTGCCATTTGCCTTGCAGAACGTTCTGTTTTAATATTACCTGGTTGATCTTCTTGTAACTGTTGTTCTTTAAAATAGTAAGCTTCTGTAGCACTTTTCAACACATATCGATTAGGTATTTCACTAGAACCTTTATCAAAAAATACTGAATTACGTATTGGAAAAGTTTCTTTTGTTTGACGACTAACTGGTAAAACTTTTGGTCCACGAACTATTAAGCTAATATCTTTTGTTGCAGGAGTTGTAGTTTTAACAGTAACTGTATCATGAATGTACTTGTAGATGGTATCATGAATAGGTGGCAATGGTTTTACTGCTTTTTTGGAAGTACCAAATTTTAAAGCAATACCGGCTCTAACAGTATGTACAGTCCAAGTTTCTACTGTACGGGCAGCTTGACCTAAATCTGTTTGAAAAGATGCAAAAGGTGAAATGGTCATTTGTGTTTCACTACTTTTATTTGAAACTCGAAAATCAAAACCAAGACCAACTTGAGCCGAAAGAACAGTTTTTCTTACATCATCCCAATTAGCAATTAAATCGGTTTGCTTGTCTTGTGTATATGTAAACTTTTTAGCTAAATTAATTCCTAAAGTTGGACCTCCAAAAATGTAGAAAGCACCTTTAAATGGAGCAATTCTTAAAGTAGGCTCAATAGCAATATAACTTAGATTGGTAGATAAATTTGCTGGGCAATTACAAGGTGCCATTACTTCATCAAACTTTCCACCTCTATTATCGTACGCAATATTTAAAGAAATACCGAAAACCTTGTTGGGTCGGTATTCTGTTAAAATAGAAGCATAAGGTTTTACCCCCTTACCCTTATGAAAAGCTGTAGGTGTAGCAAACGTATTAGTAAGCATTTGAGTAGTTCCTCTGTAAGTATTGACATTGGCTGCACCCGATAAACCAAACCACCATTTAGGTTGTACTCTTTCTATTTTTTGTTCTTGGGCTTGGGTTGTAATGATACTTCCCAACAATAGCATAGAAAGTATATTTTTTTTGGATATAAAAAACTGTAACATAAATAAATTTTATAATTGAAAAAATAAGCGGAACCTTAAGTTCCGCTAAAAGATGAATATTAGTTAGGAACGTTAATCGTTGTGTTTACCATAGTAACAGATGCGTTTAATGATAGTGCTCTACCATTTAAAACTGTTTGAATAACATTACCTGCTGTAGAAAAAGTAACACCACCGTAAGCTAAAATTGTTCCTGTCATAATTCCTCCACCTGCACCATTAATGGTTGCAGCACTTCCTACTTGCCAGTATACATTTTTAGCTAAGCCTCCATTAATTAATGTAACACTTCTTGCACCTGCTGGCCCAGAAATACCAACGGTTAAACCCGATGCACACTGAAATACCCATGTTGCATTTGCATTACCTTGAGCATCTAAAACCAAGTTTCCGTTACTAATATTGAATGTTCCACTGGCAGATTTATAAATTCCAGGAGGTAAGGTTAATCCACCTAATTCACCTGCACCAGGATCTATACCACCTGGCATTAAAGCTGGTGAAAAATTATTGTATGCATTGGTAGCATCTAATAAAGCTGCTGTTGCAATATTGAAAGAAGTAACCGTTCCAGGAAAAGGAGTGGCTGTATAAATTCTATTGGTTACACCACCAATATTTAATGGGGTTTCAGTATAAACTTGTCCAGCTAATATATCATGAAATCCAGTTACAGCAGTTGGTACAGCTGTGGTACCTAAACTACCATTTATAATGGTAAAAATTCCTTGATTGGTTACGCCTGCACTTCCACCAAAAGCTCCAAAAGGTGCAGCATCTCCTAATAATGGTGGTATTGGTGGTAAAACAGTAGTTAATGTAGTAAATGCCCATACATAATTACTTGCCATAGCAATACCTGCCATATTTTTTGCAGCTGTAGTAATTGTTGCAGTATAAACAGTATTAGAAATTAAACTTGCAGCAGGTGTAAAACTTGCTGTTGTACCAGTATAAGTAACATTACCTACAACAGGATTTCCATTTCTAGTTAACAAAAAGCTAGTACCATCAATTGTACTAGGATCCATTACGGTGCTAAATGTTGCCCTAATAATTTTATTAAAAACTACATTGGTTGCATTATTAGTAGGATCTGTTGAGGTTACAGTAGGTGCTGCACCAACAGTGGTAAACGTCCAGGTATAATTGTTGGTTAAACTGTTACCAGCAACATCTTTAGCAGCTGTAGTAATTGTTGCGGTATATAAAGTTCCGTTTAATAAATTACTAGAAGGATTAAAACTTGCAGTGCTGCCCGTATATGTTACTGTTCCAAAAACTTGATTACCACCTTGCGTCAAGGTATAACTTAACACATTAATTGTAGTAGCATCCATAGGCGTACTAAAAGTAGCAGTGATGGTTTTGTTTACTGCAACACTGTTAGCATTGTTGGCAGGATCAGTTGAAATAACTGTTGGATTAGCAGTAGTAGTGGTAAAACTCCAAGTGTAATTATTGGCCATTGCATTACCCAAAGCATCTTTTACCGCTGTGGTAATGGTAGCTGTATATACTCTATTATTTTGTAATGGAGACGATGGTGTAAATGTTGCTGTTGTACCAGCGTAGGTTACTATACCCACAACAGGAGTTACACCTTGAGTAATAGTAAATGAAGTTCCTGTTACTGTGCTGGCATCCATTGCAGTACTAAAGTTTGCTTTAATAATTTTAGTCAATGCAACATTTGTGGCATTGTTAGCAGGATCAGTTGAAATAACTGTTGGAGCAACACCAGTTCCTGTTGCAAAACTCCATACATAATTACTAGTCATTGAGTTTCCTGCAACATCTTTTACCGTGTTAGTAATTGTTCCGGTATAAACTGTGTTTGGTAAAAGTGCAGCTGTTGGAGTAAATGTTGCTATCATACCAACATATGTAACTGTACCCGCAACTGCGGTTGTTCCATTTTTTAGCATAAAGCTAGAACCAGTAATAGTTGTAGGATTCATGGCTGTGCTAAATGTTGCAGTAATAATTTTATTTAACTGAACATTGGTTGCACCATTAGTAGGATCTGTAGAAACCACAATAGGTGTATTGCCAGTATTAAAACTCCATACATAATCGGCTATTAAAGAATTTTTGGCAACATCTTTTACAGCCGTTGTAACAATACCTGTATAAACTGTGTTTGCTTTTAAGTCGCTTGCCGGTGTAAATACTGCTGTATTGCCAGAGTAAGAAATTGTTCCTCCTACTGCATTACTACCATCTTTTAACATAAACGATGCAGCTGTTATGGTTGCTGCATTCATTGGCTCATTAAAAGTTACTGATATTGTTTTGTTGGTTACAACACTGGTTGCACCATTTGCTGGATCGGTGGATATAACTACAGGACAAATGCCACTTAAGCCCACCGGAGCTTCTTCTTTTTTACATTGCCAAGTTAGCGTAGATAATATTAAAAGTAATATCCATGTAAGTTTAAATTTGCTTAAATATGTTTGTTGCTTTGGCAGCAAATTATTTAAAGATTGTTGAGGTGTAATAATAACTTTCATTGTGTTTTCGTCTTTATAAGATTAAAAACAAAGGTGCTCTTATCTTACTCGTAAAGCATTACACAACTAGCAGATTTACTTACACATATCACATGTTCTCAAGATTAACCTTTCGCTTTTGTTTGAGTTGTTTATAGTATGAAGGAGATAGACCAGTAATTTTTTTAAATTGATTACTCAAGTGTGCAACGCTACTGTAGTGCAGCTTGTAGGAGATTTCAGTTAGATTTAGTTCATCATATAAAAGTAACTCTTTTACTCTTTCAATCTTATTAATAATGATGAATTGTTGTATAGTGATTCCTTTTACCTCAGAGAAAATATTTGACAAATAAGTATAATCATAATCTAATTTTTCACTAATAAAATCAGAATAATTAACCAAAGGAACTTCATCGGAATAGTGAATCATTTCTACAATAACATTCTTGATCCGTTCTATTAAAATGGCCTTCTTATCGTCTAATAATTCTAAACCCGATTTTAATAAATTAATTTTTAAGATATCATGTTGCTCAAGGGTAATATCTTCTAATATATCCACCATACCTAAATCAATAACTACATAGTTAATTCCAAGCTTTAGTAATTCTTCTTTCACTAAAAGTTTGCAGCGTAAACTTACCATGTATTTAATGTAGAGTTTCAAAAGAGCAGTGTTTGTATAAATGTATGTTTTAAAATTGAATTCCGCTTATAAAGATGCTTTAAAGCAATAATTAAAATTTATAAATGGATCACCTACTTGTATAAAGACGAAAGTCGTGCCAAGTTATTCAATACACCTAGAATAAAATGACTTATGCCTTTTAAATTATTCAATTGTTATAATTAAACTAATCAACCTCATAATGAAGTAAAGTTTTGTATATTAGCTTCATTAGAAATATGAATTGAACATATATTTCATAAAACATCGATTATGTTTAAAAGAAAAGTTTACTTCTTTATATTTTTCACTCTATTTATTCTTCAAACATTTGCTCAGCCCAAAAACTCCAATTTTCAATATATTGATACTGCAATTTTTCAAGACAATGTGCATCATTGGTTCAATATTGCCGACAAAAGCAAATTAATTAAACCCAAAAAAAACCAAGCTAGATATAAACCAAATGAGTTAGAAGCTATTGCCAATAATATATTATTGTATCAAAAAAACAATGGTGGCTGGCCTAAGAATTATGATATGCAAGCCATACTTTTAAAAGAACAGATTGATACATTAATAGCTGCCAAAAATGACATCAACACCACCTTTGACAATAGAACTACTTTTTCTCATATTGAATGTTTAAGCAGAATTTACTACTTACACAAAAATGAACAATACAAAATAGCAGCTCTTAAAGGGTTAGATTTTATTCTACAATCTCAATATACTAATGGTGGTTGGCCTCAGTTTTTCCCTTTAAAAAAAGATTATAGTCGCCACATCACTTTTAATGATGATGCTATGATGGGTGTAATGCAACTATTAAAATCTATTAACGATAATAATATTGAATACAACTATATAGACCCTGTAAGAAAAAGTAAATTAACTATTGCGTATCAAAAAGGGATTGATTGCATTTTAAAAACCCAAATTAACAATAACAACAAAAAAACTGCTTGGTGTCAACAACATGATGAATTTTCATTAACACCTGTTTGGGCAAGAAAATTTGAACCTCCAGCCATTTGCAATAATGAAAGTGTTGAAATTGTTTTGTTTTTGATGAGCATTAAAAATCCTTCAAAAGAAATTATTCAAGCTATTGAAAACGCCATTCAATGGTATCAAAAAAGTAAAATTTTAAATACTACTGTTAAAACTATTCAAGCTCCTAAACTAGTTACCAGATTCACTACTTCATATACCGATAAAGTGGTTGTAACAGATTCTTCAGCCCCTCCAATTTGGACAAGATTTTACCATCTTGAAACCGAACAGCCTATTTTTTGTACAGGTACTGGGCAAGTTGTGAATTCACTAGCCGAAGTAGAAAGAGAAAGAAGAGATGGCTATGCTTGGTACACGTATAAACCTCAAAAAGCATTAAAACAATATAAAGAGTGGAAAGCTGAACTTCAAAAACAGTAGTTTGTTTAACTATTTTAATATAAAAACACAAACTAGATTAACAATTTACCACTCAACATTTTGTTTAACATTTAATTGTCATTTCTTAAACAAATTTTTGGTGTTCTGAAATTATTCTGTTTAACTTCGCATCCTAATCATTAAACAAAACAGGTTATGTCAACAGTCAATTTCGATCAAATGTTGTTAAACAACACTGAGTTTTTGAAGCCTTTTGCAATAACGTTAACCAGAGATCACGAGCAAGCAAAAGATTTAATGCAAGAAACTTTGTACAGAGCCTTAGCTAATAAAGAAAAATACAATGTTGGTACCAATGTTAAGGCATGGTTATATACTATCATGCGTAACATTTTTATCAATAATTATCGCAGAAAAAGTAAACAACAAACCATTTTTGATAATACTCCCAACGAGTTTTTATTAAACTTAAACCAAGGTGCCGTTGCTAACGATGCTGTTGCAACTCTAAATATGAAAGAAGTGCAAGAAGCAATTGCACAATTACCTGAAATATTTAAAACACCCTTCTTGTTGTATTTCGATGGCTTTAAATACAATGAAATTGCTGATATGTTAAACGAGCCTTTAGGTACTATTAAAAGTAGAATTCACTTTGCACGTAAACTATTAAAATCTCAAATTGATAGACATTAATTGAATTTGTGAAAATTGTTTTCAACTAAGTTTAAATCCAACTTCCTTTAAATATTGAATGAAACAACGCAGGTTGTTTCATTCTTTTTTTGTACTATAGCAAATATTTTAAACAATATTTTATAGTAGTGCAAACAAATACATCAATAACTTGTAAATTACTATACACATTATATATACACAATGGGTAAAAAAGTTATTGTTATCGGTTCGGGATTTGCAGGTTTATCGGCTGCTTCTTTTATGGCTAAAGCTGGTTGGCAAGTAACTGTTATAGAAAAACACAATCAACCCGGTGGAAGAGCAAGACAATTGAAAGCCGAAGGTTTTACTTTTGATATGGGTCCAAGTTGGTATTGGATGCCCGATGTTTTTGAAAGATATTTTCAACAGTTTGGAAAAAAATTGAGCGATTATTATCAACTCTATCGTTTAGATCCATCTTACCGAATTTATTGGGAAGATGAACCAATGGATATTCCAGCATCTTACCAAGCTTTACAAAATTTATTTAATACCATAGAACCAGGTAGTGGAGAACAATTAGATAAATTTCTACAAGAAGCTGCTTATAAATACGAGGTTGGTATTAATAAACTGGTACACAAACCCGGACAATCACTTACCGAATTTTTAGACTTAGATTTAATAACCGGCATTTTTAAATTAGATGTGTTTAATTCTATTAAATCTCATGTTGCAAAGCATTTCAGCAATCCTAAACTGAAACAGTTATTAGAATTTCCTGTTTTGTTTTTAGGTGCATTACCTGAAAACACACCTGCATTGTATAGCTTAATGAATTATGCTGATATTAAGGGTGGCACTTGGTTTCCTGAAGGTGGCATTTACAGTATTGTAAATGCTATGTACACATTGGCTGTGGAGTTGGGTGTTGAATTTAAGTTGAATGAAAATGTAGAAGAAATTATTATTCAAAATGGGTATGCCAAAAAAGTAAGAACTGCAAACCAAATTTTTGAAGCTGATGTAGTAATTGGTGGGGCCGATTATCATCATATAGAAACACAATTATTACCCAAAGCCTACAGAAGTTATACCGATGAATATTGGGACAAACGTGTTATGGCTCCAAGCTGCTTGTTGTACTATGTTGGTTTGAATAAAAAGCTTAAAAATGTATTGCATCATTCTTTATTTTTTGACACTTCGTTTGAAGTACATGGTAAAGAAATTTACACTACTAAAGAGTGGCCAACAAATCCTTTATTTTATGTAAGTGTAACATCGGTAACAGATAAAACAGTTGCACCCGAGGGTTGTGAAAACCTATTTTTCTTAATTCCTGCTGCTACAGGTTTACAAGGTGATACAGAAGCATTAAGAGACCAATATTTTAATATGATTGTACAAAGAATGGAAGATAAAATTGGTGAATCTATTCTACCACATATCATTTATAAAAAATCGTACGCCCATAGCGATTTTATCAATGATTACAATGCTTTCAAAGGCAATGCGTATGGCTTAGCCAATACTTTATTACAAACAAGTATTTTAAAACCAGCTTGTAAAAGTAAAAAAGTAGAGAACTTATTTTTTACAGGTCAACTTACTGTTCCTGGACCTGGAGTTCCACCAAGTTTAATTAGTGGAGAAGTGGTAGCCAAAGAAATAATGAAAGCTTTTGTTTAAATTAAGGGTATAAATAGATGTTTCTTTAAACAAAACACCTATTCTTTTGTTTTTTATGCTTATATTGAATTTCTAAGTAATAAATTTCTTTTATGACCAATATGCAACATTTTCACGAGGTAAGTATGAACTGCAGTCGCAATACTACAGAAAAGTATAGCACTAGCTTTTCTTCTGCCATTAAATTATTGCATAAAGACTTACGTCAACCCATTTTCAATATTTATGGCTTTGTACGTTTTGCCGATGAAATAGTAGATACTTTTCATGAACATAATAAAGCCATTTTATTAGAAGAATTTAAAAAAGATACCTACTTAGCAATTGAAAGAAAAATTAGTTTAAATCCCATTTTACATAGCTTTCAATTAACAGTGAATCAATATAATATTAGCCACGATTTAATTGATGCATTTTTGTACTCCATGGAGTTAGATTTGAGTGAAAGAAAATATGATAAAATTGGTTACGAGCAATATATTTATGGCAGTGCCGAAGTAGTAGGCTTAATGTGTTTGTATGTTTTTTGCGATGGCGATACAACTTTATATGAACAACTAAAACCTGGTGCTAGAAGTTTAGGTGCTGCTTTTCAAAAAGTAAATTTTCTACGAGACTTAAAAGCCGATTTTGAAGGTTTAGAAAGAGTGTATTTTCCAGGATGTGATTTTAGAAACTTCACAGAAAACGACAAAAGAAATATTGAATTAGATATTCAAAAAGACTTCAATGATGCATATGCAGCAATACTTCAATTGCCCATGAAATCTAGATTTGGTGTATATGTGGCCTATAAATACTACTTATCACTCTTCAATAAAATAAAAAAACTACAGCCACAGCGTATCATGCAAGAAAGAGTACGCATTCCAGATTATGGCAAGTTTTTTATTGTAGCAAAAGCTGGTTTAAGAAGTCAATTAAACTTATTGTAATAATGTTGCTTTTGGGGTTTTGTCCAAAAAGTGCTAGCCAGTGCTAATTAAATTTTTATTAATCTAGAAACTTTGAATCTCCCAATTAGATATACTTTATTTTTATAGCATGGAACAAGTGATTTTGGTTGATGAAAAAGACCAACAAATTGGCTTAATGGAAAAAATGGCTGCACATGAGCAAGCACTTTTACATAGAGCATTCAGTGTATTTATTTTTAACTCCAACGGTCAAATGCTTTTACAACAAAGAGCATTGAGTAAATATCATAGTGGTGGTTTATGGACCAATGCCTGTTGCAGTCATCCAAGACCCAATGAAGCTGTAGAACATGCAGCAACAAGAAGACTGAATGAAGAAATGGGTTTCAATACACCAATTATTCCAGCATTTCAATTTACTTATAAAGCAGCTTTTGATAACGGATTAACTGAACATGAGTTTGACCATGTTTTTGTAGGAAAATATGATGGAGAAATTCATTTAAATATGGAGGAAGCTGAAAACTATGGATATGGATTAGTGGAAGATATTGAAATCGATATTCAGCAAAATCCAACCAATTACACAGAGTGGTTTAAAATTGCTTTTCCTAAAGTAAAAGCTTGGATACAACAAAATAATTACATCAATGCCTAAACCAACTGCCATAATTATTGGAGCTGGTGTTGCAGGATTAGCATCTGCTATAAGGCTTGCTGTGCAAGGCTTTGAAGTAACAGTATTTGAAAAGAATAGTTACCCAGGAGGTAAATTAACTCATTTCAACTTAGGCAATTATCAATTTGATGCAGGTCCAAGTTTATTTACCCAACCTCAAAATATTGAAGAATTATTTCAACTAGCTAACGAACCCATTGAACAATATTTTTCTTATCAAGCGTTACCCATTTCTTTCAAATATTTTTATGAAGATGGCACTGTAGTAAATGCTTACACCAATAAAGAAAAACTGCTGCAAGAGTTTAAACAACAATTGGGAGAAGATGAATTGGCTATTACAAATTACTTGCAACAATCGGAAGATATTTATAATAATATTGGCACTATATTTTTAAATCATTCGCTACATAAAAAATCAACTTTACGCAAAGCCCCTATTCGCAAAGCACTAGCAGCTACAAAAGCTAAGTACTTGTTTAAGACCATGCATCAAGTAAATGCAACTGCTTTTAAAAATGCTAAAACAGTACAATTATTCAATCGCTTTGCTACTTACAATGGCAGCAATCCTTACAAAGCACCAGGAATGTTAAGTTTAATTCCACATTTAGAATTAACTGAAGGAACCTTTTATCCAAAAGGTGGTATGATCAGTATTACCAATGCTTTATACAACTTAGCTCAAAAAAAAGGCGTTCAGTTTATATTCAATACCCCTGTAGAAAGAATTATTGAACATGAAAATAAGGTAAAAGGTGTAGTTGTAAATGGTGAAAATGTGCATGCAACTATTGTAGTAAGTAATATGGATGTATACTTTACCTACAAGCATTTATTGAATAACGAAATAAAGGCAAAAAAAATCTTACAACAAGAACGAAGCAGCAGTGCATTCATTTTTTATTGGGGTATGAATAGAGCGTTTAAAGAACTAGAATTACACAATATATTCTTTAGCAATAATTATAAAGCTGAGTTTAATAGTTTATTCAACACCAAACAATTGTATAACGACCCTACTGTGTACATCAATATAACTAGTAAATGTGAATCCAATATTCAAGCACCAGCTGGTAAAGAAAATTGGTTTGTTATGATTAATGTACCTGCTAACATTGGCCAAAATTGGGAAGTTTACAAGCAGCAAGCAAAGGAAAATATTATCCAAAAATTAAATAGAATTTTACAAACCAATATAGAACCATTCATTGAAGAAGAAGATGTTTTAGATCCTGTTTTAATAGAAAGTAAAACCGCCTCTTATATGGGGTCTTTATATGGAACATCGTCTAATTCAAAAATGGCAGCCTTCTTGCGTCATCCCAATTTCTCCAATGCTATAAAGGGTTTATATTTTGTTGGAGGAAGTGTACATCCAGGCGGAGGCATTCCATTGTGTTTAAAGAGTGCAAAAATTATGAGTGAATTAGTGAATACAGATTTTTTAAAATGAAATTTTCAAAACTAAATATTGCCCTATTTATTGCCTTACTTTTTCATGTAAGTGGTGCAATAGGTATATTGTTCTCAACACATAAAGATTGGTTCATACAAAATACTCCACTCAATCTTTGCTTAATGACTGTGTTATTATTTTATACGCAAGAACAAAAAAATAAGTGGTTATATTTCTTTACCCTCATTGCATTTTTAACAGGTATGGTTACTGAAATAATTGGGGTAAATACGGGTTATTTATTTGGCAATTATAGTTATGGCATTGTAATGGGGTATAAAGTTTTAGGAGTACCATTACTAATTGGTGTACAGTGGTTTGTAACAGTTTTTTGTTGCGGTATTGCTATGCATCAACTACATCACTGGATAGAGAAAAAATACGAAATGCAGGGCATTATTCTATCTACCAAAATGCAAACACTATCATTAATATTCGATGGTGCATTATTGGCCACCATATTTGATTATATCATGGAACCTGTGGCTATTCAATTAGGTTTTTGGCAGTGGCAAAACAATCAGATTCCATTACTCAATTATATATGTTGGTTTGTAATTAGTATGATATTGTTATTAATTTTCAGATGGCTACCAATTCATAAGCACAACCATTTTGCTCTACATTTGTTAATTATTCAAACATTATTTTTTTTAATCTTAAGAGTTTATTTATAATGCTTTTCAATCTTTTTATAACACTGCTCACTTTTGCCATAATGGAAGGCATTACATGGCTTACACACAAATATGTAATGCATGGTTTTTTGTGGTACTTACACGAAGATCACCATCAACCACATAACCACATTTTCGAAAAAAATGATGCTTTCTTTTTAATTTTTGCTATACCAAGTTGGCTTTGTATTATGTTAGGTTTACAAAATGAAGTGTATTGGGTTGCTGCTATCGGCTTTGGTATTGCTTTATATGGTTTAGCTTATTTTATGATTCACGAAGTAATTATCCACCAACGTATCAAATGGTTTACACGTAGTAATAATAAATACATAAAAGCCATTCGTTGGGCACATAAAATGCACCATAAACATTTGAATAAAGAAGATGGTGAAAGTTTTGGAATGCTTATTGTTGCCAAAAAATATTGGGATAAAGTAAAAAAAGATGAAGCTTTTCAAAAAAGTTAAAAAAAGCACATCAATCCTTGATGCTTGTTGTTTAACTAAGAAACTCTATATTTGTATTTTATGCAACGCTACAATTTGATTTGTGGCGTTGTATTTTTTTTATCTCTTCTAAACAAAAGATTATGAGTGAATACGTAACACAAGAGACATTCGACAAGATGAAAACCGAGCTTCATCGTATGAAAACGGTTGATAGACCAGCTGCTTCTAAAGCCATTGCAGAAGCAAGAGAAAAAGGCGATTTAAAAGAAAATGCCGAATACGATAGTGCCAAAGAAGCACAAGGTATGCTTGAAGCTAAAATTAAACAATTGGAAGGTGTTATTGCTACAGCTAAAATTGTAGATACCAACACCATTGATACAAGCAGAGTAAGCATTTTAACCAAAGTAACTATTACCAATATAGCTACTAAAAAAACAGTTACCTACCAATTAGTAGGCGAAAAAGAAGCCGACTTGAAATCTGGCAAAATTTCTGCTTCTTCTCCAATTGGTAAAGGTTTAATGGGTAAAGTAAAAGGCGAAGTTGCCGAAGTACAAGCCCCTAATGGTGTTATGAAATTTAAAATTGAAGACATTGCTGTATAAATGAAATAACCTTTTTCTTAAAAAAGTGCAGTTGATACAACTGCACTTTTTTAATGTACATGCTATAAATTGCAACAATAAAATTGTATAATAATGACTATTTTCTCAAAGATTATCAATGGTGAAATTCCCTGTTATAAAATTGCTGAAAACGAACAATTTATTGCTTTCCTAGATATTTTTCCAGTTCAATACGGTCATACTTTAATAGTGCCTAAAATTGAAGTGGATAAAATTTTTGATGTACCCGATAGCTATTTAAGCAACTTATTATTATTTGCAAAACCTATTGCACATGCTATTGAACAAACATTTAACTGTAATAGAGTAAACATCATTACTGTTGGCTTAGAAGTGCCACATGCACATGTTCATTTATTGGCAACCAATACAATACACGATGTAGATTTAAGTAAACCTAAACTAAAACTTTCTGCAGAAGAACTACAATCTATTCAACAAAAAATCATTGCCTTTCTTTAAAAAACAACTTGCCTCAAACACATTGTAAAGCAGTGCTTACATTTGCTGTAATGCAATACACTTTAAAGAAAAGTTTAGGTCAACATTTTTTAAAAGATGAAAACATTTGTAAAAAAATTGTTGATGCTGTACAAATCAATTTGAATCAACATCAAGTAAATCAATTAATTGAAGTAGGACCCGGCGGTGGTGCTATTACTAAATATTTATTGCAAATTCCTTCAATTAATTTTAAAGCAGTTGAACTTGATGCAGAAAAAGTAACATTTTTAGAAGCTAGCTACCCAGCCATACAATCAAAAATTATTCATCAAAGTTTTTTAGATATTGATGCTCCTTTTGAAAATCAGTTTATGGTGGTAGGAAATTTTCCTTACAATATTTCCTCTCAGATTTTATTTAAAATATTAGAGTGGCATCAGCAAGTTCCTATAATTATTGGTATGTTTCAAAAAGAAGTAGCCCAACGTGTAGCTGCAAAGCCCAATAGTAAAACCTATGGTATTTTAAGTGTACTCATTCAAGCATACTATCAGGTAGATTATTTATTTGATGTTGCTCCAGGCTGCTTTAATCCACCTCCTAAAGTAATGAGTGGAGTTATTCAACTAACACTAAAAGAAAATCGTTACAAGGTTAGTAGCGATAAAGCTTTTGTTCAATTGGTAAAATTAGCTTTTAATCAGCGAAGAAAAATGTTACGCAATGCAGTAAAATCAGTATTTACAGAGGAAATATTACAAGAAGAAATCTTTAATAAACGTGCCGAACAATTAAGTATTGAAGATTTTGCCGCATTAACTTTTCGTATGAATGGTAGTACTCAAAAATAAATTTGTAAGTGAAGAAAATAATCATCTCTGGACCAGCACATAAAATTATAGAAACAACACTTTTGTCTAAAGGATATACTGTACTTAACAATCCATCTATCAGCTACCAAGAATTAGCAACTGAAATTGAAGATGCAGTTGGTTTAATTGTTACTACAAGATTAAAAATTGATCAAGCTATATTAGATAAAGCCCAATATTTACAATGGATAGGCCGTTTGGGCAGTGGTATGGAGTTAATTGATGTAAATTATGCTGCTACAAAAAATATTCAATGTCTTAGTAGCCCCGAAGGCAATAGAAATGCGGTTGCCGAACATACACTTGGTTTATTATTGAACTTAATGAATAAAATGAACAGCAGTTATGCTAGTTTAAAAAATAAAATTTGGGCAAGAGAAGAAAGTAGAGGCGAAGAACTACAAGGCAAAACCGTTGGCATTATTGGCTTTGGTAATACAGGCAGTAGTTTTGCCAAATTACTCAGTGCTTTTGATGTTACTGTTTTAGCGTATGATAAATACAAATCTGGCTTTGCCAATAACTATATTAGAGAAGCAAATATTGAACATATTCAACGCTATGCAGATGTTATTAGCTTGCATGTGCCTTTAACGGAAGACACATATCACTTTGCAAATAATACTTTTTTAAATGCACTAGAAAAGCAACCTTATTTTTTAAATACTTGTAGAGGCAAAGTAACCAATACCAATGCGTTAATTGCTGCATTAGAAAATCAAAAAATTAAAGCTGCCGGTTTAGATGTACTAGAAAATGAAAAACTAGATACTTATACTGCTGAAGAAATGCAACAACTAGAAAAACTATTCAGCTTTAATAATGTTGTTATAACACCACATACAGCAGGTGTTACAGTGGATTCTTTTTATAAAATGAGTAAAGTTTTATTAGATAAATTACCCCTATAAATTTTGCAGCAACAATACGACTATATAATCACTGGTGCAGGATGTGCAGGCTTAAGTTTACTCATGCGATTATTGCAAGAACCTACTTTATGTAATAAAAAAATTTTAGTAATAGACGAACAGTTAAAGAATAAAAATGATCGTACATGGTGTTTTTGGGAGAAAGAAGAAGGTTTATTTGAGCCAATTGTACATCATCAATGGAGTAACTTAGTTTTTGAATCTGCCAACTATCATTCAAGTTTTTCAATAGCTCCGTATAAGTACAAAATGATACATGGCATTGATTTTTACAACTATGTTCTACAGTTTGCTACTACATTTTCTAATGTTGAATTTGTGTATGAAAAAGTAAGCAATATTTACAATCAAAATAGTGTAGCAGTAGTTGAATTAAATAATCAAAAAATTGAGGGTACGTATATTTTCAACTCTATACTATTCAAACCACCCACACTAAAAAAAACTGATTATTATTTACAACAACATTTTAAAGGCTGGGAAATTGAAACTGCTGAAAATGTTTTTGATACACAAAAAGCCACTTTTATGGACTTTACTGTTAGTCAACAACATGGCACTACTTTTATGTATGTACTGCCAACAGCAGCCAATAAAGCATTGGTAGAATACACTTTATTTACTGAACAACTTTTGCCTCAAGAAGAATATACACAAGCTTTACAAGCATACATTGAAAAAAAATTAGGCATCAAAAACTACAACATAATACATGAAGAATTTGGTATTATTCCAATGACCAATTATTTATTTCCGAATAATGAAGGCAAAATAATTTATATAGGCATAGCAGGTGGACAAGCAAAAGGCAGTAGTGGTTATGCTTTTAATTTTATTCAAAAAAGAACTACACAAATTGTACAATCGCTTATAAAAAGCAATCATCCGTTTACCAAAAGAAGTTTAAACGACAAAAAATTTCATTTATACGATAGTGTTTTACTACAAGTATTACAACTGAAAAAAATGCAAGGAGCCGATATTTTTACAGCCATTTTCAAAAAAAATAAGCCACAAACCGTTTTACAATTTTTAGACAATAACAGTAATTTTCTACAAGATTTAAAAATTATGAGCAGCGTTCCAACATCCGTTTTTTTGCCAGCAGCTATTAAAGAAATATTGCACTAATTAAACTATTACTTTTGCACTCATTGGTCTTGTAGTACAATGGATAGTATGAGAGTTTCCGAAGCTCCAGATCCAGGTTCGATTCCTGGCAAGACCACTCCTCTCTCTTATTTTTTCCTTTTATACAATATTATTTTCCGTCAATCGTCTTTCTATTTTTACAATGAATAGAGTGGCTACTTTAGACGCCGTAATGGTTAACGGACAAAAAAGAAATATTACACAGGTAATTAATGATTACAGCAAAAGGTTGTTGGGTTTCATTAAAAAACGTGTGTCTAATGATGCCGATGCTGAAGATATTTTACAAGATGTTTTTTATCAATTCATAGGTAATACTCAACCTATTGAGCAACTCACAGGTTGGTTATATACTGTTGCAAGAAATAAAATAACCGATAAAAAAAGAAAACATAAACCCGAGTTATTAGAAGATATTTTTTCTGGCGATGATGAAAATGGGTTTTCTTGGACCGATTTATTTTTTAACGCTTCCAACAATCCCGAAAATGAATACCTAAAAAATATTTTTTGGGAAACACTTAACTCAGCTTTAGACGAGTTACCAGAAGATCAAAAAACAGTTTTTGTACAAAACGAATTAGAAGGCATTTCATTTAAAGAAATTTCTGAACAAACTGGCGTTTCGGTAAATACACTACTCTCAAGAAAACGATATGCTGTATTGCATTTAAGAACTAGGCTACAAACATTAAAAGAAGAATTATTGAATTATTAAACATAAAGTAATGAGCAATAAAAAATTTTGGATAAAAAAAGTAGCTGGGTTTACCGTTTGTGCAGTAACAATAGTAGCCATGTTTGGTTATATCGTCATGTTGTTATGGAACAATGTTTTAGTTGAAGTAACACCCATAAAACCCATTAATTTTTGGCAATCGTTGGGTTTACTATTGCTCAGCAAAATATTGTTTGGAGGCTTTAACAAAGGTTTTGCACAGAAAGGTAAAATGTGGAGCAGCGAAATGAAGGCTAAATGGCACAATATGAGTACCGAAGAAAAAGAACAATTTAAACAACAATGGAAAAACAAGTGTAACACATTTAAACAAAAAAGCGTTACACCAACTGTTACCAACGAATAATTTTAAACACTAAAAATCAGTTGTATGAGTGTGCATGTTTTTAAAACAAACATTATTAATCCTACACATGTAAAAAATGTAGCTCAAACTATTCAAACTATTGATGGTGTAAATAAATGGAATATTGATTTACACGATATTGATAAAGTATTAAGGGTAGAAACCAATGATTTAACACCAGATGCAATTGCCACTGTTATTCAAATGGCTGGCTATTATTGTGTAGAATTAGAATAAAAAAAAGAGTGGTCTTCTTTTGCAGAGAAGACCACCCTAAAAACATTTATTACAATTTAAGATTCTATCAATCCATTTTTCACTGCATACAATATTAAGCCAGCAGTGCTTTTTGCCCCGGTTTTTACTTTTAATCTGTCTCTTATTGCTTCTACAGTGCGTGGACTAATTTCTACAATTTCAGCAATTTCTTTGGTACTTTTTTCATCACACATCAACTTCAACACCTGTATTTCTTTGTCGCTTAAATCGGCATCCTCATCATTTTTCGATGGTGCAGCTTGTGTTCGCAAACCACTTAGCATAGCTCTATTTGTAAACTCATTAAAGTAAAATTCATTCTCATGGCATGTCTTAATTGCTTGATAAATGGTATCGCTATCAGAGTCTTTGGTTAAATAACTATTGGCACCAATGCCCATTAATTTGCTAATTAAAGTAATCTCATTATGCATGGTTAGCATGATAATCTTAGTTTCAGGTAGTATTTTTTTCACTTCCGGCAGCGTAGCAATACCATCCATAATAGGCATTTGAATGTCTAATAGTATTACATCGGGCTTTAAAAACTTCAATAAATTAAGCAGTTGCATGCCATTTTCGGCTTCTCCTAAAAATTCAATATCTGGTCTGTAACTCAATGCAGCTTTAACTCCTTGTCTAAACAAGGCATGATCATCGGTAATAATTACTTTAATTTTTTCGCTCATATTGTAAAATCTAGGGGTTATCAATTGTGCTTCTAAAAACACAAATTGTACAATAGTTAATTTACCACGAAAGTATTAGAAAATTTACTAAGCACGGTAGGCTATTTTTCCTATCGTTTTTCGCCTAGCCGTAAGTCTAAAAAAGAGAAGTTTTGCTCTTGTTTTGGGAAAAAGTGGATGTTATGTTTGCATTGTCAATTTGATACAACGGTTTACCCCGTTTTTATCCAAACATCCAGAAAAACCGAATCGAAATCCAAAAAAAGAGCAACATCCAAAATCCGAAGTAAATCGCAAACCGTAAGTATTAAAAAGACAAAAGAAAATCCAACGATCCCTGAAAAGCTATCCAACTTTAAGGATCCATATCGAAAAGCCAACTTTCTGAACCATCCATTCAGAAAGCCAATATCCTAAGGGACAAACGAAAAACCATCGAGTCCAACATTCCTGAGAGCCCATAGGCCCAGGTTTAACTCACCAGGGTCTGATGAAAATCAGACCTTTTTTTATGCACATAATTTCAAAAAATTTGCACAAAATGGAATAAAAGAAATCAATCTGCCTTATTTTCCTAAGTAATAGGAAACAGTTTTCTACTTAAATTGCTCAAAAATAAACTTCTATGCGTCCATCTTTTGCAAACGAACTGAGCAAGAAATTTTCAGTTTTCGATAAAATCTTTGAAGGTTTTACAAAAGTATTTGCAACTGTTGTTTTAATTATTCCAGGTATTGCAATTATTGCTTACATACTGTATTCATCTATACAATTTGAACTCAACACAAAAGGTTTTATAAAAGCAAAAGTTAGCTATTCTGAAATTGATGAAGCCGATACAACTGGCAAAACAGTTATTTATCATTTTTTGGATGCTGCTGGAAAAGAATATGTAATTAATAGTGCTGAAATTAAAAAAAACTCTGGTTCTTCATCTGAGGGTGAATTTGATTTGTATGATTCAGATGAGGGAACACCTGTTTTTGATGAACAAAGAGTTCGTTTCGATGCTAAAAAACCAGTAAAATTATATTATGAAAACAGCTGGCTTGGTAGAGCAGTTACAATTGTTTTTGGTGGTATTTTCATTTTTTTTGGATCATTAATTGTATTTAATATTAATCCAATTAAAAAACCAAAACGAATTATTATTGGATTTGCTTCTTTTTGCTTGTTTTTAATTGGTGCAGGATTGCTTTTAGATTATATTGTTTCATTGGATAAAAACAACCCGGAAAGATTTAGTTACGAATACCTTGCTGCAGCGTTTATACTAATTGGTGGTACTTTATTTGGCTATTGGCTTTGGACACAAAAAATGTGGAGAGAATTAGATACAATTGGAGACACAATTTCAATAAAAAATTACAATGTTGTATTAAAAAACAAAATAGGTTCTTGGCATACTTTAGATAAGAGTAATGAAAAAAATACCACTTTTGAGGCTGAAGTAATAAATACTTCAACTAGCTTACCAATTAAAATAGAAGTACATAGCGATGCTTATGATTGGGCATTAATTAATCCATACGTTATTCAGTGTGTTTATGAAGGCGAAAATGGAAAGAAACATTTTTTTGAAACTGAACATATTTGGTTTAACCCAACTCCTTTTATTAAAGGTGAAATTAAAGTACTAGTACATCCTAAAAATGCAAAGTACTATAAAATAGATGCTTCGTTCTTGCCTGATGTAGATTTAATTACTGGAAGAATATATACAAGATTGTAGCTAATACTATTACTTAAAAGCATTTATTTTACTACATGAAAATTGAACAAATCATCTCGGTTTTAGAGCAATTAGCCAATCCTAGTTTACAAGAAAGTTACGATAATGTTGGTTTAATTACAGGTGCTAAAAATTGGGATTGTACTGGCATTGTTTGCACACTAGACGCAACTGAAGAAGTAATACTAGAAGCCAAAGCCAATCATTGCAATTTGGTGGTGGCTCATCATCCAATCATTTTTAGTGGATTAAAAAAAATTAATGGCAATAATTATATTGAAAAAGCCATCATTGCTGCTATTAAAAACGATGTGGCTATTTATGCCATTCACACCAATTTAGACAATGTTTTGCATGGTGTAAACCACACAATTGCAAATCGTTTGGGTTTAATTAATACTCAAATTTTGGCACCCAAAAAAAGTGCTTTGCTTAAATTGTTCACTTTTGTGCCAACCAATCATGCCGAGAAAGTTAGATCTGCATTATTTGCAGCTGGTGCTGGTAACATTGGCAATTATAGCGAATGTAGCTACAATTCAACTGGTCTTGGCACTTATAAAGCAGGAGAAAACACCAATCCTTTTGTAGGAAATATTGGAGAAAGACATACAGAAGAAGAAGTTAAAATAGAAATTATTTTTCCTGTTTGGTTGCAAAATGGCATAATCAAAGCATTATTAAATAGTCACCCTTACGAAGAAGTTGCTTACGATATTGTTGCTTTGAACAATGAATATTCAGCAATTGGCAGTGGATTAATGGGCTATTTACCCGAGCCAATGGAAGAAGCACTTTTCTTACAAATGCTAAAACAATCATTTGATTTACAATTAATTAAGCACACCAAACTCTTTGGCAAACGCATTCAAAAAGTGGCAGTTTGTGGTGGATCTGGCAGCTTTTTAATTGGTAATGCAATTAAAGCTGGTGCCGATATATTTATTAGTGGAGATTTTAAATACCACGAATTTTTTGATGCCAATGAACAAATCATCATTGCAGATATTGGACATTGGGAAAGTGAACAATTTACCATAGAATTATTGATGGAGGTATTACAGCAAAATTTCCCTACTTTTGCCGTCCTTAAAACAAAGGTAAAAACGAATCCGGTTGAGTATTTTATTTGAAAAAACTAAATTCAGATAAATAAAGAACAGAAAGTACAAGCCGATAGCTATCGGCTGTGCGAAACGAAAAGTTTGCACGAAATACTAAAGTTCCTATCATAAACAATACTGGTTCTAAAATAACAAACGTTAAACTACAATCATACAATGGCAGCAGTTAAAGATTTCTCCGTTGAAGAAAAATTAGCAGGCTTAGTTAAGCTTCAAAAAATTGACAGTAAATTAGATGAGTTTCAAGTTTTAAAAGGTGAACTTCCTTTAGAAGTAAGCGATTTAGAAGATGAAATTGCTGGTTTACATGCTCGTAGAAATAGAATTGAAGAAGAAATTAATGGTATTACCGAATTTATTGAAAGTAAAAAAGCAACCATTAAAGAAGCCGATGATTTAATTAAGAAGTACGAGAAGCAAAGCGAAAATGTGAAGAATAGCCGTGAGTTTGAAGCAATCAATAAAGAAATTGAAATGCAACAACTTGAAATGAAATTGGCTGAAAAACACATTAAAGATGCTAACGAAGAAATATCTGATAAAGCAAGATTATTAGAAGCTTCTAAAAAAACCATTGCTACTAAAGAAGGTGTTTTAAATCACAAAAAAAGTGAACTAGAAAAAATCATTGTTGATACCGAGAAAGAAGAAACTTTGTTTCGTAAGAAAAGTGAAGAAGCAAGAACTCATATTGACGAACGCTTATTATACAGCTACGATAGAATTAGAAAAAACTATAGAAATGGTTTAGCTGTTGTACCTGTTGAACGTGATGCTTGTGGTGGTTGCTTTAATGCAATTCCGCCTCAAAAGCAAAGTGAAATTCGCTTACACAAAAAAATTATGGTTTGCGAAAACTGTGGTAGAATTTTAGCTGATGGTGATTTAGTAGAAAACACAGAAGTAAAATAATATTCAATTATTTTTTTAATAAATTACACAGGGCAATCATCTTTTGATTGCCCTTGTTTATTTTTATACTATGATGAAGTTTTATTTAACCTTTTTAATACTGCTAGCTTTTTGTTCAACCGCTGATGCCGAAAAAGTATATGAGTTTAATAGTACCTGTCAACAGGCCTACAAGGAAATTGTACAACTAAAATTAAATGCAGGGCAAGCTTTGGTGAATAAAGCTAAGCAACAAAACCCCGATAATTTAATCCCATTAGTGTTAGAAAGTTATATAGATTTTTTTACGCTTTTTTTTAATGAAGATCCGGCAGAATTTAAAACTCGATTACCCAAATTTGAAGAACGTATTAAAGCTTTAAAAGAAGGTTCAACAAGCTCACCTTTTTATAATTTTTGTTTGGGTGCAGTGTATTTACACAAAGTTGCTGTAAACATAAAACTAGATAATAAAACAAGAGCTGGTTTAGATTTTCAAACAGCTTATAAATATATTAAACAAAATAGCAAAGCTTTTCCAACTTTTGTACCCAATCAACTAATGTTTGGTGGCTTAAAAGCCGTTGCAGGTACCATACCAAAAGGCTATCAGTGGGTTGCTGGCTTATTTGGCATCAGAGGCAATATTCACGAAGGCATGACTACTATTAATAGCTTTATTAACAGTAACGATCCTTGGGCAAAACTCATGTTTAATGAAGCGGCATTTATGTATTGCTATTTAAAATTTTATATTGAAAATGATAAAGATGGTGCATTACAATTTATACAACAACGAAAGTTAGATGTTGTAAACAACCATCTTTTTACTTATATGGCAGCTAACTTAAGTATTAACCATAAGCAAACACATAATGCTGCATTGATAGTACAAAATAGAAATAAATCGGCCGAATATTTATCAACTGCTGTATGGGATTTTCAAATGGGTTTTATAAACTTATACCAACTCAATACCCAACAAGCAATTAATTATTTCAATGCCTATTTAGCAAAATTTAAGGGGAGTTTTTATGTAAAAGATATTTATCAAAAATTAAGTTGGTGTTATTACTTACAAGGCAACCAAACAGCCGCCGAAGATGCCAGAAAAAACTGCATAAAAAAAGGAGCAAGTATTACCGATGCCGATAAACAAGCACTAAAAGATGCGAAAAAAAATACCTGGCCAAACATAATTTTATTAAAGGCTAGAATTTTAAATGATGGTGGTTTAAACAATCAAGCAATTGAAGTTTTACAAGGAAAAAGTACCAGCAGTTTTTCTAACATTGCTGAGCAATTAGAATTTACTTATAGAGTGGGTAGAATTAATGACGACTTAGGTAAAGATGAAGCTGCCATTGCTTTTTATTTAAAAGCAATGGCACTTGGTAAAACCCGAACAGAATATTATGCAGCAAGGGCTGCTTTACAAATAGGTATGATTTATGAACAAAAAGGCAATAAAAATGCAGCCATACAATACTTTGAACAATGTTTAGAAATGGATAACCACGATTATAAAAACAGCCTCGATCAACGTGCCAAAAGTGGTATTGCAAGATGTAAGGGAGAGTAAATCAATGAATAATTAACAATTAATAATTAGTAATTGCTTTCAGTTTTAAACTTTGCGTGTAATTTGCAATTTCAAATGCGTAATTAGAAATTCTACCATGTTAACTAAACTTCATATACAGAACTACGCTATTATTGATGAAATAGAAATCCATTTTTCTAATCAACTCAATATTATTACTGGAGAAACAGGTGCTGGTAAAAGTATTTTAATGGGTGCATTAAGCTTAATTTTAGGCGAAAGAGCCGATACTTCTGTACTACTCAAAACTGATAAAAAATGTTTTATAGAAGGTTTTTTTTCAGTAGATAATAAAAAAGCAGTTCAAACATTTTTACATTCTAATGAACTTGATGCCGAACATGAATTGGTGATTAGAAGAGAAATTGCAGCCAATGGAAAAAGCCGTGCATTTATAAATGATACTCCAGCCACTTTACAACAGCTAAAAGAATTGGCCTCTTTATTGGTTGACTTACATCAACAGTTTGATACATTAGAATTAGGCGATACTGATTTTCAACGTGAAGTAATTGATGCATTGGCCAATAATAATGAAACATTAATTGCTTATCAAACCATATACAAACAATGGCAAAAAAGTAAAAAAGAATTAGAACAATTACAACAACAAAAAGCCGCATTCAATAAAGAAGCCGATTATAATCAATTTTTATTTGATGAGTTAAACGAACTATCATTCAAAGAAAATGAATTAGAAGAATTAGATAATGAACTTAAATTATTAAGCAATAGTGAAGGAATTAAAACTGCACTTACCAAAGTATATTTTGAATTAAAAGAAAATGAACAGCCAATTGTTACTCATTTAAAACAGCTTATAAATCAACTGAATATTTATGCAAGCTATCATACCGATGTTAAAATAATTGTTGATAGATTAACTTCTGCCCAAATAGAAGTACAAGATATTGCCGATGAAGTAGAACGTGTAAACGATACGATTGGTTACGATGAAAAACGTATTGCCATCATCAACGATAAAATGGCTGCTGGCTATAAACTGCTCAAAAAACATGGCGTTAAAACCACCAATGAATTATTAGATATTCAACAAGCATTAGAACAAAAACTACAAGCTGTTTTAAATATAGACGAAGCCATTATTGCAAAAGAAAAAGAAACTATAGCATTAGAAAGTCAAGCTCAACAAAAAGCTGAAGAACTATCTCAAGCAAGGCACTTCCAAGCAAAACCATTAGCCGAGAAAGTGAACCACTTATTACATCAAGTGGGTATGCCCAATGCTGTATTGAAAGTAGAAATTAAAGAAACTGCTTTACAAACCTTTGGTAAAAACAATATTGAGTTTTTGTTCGATGCCAATAAAAGCAATCGTTTTGAGCCCATACGTAAAGTTGCAAGTGGTGGAGAATTAAGCAGACTAATGTTGTGCATTAAAAGCTTAGTAGCACAAAGTATAGACTTACCTACCATGATTTTTGATGAAATTGATACTGGCATTAGTGGAGAAGCTGCTAAACAAGTAGGTGCAATAATGAAAGGTTTAGCCAATAACCGACAAATTATTTGTATTACCCATCAACCACAAATTGCTGGTAAAGCCAATGCCCATTATTTTGTATACAAAGAAATAAAAGGCGAAGCCGTTAAAACCAATATTCGTTTGCTGAACGAAGATGAAAGAATGACAGCAATTGCAAAAATGCTCAGTGGCGAAAAACCAAGTGCTGCTGCATTAGAAAGTGCAAGGGAAATGATGAATTGATTTTCACGCAACGAAGCAAAGAATGCAACGGATGCAACGATTTTGAGGCTCTCTTTTTCTCTCCTTAAGCTCTTTGCTAGTCTCTTTCTCTTTCTCACCTTTTTCCATTTCCCATTCACCTTATCTTCACTACATGTATAACAGCAATTTATTACTCCTTGGCAAGGTCATTTTCATTTCTTTACCTATCATATTCTTCAGCAAATGGCTAGAGCAAAAAATAAAACCTAAAGCAGGTTGCAAAAATTTTTTGACATGGATAATCATAGTTGTAACAGTATCAATATTGTGGTTTTTAGTAGCCATGTATGGCTACACTAAATTCTTCTTTCCCAATCGGTAGTAAACATTATTTTTACCACCTAATTTTAAAACCAAAAACTAATATCATGGCATACGGTTTATTAAAAGGCAAAAGAGGCATTATCTCTGGAGCTTTAGACGAAAATTCAATCGCCTGGAAAGTAGCTGAAAAAGCCCACGAAGAAGGTGCAACAATTGTATTAACCAACGCTCCTATTGCTATGCGTATGGGAGAAATCAATAAACTAGCCGAAAAAACTGGCTCTCAAATTATTGCTGCCGATGCAACAAGTGTAGAAGATTTAACCAATCTATTCACCCAATCACAAGAAATTTTAGGTGGTAAAATAGATTTTGTTTTACACTCTATTGGCATGAGTGTAAACATTCGCAAAAAAATTCCTTATACAGAAAGTAACTACGATTATTTTATGAAAGGGATAGACGTAAGTGCAATGTCATTTCATAAGATGTTGGCAGTGGCAAAAAAATTAGATGCCATTAACGAATGGGGTAGCGTTGTTGCTTTAAGTTATATGGCAGCACAACGTACATTTCCTTTTTATACAGATATGGCTGATATTAAAGCTATGCTAGAAAGTATTGCACGTAGCTTTGGTTATCACTATGGTTTAGAGAAAAAAGTTCGTATCAACACTGTATCTCAATCTCCAACAAAAACAACTGCTGGTACTGGTATTAAAGGCTTTGGCGATTTTTATGATTATGCAAATGCTATTGCTCCTTTGGGCAATGCAAGTGCCGAAGATTGTGCCAATTATTGTATTACCTTATTCAGTGATTTAACAAGAATGGTTACCATGCAAAACCTTTTCCATGATGGTGGTTATGTAAATACAGGTGTAAGTGATTACGTAATGACCAAATTAGGTGTTAGTGGCGAAGAATAGTTTCTTATGTTACCAGCTGTAGTACTACTGTTTAGCTACATTGGCGTCGCACTCTTCAACTATTAGTATACTATTCAACAAAAAGCCGTTACAATTTGTAACGGCTTTTTAATTAGGTTGTCACTCTGCTGTAATAAGGCTATGCAATCAAATAATTGTATACAGCAGAATGACAGAAGTTATTGCTTATAAAGCAATTTGTTTTTCAACCATCAACTTGCGTAAATTAATTAAGCCATAACGCATACGTCCTAAAGCAGTATTGATGCTGCAATTAGTAACATCGGCAATATCTTTAAAACTCATATCAGCAAAGTGGCGTAATACAATTACTTCACGTTGCTCTTCTGGTAACATGTTTAACATTTTACGAACTCTATCATGACTTTGACTAGCCATAATTTTTGTTTCAGCACTTTCTTCAACCACATTAATTACTTCAAAAATGTCTCTATCATCACTTGTTTTGATAGATGGAGAGCGTTTTACCTTTCTAAAGTAATCTACACATAAGTTATGGCTAATACGTAAAGCCCAAGGTAAGAACTTACCTTCTTCGGTGTAACGATTATTTCTTAATGTGTCAATTACTTTAATAAACACATCTTGAAATAAATCTTCGGCTAAGTACTTGTCTTTAACAAGAAATAAAATAGAAGAGAAAATTTTGTCCTTGTAGCGATTTACTAAAATCTCAAGGGCATTTGCATTTCCTTCTTGAAATGCACGGATTAATTGCGTGTCAGTCGCAGCTGTTAACGTTTTCATAGACATTTAGGTTTTTGTGTCTGATTAAAAATATTAGGATATTTGGATTAAGATGTTAATGTACGAGAAGAGAACTTTTATGGTTTTCAACCCTTCGATTAACTTTCGGATATAAAGGTAAGCATGAATTTCATATTTCCAAATTTTGGAACAACTTTTTTTGAAAATATTTTTTATGAAACCCTTTACAGATAAGGCTTTCAGGGGTTTTTACTAAACCCAATGTGGTTTTTACTATGCCCCATTTAGGTAATTTTCTATAAATGAGATTTTTTTCGAAAAATATATTTTTCCCCAACTAAGCTTTAATTATTCTAGTATTTAAACCTATCAGTAACATTTTATGTTTACTTTGTTCTAGTATGGCAACAGCAACAAAAAAGACATTATCAAGCAATTCATTGGTATCGGTTTCAGACGATATTTATATACAAGGAGCAAGAACACACAATTTAAAAAATGTTTCTGTTCATTTTCCAAGAAACAAGTTTATTGTAGTAACTGGAGTAAGCGGTAGTGGAAAATCATCTTTAACCATTGATACATTATTTGCCGAAGGACAAAGACGTTATGCCGAAAGCTTGAGTTCTTACGCAAGACAGTTTATGGCACGAATGGTAAAACCAGATGTTGATTATATAAAAGGTCTTTGCCCTGCAATTGCTATTGAACAAAAAGTAATTACCCGTACTCCAAGAAGCACTGTTGGAAGCATGACAGAAATGTACGATTATCTACGTTTATTATTTGCAAGAATTGGTAAAACCATTTCTCCTGTAAGTGGCCAAGAAGTAAAAAAAGATGATGTTGCAGATGTATTAAATGCTATTCAACAATTACAACATGGAGCAAAAGTGGTAATCATAGTTCCATTTAAACAGCATGCCAACAGAGCCATAAGAGAAGAACTGAATATTTTAATGCAGAAAGGATTTAGCAGAATGTACTTTAGGAAGGTGGAAGGTGAAAGTAAAAAGGTAGAAGGCAAAAGGCAAAAAGTAGAAGGTGAAAAATATATTGCTGAACTTATAAGAATTGAAGAGCTGCTAGAGTTAACAGATGATGAACTGAATGTAAAACTATCTACTAACCATTCACCACTCACCAATCACCATTCACCATTCACCACTTACGTTCTAATAGATCGTATAGTTACAAAAGCTTTTGATGAAGATGATATTCATCGTTTAAGCGATTCTATTGGTACTGCATTTTATGAAGGAGAAGGAGAATTATATGTAGAGGTTAACGGAACTCAATTGCTACATTTCAGCAATAAATTTGAATTAGATGGAATTGTTTTTGAAGAACCTGTTCCTAATTTATTTTCATTCAATAATCCATTTGGTGCATGTCCTACTTGTGAAGGTTTTAGCCAGGTTTTAGGAATTGATGAAGACTTAGTAATTCCTGATAAAAGATTAAGTGTGTTTGAAGGAGCAGTTGCCCCTTGGAAAGGTGAAAAACTTAGTGCATGGAAAGACATGTTCATTAGAAATGCAAAAGGCTTTCCAATACATAAACCCATTGCCGATTTAACCACAGAACAATATGAACAACTTTGGAAAGGTTATGGAAGTGCTTATGGTATTGATGATTTTTTTAAAGAAGTAGAAGCCAATTTATATAAGGTTCAATATAGAGTATTATTAAGTAGATATAGAGGCCGAACCAATTGCCCAACTTGTAAAGGTTATCGTTTACGCAAAGAAGCCTTGTATGTAAAAGTAGCAGGTAAACATATTGGAGAATTGTGTGCTATACAAACCAAAGATTTAAAAATTTGGTTCGATGAATTAAGGTTGACGGAACACGACCAACAAGTTGCAAAAAGAATTTTAATAGAACTCAATCAACGTTTACAAACATTAATTGATGTTGGCTTAGGTTATCTTACTTTAAACAGATTGGCCAATAGTTTAAGTGGAGGCGAAAGTCAGCGTATACAACTTACCAGAAGCTTAGGTTCTAATCTTACCAATTCATTGTACATATTAGATGAACCAAGCATTGGTTTACACAGTAGAGATACAGAAAAGTTAATTGGTGTACTAAAGTCGTTAAGAGATTTAGGTAATACTGTAGTAGTAGTAGAACATGATGAGATGATGATGAGAGAAGCTGACTATATTATTGATATGGGGCCACTAGCCTCTCATTTAGGAGGTGAAGTGGTTGCTGCAGGCAATTACAAAGAGTTAATAGCTCATCCAAAAAGTTTAACAGGAAAATATTTAAGTGGAGAATATTGTATTGAAGCTCCTAAGCAACTTAGAAAATGGAATAACAGTATCACTATTACAGGAGCACGACAAAATAATTTAAAAGATATCACGGTTCAGTTTCCACTAAATATTATGTGTGTGGTTAGTGGGGTAAGTGGTAGTGGAAAAACAACCTTGGTGAAACAAATTTTATATCCTGCATTGCAAAAAATAAAAGGAGAATTTGCCGATAAAGTAGGATTTCATAAAAGCATTACAGGCGATATTGATACCATTACTCAAATAGAATTAATTGATCAAAATCCTATTGGAAAATCATCTCGTAGCAATCCAGTTACATATATCAAAGCATACGATGAAATAAGAGATCTGTATTCAAAACATCCCATGTCTAAAACAAGAGGATTTTTGCCCAAACATTTTTCATTTAATGTAGATGGAGGCAGATGTGATGCATGTAAAGGAGAAGGTGAGCAAGTAGTAGAAATGCAGTTTCTGGCAGATGTACATTTAACCTGTGAAGTGTGCAAGGGCAAAAGATTTAAAGAAGAAGTATTGGAAGTAAATGTACATGGCAAAAATATTCATGATGTTTTAGAAATGAGTGTAGATGAAGCAATTGATTTCTTTTGCAAACAAAAAGAAACTGCTGCAATTGCTAAAGCCATACAACCCTTGCAAGATGTTGGTTTGGGCTATATTAAATTGGGGCAAAGTTCAGATACATTATCAGGTGGAGAAGCTCAACGTGTAAAGTTGGCTAGCTTTTTAGGCAAAGGAAAAGGCAGTGGAAATATATTATTTATTTTTGATGAACCTACAACAGGTTTACACTTTCATGATATTAAAAAATTATTGGCATCTTTCAATGCATTAATTGAGCAAGGCCACTCATTGGTAATTATTGAGCACAATACCGATGTAATCAAAAGTGCCGATTGGGTAATAGATTTAGGAGCAGAAGCAGGTGATTTAGGAGGCAGCTTAGTGTTTGCAGGCATACCAAAAGAATTAAAGAAAGTAAAAGAGAGTTATACAGGTAAATTTTTATAATACCATTCAATTATTGTTTACATTAACTTAGTCACTTTGTTATACACTCCTTCTTTAATCATTCACATTAGCTCAGCCCCTATCGAAACTTTTTTTAATTTAAATTTCTTTAAGGAGGAGAGCATTTCTCAATAGTATGTTATTTATTTTTATTATGTTAACCAAATACCTAAATACCCAAGTTCTTATACTTTATTTCGATTTTGAAAATAATACAACACGACCCACTTTAGAAAATAAAGTTGAGCAAGCAGTAAATACAGGAAGTGGTGCAATTACTCTTGCTGATAATGTTACTAAAATCACAAGTTTAGGAGGAGCAGGAATTTTAATTGGTGGCAGTATTTCTAGTCAGGCTGTTGTAGGAAGTAACTGACAGAATATTGCAACTGATCAAGAAACTCCTTCAACTAAATAACTACTCGTATGAAACTCAACATTAAAACAATTGCAAAGTTTTGTGTTATCGCAGCTTTAATCATCCCCAGTTTAACCAATACCTAGCCAGTATTTGATGATGATGTAAACGATATACCTGTTGACGACGGTTTGTCTTTATTAGCTGCTGCAAGAGTTGGCTATAGTGCAAAGAAAATAAAGGGTACAATAAAGAAGTTGTAATTTTTGAATTATACTTTGCTTCAAGTGATTTAGTATTTTAAAAAAAAATTATTTAAAAATACTAGTATTCACGATTAATTGTAGTAATGCCAAAACATACTATTTGAAAAGAATATTACAAAAAGGAAACAAAGGTTATAATATTAACTAGGAATATATTTTGGAAGTTACTATTTAATAAATTTTATAAGAGCTTGTTACTTTTGTAGCAAGCTCTATTTATTGTTTTAATACTTTATAAACGGTATTAATTAGCCCATACTATCAACAAAATAGCTTGGTTTGGTAAAAACATTTTAATTCGCTAAACAAATTACTGCAGCCTCTAATGGTACAGTTAAATTGTTGTTGATTAAAGCTTTGCCAAATGAAAAATTATTGTAAATAGACACGTTTTTGTGTCATTCCACTCTTAAGTATTGTATTATTTTTTCAACAGCGAAAAACCTACCATTTTTAACCAGTATGTCTTTTATTATACTGTTATCATTTGCTCAATGATTTTTTTAGCTTAATTTTTGCTTTACCCTAAACTTTAAGCTTCTAATAGCTTCTAAGCCAATACCCAAACTGGCTGCCATTTCTTTATTGCTTAGGTTTAATTTACTGAACATAAGGTAGCAAATTTCTGCTTGCTTATTGGTAGAATACTTCTCTTTTAAGTACGTACTAAGCTTGGGATGTATTAAATCAATTAGTATTAAATATTTATCCCTTTCTTAATAAACATTGCTGCTTATTTTAAGTTGTTTAAACGTAAAAGTAAAACATTGTTTTTTAGATAATAATCCAAAAGAGTCGTACTAATCAATAAATAACTTTAAATTCGGAATTGCCTGTTTTATAATACATTAAGGATTTGTAAGTAGTCCAATTATTTATTCATTGTAATTACTTTTACTATGAAAACGTATTCTTAGAATTAATGAATGATATTTTTTACAATGAGAATTTCCCAACTTTTATTTCTACAATTGGTTTTTATTTTATCTAGCTTTTTTACAAATGCTTAAAATAATAGTTTGGCCAATAAATAAAAGCATGCAAATGATGGTATCTTTTAAACTTAAAAACAGCCTAGCTAGCTGCCACATTTTTAAGAAGTTTAATGTAACTGTTCATAGAAAACATAAATTTTGAGCAACAAAATGGGTGTAAAACAATTTGTAAATTAAATAAAACTGTTCAGAAATTTTTAAGTTATCATAAAGCTGAAAAGTAAGTTAATTTCGTAATACTTTAAGTAATTGAGTGACTGTATAACTTAAGAAATACTTATCAACTTATGCCAAAACTATTTAAGCAAAATTTTTATCATAAGATTATTGGAGTCATTTTTATTAGTTTCCTTTGTTCTTGCAAAGGCAAAATACCTTTAGGCAATTTTGATGAAACCAAACAAAGATTTAAACCTTCAGAAAAATACTTTGAAAGCAATAATCCTAAACAGGGTTTACGTATAGTAGATTCTATTTTAAAAAAAATCAAAAAACCCACTTTATACGATTATGCTGTTTATTTTAACCAACATAGTTATTATTCTAGTTGGGATTCAATGTATAATAAACAAATAAATTATGCCGATACTTTAATTGAACTGGTTAATAATAATACTAGCGAAGAAAAAGGAAGCCTTATTTTAATTAATGCTTACTTTGATAAAGCAGCAGGTTATTATAATTTACAAAACTACGAAGTAGCCAATGCCACTTATTTTAAAGCTTATGATTTGGCTGATAAATATGGAAATACAACTAGTAAAAGTAATTTGGCTTATGATATAGCCATGAAAATGTACCAACAAAAAAAGTTTGATATAAGCTTGCAATATTTTAAGTACACCTATAAATATTTGTTAGAAGATACGATCACCTCTTTACCTCATAAAAACAATAAACTACAAGAGCTTTTAGATAACATGGGCTTGTGCAATTACAATTTAAATAAGTTAGATAGTGCCTTATATTATTACAATGCTTGTATAAATTTTATAAATAATACCAACAATAGTTTAGCCATTGACGCCCACAATAATTTCATGCGAAAACAAGGTGCACTTGGTGTAGTACATGGTAATATGGCTAAGGTTTTTGTAAAACAAAACAATATTGACACTGCTATAGTTTTATACAAAAAAGCCATTGCTTATAATAGTATCCCTGGTGCCGATTTAAGAGATATGCAAATCTGTATGATACGTTTAGGGGCTATTTATATTGCTCAAAAAAATACAGTTGCTCTTACACAGCTAATAAAAGATTTTAAAAAAACGTTTAAAGTGTTTTATACATTTAATGAAGTGGCCGAACTGCAAAAAATGCAATACCACAACTATCTTTTACAACAAAAACCGCTATTAGCTTTAAAAGAGTTACAAGCTTATAACGTATCTAAAGATTCGCTGTTAAAAATTGAAGCCTCTATAATAAAGCAAGATATTATAAAAGAACTAAAAGACAGGGAGCAACAACTACAAATAAGTGTACTTAGCAAAAACAATAAGCTAAACAAATTGTACATAGCAATATTTATTATCCTTAGTGTTATTGCATTTGCCATAGTATATTTTGTGAATAGGGGCTATAAAAAAACCAAGCAAAACGTTCAACAACTTACCCTTTTAAACAATGCTATAACCCAACAAAAAAAAGAAATAGAACAAGTGGCAATACAGCTAGAAGTTGCCAATACGCAAAAAGAAAAACTTATGTACGTCATGGCACACGAACTTAGAAGTCCAATTAGTGGCATAGCAGCAGTTGCCAATAACCTTACACAAAATCAAGCAATTAATGGGCAAGAAAAAGAATTAGTGCAAATGATAGAACAAACTAGTGCCAATACTTTGGCTTTAATAAACGATTTGTTAAGCGAAAAAGATAATAACCAAATTATACTTAATAAATCAATGACGAACCTACAACAACTCATCCACAAAACGGTAGCCTTACTCCAATACAAGGCTAAAGAAAAAAGTCAAAAAATTATTGTACAAGATTCAAATGAACATAGATTGATATACCTAGATGCCGATAAAATAGAACGTGTTTTAATAAATCTTATCACCAATGCAATAAAGTTTAGTTTACCTCAAAAACAAATTCATGTTGAAACACAATGGCAAGAAAATTATGTACTCATTCAGGTGCAAGACGAAGGGTTTGGAATAAGTAATACACAATTGCAGCAATTGTTTGATGAGCAAACTATAATAAAAAGGGAAGGAACAATGGGTGAGAAAAGTTTTGGCTTGGGTTTGGCTATTTGCAAGCAAATTATAGAAAGCCACCAAGGTAGCTTAATGGTACAAAGCCAAGAAAATGAAGGCTCAACCTTTACGGTTATATTGCCTCTATAAGTAACAATTTTGTACAATTTTCAACCCTTAAAAATCTATTTACACAATTGGCAAAACCTGTTTTAGACCTTGCATGTAGTTTTCAGAAACAATAAACACTTTATCATCACAAACAACTTCATCTCCCTTTAAGGCCATTATATATTGACTATTAATCATTTCCGTTCGATTTATTTGCACAAAAATGGGTTGCCAATTTTTAGGCACTACAATACTCCAAGTTTTATTAAGGCTACTACCAATTAAAAATTGTTCATTGGTTTTGTTCATTATTACTTTAGTATAGCGTCCTTCCACAGTTAATGCAACAACCTCTTTCCACTCAAGCTTTTGGTATATTTTACCCACTTTCACAAAAAAACTCTCATTATTAACTAAAGTTTCTACTGCTAAAGCCGATTTGTTTTTGGCAAAATTATCCAACGCAGTTTGTATAGCTACATACAAGCCCTTTTCATTAACAGGCTTAATTAAAAAGGCCGATGGCATTGCCGCAATAGCTTCATCTAAGGTTTCTTTATCGTTACCACTAGAAATAAAAATAAAAGGTTTGTCAAGCATCTGATTCACCATTTTACCAATAGCAATACCAGCATTTAAGCCATTCATTCTAATATCTAACAAGGCAATATCAAAATTGGTCTTTTCAATGTTTACCAAAGCATCAGCGGCGTTGGTAAAAATATTGGCAACGCTATAGCCTAAACTCAGCACATGTAATTCTAATTGCTTTGCCCAAATGGGTTCATCTTCTACAATTAAAACTTGTACGGTATTATTCATAAAATAGACTTTTTTGTTTTTTTAATACACAATAATAAGTGCAAATATGAAAGTTGAAGTATAAAAAATTTCATGCAGTAAAATACCGCTCTCATAACAAAAAAAACGGCTTCTGTAACATTTGTCGTTCGAAGCAAAAAACTTGCTACTTAATTTCAAAGTAACATTCAAATTTTTTAATGTTCATATACCATAAACTTTCTTCTATGAGAAAAATTCACATTACGTTATCTTATGTTGTAGCTAGTATAATTTTTTTAATTGGTGTTACTAGCCAATTACAAGCCCAAGCCAGCAATGCCATACATTTTAATGGAGAAAACGATTTGTTTAGTACAACTTTTGTACAAGGCAAATAGCATTATGCATCCCATACCTCAGTACCTCAAGAAATATTAAGAGAAAACACCAACCAACATTTTTACGAATTAAGAGATATGTTACAAAGCTATTACACCATTAGCAAAAAAAACCTGAGTACACCAGTTGTATAAACCAACTAAACGCCCTTATAGATGGCTACAATAGCTTATTGAACAATAGAAAACCAAGAGTGGGAGAGAATGTAAGTGAAGGGGGAGAATAAAAACAGTTTTTAAAATCATTACAATTAAAATAACAATAAATTTTTTTTATGCGATACAATAAATTAGCAATAGTGGCAACATTTTTCTGTAGCTTAATTTTCACAAAAAGCAAAGCCCAATTAGCACTTGGCGATATTGCATTTACTGGGTATAATTCAACATCTTCAATTGCAGCAGATGATGATTTTAGTTTTGTTGTATTAAAAATAGGTGGTTTGCCAGCAAATTCTGTGATTACATTTACCGATTGTGCTTGGGTTGGACCAAGCACAAATGCATGTAATGGAAATTTTCTTGCGGCTGTAAATAGTCCGAGCGAGACTGATATTATTTGGACTTCACCCAATACTGTATTGAATTATGGTACGCAAGTTTACATTAAAGCTGCAAGTGCTTCTTCAGGAACTGTATCTGGTGCTGGACTAAGTTTATCTTCTTCTGGAGATCAAATTTTTGCTTTTACTGGCAATAGAACTGCCCCTAATTTTATAGCTGCAATACACATGAATTGTGTAAACGGTTTTTCTTCAGCGGCAAATTGGGATAATATTACTATAAACAGTGGTTCAAGTTCAAGTAGGCCACAATGCCTTACTAATAATCTTTATGCTATTTGGGTATCAAGTGGCAGTGATGAGTATGATGGTGGATATTTAAGTTTGTCTAATTGTCTTAGTGGAGATAGAACAAATGATTTAAAACTTGTTAACGATTATTTTTATTGGGGTTTATCTATAAGTTCCACTCTTTCATTAAATAGTTCGCCATTTAATTTTTGTAATGCTACTTGGAATGGTAGTAACTGGGCAATAGGAAACGTACTTAATACATATCCATTATTCGATAAACCGTCAGCCTTCACTAATGCTGTAATTGCCAGCAACTCAGCAGTTGCAGCAAGTTTTACTTGTAAATCATTAACTATAAATAGTGGAGTAGCATTAACTACCACAGGTATTACAGCTACAGTAAATGGTAATATTACCAATAATGGTGATGGTATTGCAGGTACTGGGAATTTGGTTATTGCATCTAGCAGTTCATTATCAGGCAATGCATTTAGTTTTGGTGGTAATTTAACCGTAAGCTCAGGAGCCACGTTAACTACGAATGATAAACTTACACTATCCAACGATGCCACCAATACAGGCAGAATAGGGAATAGTGCAGGAAGTATTAGTGGCAATGTAACTGTACAACGTTACATTCCAGGAGGTCGCAGAGCCTTTAGATTTTTAGGCCATCCATTTACTACAGCACAAGCCATGAGCAGTTTAACTGATGATATATTTGTAACAGGCGATGGAACAGTAGACGCAACAGGTAACACAACTGGAGCAGGTTTTGATGCAACATTAACGAATGCACCATCGAGTTATTGGTTTGATAATACTAGCAATACATGGAAAGCCTTTACCACAGCAGCCGATGCAAGTTGGGTACAACATAGAGGAGCAAGAATATTGGTAAGAGGCGATAGAACCCAAGCCAATGCATTAACAGGAGCATCCTACACACCAAACCCTGTAACCTTAGATATGACAGGTGCTGTAAATACCGGTAACCAAACCATTAATTTAACCAATGCCAATAACTATCATTTAGTAAGCAATCCATATCCATCACCAACCGATATAGGAACAGTAATACAAGGAGCATCTAATTTAGGTACTTTGTATTGGGTATGGAATGCCAATGCAGGAAGCAGAGGTCAGTATGTAAATAGATTGATAGTAGATGGAGCTTATAATTTAGCTATGAATGGTGCCTTTTTTGTACAACCAACAGCATCAACAAGTTTAGCATTTACTGAAAGTAATAAACAAGCAACAGCCACACAAGGCTTGTTTAGAACAGCTAGTAGTACAAGACCTGCAGGATACTTAGAGTTGGCAGTAAAACAAAACAATGAAGTAGCCGATAATATTTATATCAGAGATTTAGCAAGTGCATTAACTACCAAAGATGTAGAAGATGGAGGTAAATTAATCAATCCAGATATCAATATCTATACCTTAACAAGTAACAATGAGCAGTTAACTTTAGATGCAAGACCCATCAGTTCAACCACAGTAATACCAGTTGTATTTACCTCAAACATACAAACTAGCTTTAGTATAGAAGTAATAGACAATGGCTTAGGCAATGGCTTGCCAATAGTATTGAAAGACAAGTTCTTAAATGTAGAACATGTGCTAACAGCAACTAGTCCATATAACTTTACTGTAACAAGCAATGCAGCAAGCCAAGGAACAAACCGTTTTGAACTAGTATTCAAATCAAGTGCAGCATTACCAACCAACTTTGTAAATGTAGCAGCACAGCAAAAAGGTTCAGCTATTGAAGTAACATTCAATACAGCGAATGAGCAAAACATGCATAGCTACGAAGTAGAAGAAAGCAAAGATGGTAGCAGCTTCACCAAAGGCATTACACTAGAAGCCAAGAATGCAGCAACAAACAGTTATAGTTGGTTAGATGTAACCGTACACAATGGCAACAATTACTACAGAATAAAAGCCATTGAAAAAAATGGAGCAGTAAAATACAGTCAGGTAGTAAGAGTAAATATTGGAACGAAACGTTCAGAGTTTACCGTATATCCAAACCCAGTAAAAGGCGGAACAATTAATTTACAATTGACGGATATAGAAAAAGGTGTTTATGCAGTTAAGGTAGTAAACAATATAGGACAAGAAATAGCAGCAAGAACAATCACCCATAATGGCGGCAGTGCCACACAAACAATTAGCATAGGTAATGCACCAACAGGTAAATACAATATGGTCATTACTAATGGCACAACATCAGTAACCAAAACGGTGATTGTTGAATAAAAAAGTTTAAGAGTTTAGGAGTTCATTAGTTTAAAAACAGAACTCCTAAACTATTTAAACTACTTAAACTACCTAAACTAAGAAACATGAAACTGAACATAAAAACAATCCTCACCCTCTGCTTCATCGCAGCTTTAATCATCCCAAGTTTAACACATGCTCAACCAGTGTTTGATGATGATGTAAACGATGTACCAGTAGATGGTGGCTTATCTCTATTGGTTGCTACTGGAGTTGGCTATGGAGCTAAGAAACTGAGAGATAAAAAATTACGATTGAAGAAATAAGTTACAAGTAAGAGTAAATACACAAAAATCCCAATATTTGATTATTGGGATTTTTGTTTGAATAACCTTCGTTATTATTAAAGTTCAAATTAGATTTTTACTTTAATCACCAATTTTCTTATTGGCTGATCATCTACATTAATCATTGGGCTATGTACATCTTCGGGATAGAAAATTACAAATTGATTATTGGTTAAACCAAAGTACATATCTGGTGCATCGTCATAAAAACTTACATCTTTTTCAGGGTTGTATTCTCCTTTTAATTGGGTGCAAGTGCCTCGAGATTTCCAACCAATGGTTTCTCTTCCTCTAATGCAAACTTGTATGTCGATATTTTTATTATGACATTCAAACTTAGCATCACTTTCAGCAGCAGTAACCCCATTTTTATCGGAGAAAATAGCTTTTAATCCATCGGCGATATCGTATTTACCAATTTCAACATTATTTAAATCTGTGCTTTTAATGTAGGCAATAGCTTGTGCAAATAATGGGTGCAGGCTTGCGTATTTTTCTATATTGTCTAAATGATCGAGTATCATGGTTGAGTGAGTTTAATGTTGAAGGTTTAAAGTTATTTGTTCAATTTTTTATACCCTGTCAACGGTTTTAACCTTGACAGCGGTTTTGCAGAAAATTTTTTATTACAAAAATAGTTGAATTATGTTATGTTGTACATCCCGATAGTTATCGGGAGTACGACACTTCGGTATTGAGCTTAGTCAAAATACGCTCAGTACAGGCTACAAGAAAGTTTCATTCATATTCTTCAGCTTGATACAAAAAGAAAAAAATCCGCCATACTAAACATAGCAGGCGGATTTTAATTATTAATTGTTAATTACTAATTATTAATTAACGCTGAACACGTCCGCTACCATCGCCTTTAACCAATTCTTTCACTTCAGTTAAAGTTGCATGGTTTAAATCGCCTGGAATAGTATGTTTTAAAGCACTTGCAGCAACGCCAAATTCAGCAGCATCGGCCATTGGCATGCCTGTTACTAGACCATAGATAAGACCACTAGCAAAACTATCTCCACTACCTACTCTATCTACAATACGAACTTTATATTCTTTGGTATGATAAAAATCTGTCCCATCGTACACCAAAGCACTCCAGCCATTATCGCTAGCACTATAGCTTTCACGTAGTGAAGATGCGATAAATTTAAAGCCAAATTTTGCTTTCATTTGTCCGAAGATATCTTTAAAGCCATCTAAGTTTAATTCGCCTTTAGTAACATCAGTATTGGCTGCTTTAAAGCCTAAACATAAATCAGCATCTTCTTCGTTACCAATACACACATCTACAAAATGGCAAAGCTCAGTCATTATAACTCTTGCTTTTTCTTTGGTCCATAATTTTTTACGGAAGTTCAAATCAATACTTGTAGTAATACCCTTTGCTTTAGCAGCTTTTAAAGCAGCCAAAGTAAGTGCAGCAGCTTTATCGCTTAATGCAGGTGTAATACCTGTTGTATGAAACCAATCGGCACCATCAAAAATTTTATCCCAATCAAATTCACTTGCATCAACATCAGCTATTGACGCACCTGCTCTGTCATATACAACTTGTGATGCTCTCATAGATGCACCAGTTTCTAAGAAATAAATTCCTAAACGATCGCCACCACGAGCAACAAATTGAGTATCTACGCCATAACGACGTAAATGATTAATAGCACTTTGACCAATAGGATTATTAGGTACTTTAGAAACAAAGGTTCCGTTTAAACCATAGTTACAAAGAGCAGCAGAAACGTTGGCTTCTCCACCACCATACGTGATGTCGAAAGAATCGGCTTGTACAAAACGTTTAAAATCTGGCGTTGATAAACGCAGCATAATCTCTCCAAGAGTTACAACTTTTTTAGACATTGTTTAAATGCTTTAAATGAATGATTAAAGTAATTGTGGTAATAGCTAAGCAGGCAAGAACACAAAAGTACATGTAAATAAGAACCAATTATTGCTTCTTAAAAAAGAATCAATGAAAACGTTTGCGGAATGAATAATAAAGTTTCAACACCTTTATTGAATGAAAGAGTAAAAACTAAATATTTTAGGTTGAATAATTAAAATACGTAATTCTTGGTATATACATTGATTTATTAAGGCTTTATTTAGCAATTGAAATATAAATACAAATTGTATGAAGAAAATAGTTGTTTTTTTAGTAATTGTATTGGTAATACTTTCAAGTATACAAGCTCAAACAGTTGTTCCATACTTAAAGAAAAATGGGAAATATGTTCTAGTAAATTCTGTTACAATGAAACCAATAGCAAATTCAAAACAATTTGATGAAGCCTATGAATTAGAAGGAGGTTTCTGGCAATTGTGTATTGGAGAAAATTGTGGCTTATATAATAAGCAGGGCAAACAATTACTCATGCCTAAAAAAATTACTTTCAGAGAGAAACTCGAGGGTAATTTTTTTAAATCTTTTCAATCAACTGGGCTTGATGGTATAACTGGTTTATATGGACTTGTTGATACGAGTGGATTGGAAATAGTTCCTACTAAATATCAATATATCTGGAATTTTCAAGAAGGTTTAATTGGTTTTTCTACCTATGAAGGGAATCATGGATTTATAGATAAAAAAGGGAAAGTAACCATTCAAGGAATAAAGGGTAATGTTTATGCATTTTCCAATGGTGTTGCGAAAGTAGAGCATTACCTTCCGAACAATAGTAAAGTATATTATTACATTGATAAAACTGGAAAAACTATTTTGAAACCAAGCATGAATGATGTAGAATGGTACGAAGATTTTTTTGAAGAAGTAGCAAGCTTTAAGCAAAAAAGCACCGATTTAACAGGGCTTATAAACATAAAAGGTGAAATTGCTTTAAAACCTCAATTTCAGGAAATTTCATACTTCAGCAATGGAATGGCTGCTGCCAAATTAAATGATAAATATGGCTTTATTAACAAAGCAGGAACTTTTATTATTAAAAATGAATATGATGAATTTAAAAGTTTTGAAAAAGAATTAATCCTAGTAAAAAAAGGAAAATTTTATGGAGCTATTGATAGCAAAGGAAAAGAGATTATTCCTTTTAAATACGAAGAACTAGAAGAATACAAAGATGGACTTCTTATTTTTAGTTATAAGGGTCGATATGATTTTTATAATAGTAATGGACAACTAATTTTTGATATTACTATAAATGAGGATGAAAATGATAATGTTGGTAGCGTAACTTATGGATATGCCATAATTAGTTTGGCTAAAGAAACTCTACTAATCAATGCACAAGGGAAGCAAATAAAAATACCCAATCCTGAAAATGATGGCACTATAATAAAAACCCCTAATTATATTCAAGTAATATATGCTGGTGGCAGTGAGTTTAAAAACTATTTTATTTCTATGAGCGGAAAAGTGTATAAACAATAATAAATCACTTCCTCTCCATACACAATTCCACCAACACTCCATTGGTACCTTTGGGATGTAAAAAACAGACTAATTTATTATCAGCACCCAATTTGGGGGTTTCATTTAATAAAGTGAAACCCTCATTTTTTAAACGCTCCATTTCGGCATAAATATCTGCTACATCAAAAGCTATATGATGTATGCCCTCTCCTTTTTTGTCAATAAACTTGGCAATTACTCCATCGGGTTCTAAACTTTGCAGCAGTTCTATCTTGGTTTCGCCTAGTTTAAAAAAGGCAGTATTCACTTTTTCCGATTCAACTACCTCTTTTTTATAGCATTTTGTATCTAATAGACTTTCGAAAAGCGGTATGCTTGCAGCAAAATTTTTCACAGCAATGCCTATATGTTCAACTTTTGTCATTATTTGTTGTTTATGTTCATTATAAGCTGTTTCGATATATGGAATTTTGAATGATGAGGTCTTCTTCCCTTTCAAAATATCATCTCTAAAACAGTATTTTCGCCAATAAATTACAAATTTAATCAGAAATATATGTTGAAGTTGCCAATTTACATGGATAATAACGCTACTACTCCAATGGACCCAAGAGTTTTAGAAGCCATGTTACCTTATTTTACCCAACACTTTGGTAACGCTGCAAGTCGTAACCATCCTTTTGGTTGGGAAGCTGAAGAAGCAGTTGATTATGCTCGTGAACAAGTGGCCAAATTAATTGGTGCCGATCCTAAAGAAATCATTTTTACTAGTGGTGCAACCGAAGGTGATAATTTAGGCATTAAAGGTGTGTACGAAATGTATGCTTCTAAAGGCAATCATATTATTACTGCAACTACTGAGCATAAAGCAGTTTTAGATACTTGTAAGCACATTGAAAAATTAGGTGGCGAAGTAACTTACTTAGAAGTAAAAGAAAACGGATTAATAGATTTAGCCGAATTAGAAGCTGCTATTAAGCCAACTACAATATTAATTTCAATCATGTACGCCAATAACGAAATTGGTGTTATACAGCCTATCAAAGAAATTACTGCTATAGCTAAAAAGCATGGTATATTATTCTTTACAGATGCTACACAAGCTGTTGGTAAAATACCTGTTGATGTTATTAAAGATGGTATTGATTTAATGACTTTTACTGGTCATAAAATGTATGGTCCAAAAGGTATTGGAGCTTTATACGTTCGTCGTAAAAACCCACGTGTTAAAGTTACTGCCCAAATGGATGGTGGTGGCCACGAAAGAGGCATGCGTAGTGGTACATTAAACGTTCCAGGAATTGTTGGTTTTGGTAAAGCCTGTGAATTGTGTCGTGAAGAAATGGAAGCAGATGCTGCAAGAATTTCTGTTTTAAGAGACAAATTAGAAACAGAATTAATGAAGTTAGAAGAAGCTTATATTAATGGTACACCTGAATCTCGTTTACCACATGTAACCAATATTTCTTTTAAACATGTTGAAGGAGAAGGTTTATTAATGGGCTTCAATAAAAACATTGCCTTAAGTTCTGGCTCAGCTTGTACAAGTGCATCTTTAGAACCAAGCTATGTATTAAAAGCATTAGGTTTAGGTGATGATTTAGCACATAGCTCATTACGTTTTGGCTTAAGTCGTTTTACTACTGAAGAAGAAGTAGATTATACCATTAAAGCCATCAGCGAAACGGTATTGAAATTAAGAGAAATGAGTCCGTTATGGGAAATGTATAAAGAAGGTATTGATTTAAGCACCATTGAATGGGCACACCATTAATCGTATAAAAAGTAACTAAAGTATATAGCGTTAAACCAAAGGCTTTATACTTTATAAACTATAGAAACTTTATAAACTTATAAACTTAACTAAAATGGCATATTCAGAAAAAGTTATCGATCATTATAGCAATCCTAAAAATGTAGGAACATTAGATAAAGCAAGTAAAAATGTGGGCACTGGTTTAGTAGGTGCACCAGAGTGTGGCGATGTAATGCGTTTACAAATTGAAGTAGACGACGCTACTGGCCTTATTACAGATGCTAAATTCAAAACCTTTGGATGTGGTAGTGCAATTGCATCATCATCATTGGCTACAGAATGGTTAAAAGGTAAAACTGTTGACCAAGCTATAGCTATCGACAATATGGATATTGTTGAAGAATTAAATTTACCTCCAGTAAAAATTCACTGCTCTGTATTAGCCGAAGATGCTATTAAAGCAGCCATTAACGATTATCGTGTAAAAAATGGTTTAGAGCAATTGGTATTTGAAGAAAAAGGAGTTCACTAAACCCCTATCCCCTAAAGGGGAATATGGCGTTTAATGTTTAATTCTACAGTAAAATTAAAAATTCCCCTTTAGGGGTCAGCGGCATGACAGCAACCGAAAACAGTATATACGTAAGTGATAAAGCAAAATCCAAAGTTGTAAAACTGATGGAAGAAGCAGGTGTTGCCAACGATGATTCTTACTTTTTAAGAGTAGGTGTTGTTGGTGGTGGATGCAGTGGTTTAAGCTACAAAATGGATTTTGACAATGAAGTAAAACCCATGGATCAAGTATTTGAAGACAATGGAGTAAAAGTGGTAACCGATTTAAAAAGTTTTCTATACCTAGTAAACACTATGTTAGACTTTAGTGATGGATTAAACGGAAAAGGTTTCTTCTTCAACAATCCCAATGCAAGTCGTAGTTGCGGTTGTGGCGAAAGCTTTGCAGTATAATTATTTAGTCAACTTATTTATAGTAAGCAGAACATGATGTTCTGCTTTTTTTATTTTGGGGCTGTGAGCAGTAGTAGCATGCTTCAACTGTAAAAAACTTGAAGGCTGAAAAGGAACTATTCTTTGTTTTTATACTATTGTTAATAGCCCTAACAAATCCTCTCAAATCTCTGTTTGTATAATGTAAGTAGAATCCTTATTTTTAAAAATGCAAGTTGATAAAACCACTCTAAACGATTTATCTATTTTTAATAATGATGAAAATCAATCGATCTTTCATTTTTTAAATCATACACAAACCAATGAAGGTAGAAATTATTTATATCAACTATTGAGTAAACCTTTGGCTACCATTGAGACTATTGAAGATACTCAAACAACCATTCAACAATTGCAAACGCAATTGAACAATTGGCCCAAGAAAATTACCAATGGCACTATTATGGTTTTGGAGAAATTCTATGAAACACCATTCAGTAACTTCTCTGCTCGACCATCATTTTTAGATGCAGCATTTTTTAAAGTGTTGAATAGTGTAGATTATTCTCTCATCAAATATTCGGTAACGCATTTTATACAGTTTACAAAAGGTATGCAACAAATACAATTGTTGTTAAGCCAATTAAAAAGCAAACAAATTAATTTTTGGAGCAATAAAATTGAACTGTTATTAAAACATTCTCTTATAGAAGAAATGCTAGCAGAAAGTGATGATACTAAAATATCTCCTATAAAAATTTTAAGATATACGCATTTTATTAAACATCATTTTAAGCAAAGCTTTGAGGCTTTATTAGAAGTATATAGTAAGCTTGATGCTTATTGCAGCTTAGCCATTGCTTGTACAAAAAACAAGTTTTCATTTCCAACATTTATAGCTACTCAACAACCTCTTTTTGATGCCGAAAATATGCACCATCCCCTGTTGCAAAATCCAGTGAGCTATACCGTTCAGTTAAATAATGAAAGTAACTTTTTGTTTCTTACAGGTGCTAATATGGCTGGCAAAAGTACTTTTATTAAAACCGTTGGCATTGGTGTGTATTTAGCACATTTAGGCATTGGCGTACCTGCAAAAAAAATGCAGTTGAGTTTATTTGATGGCTTATTAAGTAATATTCATGTAATGGATAATATATTAAAAGGCGAAAGCTACTTTTTTAATGAAGTTCAAAGAATTAAGAGTACCGTTGAAAGAATATCGAACGGAAAAAATTGGCTCATTTTAATTGATGAATTATTTAAAGGCACCAACGTACAAGATGCCATGAAATGCAGCACCACTGTAATTGAAGGACTGCATAAAATGGATAATGCTTTGTTTGTGTTATCAACTCATTTATATGAAATTGCCAATGACTTAAAACAGTTTAACAACATTCAATTTAAATATTTTGAAACTTCAATTGTAGATGATCAACTTTTATTTAGTTATCATTTAAAAGAGGGAATTAGCAATGACAGATTGGGTTATTTAATCTTAAAAAAAGAAGGGGTTGTAGATTTATTGAAGAAACTTTAAATAACTACTGTTTTATTTACTACTGAAACACAGAATCGTAAAATAAATTCTGTGTTTCAGTGCATCTGTGGCAACAAAATAAATTGCTTAGTGAAAATTTATCTATTAAAATTCAATCTTAATCCTTTTACATTTTCATCAAAAACACCATTATTATATGCCCTATGTCCGTTTACAAAAGTGTTGGTGATTGATGCTGGAAAAGTGAAATTTTCTAGTGGACTCCAACCACATTTGTACAAAATATTTTCTTTAGTAACAGTATTGGGTTGGTTCATATTTACCAATACTAAATCTGCAAAATAACCTTCACGTATAAAGCCTCTTTCTTTAATTTGAAAACAAGTAGCTACTGCATGGCTCATTTTTTCTACCACTTTTTCAACAGATATTTTTCCTTCTTGTGCATAATGCAACATAAGTTGTAATGAGTGTTGTATTAATGGTAAACCAGCATGTGCAACTTCGTAAGGTTCATTTTTCTCATGCCATGTATGTGGTGCATGATCGGTTGCAATAACATCTAATCTATCGTCTATTAAAGCTTCCCAAATAGCAGTTCTATTTTCTGGAGCTTTTATTGCAGGATTACATTTAATTAAATTACCTTTTGTAGCATAATCATTGGCCGTAAAATGTAAATGATGTACACATACTTCGGCGGTTATTCTTTTATCTTCTAATGGCAGCATGTTGCCAAATAGTTGTAATTCCTTAGCAGTGCTAATGTGCAGAATATGTAAACGGGTATTGTATTTTTTTGCAAACTGAATAGCTTTAAAAGAACTTTCAAAACAAACTTCTTCATCACGAATAATAGGATGATCAGAGGGTTCTAAAACTTCTTTTACTTTTTTTAATTGTTCAAAATTTCTTCTAAAAATGGCTTCTTCTTCGCAATGTGTGGCTATGAGTAATTCAGTACCAGCAAAAACTTTATCTAATACCAACGGACTATCTACCAATAAATTTCCTGTTGAAGAGCCCATGAAAATTTTAACTCCACAAACCTCATTTTTTTTAGCATTGGTTTTCATTATTTCTTCATAATTATCATTACTAGTACCCATATAAAATGAGTAATTGGCTAAAGAATTTTGCTTACCAATGTTGTACTTGTCTTCTAACAATTCTTGTGTAAATGCAGGAGGGTTGGTATTGGGCATTTCCATAAAACTGGTTACACCGCCTGCAACAGCAGCTTTGGCTTCTGTATAAATATTGGCTTTATGGGTTAAACCGGGTTCTCTAAAATGTACTTGATCATCAATTACACCAGGCATTAATAATTGATTGCTACCATCTACTTCAATTACAGCTATTTTGCTGTTGATAACTCCACCAATCTGTTCAATGCGTTGGTTTTTTATTAACACATCACCTGTAACCCTTAGTCCCTCATTGATGATGGTTGTATCTTTAATTAAATAATTGCTCATACACTTATTTTTATACAATATTAATTTTTAATGATGCAAAAAATAAAAATAATTTTCCTTTTTTTATTGCTGAGTGGCTCAGTGAACGTTTATGCTCAAACATCCTATACACAATTAGGACATAAAGAATATAACTTGCTAGAACGATTGGAAATAAAATCTGGCTTAGAAGGCTTCAATGCTTCTTATTTAAAACCCAATAACATAAAACTTTTGGTGAAAGAAGTTGAACTGTTAGATAGTTTACAACGCAATAAAAATAGGGTTGCAGCCAAAGTAAATACGATAGACAAGTATAATATCACCCGTTTTTTAATGGCTCATAAAGAATATACTTCGGCTACATCTTCTTTCAATAACAAAAAAACATCCTTTAATTTAATTGAATTAAATAAGCCTAATTTTTTCATGGCTATTAATCCAGCTTTGCAATACCAATTTGGTACAGAATCGGCCGATAATCAATCTTTATATTTAATGAGTGGCGGATTAACAGCCAAAGGTTTAATAGCAAAAAAAGTTGCATTTAATTTTTATGCAACAGGCAATAGAGAAAGAACGCCATTTTATGTAAGAGATTTTACTAAAACTTTTAAAGCAGTGCCTGGCTTTAGTAACTACAATATTACCGATAGTAATGCAGTTCAATATTTTGATGTAAGAGCATCAGCTCAATGGACATTGGCTAAATTTATTGATATGCAAGTTGGTTATGATAGACATTTTTTGGGTAATGGTCATAGAAGTTTACTACTAAGCGATTTTAGTGGCAACAGCTTATTTTTTAAAATTAATACCCGATTATGGAAATTTAATTTTGAAAACTTGTACATGCAATTAACTCCTCAATTTGGAATTGTTGCCAATCGAAATGCTAAAAAATATTTACGCATTAACACCCTTAGTATTAATGCAACCAATTGGTTAAATATAGGCATTTTTGATGCTGTTTCATTTGGAAGACAAAACCAATTTGAATTAAATTATTTACAGCCATTTACCTTCTTAAGGGCAATGGAACAACAAAGCGGAAGCCCAGATAATGCATTAGTGGGTATGAATATTAAAGCCAATATTCGTAAACAAATTCAAGTGTATGGACAAGTATTGTTAGACGAATTTTTACTGAAAGAAATTAAGGCCAATAGTGGCTGGTGGGCTAATAAGTTGGGCTATCAAATAGGTGCAAAATATATCGATGCATTTAATGTGCAGAATTTAGACATACAAATAGAAAGTAATAGAACCAGACCATTCACCTATACTCATTACGATTCGGTTTCTAACTACAGTAATAATAATATGCCTCTTGCACATCCATTGGGTGCAGGTTTTCAAGAGTATATTTTAATTGCTAGATATCAACCTACTAAAAAATTATTCTTACAAAGCAAAATCATGTATTACACTTCTGGCAGAGATACAAGTGGAATAAACTTTGGTAATAACATTTTAAGAGATTATAGAATTAGGCCTAGAGATTATGCATGGGAAGTAGGTGCTGGCAATAAGGTAAACTGTTTTTACATGAATGTAAATGCATCGTACGAGTTTAAAGAAAACCTCTTTTTTGATGCAGGTATTACTTTACGTAACATGAGCTTTACAAAAGGCAGTGCTCAAAATACAACTTTGGTAAATGTGGGCTTTAGATGGAATATTACTAGAAGAGAATTTGATTTTTAATTGAACATACAACTAAGAAAAATGAAAATACTTCAAACTATACTTTTAAGTTTTACATTATTATGCTTTGGTTTTTTGCAAGCCCAAAGTGTATATTTAACCCCAGGCGGAAAAGAAGAATGGTTATTGAACAGATTAGAAATTAAAATGCAAACAAAGCAAATAAGCAACTCTTCCATAAAACCATTTAATAGAAAATTTATTGTTCAAGAAGTTGATTACTTGGATAGTTTATATGCTACAGCTAGCAAGCAAACTAAAGCAATTACTGAGATTGACAAATACAATATGCAACGCTTTTTAATGGCCAATAGTGAGTGGAGTAAACCCAAAGAAATTTACATTGCCGAGAAAAATTTTAAAGGCTTATATAAGAATAGAGCCAATATGGTTGATTTGAAAAATGAAGATTTCACCTTAATTGCCAATCCAATTATTAACTATCAACAAGGTAGTAAAGCAGGTAACTTACAAAGTACATTTATTAATCAACGAGGTATTACTGCAAGAGGAAATATTGGTAAAAAAATAGGTTTTCATTTTTACTTTACCGAAAATCAAGAACGTCAACCTACCTATGTACAAGATTGGAGAAATAAATTTATTGCTGTTCCTGGAGCTGGTTATATAAAGAATTTTAAAGTAGGTGGATTTGATTATTTTGATGTTAGAGGTGGCGTTACATGGCAAGTTGCAAAATACATGGACATGCAATTAGCTTACGATAGAAATTTTATAGGCAATGGATTTAGAAGTTTACTCTTAAGCGATTTTAGCACCAACAATATGCACTTAAAAGTGAACACTTATTTTGGAAAATTCAAGTACCAAAATATTTTTTCTGAATTGGTGGGTTCTAGAAGATCTGGAGGAGATAGAATTTATCCAAGAAAATATTTTAGGGCTAGTTACTTAACCTATACACCAGCAAAATGGATGAGTGTAGGAATTTTTGAGGGTGTAATGATGGGAAAAAGAGACAAATTAAGCTTGCCTTTATTTAATCCAATTATGTATACTAGCTTTTCTGATAACAAGAATGATAAAGCTTATTTAGGTTTTGATGCTAAAATAAACATTGTAAAAAAAATACAGGTTTATGGACAGCTAGTAGTTGATAAAATAAAAATGGATGAATTGAAAAACGATTGGTGGGGCAATAGATTTGGCTATCAACTTGGAGCAAAATATGTAGATGTATTTGGCGTGAAAAATTTAGATGTACAAGTAGAAACCAATGTTGTTCGTCCGTTTATGTATGCATCAACCGATTCATTTAGTAGTTATAACCACTATAACCAACCATTGGCTCATCCTTTAGGTGCAAATTTTAAAGAGTATATTGGCATAATTAGATATCAGCCTTTAAAGCAACTATTTTTAGAAACTAAATTACTTTTTTATAAGCAAGGCTTAGATAGTAGTGTGAATAATGTAAACAGAAATTTTGGTAGCAATATATTTTCATTCAACCAAACTCGTCCGTTTGAAAATGGCTGGCAAACCACCACTGGTGATGTGGCTACTTGCACCATATTTACTTTTTTAGCAAGTTATGAAGTAAAAGAAAATTTATTTTTTGATCTTTCCTATATGTATAGAAGTTTTGACAGAATGAGTACTAATAAAACCGATGTAAGTATGTTTTCGGCAGGATTTCGTTGGAATATTGGAAGAAGAGAATTGTTGTTTTAAATGAATATATAATCTAATGGTGAGCGTAGTCGAGATACGAAAAAGTTATAAAAAATCCCCTGTTCAACTAGGGGATTTTTTATAACCAAATTTTTACTCAGCCCAACTCATAGTATAATTTTCATTTTCAATTTCCAATGCTTGTTTTGTAAGCATTAGAGGATGAAAAGTATCTACCATTACTGCTAATTCTTGGGTTGATGTTTTACCAATACTTTTTTCTACTGCTCCAGGATGTGGACCATGAGGTATTCCAGCAGGATGCAAAGTCATCATGCCTCTAGTAACATTTTTTCTACTCATAAAATCTCCATCTACATAATACAACAATTCATCACTATCAATATTGCTATGATTGTATGGTGCAGGAATGGCTTGTGGATGATAATCGTACATTCTTGGTACAAAACTGCAAATCACAAAATTATGTGCATCAAAAGTTTGGTGTACAGGTGGCGGTTGATGCACTCTTCCTGTAATGGGTTCAAAATTATGAATACTAAAAGCGTAAGGATAGCAGCATCCATCCCAACCTACCACATCAAATGGATGATTGGCATAATGCAAACCATACAACACACCTTTTTTCTTTGTTTTAATTACAAAATCGCCTTGTTCGTCTTTAGTCATTAAGTTTTGTGGAGTTCTAATATCACGTTCACAAAAAGGTGCATGTTCTAATAACTGACCATATTTGCTCAAGTAATTTTTAGGGTAACGTATTGGGCTAAAACTTTCTACAATAAACAATCTATTTGCTTCTGTATCAAATGTTATCTGATAAATAGTACCTCTTGGTATTACTAAATAATCGCCATAACCAAAACTTAATTCTCCATATTGAGTAAGTAGTTTGCCTGTTCCTTCATGTATAAAAATTACTTCATCTGCATCGGCATTTTTAAAAAAATAAGTAGTCATACTTTCTTTAGGAGCAGCTAAAACAACATGACAATCATTGTTTACTAAAACTGGTACACGGCTTTGCAAATAATCGTTTACTGGCTTTATATGAAACCCTTCAAAGCTTCTATGCTTCAACATTTTTTCTTCTGCAATAGTTGGAGCAACATCAATGGGTTCATCTGTTTTAATAATTTGTGTTGGAGGATGGCAATGATAAAGTATAGAATAATCGTTACTAAACCCTTCAGTTGAAAACAATTGTTCAGAATACAATTCACCGTTGGGTTTTCTAAATTGTATATGACGTTTATGAGGAATATTTCCCAATTGTTGATAGTGTGGCATAAAAATATTTTATGAAAATGAAATTAAATCTACAATCAAATACTGATGCAGAGTTTGAAAATAATTGGTATTAACTAGCGTAGTGAAAGTTCAAGAGTTGCCAACAGAAAAATATATTTCCATTTGCGTTTATCTATCCAATAAGTAAAATTTCTTTTCAAAGGCATAAACAAAAGTAACCATAGTAAGCTAAATAATGGCTTAAATAAAGCAGGCTATCAAAATTGATAGCCTGTTTGTTTTATTCAAAGAGGGAAGTTTAGGTATTTTAATCTACTAAGAAGGTTTTCTTAACAGCGTTTTTATTATTCAAATCAACTACAATTGTATAAATACCTTTCACTGAATTATTTGGTAACAAAATTGATTTTAAAAGGTTTGCACCATCGTAAACAAAAGATTGAGTATTTACTAATTGTCCTATTGAATTGTAAATCTTAATACTTGCCTTACCCATTTCCATATTACTCAATTGAATGTTCACCATTTTGCCTTTAACAGGATTAGGGAATATGCTAATTTCTCCTTTAGTACTATTCAATCGAATGCTAATAATGTTACTCACTTCTACATTACCATTTTTGCCAATTACTTTTATACGATAATAATTTACATTTAATGGAGATCCGTCAATAATGCTGTATTGATTGCTATTGCTAGCGTTAACCGTGGCAACTGCATGAAAATTATAGCCATTATTGCTTCTTTCAACAATATAATTTTCTACATTAATTTCTTGTTCAACATTCCATTTAACTCTAATGGTATTAGCTTCTGCTTTAGCTGAAAGATTGTATAATTTAACTGGTAAAACTCCACCAACTTCGCCTACTGCAAAAGGAGAAAATGTAGTAAAGCTGCTAGTTGCAGTATTGGCAGTATTGTCTCCACTACCAGTTACTACTTCCCACATAGTTGCATTGTTTCTAGCAATACCTATTTGACTATTAGCGTAGCCTGTAAAACTGCTACCTTCTAAACTAGTTGGCCAACTTAATGTTACATTACAGGCAGATGTATTTGAGTTTGATATTCTATTAAAATTCCAAACAGCATCTACCACTTTAGCTTTCTTCAAAGCTGTCATTGGAGTTCCGTCAGGAGTTCCCTCTTCTGTAAGGCCTTCAAATACTTGTACAAGAAATGTATCTAATACTGTTGTTGTAATTGTAGCTGGCAAATAATTGGCAGTACTGCCTATTGGGAATACAGCATTTGATGTAATGCCATCTATTCTTAAAGAACCAACGTTTGCTCCTGATTTTTCTAAAGAAATGTATTTTGAATTACTAAATGGTGCACCAGCAATTCCTGTTGGAGAAAGCATTCTTAATGTATCGATTGAACGAACAGTTAATTTACCATTATTCAACGTTAGTGTTCCACTTACTCTTACATTATTATTGGTTGTTACAGGTGCGTTTAAAGTAATGTTACCAGTTAATGCGGTATTACTGCCATCACTAAATCCAAAAGGAGAATTCGTAGCTGCATTAATTACATAATTTACACCCAATTGAAATGAACGAACCCCAGTTGTAATTACACTGCCATTGGTAGTATTAAATCCATTTGCATTATTGGTAATTAGTGTTGCACTATCACTCTTAAATACGAATGTTACACCAGTTGCGTTCATTAATGCTGGCTTAGATAAATAAATAAATCCTGTTCCAAAGCCTACGCAGTTTGTACCAGGACTTAACACACCAGGTGTAGTACAAGTAACTGATAAACCTGTATTGCCAGTTAATGCTGCAGAAGTTGTTGCTAAAAATGAGCCAGCTGTAATATTTGTTGTAGGTGCATCGGCAATACTAGTATTTGCTCTTGCAGTAAATGCTGCTGTTCCATTTATTTGATGTGTTCCAAAATTTAATCTTCCCACTATGTTCACTTGGTTAGCTACTGTTATACTTTTTTCTAGAGTAACATCGCTGTGGTTTGCAACTGCAAAAGAAAATACATTTATAGTTCCAGTACCAGAAACAGTTTGTGGGTTTGGTCCTCCCATTACAATTGTATTTGTTGAACCTCCTGTACCACCAACTAATGTTCCATTTACTGTTAAATTACCAAGTATAGGTGTATTACCTGTTGTATGAGTCATGAAAGTGCAACCATTATTTATTCTCAAATTTTCAATTTTATACACTGCACCATCAGCAAATAAAGTTGCTCCATTTTCAATATATAAATTCGCTAAAGTTTTTGCATTTACCCACGAAGAACTGCTGTAAGCTGTTGTGCCATCTAAATAACTCCTATTCGTACCCCTAACATAAAAATTGCTTCCAGGTTCAAAATTAGAAAATTGAATAGTTGAGCTACTACCAATTGGGCTACGCCCTGCATAATAATACAATGAAGCACCTGTTTTAAATAAAATACTATTGGCTACAGAACCATTAAATCCAGAAGTTGCAGTTGAATCGTTAATGTGTATTTGAGAGCCACTTTCAAAAATTAAACTATTTACAGCCGGAGCAGTAATATATGCTCTTGGATGAACAGTGGTTGATATTGGTCCTAAGTAAATAGTACCATTAATTTTTCCTGTTGCTCCAGCACCTAAAATAATAAACACATCATAGTTTCCTTGTGGGCCACCTACTGTTAGTGTACTTGTAGCGTCTACAATAAAATCATCACCTGTGCCTCCATTAATTGTGACTGTTCCACTACCAGTTGAGGTTCGGCTAAAATGCACTTGAGCATTATTTTGTATAATCAACTGACCAAAATTATTGGTTGCAGTAGTTACATTTACTAAGCCTGTAGTTGGTAAGGTTCCGCCTGTATTGGCTCCATCAAATATTAAAATATCATCTGCGGCAGCTGTTGCTCTGCTTGTTCCAGAACCATCTAAATTCGTATTCCAATTAGAGCTACTGGTAAATGTTCCAGGTCCAGCTCCACCAACCCAATAATAAGTGGTTTGAGTATAGCCAATTGATGCGATAACAAAAAACAAAAGTGTAGAAATTACCTTTTTCATACGGCAATAGTTTAGTTGAATAAATAAAATAATAAGATAATTCGTACTTATAGAAAGTACTTGTACAAAGAGAGAGCAAGCATGATAAGAGTTCAAATGTAAAAAAAATATTTGTGTTACAAATTATTTTTTTGTGGTTAATGCTTTTCGAGTAATACATTTGCAATGCTTGCACGTTTATGTACCGTTTCGGTATTCATAATTTTAAAACAACAATCGTATGTCATCTATTGCCCAACTGCCAGTTGCGTATGCAGTTAACCATGTTCAGTATGCAACTTTTACAACTCAAGAATTAAGAGATCAGTTTTTACTTACCAACTTAAAATTAACCAGTCAATTCAATCTTACTTACACTATGTATGATAGATTAATTGCAGGAACTGTTATTCCTACTCAATCAGTTTTACAATTACCTAATTACGAAATTTTAAAAAGTAATTTCTTTTTAGAAAGAAGAGAATTGGGCATTATTAATGTTGGTGGAGAGGGTACTGTTACTGTAGATGGTTCAACTTTTTCTTTAAGTAAATATGATTGTGTTTATGCCGGAATGGGTAGCAAAGAAGTAAGTTTTACAAGTATAGATACAGCAAATCCTGCATTGTTTTATTTATTGTCTTCACCAGCTCATTCAACTTACCCAACAGTTTTAATGAAAGGCAATGAAGCTTCACCAGTAACTTTAGGTACATCTGATACTTGCAATGAAAGAACCATTTATAAATATATTCACTTACAAGGTATACAAAGTTGCCAATTGGTAATGGGTTTAACTGTTTTGGCTAAAGGAAGTGTTTGGAATACCATGCCAAGCCATGTACACAACAGAAGAAGTGAAGTGTACTTTTATTTTGATGTGGCCGATGATCAACGTGTAATGCACTTTATGGGCAAGCCTCAAGAAACCAAGAATTTGGTTATTGCAAATCATGAAGCTGTATTATCTCCAGAATGGAGCATTCACTCAGGTTGTGGTACTGCCAACTATAGTTTTATTTGGGGAATGGCTGGCGAGAATAAAGATTACAGCGATATTGATCCAGTTCCTACCAATACTTTATTATAATGAAAGCAGTTAATTTATATAAATTCAAAACCATTGGTGCATTATTTTTGGCACTAATGGTTTTTTCTTTTTTTCAACCACCAAAGGGTAAAGTAACTAAAGTATATTCTGCTCAAGACTTACAAATTGCCTTAGACAATGCCAATCCAGGTGAAACCATTTTATTAGATGAAACCATTTTTATTGGTAAGTTTAAAGTAAAAGCAGGTATTAATGGCACTAAAGCAAAACCTATTGTATTAATGGGCACACCAAAATCTATTTTGCAAACTAAAGAAGCAAACTCTGGTTATGCACTATGGTTAGAAGGTAACGAGTATTGGCATATCAAAGGATTTACTATTCAAAATTCTAAAAAAGGGTTGGTTTTAGATAGATGTAAATACAATACAGTTGAAAACTTAACTGTAAATAACATTGGTGAAGAAGCCATTCATTTTAGAACACATAGTAGCTACAATATTTTAAAAGGCAGTACTGTTACCAATACAGGTTTATTAAATCCTAGTTATGGTGAAGCTTGCTATTTGGGTACTGCAATTAGTAATTGGGATAAAATTAATGAAGGCAAACCCGATACAAGTAATTATAATATTATTGAAGGCAATACTTTTGGTCCTTATGTTGCTGCTGAAGGGGTTGACGTAAAGGAGGGAACAACTGGCAACATTATTAGAGGTAACACTTTTTATGGTAAAGGACAGAAAGGTGAAAATGGTGGCGACAGTTGGATGGATGTTAAAGGTAGTTTTACTTTAATTGAAAATAATAAAGGTTATGATGCTTTAATAGATGGCTTTCAAGTACACATTAAAGGAGAAGGTTTTGGAGAAAACAATATTTTCAGCAATAATTATTGTGAGGTAAATTCTACAGGTATGGGCTTTTACATTCAGCAAAAAAATGGAACAGCTAATGGCAATATTGTGTACAATAACAATGTTGTAAAAAATGCAACCAAGGGTGTTACAAATATTTCAATCACATCAACTAAAAAATAATCAACTCATGTTAAATAAATTTAGTTTAGAAGGAAAAGTAATTATAGTTACAGGCGGTACAGGCATTTTAGGTAATGCAATGATAGATGCTATTGTAGAGGCTGGAGGTATTGTTGGAATTTTAGGAAGAAAAAAAGAAGTGGCCGAAGAAAGAGCAGCAGCCATAAATGCAAAAGGGGGGAAAGCCATTGCCTTAGTTGCCGATGTTATGAATGTTGAACAGTTACAACAATGCAAGCAACAAGTATTAGATGCTTTTGGCAAAATTGATGGTTTGGTAAATGCTGCTGGTGGAATTATGCCTGAAGGCGTTTTACAGCCTACAGATGATATTTTTGCTATGAATGTTGAAGGCATGAAGAAAACAATGGAATTGAACTTATGGGGTACCGTTATTCCCACACAAGTTTTTGGAGAAGCCATTGTAAAAACTTCTGGTAAAGGAAGCATTGTAAACATATCATCAATGAACAGTAAAAGAGCTATTACAAAGGTATTAGGCTATAATATTGGCAAAGCTGCTGTAGATTGTTATAACCAATGGTATGCTGTTGAATTAGCTAACAGATATGGCGATAAAATTAGAATGAATGCCATTGCTCCAGGGTTCTTTTTAACAGAACAAAACAAAAATTTATTAACTACTCCCGACGGTGGTTATACCGAACGTGGCAACTTAGTTATAAAACAAACACCGTTCAAACGTTTTGGCAATCCAACCGAATTACAAGGTGCACTAGTTTGGCTACTAAGTGATGCTAGTGAATTTGTAACAGGCTCTATGGTTTGTGTAGATGGTGGCTTTAGTATTTTTGGAGGCGTATAACAAAATAAATTATTAAAATAAAAAATGCTGTAGAAAAATCTACAGCATTTTTTATTGAATCAAATTTCAAACAATATTAATCTACTTTCACTTTCAATACATCGCTTACTAAGCCATTTTGAGTGAAACGTAAGTAATACAAACCAGCAGTTTTAGGGGCTTTAATAGTAAATACAGAAGTACCAGAAATGTGTTGATAATTTTGAGTTGCCACTCGTTTACCATCTTGAGTAAATAATTCGGCAACATAACTTGTGTTTACATCGTTGTTAATAGAAACACGAATAATGTCTTTTGTTGGATTACTCATTAACTCTAACGATTTTCTAGTAGATGTTCTTAACAAAATAGAATTACTATAAGCATAAGCTCCATCTTTATCTACCAATTTCAATCTGTACCAAGTATTCTTTGTAATCGCTGTACTTGCAGCATAACTACTATTACTGCCTTTTGCTGTAACTGATGCTACTTTAGTCCACTCAAGAGCATTTGCACTTGCCTCAACATCGTAATGACTAAAATTTACTTCGGTAGTAGATAACCAAGTAATATTGGCTACATTATTTTTAATATCTCCTTTTAAAAACCCTAAGCTAGCAGGCATACTAACATTGGTAACATAGTTGCTTAAAGATGTACTACTTTGTGGTGGGTTCCAACCAGTACTATTGTTATCGTTTGGTATTGCATCAAAACAACCATGATCATTATTATCTCCACTAATAATAAATTGAACGTCACCAACTATACCCCATCCAATAATTGACCTAGGCACCCTAACTTCTAAAAAACCATTAAAAGGTGCAGATCCAGCAAAAATGCCTTTTACTTCTGTACCAGATCCATTGATAGCATTAGTTAATCCATCCCAGCTAGTTCCATTCCACGTATGAATTTCAGCGTAATTATTACTCCCAATATTTCCTCTCACTACTATATCTGGCTTATTCGCATGATTATATATAATTTGTCTGCCCCAACCATCATTAGTTCCACCACCAATCTTATTATTTATTGCAATAGCAAATTGTTGCCAACTGCCCTGTGCTGAACACTCTGCTCCAAAATAAACATAGTTATTATCATAAGTTACATACAATGTTCTGGCATTTGCATCAGCCCATCCAACTGTTCCATTACCAGTTGCAACAGCAGTTCCCCAGCCTTCAGAAGCATTATAAATTCCATCTATAGTGGGTGTACCAGCAAAAACAAATCCTGTATATAATACAGAAAAAATAGTAAAAATTTTTTTCATAACAATCATTTTTTAAGTTTAGTGTGTACAAAATACACACTTTTTTAGAACAAAAAAATATTTCTCCAAAAAAATTATCATTTAGTTTTACCGCCATGTGGATGATTTGTAAAAAAGAATGGCAACAATTTTTTAGTAACCTTACCGGCTACATGATTATTATAGTTTTTTTAGTAGCAAATGGCCTTGCTTTATTTGTGTTTGAAGGCAATATTTTTTCGTTTGGCTATGCCACTTTAGATCGATTTTTTCAATTAGCTCCATGGATTTTGTTGTTACTGATTCCGGCAGTAACCATGCGTAGCTTTGCCGACGAGTTTAAACAAGGCACTTACGAAGTATTAAATACTTTGCCATTAACCAATAGAAATATTGTTTGGGGCAAATTTTGGGGCAACTTTTTAGTAGCTGCCATTGCATTAGTGCCTACCTTTTTGTACATTTTTTCCATTCAGCAATTATCGGTTGGTGCAGGTTTAGATATTGGTGCTACAATTGGTGCCTATATTGGCTTGTTTTTTTTAGCAGCCGTTTTTACAGCTATTGGTATTTGTGCAAGCAGTTTTACCAATAATGCAGTAATTGCTTTTATTGTTTGTTTAATTGCTTGTGCCTTATTGTACTATGGTTTTAATGCAATGAGCAAGTTATCCTTATTTAGTGGAGGACTAGATTATTATATCGAAATGGCAGGAATAGACCATCATTACTCTAGCATTAGCCGTGGAGTAATTGATACAAGAGACATCATCTATTTTCTTAGCATTACCATTATGCTGCTTTTTATTACCGAAAGAAATTTGAGTAAGAAAATTTAAACGTAACCATATTCATATTGTTCACTTTTTTTCATACTCAACGAAACATTCATAAACATGCAAAAAATATTGGTACATAAATTTGGTTGGATTTTTCTAATTGCTGCATTGGTAATCATTAATTTTTTAGCAAGTTTACTTCATTATAAAATTGATTTAACCAAAGAAAGTAGATATACCATTAGCAAAAGCACAAAAACTGCATTAAAACAATTAGACGATAAAGTAGAAGTAATTATTTTTTTAGAAGGCAATCTTCCATCGGGTTTTCAAAAATTAGCCAATACCACCAACGATTTTTTACAACTCTTAAAAGAAAATAGTAATAAAATTAATTATCGTTTTGTTTCTCCTGATGATGATATGGAAGATGCTGATAAAAAGTATCAAGATACTTTAATTGCATTGGGAGCAACGCCTATAAACCTTACAGTACAAATAAAACAAGGACAAGAACAACGTTTAATTTTCCCTTACGCTTGGGTTAAATATCAAGACAAAACCGAACTGATTAATTTATACAATGGCCAAAGCCGATTAATTACACAAGATGAAATTAATGGTGCCGAAGCTATGATGGAATACAAATTTTTAAAAACAATTGATGCTTTTACAAGTAAGCAAAAGCCTTTAGTAGCCTACACTATTGGTAATGGCGAACCTACCAATATTACCACTTACGATATTTTACAAACCTTGCAAAAAGATTATACCTTATTTACTTTCGACCTAAACAAAAGAGCAATCATACCAGATACATTTAATGTATTAATGATTGTTAAACCTACTTTACAATTTAGTGAAGATGAAAAGTTGAAAATTGATCAATACCTATTACGTGGTGGAAAAGTGATATGTTTTATAGATAATTTAAATGCCGAACAAGATAGTTTAAGTCTGCAACCAGAATTAGTTGCTTACGATAGAAACCTAAACTTAACCGATTTATTCTTTAAATATGGTATTCGTATTAATACCGATTTAGTGATGGATTTGCAGTGCGATTTTATGCCATTTGCAGTTGGTGGAACACCCGATAAACCTCAATACGAATTTTTAAAATGGAATTATTATCCTTTGTTTGAAAGCAAAAACAACCATCCAATTAATAAAAACCTAGGCTTAATTGCAGGTCGTTTTGTTAATTCAATTGATACAGTTAAAGCCAATAATATTACTAAAACAATTTTACTCTCTTCATCGGCAAACTCAAGAAAATTAGGCACTCCAGCAATCATTAGCTTAAACGAAAACAGAAATACACCCGAAGACGATTTATACAAACAAACATCTATTCCTACTGCTGTTTTATTAGAAGGTAATTTTACTTCTTTGTATAAAAACAGAATTGCTCAACAACAAATCGATAGTTTACAAGCATTGGGTGCCCCTTTTGTTGCAGAAAGTATAGGTAATGGAAAAATGATTGTGGTAGCCGATGGCGATATTGTTTTAAACAATGCATCGCAAAAGCAAGGTCCTTTGCCTATGGGTATGAATTTGTACACAGTTGGTACACAATATGAGTATCAATTTGCCAACAGAGAATTTTTACTTAATTCACTTGAATACTTAACCAATAAACAGGGAATTATTGAAGCAAGAAATAAAGAGTTAGTTTTGCGTTTATTAAATGGCAAACAAGTTGAAGAAGAACAATTAACCTGGCAAATCATAAACATTGCATTACCAATTGCACTGATTATTTTATTGGGTTTTGGTTATCAGCAAATTCGCCGAAAAAAACACACCGCTTAATTTTATTGTATAAAACATGACAACACATCAAATCGTTTATTTAGTTTTTGGAATTGTAGTAGTAGTTGCACTAGTTTTTGATTTAGGCCTACTTAATAAAAAAAATAAAATCATTACCATAAAAGCAGCATTAATGCAAACCCTTTTATGGGTAAGTTTGGCTTTGGGTTTCTTTGTCTTTTTATGGATTGAAGGAGCGAAGTTGAGTGCAGAAAACGCAACTATACCTGTAAAAAATAATTTACAATTAGCATTAGAATTCTTAAGTGCTTACTTAATGGAATGGAGTTTAAGTATAGATAACATATTTGTATTTATACTTATTTTTTCAGCTTTTAGCGTAAAAGAAAAGTTTTATGGCAGAGTGTTACTATTAGGTATTTTAATGGCTATTATTTTTAGAATTGTTTTTATAACAGTGGGTGTTGCATTGGTTGAAAAGTTTGAATGGGTATTGTACATCTTTGGGGTGTTCCTATTATATACAGGTTACAAAATGTTTAGCTCAACAAGCGATGAAGAATTTAAACCGCAAGACAGTAAAATTTATAAATTCATGCAACGTTTTTTACCATTGGTTCCACACGATGGCGATGGTAAATATGTAGTTAGAGAAAATGGCAAACCTGTTTATACCACTTTATTTGTTGTGGTAATTATGTTGGCAGCTATTGATTTAGTATTTGCTTTAGATTCAATTCCGGCAGTAATGGGTATTTCTAAAGATCCAATGATTATTTATACCTCTAATATTTTTGCTGTTTTGGGTTTGCGTAGTTTATTCTTTTTATTAAGAGGTGCTGTATCTAAGTTCGATTATTTACAACAAGGTATTGCTATTGTATTGGTATTTATTGGTGCTAAGATGTTAGGAGAACATTATATTAGTGCATGGATTAGTAAACCAATACAAGTAGCCATTTCACTATTTATTATTTTAGTTTGTATTAGTGGTTCTATTTTTTACTCCATTTTTATGAACAAAAAAGGACTTCCAAAAGACTTGGAAAAATAATATGTACTTGGCTGAAGAATTACTATTTATCGTTCTCGGTGTCACTCACTTCAAGGTTCAGTTCAATACTCAACATAAAAAAAATTGAGCTATACTATTCAACATATTGCAACAATTATTGGTGCTTCTAATGTGCCATTGATACAAGCCAATATTGAACAATTATTAATTGATAGCCGTAAAATCATTTTCCCAACAACTTCTTTATTTTTTGCATTACAAAGCAACAGAAGAAATGGTCATGCTTTTATTGAAGAAGTATATGAACGTGGTGTAAGAAACTTTGTAATAGATAGTTCCATTGACACTACTAAATTTTCAAATGCCAATTTTTTAAAGGTTAAAAACACATTAACTGCTTTACAAAGTTTAGCATCGTATCATCGTGCTCAATTCAATATTCCTGTTATTGGTATTACGGGTAGTAACGGAAAAACAATTGTAAAAGAATGGTTGTATCAATTGCTTTCAACAGATTATACTATTATACGTAGTCCACGTAGTTATAACTCACAAATTGGTGTACCCTTAAGTGTTTGGCAAATGAACAATAACCACACACTAGCCATATTTGAAGCAGGTATTTCTACTGTTAACGAGATGGAACAATTGCAAAAAATCATTCAACCAACTATTGGTATTTTAACCAATATTGGCAATGCACATGACGAAGGATTTAGCAATTCAAGTGAAAAATTAAACGAAAAAATTAAACTCTTTTCAAACACTCCCAATACAATCGCAAGATCAAAAGATGTTGCAATTATAAAAGACAAAAACAACTTTAAAACTTGGGGCAAAAATACTACCAATAATTATACAATTCATGAAATAAAACATACTAGCAATAACACTGTTATTACACTAATTTATAAAGAACAATCACAACACTTTACCATCCCATTTATCGATTCTGCAAGTATTGAAAATGCTATTACTTGCATTTGTGTATTATTAGAATTGAGTGTTAATGCTACAATAATTCAACAACGCATATTACAACTACAACCTGTAGAAATGCGTATGCAACTAAAAAAAGCAGTAAACAACTGTTCAATATTAAACGATAGTTACAGCAATGATTTAGCTTCTTTAAGCATTGCATTAGATTATTTATTACAACAATCGGGCAATCAAAAAACAACAGTTATTTTATCAGATATTTTACAATCTGGGCTTTCTACCGAAGTACTGTACACTCAAGTTGCAGCTGAACTTAAACAAAGAAATATTCATCAACTCATTGCAATTGGTGAGCAACTGTTCAATCATCAGCATTTATTTTCAACTTCTGTTCAGCAAGCTACTTTTTATCTTTCGGTACAAGATTTTTTTGCTCAAACAACTACCCACTATTTTAAAGACGAATTTATACTGCTGAAAGGTGCAAGAATATTTGCTTTTGAAACTATTAGTAAATGGCTAGAACAAAAAGTGCATCAAACAGTACTAGAAATTAATTTGTCGGCAATGGCTTACAATTTAAAAGTTTACCAAAACTTTTTACAACCCACTACCAAATTAATGGCAATGGTAAAAGCATTTAGTTATGGCAGTGGTAGTGCCGAAGTAGCTAGGTTATTACAATACCATAAAATTGATTATTTAGCTGTTGCCTATGCTGATGAAGGTGTTGAATTACGTAAAGCTGGCATTAGCCTACCAATTATGGTGATGAATGCCGATGAAGCTTCTTTTGATGTTTTAATTGAATATAATTTAGAGCCAGAGATTTATTCTTTCAATATTTACCAAGCTTTTCATACCTATTTATTACAACAAGCAATTGTACAATTTCCTGTACATGTAAAATTAAATACAGGCATGAATCGTTTGGGTTTTGATGAGGCTGACGTAAGTGCACTTGCAACTCTTTTACAACAACATTCAACCATGAAAGTGCAATCAGTTTTTTCTCATTTTACCAGTAGTGAAAACGAAGCACATGACGCATTTACACAGCAACAAGCACAATCATTCATTCAATCATGTAATTACTTACAACAACAATTAGGCTATAACTTTATTAAACATATTGCCAATACAGCAGGCATTTTTAGGCACCCTCAATACCAACTAGATATGGTTCGTTTGGGTATTGGTTTATATGGTGTAGATAGTGCTAATGGAAAAGATATTCATTTACAAACAGTAGCTACTTTAAAAACAACAATTGCACAAATTAGAACTGTTAAAGCAGGTGATACAGTAGGTTATAATAAAAAAGGAACTATTGTAAACGACAGTAAAATTGCCACCATAAGAATTGGTTATGCCGATGGATTTAATAGAAAATTAAGCAATGGAATTGGTTCGGTGTACGTAAATAAACAATTTGCACCAATTGTTGGCAACGTGTGTATGGATATGGCTATGATTGATATTACTGCCATAGAAGATGTACAAGAAGGAGATACTGTAGAAATTTTTGGTTCAAATTTATCTGTGCAAGAAGTAGCTAAAAAATGTGATACTATTGCTTACGAAATTATGACATCAATTAGTCAGCGGGTAAAACGTATTTATATTGAAGAATAAACCATTATTATTATGCATTTCATGAGCTATTTTACCATTACACTATTAATTATTGGGGTGATTGTATTTGTTGTAAAAGCCTATAACATTTACAGATTTGGAATGCACAAAACCTATTCACTTACAGGTAAACAAATGTTGTTACAATATTTGTTGCTCATTTTATTGGCACTATCTATCATTTCAAGGCATTGGGAAAAACTGATGCAATCTTAATGTTGCAGTTGTGTAAAAGCCTTTTTAAAATTTGCTAGATGTGGCTTAAACCGCTCAAAAAAACTATTCAATAAAGCAGATTTACTTTTTTGAATTTTTCCAGTCAATAATTTTTCTCCTTGCTCATCAAAAATTCTTTTTGCTTCTGTAACACCTATGTTTTGTGAAGCTGCAAACAATATAAAATCAATTTTACCTAATTCAGATGGATAAGGAGTATTCTCAATATCTAATATTCCGGCTGCATTAAAAATTCTATAGGTAGGATAATTGCCTCCTGCCAAAACCATTTCATAAGTACTTGCTGGGCTATATAAATGTATTGCCTTGGGCATTTGCAATTGCTGTAAAGCCAATTTCCAATCGGCTGTTGTTTGTTTAAAACTAATCGTTACAAAAACAATATTGCTATCCATTTTCATAGCACTTAAACGTTGTTGCAATAAAGCCGAATAAGGCATTTCTGCTCTACAAGGTGGGCATGCAGGAAACCAACAATCTACAAACACCACTTTCCCTTTTAATTGCTCCAAATTAAATTTATTACCACTTGTATCTTTAAAACTAAATTGCTGTAAAGCATAATTTTTTACTTGTGCTTGTAATACAACACATACGAAACATAAAATACCTACCAATAAACCTATTTTTTTCATAAAGTTTAAAGATAAGTGAAGCTTTTCAAATGGTTTAAGCCACTACTCATTTCCCCTATCTTTGCCCATCAAAAAATGGCAAACAGTGAAAGCAAGAAACATTATTTTAATTATTCTATGTATCATATTGGCCGATCAGGCATTAAAATTTTACATTAAACTCAATTACTATACCGGAGAAGAACATAAAGTGCTAGGAGATTGGTTTCGACTACATTTTGTTGAAAATGAAGGCATGGCTTGGGGCTGGAAATTTGGTGGCGGTTTTGGCAAAATTGCTTTAACGCTTTTTCGTTTAGTAGCGGTTATTTGGGGTACTTTTTTAATCAAAGATTTTATCAAAAAACAAATGCACAAAGGTTTTATTATTTGTGCAGGTTTAATTTATGCTGGAGCATTAGGTAATTTAATAGATAGCATGTTTTATGGAGTTATTTTCGATATCAGTTACGATGAATTGCATCCTCAATATTTTGGTGTAGTAGCAAAAGCCTTTACCGATCAGCATTATGGAAGCTTTTTACATGGCAAAGTAGTAGACATGTTTTACTTTCCTTTAATGAAAGGTAACTTCCCTACTTGGATGCCATTTTGGGGTGGAGAAGAATTTGAATTTTTCCGTCCCGTTTTCAATATTGCCGATGCTTCAATCTCAGTTGGTGTAATTACCATTTTAATTTTTCAAAATAAATTTTTTAAACAACCAGATGTTGTAAAAACATCTACTATAGAAACTAAAACTTTGGTAGACGATAATAATCAGGTGTCATAAAATTTTTAAAACTTCTATTGGGAGTTTTATTTTTATGTTACCAACTGTTGCACTACTTTGAAACACTGTGAAGCCTGTACTGAGCGAAGTCGAAGTATCACTCTGCCGATAGCTATCGGCATCAACGTTCATAACATTATTCAGCAATCATGAACAATCAACTCAACTATAAAAACTTTGCAATAGCAGCAACCATTACCGCTGTTGCATCTTTATTGTTGTTTTATTGTTCTTATGCAATTGGTAAAAATGAATTCTTTCTTTTATTGAATAACAATTATGGCACAAATGCCGATATATTTTTTACCATCGTTACTTACCTAGGCGATGGAGCAATTTGGGCTGTATTATTATTCGTATTCATTAAATATAGCAAGCAAAATATTCCTTTACTAATTGCAGCATTTGTTATTTGTACTTTACTGGTTCAGGTTTGTAAATATGTTATTATCCCAGATGCTTTTCGTCCTATAAAAGCCATTGAAACAACACAGCTTATTCATATTGTAAAAGGCATGGAACCGCATGAAACAGCTAGTTTTCCATCAGGACATACATCTGCTGCATTTTCTTTTTTCTTAATAGGCTCCTTACTCATCAATAAAAAATGGATTGTACCAATAGGTTTTATTTATGCCATTTTAGTAGGCTACTCAAGAGTTTATTTAGCACAACATTTCCCTTTCGATGTTGCAGCAGGTATGTTAGTTGGAATAATTACTGTTGGCTTGTCTATACTCATTCAGCAATGGTTTAACAAAAGAAAACTAGCTAACTCTTAATTTATTATAAAGTAATTTTTTTTATTTGCTTCAAATAAAATTATTCTTACAAATCTATTCTATGATTGTCAGCTTTCTCTATATGAACTGTGTTCTTTTTATATCCTTGTGTGAAATACTATCACATTGAATAAAGAATAATTCACTTGAAAATATGAATTGAAAAATGCAACACGAATAAGATTTGTCTGTCAATAATTGCAACGCCTTCACCTAAAACATTGTAGAATTTTTATAAATACTTTCATCTTTCACATATTAACCTTACAATCACTGTTTTAAAAAACGCTGGCATAGTTATTTCATGATAATAAGAAATTAAACAAAATTAACATGAAAAGACAAATTTTAGTAGCGTCTGCTGCTGCTATTTTTATTTTATCTGCTTGTAATAACAATACAGATAAAACAGAAGGATTGAACGGAGAAAACCAACCAACAATTTCAACAAGAACTTACACCACCCGTGAGTTAAACAATAAAAAACTAGTTGATTTAAAAACCAACAAAGAAATTGTTTTTAGATATGATACTGTTCATTATTACTATGTAGACGCAACTACTCAAGAACCTATTAATTATTACTACTATGAACCCGAAACAAAAGATACATTTGATTACAGAGGATATCTTGTAAACAACAGTCTGCTTTTTTCAGATGGAGTATATACAACAAATGAAGAAAAGCTCATGGCCATACCGTACAACATTGAACTTAAAAAAGAAATGGATGCAACAACTAGTAATGATGAAACTAAGGTGAAAGAAAACGAGAACTCATACAAAGAAAAAACAGATACTAGCAAAATAAAAATTACCGATAGAAAAACTAAAGTAAAAATTAAAATTCCACAAGATTAATAGTAATTCTTAAATATAAAAGCCGCTTCAAAAAAATTTGAAGCGGCTTTTCTGTTGTCAAATTCTTGCATTTACCCATTTAAAAATAGCAATCAATAAAATGACAAAATTAAATTTATAATATTCTAGATGTTTTAAAATGCCTTAAGATTTTCGCTTTATCACTACTGCACTTACAACACTCCTTTCTGTTCCACTATCACTAGGACGAACAGTTCTGTTACCTGCAACAACCATTGACGTAGATCCACCACCATCTAAATTAATTGCATCGGTACAACTCAATGCTTTTAACATGGCAGCAAGGTTTGCTAGGTTAATTCCATTGTTAGGAGGATTTCCACCTTCAACTGCAAGCAATACAATAATTCCATTGGCATTATAACCAATTGCAGATCTTGCTCTTGCACTAGCATTATCAATTACAATCAATTCTTCATTATCTGTTATGTTAATGGTATTATTTCTAATAAGCATTGGAGAACCTCCAATAGCACTCACTGTATTCCAAATTGAACCACCTGTTGGAAAAGTAGCTGTTGGAACAGCTTGTGGAGCAGTGTTAATTAAGTTAGGACTAGGTGCAGGATATGTATAAATTAAATCATTTCCTGTGCCTACGTTATAAATCCAACCAACAGAAGGAGCACCAGTTGACGAAACTCCAAATGCAGCTCTTGTTGGAAAGTAAGAAGTATTTGAACCGTTAAATACTCTAGTTAATGCTTTAATATTTGCAGATGAAACAACATTATTATACTTCACTAAGCTAAATGATTGTCCACTACCAAAGAAACCACCATTAATACATGCATATACTGTATTGGTTGCTGCTTCATCAGTAGCAAATGCAGTAGGCGTTTTACCAGCTGTGTTCATTACAGGTTTAAATTCTATTGCTGTATTTCTACTATCAAAAGCAACACAAAAAGCTTTGGTTTGTGCCCCAGCAAAAATACTATCATAAGCATACACTTGAATACCTGATGGAAATCCTGCAGAAAGTGTTGTATTCATTTTCCAACCAACTGGCAAACTAATTAAAGGAGTTACAACACCCGGTGTTACAGGAATGATGGTTGTAACTTCTGTTTTCTTTTTACAAGAAATAAAAGTTGCCAAAAACACAATAGCTAAACAACTTTTCAATAGATTCTTTTTCATACAACTTAATTTTTATATACTTGATTGATTTTCTTGAATGATTCGAAATAGAAAAAGCATTCTCCATTAAATCCTAGCTTTCTATTCAATTGAATTTTTTGTTGCAACAATTCATCTTTAATTAAATATCCATCGCCTAAAGAAGTTAATACGCCAGGAAAAACTCTTTTCATTTGTTCAGGAGTCAATTGAGATTTCAGTTCGTTCAAAACCTTCTCATAACCTTTTAAATCGTAGCGATAACATTGTGGTATAATATAATCGGCATAACCCTCTTTCATCCAAGTTGGCCAATCTTGTAAGTACTGTTCTTTACTCCAAGGGTAAATACTCGGCGACCATGAAACAATACAATTGGGTCTATTCTTCTTAACCAAGTTGTATAAATTTTTTCCAAACAAACTCAATTGGTTGGCTTTCCATTGAAGCCACTTGGGTTCTCTGCAATCGGCAGGAGCATCAACTCCTGTTTCGTTTTTATACAATGCCATTGTATAAGCATCATAACCACCTTCAGCTGGCATTGCAGGCAATCTATCATCGCCTTGAATGCCATCAAACTTATATTTAGTAATGGTTTCAAGTACTAGTTTATTCATAAAACTTTGCACTTCAGGATGAATCGCATTCCACCAATAAAAACCATTTTTTTTTAAAGGCTTTTGTTGCACATCTTTTCCAATCCAATGCTTGTATTTATTGAGCCATACAGAATTACTGTCTTTATAAGCATACGAAAATCCAAACTCAAACCAAGCATGCACCAACAAACCTTGCTCATGTGCTTCTTTAACAATACTTGCAATAGGATCAAAACCTTTGTAAACAGTATCTTGTTTTATACCAATAAAAGATTCAACCACTTCACTTGGATACATGGTTACACCTCCATTCCAAACCACTACAAATAGGTTATTCATACCTTGTTGCTTACACAATGCAACGGTTTCTTTAATATTTTTTTCACTCAACAAAGCATCACTTGCCACATTGGTAATCCATGTACCTTTTAAAGCAGTAATTTTTTGTTGTGCTTTGCAAGAACAAGTAAACAAAATAATAGAAAGTAAATAACTACTGATTTTTTTCATTAGGCTAATTGATTTTTATATTCTACATATCTATTGTACAAATGATGAGCTTGTATGTAAGCTGATTGTGGGCTCATAAAATGAGCAAACTCAAATGTGATGGCTTTATCGTAACCTGCTTTTCTTGCAGCATCTAATTTTAATTTTAATTTTTCAAATTTGATGGGCAAGAATTTAATGGGCATATCTCTATCGAAGCTTTCAGCATTGGTCCAACATTGCATACCATACTTATTAGCAAGTTGTTTATTAATACGAAAGAAATCTTCTAGCTCATGGTATTCAATATGTCCATCTTGAAAAGCAACAGCATCAACAGCACCTTTAATACCACTAAAAATTTCATTCCATTCTGTTTCGTGTTCTTGCAAACTCACAGCATCAGATTTTGTAATTTGCCCAGATGCTGCCATCACTGCTTTTTTCCCATCTATCCAAGGAGAAATAAACGTAGGTAAATGATTACTTACCAATTTACATTGTGTACCTAAAGCTTTAAAAGCTTCTATTGCACCTTTTGTTTTACGGCTAATTTCCATGCTTAAATACCAACCTTTAAACGATGGGTGATGACCATATTGTTGCCATACTTCATCTATTACAAAACGATTGGTATCAATTTCTGGAGTCATATCGCCAGTATCCCAATATTCACCACTATCGTATAATCCAAAATAGAAATTCATATTGTATTTATCGGCTAGCGATAAATACAATTCTACTAAATCAATTGGCGGATTATAACAACCTTTTTGTTGTATTAAATATTTTGATGGATAAGTAATGAATTTTCTATACCCACTTCTAATTAAAATAACAGTATCAATACCTGCTGCTTGCATGTGCTGAAAATCTTGTTCCCACTCTTTTGCACCCCAATTTTGATGGGGAATATCATGACTAATTTCATCTATAAATGTTCCAGTAATAAGCATATAAAAAATCTTATTTCATTAGTTTATTTTCAATTAAAATATTCTTCCAGTGCATGTAACCATACCCATTTAAATGCAAACCATCGTTGGTAAATTCGGCTTTCAGTCTTTTTTGTTCATCTAAAAACAATGGATATAAGTTTAGAAAAGTGATATTTTCTGTTGCACAAATTTTTGCCAATTCAGCATTTACAAATTCAATATGCTGTGTTTTATTTTGATGATTTTTAAACTGTGTAAACGAATTATTGGTTGGCAAAATACTTTGAACAATAAGTGTTGTTTTATTGCTTTGTGTACGTATAGTTTGTATAATTTTTTTATAGTTGCTAAGTATAATTGAATCTGGAATATTTCTAGCAATATCATTAATGCCAATCATAATAAAAACTTTTGCTGGCTTAGATTCAAGTACTTCATCTAAACGAGCAAGTATACCAAAAGTATTATCGCCGCTTATACCTCTATTCTTTATATTTTTATTTTGAAAAATTTCAACCCATTCACCAATATCAGTGATACTATTTCCTAAAAAAATGATTTCATTTTTTGTGTTCGGCAATAGCCTAAACAATGTTGCTTTTTGTTCGTAATAAGTGGTTTTAAAACTACTGTCGTAAGTAGTTGATTGTGCATTAACCATATTACTACACAATACTGCAATTGCTATGAATAGAAGATTATTTTTAAACATACGTTTTTAGTTTTCTTTCTCGTAAGGTTTTAAAGGCACCAACCATGTAATTAAAAAAGCAGGAATTGTGGCTATTAAAACCCAAATGAAAAAATCTTTGTAGCCCAAATAATCACTTACCAATCCACTTACCATAGAAGCAACTGTGTAACCCAAATAAGTTAATGAGCTACCAAATGCATAATGTGCCATTTGATATTTACCAGGAGCAATTTGTTGCATAATGAAAATTATAATACCAATAAAGCCAAATCCATAACCAAAATGTTCAATTGCAACTGCACTACCAATAAGCCAAAGACTTTCTGTTTGTGTAATTGCCAAATAAGCATAAGATGCAAAAGGCAAATTGAAGCATGCACAAAGTAGTAATAATGTTTTTCTATTTAAGCCTTTACTCGATACAAAATAGCCTGCAGCTAAAGAGCCCAATACAAAAGCAATTGTGCCAAAAATTCCAGTAAGCATTCCTAAGGTTGATTCTTGTAAACCTAAACCACCAACAGACCTTTCAGCCTTAAAAAATAAAGGCATTATTTTAATGGCTTGTCCTTCGGCAAAACGATACAACATAATAAATAAAATACCTTGCCAAATGTATTTTTTTTGAAAGAAACTAATAATTACATCTTTTAAAGTTAGCCAAACATCGGCTGCACTTTTTACAGTTGTTTGGTTTGCAGTAGATGGCAAAAATTTTCTATTGTACAACCCAAGTAATAACATTACAGCTGCATAAATAGCCATAACAATTGCCCATGCATGTGTATTGCCTAAAATGGGTATTAACATACCTGCTAAAAAAATCATTCCACCATTTGAAAACAGTTTTGCAAAATTGTAAAATGTACCTTGCCAACCCACATACTCAGCTTGTTGTTTAGCTGTTAGCTCTTGTAAGTATAAACCATCTGCAGCAATATCTTGTGTTGCACCAAAAAATGCAGTTAATAAAAACAATACAACTGAAATACCAAAAAAATGATCAGTATACATAGATGCCACAGAAAGTGCAAACAATAATCCGCAAATAATTTGTGAAATATAGATATAGAATTTCTTCGTTTTATAAAGCTCCATAAATGGACCCCAAATGGGCTTAAAACTCCATGGTAAAATAATGATACCTGTCCAAAAAGCAATTTGCGTATCAGAAAAACCCATATTTTTATACATCAATGAAACTACCGTTCCACCTAATACTAAATTGGGTAAACCCATAGCAAACCAAGTAGTAGGAATCCAAGTAATTGGATGTTTTTTGTTCTCTTTTTCAGTTGGCACAATCGACAGATTTGTTTTAAAAAGTGAAAGTTAATAAAAAATTTTATAAACAATTGGCAAATTATTAATTTTATTATTTAAGTTCGTGTTTCATAATTTATATCATGAAACGATTGCTACAATTAACACTAAAAATTACCGCTTTAGTTATAATTCTAACTACTACCATTAGCTGCAAGAAAAAATCTGGTTTACCTGATGGTGCAGGTTCAGGAGGTGGTGGTGTAGTAATTCCCCCACCAGTTTGGGATTCTACTGCTTTAAGAGGTGTATGGATAACTACAGCAGCAAGTACAGCCTTAGATAGTAGAGCAAATATTAAGCAAGCAGTATTGAATTGTAAAACTGCTCATATCAATAATATTTTTATGGTAGTGTATAATAATGGTAGAACCATTTATCCAAGTACCATTATGAATAATTTAATTGGTGTGCCAATAATGGAACGATTTGCAGGAAGAGATCCATTACAAGAAATTATTGAAGAAGCACATGCCGTAAATATTAAAGTACATGCTTGGTTTGAATATGGATTTTCTTCTTCTTTCTCTGCGAATGGCGGATTAATTGTACAAGCAAAACCTAATTGGGCTGCAAGAACATCGAGTGGTGCATTAGTAGTTAAAAATGGATTTGATTGGTTAAATGCATTTGACCCTGAAGTGCAAGATTTTATGATCAGCCTATTTAAAGAAGTAACCACAAAGTATAATGTAGATGGCTTGCAAGGCGATGATCGTTTACCTGCAGTTCCTTCAACTGCTGGTTACGAAACTTATACAGTTAATTTATACAAATCTGAAAATGGTGGTGCTAACCCTCCTACCAATCACATGCAAAGCGATTGGATAAATTGGAGAGCCAAAAAATTAAATGCTTTTCTAAAAAAGTTAAGAACAGAAGTAAAAGCTCTTAAGCCTGCTATTCAATTAACCATGAGCCCAAGCGTACACCCATGGGCAAAAGATGAATATTTGCAAGATTGGCCAACATGGGTAGATAGTGGATATGTAGATGCAATTATGCCACAATGTTACCGTTATGATATTGCTGCTTACAATTCAACTATTGCTCAACAAAAATCATTTTATAGAAATCCTTCTGTACCATTTTATCCTGGTGTAATATTAAAATCAGGATCTACATTAGTTAGTGACCCGTATTTAAGACAAATGATACAAACCAACAGAGCCAATGGTTTTAAAGGTGAATCATTCTTTTTCTATGAAGGAATAAAAGACAAACTAATTTTCTTTCAGAGTCAATACCCTTATATTAAATAGATAGTAATATTTATATGAAAAAAATATTTTTAATGGCTGTACTGGTAAAGTGCAGCCTTGTTGTTTATAGTCAAAAGTTAACTTCATTGGTTGATCCATTTTTGGGCACGGGAGGGCATGGCCATGTTTATCCAGGTGCTACAGTTCCTTTTGGTATGGTACAATTAAGTCCAGATAATGGAGTTGAAGGTTGGGATTGGTGTGGTGGCTATCATTATAGCAGCAACACCATTGCTGGCTTTAGTCATACCCATTTAAGTGGTACTGGAATTGGCGATTGGTGCGATATTTCTGTTTTGCCATTAACAGATACATATAATATTAGAAAAGAAAAAATACTCATTCCTTTCAATCATAAAAACGAATCTGCCAAACCAGGATATTACAGAGTAAAATTAGATAATGGAGTTGACTGTGAACTTACGTCAACCCTAAGAAACGGCTATCATAAGTATACATTTCCTAGTAAAAATGGATGGCTTCGATTTGATATGGGTTTCAAAATAAACTGGGATAAAAGTACAGATGGAATGTTGCAAATTATTAACGACTCAACCATTGTTGGCTATAGATATAGTACAGGTTGGGCCAAAGGGCAAAAAATATATTTTGCTGCAAGGTTTTCCAATAAAATTCAACAACATTTTTTTATAGATGATTCTTTACAACAGCATAAAAAAGCAATTGGTCAACTAGTTAAACTTGCTCTACAATTTAACACAGCCAATCCTTTATTGGTAAGGGTTGGCATTAGTTCGGTAAGTACTGAAAAAGCTATGGAATCTTTGGCAGAAACAAAAAACATATCTTTTGAGACAACTGCAAAAAAAGCTGATATTTTATGGGAAGCTGAATTACAAAAAATAAAAATTAATACTTCTAACAAAACTCAAGCTCAACAATTTTATACAGCTTTGTATAGAACATGTTTAGCACCCGTTGTGCATAGTGATGTTGATGGCAGCTACCAAACACACGATAATAAACAACTAAAGTTTACTAAAGGCAAAGAAAAATATACTGTCTTTTCTCAATGGGATGTTTTTAGGGCTTTAAATCCATTATTCACCATTACACAAACTAAACGATTGCCCGACATGATTAATAGCATGTTGCAATTGTATGAAGACAATGGATTATTACCAGTTTGGGATTTAAGTACTTGGGAAGCCAATACTATGACTGGCTATCACAGCATTCCAATTATTGCAGATGCTATTTTAAAAAATATTAAAGGCTTTGATTACGAATATGCATATACAGCCATGAAGAAAAGTGCATTTCAAAATCAAAGAGGAACGCCTGAATATATACAGTATGGATATTTACCACAAGATAAACATGGATGGAGTGTTACCATAACGTTAGAGTATGCTTTTGATGATTGGTGTATTGCACAAGTGGCTAAAAAATTGGGCTACAACGATGACTATGCACTTTTTATGAAAAGAGCAAAAAGCTATCAGCCTTTATTTGACGCATCTACTGGTTTTATGAGAGCAAAAAATAGTAATGGAAAATTTGTTGAACCCTTTGATCCAATTTTTTCTGAACATGGGTTTGATGGACAATATGTTGAAGGAACAGCATGGCAACATAGTTTTTTTGTACCACATGACGTAAGTGGGTTTGCAAGCTTGTATGGTGGCAAGAAAAAATTAGTTGAAAAATTGGATGCATTGTTTACTGCTTCATCTGAATTGCATGGAGAAAATGTGAGTGCCGATGTAACTGGTTTAATTGGTCAGTATGCTCATGGTAACGAACCAAGCCATCATATCATTTATATGTACACAGCTTTAGGGCATCCTGAAAAAGCTGCAAAATGGTTGAAAGTAGTTATGGATAGTATTTATAAAACTGGCCCTGATGGTTTGAGTGGCAATGATGATTGTGGACAAATGAGTGCTTGGTATATATGGACGAGTTTAGGTTTCTACCCAATGAACCCTGCAAGTGGTGAATATATTTTTGGTTTACCATTTATAAATGATGCAACGATTCAATTACCCAACAATAAAAAACTGAGAATAAATGTAAAGGGTGAACAGAACATAAAACGTAGAAATAAAATTACTGCGGTTCATTTCAATGGAAAATCAATTCCTGTAACATCTATAAAACATAGTGAACTTCTAAAAGGTGGTACGTTAACCATTACAGTTAGTCAATAATTGATGTTAAGAAAAACTTGTGAGAAAAATGTCAACCTGAGTAAACAATTTCTGCTTCGTAGAAAAACACGTTGAAAATGAAAACCGATTACTATCGGGTTTTACCGTTAAAGCTCTAAGGTCACTAAGAAAGAAAAACGAAGTTTTTTCTTTGTGTACTTTGCGTCTTTATGGTCAAATAAAAAACAATTTGTTTACAAATGATTTTCAATGATTTAATTAACATGTAAATGGCAGCCTGTCGAAGGTGGTTTCGTTTGATAAAATAGTTTCGTCAAGCCGATAGCTATCGGCTCAACTTGACACCATTTAGGTGAGTTTGCGTAATATCAATTTATCATTAGGTTTTCCAAAACCATTTTTTCTTTACAAAGAAAATAGTAATTAAAGAAACAACTGCTGTAAATACAATTCCTTTTAAACAGCCCATAACAATATTTTGCTGCATAGCTGTCCAATAAGGTTTTAATTGTGTAATAGACAACAAAGGCAATACAATTAAATTTCCTGCAACATAAGCTACCATTGGATTTTGACCATTGGTAGAAAAATATTGTACAATTTTATTGAAGAACTTTTGTTTACTTAAAATAGAGAAACAAATAACCATAAAAAATGCCAACCCACTTGTAACAAAATAATAACTGTAAGTAGAAACATCTTTTTTAATACCACCTTCATAAGCCTCCAAACAAAGACCTAATAACAATAAATAGCTACCAAATTGAATCATCTTTTTAACTACTTCGTTTATAAAAACAAAGCGATGTAGCAATAAACCAATTGTACACAGTACTGATGTTGTTATAAAGTTGAACAATAAATTTCTAGTAAACAATCCATATAAATTCAATACCACTAAACCCATTGAAATAAAAACAAGTATCCAATTTGTTTTTGTTTGTATGACTTGTTCTTGCTGCTTTTGAGTAAATGATTGTACAATAAAATCACCTGCAATAGTTCCTGGAATTACAATAAATAAATACTTGAGAAAATAAAATTGATATACCCAATCAAAATAAATATTTCCAATATCATTGAACTGATAAACAGCTTTAGCCCAACTATCTGTTGGTTCTTTAGCAGCTAAGAAAATAGCCATAATAAACGCTAAAATGCCCATTCTTAAATTGGGTTTAGTAGCAGTAAAATAATAAATTAATGTTCCAAAAAATGCCATATTTCCAAGTAACATAATAATGATATCACTCTTATAAAAATCAAAGCCTTTGCCTTTCCAGAAAGGTAGTTTCCATAATAAAAAAACAGCAATTACAAATGAGATGATTTTAGCGATAAGAAAAACAGTTTTGTATTGTTCATGTTTGTTTTCATACAATTGAAAAAATAGCAATACAAATGCAGTAATGGAAAGAAGATGATCAATGTTTGTAGGGTTGTCTGAGATAGCCCAAGCCTTCATATGATTGACAAACAAAGCAAAAAAAGTAAGTAGCAATAATCGCTTTAAAGCAATTTTAAAAACAGGTATAAATCCAGCCTTAGTATCTACATATTTTTTTAAAGCCAATGGCATGGCAGCTCCCATGCTGAATAAGAAAAAAGGGAACACTAAATCAACCCAAGTAATTCCAGGTATTGTTGCATTAAACTTATGTAATGGTGGAGGCACTTGTGCATGAAACATCCAAGCAGGCAACACATCGCCATAGGCAATACTTCCACTTAATACCATTGTTAAAATGGCAAAGCCTCTTAATGCATCAATGCTAGTATCTCTCACTTTCATAAAAATCTATTTTTGAAAATTGCGTTATAAAAAAAGGGTAGCGATAGAATCGCCACCCTTTTGTAGGGGGATTTAAGAAATTTACCAACCTGGATTTTGAACAAGTGTTGGCACTTTGTCAATTTCACCTTGTGGTATAGGACAAAGAATATGTTGATTGACATTGAACAATCTTGTCTCTCTTGTAAGTCTTGTTGTTGTTGCACTTGGGTATGTGATAGGTACTTGATAAATAGCATCAAAAACAGGTATAGGTGCTGGGTTGTTAATAACCAACCCTTGACCAACAACAAATGTTGAGTTAGATAAATCAGTTCCTACAACTAAACCACTCATTACTTTAGCAGCATAAGCACCATCATCCCATCTACGCATATCGGCCATATGAATACCTTCATTGGCAAACTCAATTGTTTTTTCTCTGCGAACCAATTGTTTTAAACTGTTTGGATTACTAAGTACAGTAGCTGAAACGTTTGGCATTCCTGCTCTTGCTCTTATTCTATTTAAAGGTACTGCAACATCTGCTGCAGGTGAACCATTTTCTAGTTTAGCTTCGGCATTTAATAATAAAATTTCTGCAAAACGCATATTCACCCATCCAACTTTAAACAAATTACCAGCAGTTCCATTAATATCTCTATCGTTAGTATATTTTCTCCATAAATTACCACAACCATTTTGGCGAGGACCAAAAATGTTCGAGCTATCTAAATTATTGATGGCAGATAAAGTAACTACACTAGTTGTTGGATTAAATGTATGAACCAATCTATTTATAGAGCTAAAAACGTTGCTAGTAAAGCCTTGCACAACAACTGTGTCTCCTGAAACAATAACTGTATGTTTCATTCTTGGATCACGATTTTGGTTTGGACGTGCTGGATTATACAAAGGTGAAACATCAATTGTTCTACCATCGGTACATTCAAACAAATCAACTAAAAACTGAGTAGGAAAATGGCTTGATTGTCCTCCTTGATTTCTTGAACCCTGCACTAAATTTAAGTAATTGAAAGAACCTCCATCTGCGTCACCAAATGGATATATGAACATGATTTCGTTATTGGCATTAACTGTTTGTCCATTCTTTCTAAATAAGTTTTGAAAAGATGGGTTCAATCCATAAGGCGAATTGGCAATTACATTATCCGTTAATCTAATTACATCTGTGTATCTTTTATCAAGAATTGCTAATCTTGCAGCAGCACCTAAGGCTACGCCACGGCTTACTCTACCAAAATCGGTTGGTAACCACGATAAAGAAGTTGACGCTCCTTCCAAGTCAGAAATTAAAAAGCCAATAATTTCTTTTTTTGACCTTCTTGTTGCTGCGTATATTTCACTTTGTTCTAATGGACCAGTAAAAAAAGGTACATCGCCAAAATAAGTAATTAAATGCCAATAAGCTAACCCTCTTAGAACTTTAGCTTCTGCTTGTACTCTTGCATAGTCGGCAGGTGCCATGTTAGCTTGTCCTCTTGGCATGTAAAATAATAAAGAATTTGCTCTTTGTATTACTTGATAAAAAATTGCCCATAATTCTGCAACAGTTCCGTTGGTAGTATTGTAAGCACCAGAACCAATAGTACCGTTTAGGCCTCGCTCTAAACCAATTTCGGTATACAAATCCATTTTAGAATAATATGGTGTAGGATTATTTAAACCAGGACTCACAGTTCTGGCTCCATAAGCATTATATACACCTGTTAAAGCTTGGTTTATTTGAGCTGCTGTTTGATAAAAATCTTCAGATGTAATTGCGTCTAGCGGTTGTTTATCTAAATATTTTTTACAGGAAAAAGTGGCTATTAAAAATATAAATAAAATTGAAAATATCTTAAATTTATTAGTGTATCTCATAACTAAATTATTTTAAATTAATTAAAATCGAACATTAAAACCAATAGTTGCAGTACGCATAATTGGATAAAAAGCAGCATTATTATTATTAATTTCAGGATCAAATCCAGGCTCATAATTAGAAATGGTGAATGGATTAACAACACTTGCATAAACTCGAAATTGTTGGAATTTCATTTTTTCCATCCATTTTTTAGACAAGTTATACCCTAAAGTAATATGTTTCACCCGTAAAAAAGCACCATTTCTTAACCAAAAATCTGAGCCAATATAGTTACCATTTCCACCATCATATAATCTTGGATAAGCTGCTCCAGGATTGTTAGGTGTCCATCTATCTAAAGCAGTTGTTAAGCCAGAAGCAAACCAATTAGGTGCTGCAAAAGGTTGAACACCTAAACCACTGATATAATTATCTCTTTTGGCTACCCCGAAAATAAATATATTCAAATCAAAGCTTCCATAACTCAATGTAATATCTGTGCTATAATCATATCGTGGGAAATTGTTACCCATAATCACCCTATCTGAGTCGTTTAATACACCACTTCCATTTACATCTACATATCTAATATCTCCAGCACCAGTTAGTCTAGTTCCATTAATTGGGCTGTTGTAATTTTCACCTACTTGATATAATCCATTGGTTTGATATAATCGATAAGAATTAATGGAGTAACCTGCTCTAGAAATTTGATTATCGCCGCCCACAATATCTTGGTTATTGGTATTCAACACCATGTTTTTAACGTCTGATATATTACCTGTAATTGAATAAGATAATTTACCTACTTTATTTTTATAAGTAGCTGAAAACTCCCAACCTTTATTAATCATGCTACCAACATTGGCAGGAATAAAGGATGTACTGCTAGCAAAACCAGCATATGCAGGAACTGGAACAGATATAAGCATATCTGTTATCTTTTTTTCATAATAATCAAAAGTTATATTCAACTTATTTTTTAATAAACTTAGGTCAAGCCCAATATCAAATTGGGTACTTCTTTCCCATGAAAGATTAACATTAGGGATATTTGCAAGAGCATTTCCTCGAGTAATTACATTGTTAAAATAATAATCTATATTATTGGATACTTGTGCTACAAAAGGAAAATTACCTCCACTAGTTCCTTCATTTCCTAATGCACCATACGATAATCTGAGTTTTGCAAAATTAATTGCTGATAACTTAGACATAAAGTTTTCTTTACTAATGATCCATCCAGCACTAGCACCAGCAAATGTGGCTCTCTGCTTATTTTCTTTTGCCCCAAACTTTGATGAACCATCGTTTCTTGCATTAAGTTCAAGAAAATATTTATTCATCAGGTCATAATTTAATCTAGCAAAATAACCTAGCAATGCATTTTCAGTTGCACTCCCCCCAACAGATGGCTGTGTTGAAGATGTTGCAAAACCAAAATAAGGTCTATCAGGATATTGTAAACCAAATCGTGTAGCACTCACACTCTCAGTATAATTATCAAATGATTGCATCCCGGCCTGCACTTTAATATTGTGAATTTTGGCTATCTTAAAGCTATAGTCGCCTGATGCATAATACTGATTATTATTTGTTCTATTATTGGTATATGTTAACGCAGAGTCAAGTACACCAAATTCTCCTATATAATTTAAAGTATTACTTGCTGGGTTTGGAGAATATACAGAATAGGTTCTACCTGGTCTAATTGATTGTGTGTATGAAGCTCTGTTATTGTATGCAACTTCTAAAAACAAATTTTTGATTACCTCGGCTTTTAATGCAAAACGCATTGAAAGCGTAGGGGTTTCTGTTTTAGTTACTCCAGAACTTTCTGCTAATGCAATTGGATTTACATTATTTGATTGACCTGCATCACCATATTTACCCTCATCAAATTTTCCAGCCCATTGCCTAGACATGGTAATAGCACGTTGAATTATTTCTGTAGTGCTAGCACCTGCTGGAACATAGTTGGTAGATTTTGTGTAAAATAAATTGGTACTAAATTTAATTTTATCTGTAACATCAACATCACCATTTATTCTCAAATCATATCTTGTAAACTTATTGTTGGTTAATAATCCTTGTTGATTTAAATAAGTACCAGAAGCCATAAATCTAGATTTGTCGCTACCGCCACTTACAATAATATTATGGTTTTGCATTAAGCCAGTATTTTGAAAAATTAAATCCTGCCAATCTGTATTAAACACAGTAAAATTATTGGGGGCGTTGTTTCTATATAAATCAATTTGAGCTTGTGAAAATGGTAAAATAGTTGAACCAGTAGCAGCCCGTGATTCGTTTTGCAAAAGCATATTATCAACCGCCGATAATGTGGTTGGCATATTTGTAGGCCTTTGTGCAGTTACAAAACTATTGAATGAAATAGAAGTTTTACCCGGGCATTGACCTTTTTGACCTCGTTTAGTAGTAATTAAAATTACTCCATTGGTTCCTCTAGCCCCATATACTGCTGCACCTGCTGCATCTTTAATAATTGATATATTTTCAATTACATTAGCGTCAACATCATTCATATTGGCAAATTCAACTCCATCTACAATAATTAAAGGAGCACTACTACCACTTACAGAGCCAATGCCTCTAATATTAATCTGTCCAGCATCTGCTCCAGGCTGTCCAGAACCTTGTCTTACTGTAACCCCAGGAGCCATACCTTGTAAACCCATACTTACGTTGGCTAATGGTCGTCTAATTAATTGATCACCTGTAACAGTTGCAACTGAAGCGGTTATTTTTCCTCTTTTTTGTGTTCCATAACCTACTACTACTACATCTTGCAAATCTTTAGATTCTAATATTAATTGGACCTCCAAAAATTCATTACTTACAACAACCTCTTTATTAGTAAACCCGATTGTACTAATTAATAATATCTCGCCTTTATTGGCTTTAATACTAAACATACCTTGTAAATTGGTAATGGCATTGTTTTTAGTACCTTTTACCTGTACAGTTGCCCCCTCTATTGGGTTGCCAGTAGCAGCATCTGTTACCTTACCTGTAACTTTTAATTGCTGTGCCAAAAGCTGTTGCCCAAAAGCAAAGCATAATAGCAGCAATAACGTTAGTTTTCTCATATCTCTGTTTTTGTTTTAAAAAATTATTGACTATTTTTTCCTTGATGATTAATTTTTTTGTTATGAAATGGGTCAATTGTTTTATCTAATAAAACAGCCAACTCAGCTCTTGTAATATTTCTCGATACATTAAAATTGTTTAGTTGCCATTCACTCCACTTTAATTGAATAGTTTGTTGTAAACCCTGACTATTTTTAGGATAAGATGAATGTAAATTTTTATGAACTGCAATAATATTTAATGCACCTTCTATAGTTAAGTATTCTGATTGTATGAAATTGGCATTTCCATACTTTTGAAAATGTTCTTGAAATGAACTTGTAAGTACACTAGAATCTGGATAAAACCAAGTTTGATTTGCCCAAGCATTGGGTATTCCCTTTCCACGTAAAATACCTGTTGCTCCAATCTTTTGTATAGCCTTAAAATGTTTATGCTGAATACCTGCATCTAAATAAGGCATAATTAATGCATTATTGTTAATTAGAATTTCTTGCACCTGACGTATGTCTAGTGACACAGGTTGCTGTTTTTTGATTACTGCTAGTGCTGCTACAACGCCAGCAGCTTGACCAGTGGTTAATACGCAAGGTTGTAAACGTGTAGTTCCATTAACCACATTACTAACACTAATATTTTTTTCAGCTGCGATAATTCCATTGAAATTTTTGGGTATTAAACTTCCTAAAGGAACATTGAAAGATGGAATAGGTGGAAAGTCTAATTTTTGTGGAGCGTTGGGATTTTTTTTATGGTGATGATCTATTGGATAATCGCCAACTGCAATTCCAGTTTTATATAAATCATATTCAAATGGCTTTGCAATATGATGAATATTGAAACGAACTTTTCCAACCAATCGTCTACTTTCTCTGTGATAAGCAATTAACGGCAAGTTGTCTTTTGTTGGAAACTCATCATCGGCAATACCTATTTGTTTAAAGCCCAATTGTGTTTGAATGAAATAAATAAATCGAAAAGTTTGTTGCTTCGCATGTTCTAAAGCAGAATCTCTTTGCAAACGAGTAAACGACAATAAATTCACATAACAATCATTGCCATAACCTGGCCAATTAAGCATGTATTTATTATTAGGCAATTTGCCATAATCTAACATTTTTTGAGCATCCACAGAAGGTTTTTGCCTGCTTGGATTTTTATAGTAATTAGAGCAAGCAGCATCAAATTCTTCTGGCGTATAATTAGCAGGTTGAGGAATGGTTTTATCTGCACCTCTACCATAATCTTTTAAAACAGCAGCATAAGTTAAATCTTGAATAATGTTGTTATTTTCTTTTACACCAACATTTTCTTTTGTTAGTTGATCCGCTTCCATACCAATATTACAAGGTATTTTAGCACTAGCTAAAACATCGCCCAATTCAGTTGCATCAATGGTTTGCTTGGCATAAATGGTTATGGTAGAATTATTTTTTTTATTCAAAAAAATAGCCCCAATAACCGTTTTATTTTTTACAATTGCTTGCTGAAAAATCATTTCATGCAAAACAGTTAATTGCTTTTCTTTTTTAGCCCAAGATTTAAAAATACTATCGGCTTTATGAGGTTCATATTGTGTGTTACTTACCCAGCCAGTAAAAACTTTATTGGGACCACCATAAATATTATATAAAGCTTCTCTAAATTCATCCCATATCCCTGACGGAAGTCTATGATTACCATCAGTAGCAGCAACTCCAGCAGCACTTAACATTCCACCCAACCAAGTAGTTTCTTCTGCAATAATTGTTGGTACACCCATTCTTGCACTTTGCAAGCCTGCTGCTGTTCCCCCAGCACCTCCACCAATAACCAAAACACTTGTATGCACTACCTTTTGTGCAGACAATGTGGTAACAATACAAAAAGAAATTAGAATATAATATATTCTTTTGAACATAAAATTATTTGAGACTGCTAAAGGTTTTATATACTTGATATAATGAACGTGGAATATGAAAACAACCTTTCCATTTACCACCTTTCAATGGCAATAACACTTCTCCTCTTCTATTCAAATAACCAAACCATTCGCCGTGTTCGGTATCTTTAAAATGTTTCCATGTATAATCATGAATTTTATTGAACCATGTTAAACATTGTGTATTGCCAGTTAATGTATATCCTTTAGCCAATGCTACTAAAGCTTCTACATGTACCCACCACAATTTTTGATCCCATTCTAATTGTTGTGGAGGATGATTATTGATATCTAAAAAATAAAATATTCCACCAAATTCTTTATCCCATCCATATTCCAACGTATTCAACATTATGGTACAAGCCTTTTCAATTAACGCTTGATCATTGCTGCGTTTGCCTAAATCCATAATAAACCACATAGCTTCAATTGCATGACCCGGGTTCATTAATCTGCCTTCAAAACTGTTGCAAAAACTACCATCGGGATATACGTTTTCTAAGATTAATCCAGTTGAGGGTTGATAAAAAACTTCCATTACCTCTTGTATCACTTCTGGAATAAAACTGTTCACTTTTTCTGTACCAATAATATGTTCTAATTCTAATGCAAGATTGCACAATATCATAGGCAATGAAAAGTTTTTTAAACTTCTTGTACCAGGATAATTTTTATTGTAAATACCTTTCCAATTATCTTTTCTTGCTATAATATTATTAAATGTATCTAATGCAATTTTTTTATACGTATCGCTAGGACTAGCTTTATCTAAAGCTGCAAAAGCCATGCAGGCAAAACAATCACTAAAAATATTATAAGGTTGTACAAGTGGTTTGCCATCTTGAGTTAAAGAAAAATACCAATTTCCTTGAGCATCTCTACCATATTTTTCCATGAAGTTAGCACCATGTTTTGCCATTTCAAGCCAAGCAGAATTAGCTTCTACTTGATTGTACATATAACTAAAACACCACACTTCTCTACCTTGTAACCACATGAATTTATCGGTATCATACACATTGCCAGATCTATCTAAACAAGTGAAAAAACCGCCAAAATGCTCGTCTTTACTATTGTTCAGCCAAAAAGGTAAAATATTATTTACCAATTCAGTATAATATTGTTGAGCATAGTTGCTAAGCAATTCTTTACTAGGCAACAAAGCAGTATCGTTAGGTGCAATCGTTGTAACCACGGCTATATAATTAATATTAATTACTAAGTTCAAATACAATATTAATATTTCTTTTTAAAATTAGTCAACTTTTTTAAAAAATTTATTTAGTTGGTATACTTAGATAGAATAATCAAAATACAAAATAGCGTTTACCTTAGCAACATGACAACCGCACATCAACTGTTTGAAGTTTTTTCTTCTGAAAGTGTTACCTCTGGAGTAGCACATAAAAACAAAGCTTTGAAAAAAGCCATCATCAATCAAATAGATCAAGATGGCGATATGACCATTGCCGATTTAGCTAAAGAATTAGCTATTAGTACTCCTAAAATTACCAGCATTGTAAATGAACTCATAGAAGATGGTATTTTACAAGATGAAGGTAAATTAGATTCAACTGGTGGACGAAGAGCCAATGTATATGGATTGGTTAGCGATGCTTGTTATTTTATTGGAGTTGATGTAAAACGCTTTGGAATTAATATTGGATTACTCGATTTTAAAAAACATTTGGTTACTGTAAAAGAGAATGTGCCTTATGTAATGGAAAACACACCAGAATCGCTAACCAATTTAGTGAATTGTATTAAAGCATTTATTAAAGAACAGAAATTAGGTAAAAACAAAATTCTTGGTGTTGGAATAAACTTATCGGGAAGAATTAATATTAATACAGGTTATAGTTATAGCTTTTTTCATTTTAATGAAGCACCTCTAAGTGAAACCATTGAAAATGCATTAGGCATTAGAACATTTTTAGAAAACGATTCAAGAGCAATGGCTTATGGCGAATTTTGTAGTGGTGTTGTTGGAGATGAAAAAAATGTATTGTTTGTAAACCTAGATTATGGTACTGGCTTAGGAATTTTATTAGATGGAAAACTGTATTATGGCAAATCGGGCTTTAGTGGCGAATTTGGTCACATGCCATTTTTTAACAACGAAATAATTTGTCAGTGTGGTAAAAAAGGTTGTTTAGAAACTGAAGTTTCTGGTTTGGCATTGATTAGGATGTTTAAGGAAAAATTAAAAGAAGGCTCATCCTCTACCCTATTGAAAAAAGGGAAAAAAATAGATGATATAAAGTTGAATGATATTGTTGAAGCTGCCTTACAAGAAGATATGTTGGTAATTGAATTATTGGCAGAGTTTAGTGAAAAACTAGGAAGAGCATTGGCAGTATTAATTAATTTACTTAACCCTGAATTGGTAATTCTAGGAGGTACTATTTCTAAAACAGGTGATTATATAAAACTACCTGCAAGAACAGCATTGAACAAATATTCTCTAAGTTTAGTCAATAGCGATACCCAATTTAAAGTAACCAAACTAGCCGATAAAGCAGGTGTAATGGGTGGTTGCTTAATTGCAAGAAATAAGATTTTGAGTTAAAAAAAAGGAGGCTGTTTTATACAGCCTCCTCTTACAATACGCTTATATTAACTATTGCTATTTTTTTACAACTTGAACCAGCCAAGTAGGTATTAAGGAGGCAAACTAAATTATTTCACCTCTAATACCCCAATCATATCTTTTGCAGCAGCAAATAATCCACCATTTTTTTGTGCATATAGTCCAATTCTATTTTTACCAACAATTACACACTCTCTTACACAAACAGTTAGTTTAGTATCGCTGTGGTCGAATACAGATTCTCTCGTAAAACTACCTTTAGCATCTACAACAGTTTTCACTAAAACACACTTATTAAATTTGGTTAAGGTTTCAGGTTTTTTAGCCAAATCTCTATCTACATTATCCTTATCATCATTGTAAAATAATAATAATTTATCTTTATAAGTCAAAGCTTGAAAATTACTATAAATTCTTATATTTTTTGATGTTTGCATTTTAGGAATACGAGTTAATACTGTGCTATTATTAGGTTTTATACAAATATCAATAATATCACCATAATTATATATCCAATAGCCAGGAGTAGATACCCACATACCATTAGATCTATAAGAACTTGGTTGTATGTATACTTCACTTCTGTATTCAAGTATATAATCCTTGCTACCATCATTTCTATCTACAACTGTAGCAAGTGAAAACGCATTATAAAGACCTGGATCTTTTTCTTTATCACTTCCTTGCTTATCTTTTTTAATCATTTCAAGAAACTCCATTGGAAATGCATCCATCTTTACGTTATTAACAGCCTTCGTCACTTTATCTATCGTTGTTATAAAGTATCCAGAAACATATCCATCATATTTATTTTTATACAAACCAAATAAAGTTAAATTATTATCAATATCACTTGTTAACTGTAGCGTATGAATGAACTTACTGTTTAAATTTAAAATATACTCAGTTGGCTTATCAACTCCTTTTTCATAAAGTAAAAACTTTGTTGTATAAGATGGTATTTTTTCGCCACCTACTTTCACAGTTTCCTTGGTAACTTCTTGATCATAATGCTTAATAAGTACCCCAACTTTACCATCATTGGTAACTAACCTATCAAATATCTCTACAAATTTATCTTTATAAGGAAGCTCAACAGTATTATCCCATTGTTTATTCATGTTATCATCATAAACAGCTATATAATACTTTTCATTTTCCTTTTTCGAATATGGTGAAAGGCCTAACATTAAAATTTTTGAAGAATCTTTAGACACTTCATATCCAACTGTAGATTGAGCCGATTTGTTGATCGCATCAAAAGAGCCTAAATTTTTAGGGCTTCCTTTTGGATTTAAAGAAACCACATCTAATGTTTGGCAATAAAATGAAGTTGCTTTAGTTGCTTTATCATATTGGCTTGTAAATAGGTGCAACTTTTCTTTTACACTCAACAGATTAAGGAATGAAATTCCTTTCTCATCTACTTCATAGCGTTTAACACCCTGTTCAGCTAGTTTACTATTATATCTGGAAACAACTGGAGTTACAGTTCTTTTTCCACCAAATAACCCTCCTCCAGAATACTCAAAACACAATTTTATTAAATCGGTTCCTTTACCAGTTACAAAAGAGTTATAATCTAACTCTACTTTACTTTCTTCACCCCAATTCAATGTTACTTGTTGGGCATTGATGCTACAGATTAATAATAGCTGAGAAAATAAAAATAAATAAGCGTTTTTTTTCATGAAAATTTTTTTACAATAATATAGAAACTATTTTTGTCTTCAAAATTACATTTATGCTAAAATTTACCCGAGTAGTACTTTCTTCAATTCTAATCTTAATTTCAACTTTTTCAGGATTTTCACAAACTAAGAAAGCTGCAAAAGATAGTTCTACAGTTATTATTTTCAATAAGCCCACTTCTACAAAATCAGAAAAGAAACAAGGACAGTCATCAGAAAATAATATTATTAAAATTGCTCCTTTAGGTTTAGTAAGTGGAACATTCCCTTTGTTATATGAAAGAAGAATTACAGATTTTCTTTCCATACAAATAGGTGCTGGTTTAACAAACCGCAACTATTCGAGAAATGCTTTTCAAAGTGAGAATGGTATAGAATCTATAAAATATACAAATGGAGTACAGAATGATTTATCTGAGTATGTGTATGAATTTTCGTCTAGAAAAGCAACTATGGGCAGTATGTTTACTATTCAACCAAGAGTTTATTTTGCAAGTGAAGGTTTAGAAGGAAGTTACTTAGGACTATCATTTGATAATTACAAATACAATTTTGAAATACCAGGTATTGCTGGTTCTTCAAACAACTATACTCAAACTGGTCCTACAAAATCTGAATATGAAAAAGTTTCTGATTTTATGGTTCATTTTGGATCTCAAAGTTTGAATGATAGAATTAGCTTTGAATGGAGTACTGCTATTGGAATTAGAAATGTTACTGGAAACAAATATGTTGCAGATTTTTCTGGACCTGGCTTTTCATTAAGAGAAGGAACTGGTGAGTACAAACAAACTTTACTTAATTTTAATATTGGTTTAAAAGTTGGTTATCATTTTTAGAAGATTAGAATTAACATTTAAAACATAAACTAAAAAACGTCATGAACAAAATCATGACGTTTTTAGTTTAAATCGCAAATTACTGTACAAAATCTCTTACCCTTCATTTCTAAACACTACCAATCCGTCAAATACATCTATTAAAACTGATTTTGATTTATCTATATCACCAGCTAAGATTTTTTTACTTAACCCATTCACAATTTCTTTTTGAATTAATCGCTTCAATGGTCTTGCACCAAATTGTGGATCGTAGCCATGTTCACTTAAATAGTCAATTAAATAATCACTAAAAACAAGTTGTATGCCATTGGTTGCAACCAATTTTTTTAATCCTTCTAATTGAATGTTGATGATAGAAGCTATTTGTTTTTTCAACAATGGTTGGAACATGATAATTTCATCTACCCGATTTAAAAACTCAGGACGAATGGTTTGTCTTAACAACTGCATCACTTCAACCTTTGCTTTCTCAGTAGTTGCATCTACATTGTTTTCAGTTACAGTTTCAAATGCTTCCTGAATAATGTGGCTACCAATATTGCTGGTCATAATGATAATGGTATTTTTAAAGTTCACCACTCTGCCTTTATTATCAGTCAATCTACCATCATCCAACACTTGTAATAAAATATTCCATACATCTGGATGAGCTTTTTCAATTTCATCCAATAGAACCACACTGTAAGGTTTACGACGAACTGCCTCAGTTAACTGGCCTCCTTCATCGTAACCAACATAACCTGGAGGAGCACCCACCAAACGAGATACAGCATGCTTCTCTTGGTATTCACTCATATCTATTCTCGTCATCATGCTTTCATCATCAAATAAATACTCAGCCAATGTTTTTGCCAATTCAGTTTTACCAACACCTGTTGTACCTAAGAAAATAAAACTACCTATTGGCTTTTTAGGATCTTGCAAACCAGCCCTACTTCTTCTAATGGCATCTGCAACAGCTGTAATAGCTTCTTCCTGCCCTACAACACGTTTGTGTAATTCATCTTCCAACAACAATAACTTTTCTCTTTCACTCTGCAGCATTTTACTTACTGGAATGCCTGTAGATTTTGCTACAGCTTCTGCAATATCCTCAGCGTCTACCTCTTCTTTCAACAAACGTTTTTCGCTTTGTTCTTCTAGCTCTACACTTAATGCAGCAATTATTTTTTCTTGTTCTTTTATTTTGCCATAGCGTATTTCAGCAACCTTACCAAAATCTCCATCACGTTCGGCACGTTCAGCATCTGTTTTTAATTGCTCAATATCGGCTTTGGCATTTTGTATTTTTTCTACAACTTCTTTTTCCTGTTTCCACTTGGCTTTTAATGTATCTCGTTCTACAGAAAGCAATGAAATATCTTGAGAAAGTTCTTTCAATTTATCTTCATCATTTTCACGTTTAATAGCTTCACGTTCTATTTCTAACTGACGAATTTGACGTTCTAATTTATCCAATTCTTCAGGCATGCTATTCATCTCAAGTCTAAGCTTAGCAGCACTTTCATCAATTAAATCAATGGCTTTATCTGGTAGAAATCTATCTGTAACATACCGATGTGATAATTCTACCGCAGCAATAATAGCTTCATCTTTAATACGCACATGATGGTGCGTTTCGTACTTATCTTTTATACCACGAAGAATAGACACTGCATCTTCAACACTTGGCTCATCTACAATAACTTTTTGAAATCTTCTTTCTAAAGCTTTGTCTTTTTCAAAATATTTTTGATACTCGTTTAATGTAGTTGCACCAATTGCTCTTAACTCTCCTCTTGCCAATGCTGGCTTTAAAATATTGGCTGCATCCATTGCACCTTCTCCACCACCAGCACCAATTAGTGTGTGTATTTCATCAATAAATAATATGATTTCACCTTCGCTACTTTGTACTTCTTTAACCACAGCTTTTAAACGTTCTTCAAATTCGCCTTTGTACTTTGCACCAGCAATTAACAAACCCATATCTAATGCAAAAATGATTTTGCTTTTTAGGTTTTCCGGCACATCGCCATTTACAATACGCATGGCTAAACCTTCTGCAATAGCTGTTTTACCAACACCTGGCTCACCAACTAAAATGGGGTTATTTTTTGAACGACGAGTAAGTATATGAAGTGTTCTTCTTATTTCTTCATCACGACCAATAACTGGATCTAATTTTCCACTTCTTGCACGTTCGTTTAAGTTGTTGGCATACTTCTGCAAAGCATTATATTGATGGTTTTGTGTTGCAGAGTTGACAGTAGTCCCTTTTCGCAAATCTTTAATTGCTGCAATTAATCCCTTCTCTGTTAAACCTGCATCTTTTAAGGTTTTAGCAGTATCATCATTAACCGATAATAAGCCAATTACTAAGTGTTCAACACTCACAAATTCATCGCCAAATTGTTTTAAACTGGCATTGGCTTTTAGCAATGCATTGTTTAAATCACGACTTAGATTTTGAGCAGGTTCTGTTCCTGAGGTTTTAGGCAAACGATTAATTGTTTCATCAATTTTTGTTTCAACAAAAGCAACATTTACATTGTTCTTTTTCAATAAGTAATCAATTGCACTATCATCGTCTTTCAACAATGCTTTAAGCAAGTGATTGGTTTCAATGTTGGGATTACCATTATTAAAAGCTACTTGTTGGGCAGCCTGAATGGTTTCCTGTGCTTTGATGGTATAATTATTTAGGTTCATTTTATTTTGAAATTTTTGTTACGAGTTAAGAATTACGAGTTTCGAGTTATGAGTTAACAGTTTAAAATTCCGAAACCCAAATAACTAACCCCTAATTCCTGTTTATATCCAGCAAAAAAATATCCATTATCATAAACAAGAAATGATGTCATTAAAAGTAAAACAAAACTGCCTGAAAGGCACATTATTATTGAGTTTCATGCTATTGTTTCAGTTATTTTTGTGGAGTATTGAATTTTCAGTTTAATTGAACCCAACTTTACTTAACATTGTTAAAAATTAAATTCACTTATATGAAGCAAAAATTTTTATTCGCTATTGCTTTCTGTTTTACCATACTTGTTAGTAATGCTCAATTTGTAGCAACAGAATTGGATGCCTTATTAGAAAAAAATAAAAAAAATTTAGGAGCCGATGTTGTTACATTGATTTATAAAGATGGCAAACTAGTATACAAGAAAAAGCTAGGCGATTTTTTTGACGAAAAAACTCAAGTGCCTATTGCAAGTGCAAGTCGTTGGTTAACTGCTGCTTTAGTTTTACAATTTATAGACGAAGGCAAATTAAGTTTAGAAACACCTATTGCAGATTACTTACCTATTTATGCAACTTATGGTAAAAAGTATATTACTATAAGACATTGCCTAACCGATTTAATTGGAATTGAAAGTAAAAAGTGGAGCATTAGCGAATCGGGTAAGTTTGAAACCTTAGAAGCCATGGTAGATGATTATGCCAAAAGAGAAATTAAAGCCAATACAGGAACCGATTTTTGGTACAGCAATATGGGTATTAACATTGCTGCTAGAGTAATTGAAAAAATTAGTAAAAAAGGATTTGAACAAATCATGTCGCAAAAATTATTGCGACCACTAAACATGAAGAATACAAGTTTTTCATCTAACGATGGAAGAGCTGTAAATCCAGCTTCTGGAGCTGCAAGCACAGCGAATGACTATATGAACTTTTTGGCTATGCTGTTAAATAAAGGTGTACATAATGGCAAACAAATATTGAGTGCAAAATCGGTAGAAGAGTTATTGGCAATTCAGGTAAAAGATATTTCAATTAGTTATGCTCCTAAAGAAGCAACAGGATTTGATTTTGGTTTAGGTGGTACAATTTTAGAAAAAGATGCCGATGGAAAAACGATTGTTGCCGGTTGTACTAATTTTTTGGGCTTTTGGCCATTTATTAATGTATGCAATGGCTATGCATGTATAATATTGCCCAAAGGTTTTTTAAGTGATGCAAAGAAAGAATTATTTTCTTCGGTTAGAGGAATTATTGAATCTCAATTTGCATCAACTTGTAAATAAAATTATAAAGCATATTAAAGCGTTGTAAAATTGGTATGAAAAAGTTGATGGTATTTGTGTTGTTAGGCATAGTAGTAAATCATGTAGAGGCACAAGAAGCGAAAAAGAAAGAACCTTTTTTTAAAAGCATGTATTTTCAATGGGGTTATAATACAGAGTGGTACACACGTAGTAATATTCATGTAAAAATGAGTAATGGCAACAACTTTACACTACATAAAGTAAAAGCACATGATAGTCCTGATTTAGATGCTATACCCAAAAAGCCTCATGAAATTTCAATACCTCAATACAGTTATAGAATTGGTTTTTATTTAAACAAATCCAAAACAAAAGCGTTAGAAATAAACTTCGATCATATAAAATACATTGTAAGCGATGGGCAAACTGCAAGAGTTACAGGAACAATTGATGGAGTGCAAGTAAATGGAGATAGTGTTTTAAACCCTGCCACATTTTTACATGTAGAACATACCGATGGTGGCAATCTATTACACATCAATTATGTGGAGCAAAGAATATTAGCTTATACAAAACATAAACAACGTAAATTACTAACTTGGGTTTGGAAAGCTGGTGCAGGCATTAATATTCCAAGAACAGATTTTACTTGGCGTGGCGAAGAATTAAACAATATGTTTCATATTGCTGGTTATAATTTAAGTGCCGAAAGTGGTTTCAGGTTTTATCCTGGCAAGAAATTTTTCTTGGAGTTTACAGGCAAAACTGGTTTTGTGCAATACATTAATGCATTAGCCAATACACCTACACTTAAAGGCAATAGAATACGCCACAATTTTGGCTATATTGAATTGATTGGCACTTTTGGTTTTGATATAAATTGGTAATTATTAATAGTCTATTCTTTTTTGAGCATTACAATTTTGCTTCTATCGGCTTTAGCTATTTCATTATAAAATTTAACCAGCTCATTGTAATCAGAAGCTGGATAATTGGCTTCTTTTGTTTCGTAAATTCTTAAAACATTAATTTGTTCTCCTTTTACAGAAAACTGAATGGAATAGGTTCCAAACTTATTGGTGATGGATACATCTTTAGGTAATGCTTCGGCAGTATACCCTTCAGGAATATTGATAATTATTGTATCAACATCTTTATAAGCATAATCTATTTCTATATCAAATTTTCTAGGTTTATCACTCGATAATTTTCCACCCTTGTTAAATAAATTAGGCGTAACAAATAGTCGTTTAGAACTAATATTTGCATACCCTGCCGAAACAATTTTTAAATACTCTTCTACAATAGGCAGTTTCCCTTTAGTTTCTTTATATTCATTTTTCTCAACTACATAAGTAGGTAAACTAATATAGCTATTCAAATACTTTTTTCTTTCCTCATCAGAATAATTGTGAATGAGACTATGTTGTAATTCTTGTTGTACTCCAGTAAAAACAGTTTTAACATTAGCTACTAAAGTTCCATCTTTATTTATATCAGCTGTTACTTTTCGTAGTTGCAAATTTTCATTAGTAAAATAATTAGGTGTTCTAACAATATGTCCTCCTTCTTCATCAACCATAATTGCTTTTCTATTTCCAGTAAATGAACCCATAAACCCTGCACTTTCAGTTTGGCTAGTACATTCTAACCAAATAGTATCTTTTCCGTTTGGCACACAAGCAACAGCATGGTTAAAATAAGGTGCAGGAAAATCTTCCCATAAACCTTTAGCACCTCTACCAGATTTAATAACTACATAGTTGGCTTTTACGCCAGCCTCTTTTAAAACACTCACCATATAATTGCTTAAAGCTTTACAATCGCCATAACGTTTAGAAGCTACAAATTTTGCATCAAAAGGTTGCCAACTACCAATACCCATTTGAATACTAATGTATCGTGTATTTTTTTGTAAGTACTCGTATAATACTTTTACTTTTTCTTCGGTTGACGTAAGTCCACTTACAAGTTTTTGAATATCACTTTTAATATTCTCCGGAAGTTCATTTCTACTTTTATTGAGCTCTGCTATGAACTTACCAAAGTTTTGCCAAGTACTCATATTACCGTTGTATCCACCAATAGAAAAATCATTGGGTGCAACATAAACATTGGTTGTAACATCTGTAAACGAAGGCATGAATGGCTCATAGTTAATGCTTTTATGATGATTCACTTTCCATGCATATACTTGTTTTTTGCCACTATTTGTTATTGTTGGTTGTGTCAAATAATTAAATTGCTTGTAACGTATTTGATAATTTTCGGGCAACTCTACTATATAGTTACTTTCTTCAACTGCAAAGCTGTAAGAAAGCATTGGTTGCCATTTGGGCAAAAAGAAAATACCATCTAACTCTTTTTCATCTTCGTATTCAATAGTGTATGGATAAGTTGTATAGAAAAAACTATGGCGTTTAATTCTATCATCCGTCATCAAACTCATTTCATCATCACTACTTACATCTTGTATATCTTTTTTCTTTACTTTTTTTATTTCTTTTCCATCGGCATCATATAAATAACCAGAAATATCTTGTAAGCTGCTCAGCTTATCGTAAGAGTTATAGTAATAAGCAAACCTATCGCCCGAAGCATTTAAAATTGTAATAACATATTTATGTTTAATAACGGCTTTACTTGGAGATTTAATACTAATGACTAATTCTTCATATCGCTTAACCGCATTAGCTCCTTCTTTTAACGAATCTGGAATTTTATTTACTGCATACTTTTGAGCAAAAAGCATTAAAGGAGCAAAAAAAGATAACAACAACAAACGCTTTAACATAAATTATTTTTTAATTTTCTTAAATACTATTTGCTCACTTTGCTTTTGTACAATAAATCCATAAAAATCTCTTAAAGTAGCATAGTCATCAATACTAAAGTTGGCAATATTCATTTTTAAAGAACATCTTAATTGAAGTGATTTACCTACTTTCCCAATTAAATATTCAAACATTCCGTCGTTTTCGTTAAACTTAATTCTTGCACCTTTAGGCATTTCATCAATGGCATATCCTTCGGGAATTTCCATATTTAAAATATATGTTTCCGAAGATTTGAAAGGCATTTCTACAGGATAAGACCTTGTTAATGCTTTAAAGGGATTGGCTTTATATGCTTCGGTTAACATGGGATTGAAATAAATTATGTCTTCATCTAAGGCAAACTTAAAATCGTATTTTAAATCAATAGGTTTTTCAAATACCTCTAAAGAATCTAATGCAGTATTACTGATATTTATTTCATATGTATATGATTGCTTTATATCAGCAAAAACTTCTTCTTTCTTTTTCTTTTCAAGTTCTTCTCTCATATCTAATGACTCAAAATAGCCTAAGGTTGATTTAAATGTTCCAATCATTCCACCACCTTCTTCAGGGTTAATAATATAAACAGAAGTTAATTTAGCCTCTAGTAATGAATCAGCCGATAAATTCACTAAGCTTGGCATTTGTTCATCTACTACTCTTCCAAAATCGTTATAACACTCAGAGGTCAACTTTGCAAATCCCAGTTTTTTATGAGCTGCATCTATAAGTAACTTTTCATCTTCCAATTCTAGCTGACAAATTGTGTAATTAAATCTGCTTAAAATAGGATACACAACAGGTGCCTTACCGTTTTCTCTCGTACTTAAAATAACAGGCTTTGCTGTTAACCCTATTGAGTGATACATAGCAATTAAAAGCAAATTAATTTCAGCAACATTTCCTTTTTTAGCTTGAAAAACCTTCTTCAAAGGTTGATTCATGCTATAATCGTCATAATCTGTACAAGTAAAATTATCTCTTATATAAGTAAATATTTTTTTCGCTTTTTCCATATCTGTTACAGCACCTAAACAAATTGTTTTAGCTTCCGAATTTATCCAACCAGCACTTTTTGATAATTCAGCACCAAAATCTTCTCTCTTCATCAAATCTGAAGCAACATCCATCCAATTTCCTCCAATACGTCGTGGAGTACCATCAAAGGGACGAAATGCAGACAACTGAAAACTAATATTTGAAATATGATTTCGAATGGAGGAAACAAAATTTTCTGTTTTAATAGCAGGAATATTTTGTTGAGCACATCTTGTAATGGTAGAACTAATATTGCCACTATAAACTTCGTTTCTATCCATAGCTGCTTCACCTGGTACTAATAAAGAATAATATTCGGAGCTGATATAAGTTGAATCTTTTACAAATGGAATATATCCCTGCCTAGTTCTTACAAAAGAATACCAAGACGGAATAGTGGTATTATACTCACTCCATAATACTGGATACCTTCCTTGGAAATACCAAGTTCTAATAGTACTGGGAGTTGGAGAACTAATTGTATATATATATTCAATTATACAGCCTTCAGTTAAATCAGGTAAAGTAAACTTTTGAATAGTGGTGTATTTATTGGCTTTATCTTTAAATATAGAACTTTTATCAATTTTTTTAGACACTACTTTTCCATTTTCGAAATTATATGTAACGGCCTCTAATTTTTCAATTTTATCTTCTTCAAGACCTCGTTTGTACAATGGAATTTCAATAGTTGCCAAATCAAAGGCATTTTTATTTAAAATATGAATACGCTTATGGTATTTATAAACAACATTAAAAAAGCCAGAGTTGTTACCTTCATACTTTACATTGCCATAATCAAATAATACAACAGCTTGTGCATTACTATCAATACTGTATACTTTTGTAGCAAAATCGGCGGCAGATACATCGCCAAACTTAACATTGGTACGAACACTTTGAGCATGAGAAAAATACACCATGCTTAAAAATAAAAAAGCAGTTAGTTGTTTCATGTATGATATTTAAAAATATGCAACTAATTTAGGGAGCAAACATTAATCTACAAAATAATATTATTATCAAATTACAAAGTTCAAATACCATTCTTATAAAAAAAGCGGCTCAACAATTGGGTTTTCAATATTGTGGAATTGCTAAAGCCGAATTTTTAAATGAAGATGCCAAACGGCTTGAAAGTTGGTTAAATAAAGGCTTTCATGGAAAAATGCAGTACATGGAAAACCATTTTGATGTAAGAGTGAACCCTCAAAAACTGGTTCCGGGAGCTAAAAGTGTTATTACTTTAATGTTGAATTATTTTCCGAACGAATTACCTAAAAATAATCATATTAAAATTGCTAAATACGCTTGGGGCAAAGATTATCACGATGTAATACGAGCTAAACTAAAAGAATTTTTACATATCATAAATACTTCTATTGGTGAAATAAATGGACGAGGTTTTGTAGACAGTGCTCCTGTTTTAGAACGAGCTTGGGCAACAAAAAGTGGACTAGGTTGGATTGGTAAAAATGGAAACTTAATTAACAAACAAAGCGGTTCTTTTTACTTTATTGCCACATTAATTGTAGATATTGAATTATTGTACGATAACCCATTTGTAAAAGATTATTGTGGTACATGTACCAAATGCATAGATCATTGTCCTACAGAAGCCATTTTACCCAACAAAGAAATTGATGGCAGCAAATGCATTAGTTATTATACCATAGAGTTAAAAGATGCATTGATTGATGAAAACATGAAAGGTAAATTTGATAATTGGATGTTTGGATGTGATACTTGCCAAGATGTTTGCCCATGGAACAGATTTAGTAAACCCTCCACAGAAATTAATTTTTCACCCATACCAGCAATACTCAATTTTACAACACAACAATGGGAAGAATTAACCGAAGAAAGTTTTAAAATAATTTTTAAAGATTCACCCTTAAAACGTAGTAAATTCAAGGGTATTCAACGTAACTTACAATTTTTAAAACCCAATGAAACTACTAGTTAAAAAGAATTGTATTTTAAAAAAATTTGAAGGAAAAGGTGGTTGGACTTACGCCGAATTAAATGAAATTCAACCCAATAAAAACAATCCCTTTGGTTGGGTACAAGTAAGTGGCATTATTGATACTGTAGAGCTAAAGCAATATAAATTAATGCCATTAGGCAATGGAAAACTTTTTTTACCTGTAAAAGCTGCTACAAGAAAAAAACTGAATAAACATGCAGGTGACAACATTTATATTGAGTTATATTTAGATGAAAGCCCATTAGAAATTCCTGCACAATTGATTGAATGTTTAAAAGATGAACCAAAAGCATATACATTTTTCTTTAGTTTAAAAGAAGCTGAACAAAACAAGTGGATTAAATACATTTATAACGCAAAAACAATAGCTATTCAAGAACAAAAATACTGATTGCTATTAATGCACTTATAAGAAAAATTAAAGACCCTCAATTATTAAATGATTCAATTTAATACTACCATACAAAAATTTAATCAACAAGGTGAAAAAACTGGTTGGACCTATATTGAAATTTCAGCAGAACAAGCTCAATTGTTAAAACCTCATTATAAAAAAAGTTTTCGTGTAAAAGGTAAAATTGATGCTATTGATGTTACAGCAATTGCATTAATACCAATGGGCGAAGGAAAATATATTTTACCATTGAACAATACTATTAGAAAACTACTACAAAAAAGAAAAAATGATAGTGTTTGTGTATCAATAGAAGAAGACAAGATTGGATATGTTTTAAACGAATCACTAATAGAATGTTTACAAGACGAACCAACAGCATTGGCTTTTTTCAATACACTTACCAAAGGGCATCAAAACTATTTTAGTAAATGGATTGATGCTGCAAAAACGATAGAAACTCAAACCAAACGCATTGCAATGATCATACATGCTTTAAATAATCATTGGGATTATGGTAATATGATAAGAAATAATGCAAAAAATAAATAAGCAACAATCCCTTGCAATTACTTTTGCTGTATGAGTTTAGCAGAAAGAGATCAACAAGTTATTTGGCATCCATTCACTCCACAAAAAAACATATTGCCACCCATACCAATTGTAAAAGCAAATGGCAGCTTGTTATTTGATGACAAGGGCAATTCTTATATAGATGCTATTAGCAGTTGGTGGGTAACCATTCATGGCCATGCACATCCATATATTGCAGAGCAATTATACCAACAAGCTTTACAACTTGAGCAAGTCATTTTTGCAGGATTTACACATGAACCAGCAGTTGAATTAGCTGAAAAATTATTAACCATTTTACCCGGCAATTTTTCAAGAATATTTTATAGCGATAATGGAAGTACATCAACAGAGGTAGCATTAAAAATGGCTATTCAATATTGGTGGAATCTAGAAAAGGTAGAAGGCGAAAGGCAGAAGGTAGAAGGCAAAAGGAGAAATAAAATTTTGGCTTTTAACAACAGTTATCATGGAGATACTTTTGGTGCAATGAGTGTTAGTGACAGAAGTGTGTTTACGATGGCTTTTAACGATTTGTTGTTTGAAGTAATTTTTATAGATACGCCTACCCTTAAAAACATAGATTCCGTTAAAAATATTATACAAGAAAATGCCCATACAATTGCTGCTTTTATTTACGAACCCTTAATTCAAGGTGCAGGTGGCATGAATATGTACAATGCTAATTTATTGAACGAAATTTTGATTGAAGCAAAACAAGCCAATATTATTTGCATTGCCGATGAAGTAATGACGGGCTTTGGCAGAACTGGAAAATTATTTGCTAGTGAGTACATGCAAGAGAAGCCAGATATTATTTGCTTGAGTAAAGGATTAACTGGCGGCACAATGGCATTAGGTGTTACTGCTTGTACTTCTAAAATATATGAAGCATTTGTGAGTGATGATAAACTAAAAACTTTTTTCCATGGTCACTCGTTTACTGCAAATCCTTTAGCTTGTACTGCTGCAATTGCAAGTTTTCATTTACTATTTAAGAATACTGTATTGAATACAATAAAGTGGCTTACTAATGAACATGAACAATTTGCTAAACAATTAAAAGCACATGAACCCAATATTATCAATATTAGAAGCCTTGGTACTATTTTAGCATTTGAAATAAATAGTGGTAAGAAAGAATACTTAAATTCAATTGCTATAAGCTTTACACAACAAGCATTACAAGAAGGCGTTTATCTTCGTCCATTGGGTAATACTGTGTACATTATGCCTCCCTATTGTATTACCAAAGATGAACTTTATAAAGTGTATGCTACTATTCTAAAATTAATTGAACCATCATGAACCCAACAATTAGCAAACTCTATGAAATTGCCAAAAAAAACAATAAAAGAATTATTGGTTTAATGAGTGGCACTTCTTTAGATGGTTTAGATATTGCTGTTTGCAATTTTACTGGCCATGGTTTAGCAACAACAATTACTGTTGAACATTTTGAAACAATTGCATACAATGATGAGTTTAGAAAAGATGTCTTGAGCATATTTTCTAAAGAACAAGTTAGCTTAGAAAAACTTTGTTTACTCAATGCTCTAATTGGAACAGTTCATGCAAAAATGATTAATGCATGTTTACAAAAATGGAGAATAAGCAATGCAACAGTTGATATCATTGCTTCTCATGGGCAAACTATTTATCATGCACCAAAATCTTTACACAAACAATTAAATTATCCGAATGCTACTTTACAAATTGGAGATGGTGATCATATCGCTGTAAAAACAGGCATTATTACACTGAGTGATTTTAGGCAAAAACACATTGCAGCAGGTGGAGAAGGTGCTCCATTAGCAGTATATGGCGATTATTTAATTTTTGGAAAAGCTGGAGAACATAGAGTTTTATTAAATATTGGTGGCATTGCAAACTTTACGTTTTTACATGCTTCTATGCAACTACATGAAGTTTTTAGCACCGATGTTGGTCCAGGAAACACACTCATGGATGCATTTATACAAAAAGAATTTGCAGGAAAAAATTTTGACGAAAATGGTACTATTGCCTTACAAGGAGAAAGTAATTCTTCACTTTTAGATGCCTTAAAACAACATCCTTTTTTTGCTCAAGCATTTCCAAAAACAACTGGGCCCGAATTATTTAATTTGGATTATTTGTATAAAGCAATTGAAGTATCTAATACAATGCATTTAAGTAAATACGATATAATGGCCACTTTAAACAGATTTACTGCCGAAGCAATTGTAAATGCATTACAAATGTCTGTTCCAGTAAATATTTATAGTATTTATATAAGTGGAGGAGGCATGCATAACCCTTTATTAATGCAACATTTACAAACGTTGTTGCCAAATATTTCTATTCAAACAACGCAAAATTTAAATATTCACCCCGATGCTAAAGAAGCTGTTTTGTTTGCCATTTTAGCCAATGAGTGTTTAAGTAATCCTAGCAACAATACTTTAAAAAATAGCAACGGAGTTCCGTCAATTGCAATGGGAAAAATTAGCTTACCTAATTAACGCTGTTCGCATATTTTTTTCAAGTTGGCTAAATTGGTTTCTAGCTGAGAACCCATTACAGCTTCATTCATCATAGAACCAAACCTTTGCCAAGGATACCATTTTAAATGCTCGGTAAATTGCCATTGTGCAACTGCTTTGGGTGATGTTGAATCTTGAATTACCCGAATGATACTTTCTTGTGTTGTACCATTTTTACCTTTCCAGCTAGATAAAACCATGTAATCTTTAGTAGAAGTAATTTTTACATTTGTGCCCAATAAATTAGCTTCAGTAGGTGAAGAAATAACTACTCCTTCTTTATTCATTCCTGTAACCCATTGCTTCCACTGACGGATGTCGGCTACCATTTTAAAAATTGAATCTTTAGGAGCAGTAATATCTACAGCCCTACTTACAACAACATTAGCTGGTAGTAACAAGCCAATTAAGGTAACAATTAAAAACAAAAAGAAAACACTTATCAATCCTAATTTTATAAAACGCATAACTGCTTTTTTTTAAAATACACCTCTAGGATATTACTCCCATTTAAAAAATTTATACACTAAATAATAAATTCCAATACCCCACAATCCAATCACTGCAATATTTTGCCATGTATCTATAATACTCAATCCTTCGAACGAAATTTTACGCATGGCCGTATTAAAATGTGTTAACGGTAAAACCTTACACAATGTTTGCATCCACTCCGGAAAAACAGTAATAGAAAAAAATGTTCCAGATAATAACATTTGCGGCAATGCAAATAAATTAATCAGCAATGGAATTGTTGAATCGCTTTTTACAATACTCGAAAAAATTAATGCTACTCCCATTAACACCAACAGTAATAAAATAGATAAAAAAAGCATTTCAAAAAAAGTAATCAACCCATGTGAAAGGGTAAAACCCAACAGAAATTTTCCTACTACAATTAAAACAACTACGTTGATTAATTGAAAAAACAAACGACTAAATCCAATTCCTAATAATATATTCAACCGATTTACAGGCGATGCATAAAAACGTTTTAATACCAATTGTTCTCTTAAATTATAAAAAGTAAATGCAATACCAAATAAAGTAGAAAATAAAATGGAAAAACCAATTTGCCCTGGCAAAACAAAATCTATTTGTTTGTATTGACGAACACTATAAATGTTTTTTTGAATGCTAAATAATTGATTAGGATTTGGATAAATTTTAGCAGCAATATTTTCTAAAATAGGCACTAGTTGCATTACTTCTGGACCGCTTGCAGTGGTACTAGTTACTTCAATATTGTAATGTTGTTGTTTTAAAGAGTCAAATGAACTTTTGATGGTTAATACCGCAGCTAATCTGCCTTTTTCTAAATCATTTTTTTGAGCAACTTCATTGTTATAATGTACAATTTTTAATAGTGGTATAGATTGTAAAACACCATATAAAACATTACTCGTATCGGAATTTTGTGCTATAGCAATCTTAAACTTTGTTAAACCATTGCTTCCAAAAGAGCCAAAAATCCACACAAATACCAATGGAAAAACCAAACTAAAAAACAATGATCCCGGATTTTTTAAAATTGCCAATAAACTAGCCTTTGTTATTGCAAGTAAAGCCTTATACTGATTATATTTTGATTGCATAAAGTAAATTCTAAAACAAATCTATTTGAATATTTAAAAAACTAAAAAGAAATTTTTGAAATTACAAGACAAATGTCGTATGTTTGAGTAACATTTGACGATAATGGCAAAAAAACAATCTATAAAAAAGTATGTTGTTCCTTCCGAAGAAACAAAAAACAACATCAATGAGCCAATGGCTGTTTATGCTCCTTTAAGTTTCAAAAAAATACCTACAACTGCCGAGTTTACTTATAAAAAATTTCAAAAAATTGCCGATAAAGTTCCTTTTACTCAAAAAGAATGGGCTTCTATTTTAAATCTTTCAGAACGTACACTTCAGCGGTATGCCAAAGACAATTCTATATTTTCAGCAATATACATAGATCGAATTTTACACATAGAGCAACTCATACAATTGGGTTTACAAACTTTTACCAATTCAACTAGTTTTTACAATTGGTTGAAAAAAGAAAAAGAGGTTATGGGCACAAAACTCAATTTCGAGTCGCTATATACATCTGTTGGCATTCAAGAAACTATCAATCAGGTTGGCAGAATTCTTCATAATGTGTACACATGATTACTGTTTATCGTTTCGCTCCAAAAATATACAGTGATGATTTATCAGGCACTGGTGCAAAATTGTATGGTGGCCGATGGAATAGCATTGGTGTGCCTGCCATTTATACTAGTTTTACCATTTCACTTGCATTGGTAGAACTTTTTATTCATAAAAAAACCTATGAAGAAATTGTGGTGAATCAGTTAATGGAAATTACCATTGCCGATACCATTTCTACTTCTATCAACTACCAAAAACTAAAAGAAAACTGGCAAATCGATGCTGGCTATTGTCAATACATTGGCAATCAATTTTTAGCAACTCAGAAAGATATTGGTATTATTGTGCCATCGGCAATTATTGAACAAGAAAATAATCTTGTACTTAACCCCTTAACTAAAGACTTTCATAAGAAAGTAAAAATTAAAAATATTAACCCATTTATTTTCGATGACAGACTTTTCAAATAAACCATTTACTGCTTATATACTCATTGGTGGAAATTTAGGCAATAGAGAAAGTAATTTATTAAAAGCAATTGAACTAATCAATCAACATTGTGGCACTATTTCTGTTACATCATCGGTTTACGAAACAGCTGCTTGGGGTTTTACTGAGCAACCCAACTTTTTAAATCAGGTTTTGAAGTTAACTACACATTTATCACCAGAGCATTTAATGCATACACTACTCAATATTGAAGAATTAATGGGCAGAAAAAGGTTAATAAAAATGGGACCCAGAATTATTGACTTAGATATCTTGCTTATTGATGAAATAGTTCTTTCAACTCCTCTACTGAAACTACCTCATCCTGAATTAATCAACAGAAAATTTGCTTTATTGCCTTTGGCAGAAATAGCTGCCGAAATTGTTCACCCTGTTGAAAAAAAGTCTATTTCACAACTACTTCAACACTGTAAGGATACTTTAGATGTGCAAAAGATTTAACCACTCAAATGCTTGTGGCTTTTAATTTTGACGTATTGTATGAACTATAATTTTTTAACTGTAGAAGGCAACATTGGAGCAGGTAAAACTACTTTAACCCACTTATTGGCAAAGCACTTTAATGCCAGAATTATTTTAGAAGAATTTGATGAAAACCCTTTCTTATCTAAGTTTTACGAAAATCAACAACAATATGCTTTTCCTGTAGAGTTATTTTTTATGGCCGAAAGGTATAAGCAGTTGAAAGATATGGTACATACTAAAGATTTGTTTCAAACCATTACTGTATCAGATTATTTATTTACCAAGTGCTTGTTATTTGCAAAAGTTACTTTACCCGAAGAAGAATTTAGACTGTATCAAAAACTATTTGACATTATTCACCAACAATTAGTATTCCCTGATATTCTCATTTACTTACATGCACCAGTGCAAAAATTGCAAGCCAATATCAAAAAAAGAAATCGTGCATACGAACAACATATACCCGATGAATATTTGTTTAACCTTCAAGAAACTTATACCAGCTATATTAAGCAACATAATATTAAAACCATTTTTATAGATGCTAGCAATGCCGATTTTTTAGGAAATGAAAAACACTTTCAAGTGGTATTAGATGCATTGGAAAAAGATTTAGATAACGGTCAGCATTACTTTACTTTACCCTAATCTCCATTAAGCATACTATGAGAAAACTCATTAACAGCGAAGGATTATCGCCATTAAAAGAAAAAGAATTTAAGCGATATATTTTGGCACGTTTTCTTTTTATTATGTCTTTACGAATGGTTGCAACAGTTGTTGCATTTAGATTATTTGAAATTACACAAAGCTCATTTGCTATTGGTCTTGTTGGTTTATCAGAGTTTATTCCTGTTTTTAGTTTAGCATTATATGCAGGACATGTGATAGACAAGAATGATAAACGTACTATTTTACTCAGAGGCATGTTTAGCTATGCATTATGTGTATTGAGTTTAGTCATTATTACATCTGATTACTTTAGTACCAATATTTCTGTAAAAACACAGGAATATGCTTTTTATGGAATAATTTTTTTAACAGGAATTATTAGAGCATTTGCAGGCCCAACTTCTCATGCAATTGTAGCTCAATTAGTACCTAGAAACATTTTACAATTTGCTGCAAATATTAGCTCATCAACATGGTTAATTGCTTCAATTACAGGACATGCAAGTGCAGGTTTTTTAATAGCAGGTGTTGGCATTAACAATACTTTTATAATTATTTTAGTTTTAGTTTCTTGTGCTGCAATGGCTATATCTACCATTTCTAAGAAGCCTATTTTAAAAATGAATCATGAAACCGATGCATGGAAAAGTGTTAAAGAAGGATTGCACTTTGTGGTGAATAATAAGATTATGCTAGGTGCAATTTCTTTAGATTTATTTGCAGTATTATTTGGTGGTGCAGTTGCACTAATTCCAGAGTTTGCCAGTAAAATATTAGCAGTTGGCCCAATTGGTTTTGGTTGGCTAAATGCTGCTGCAGATATGGGTTCTATGATTGTGATTGTATTACTTACATTTTTTCCTATGCGTAAGCAACAAGGAAAAAGGATGATGATGGCTGTAGCTGGTTTTGGTATTTGTATTATTGTTTTTGGCTTATCTAATATTTATTTTGTTTCGTTTATTGCACTGCTATTTAGTGGCATGTGCGATGGAATAAGTGTAATGGTAAGAGGCACTATTTTACAATTAACTACTCCCGATGAAATGAGAGGCAGGGTTTCATCAGTGAACTCTATGTTTATTAATAGTAGTAACGAATTGGGCATGATGGAAAGTGGAATTGCATCGAGGGTGATGGGTTTAGTACCATCGGTAATATTTGGTGGTAGTATGACTTTATTAGTAGTTATTATTACTTGGTTTAAAGCACCCAATCTCAGAAAAATGGAATACTAAACTACTCATAAAACCTCTTCAACTTCAAGTAAAATTCAACTACAAGTTTCAATATTTTACTAACTCAATAATGGCATTTCTATAGTAAAACAACTGCCTTTACCCAATGTACTATCTACCTTAATTTTTCCTTTATGTGCATCAATTACCGTTTTTACATAGCTCATACCTAAACCAAATCCTTTTACATTATGTATATTACCAGTATGAGCTCTATAAAATTTTTCAAATATTCTTTTTACACTTTCTCTGCTCATACCGATACCATTGTCTTCAATTTTAATGATAATTGTTTTATTGTTACTAGTAGTTGAAATTTTTAAAAGTAAACTTTCAATTGAATATTTAATAGCGTTATCAATTAAATTAGACAATAAATTTTTGAAATGTATTTCGTCGGCTTCTACTAAATTTTTCTTGGCTAAAAAGCTGGTTTCTATTGTAGCATTTTTTTCTTCCAATTGTAATTGATATGATTCAATAACTTGTTGCAATGCCTCGTTTACATTAATAGATGTAAGGTTTAACTGCAATTCTTGTCTTTCCATTAAAGCAGCCTGTAGTATGGTTTCTACATGCTTATTCATTCTTTTATTTTCTTCTTTAATAATACCACTGAAGTACTTCATTTTATCGGCATCATTCATTACTTTCTCGTTTCTAATAGCATCTACAGCTAAAGAAATGGTAGCCAATGGAGTTTTAAACTCATGCGTCATATTATTAATAAAGTCACTCTTTATTTCACTCAACTTTTTTTGATTGAATAAACTTTTCAACGTTACATAAAATGCTGCCAAAATAATTACCATAAAGAAAATTGCTCCAGCAATAATCCACTGTAAACTTTTCCAAACTTGATTTTTAAAATCTGGTACAATCACTACCAATTGCTCTGCTTGTGCAATGCCGTCAAAATCAGATCCCGATTCAGGTAAAATAAAATTTACAATTCTTTTGTTCGATACCGTATCATAAAACTCTTTTGCATAATTGTCTGATTGCATCTCATAATCGCCTTCGCTATTGGTAATGGCAAATTCAAAACGCATCTGCTTTAATTCTTCTCCCTTAAAAGCTTCTTTTAGCTTTGCATAAATTTCTTGTGGAGTAAATTTATCTTCAATACTTACAGGTCGTAAAATTCTAAAAGCCAATTCGGCTGCGGCAACTTTGGGTTGCCTTCTTGGTAAACGAATAGTAGGACCACTAAAAGCAGCTTTACTTAAATCGTTTGCTACATGTGTGGTAGCGTCTTTTACTTTATTGAGTAATTGGGCTTGACGTACCTCTAGCAAATTTTTTAGCCAAGATGCTTGTAACACAATTAAGCCTAGTAACGAAAGACTAATTAAAACAACAATAATGGGTAAAGTTTTCTTCATTGTAACAAATATAAGCAGCTATAAAAGTTCATTACGTGTCTTCTATTAATTTATCAAGCATTTAACGGCAATTTGCAAAACTATTTTTTTGTGATTTAGTGTAAATTCTTAATTTTCAATATGATTGAAATTCATCCAGGCATTTTACTTATTTCAGATCCATTTTTAAAAGATCCCAATTTTGCCAGATCGGTAGTACTTGTTTGCGAACATCAAATTGAAGGGAGCTTTGGTTTTGTATTAAACCGATTGTACGATCAACCATTAGGACAAATGATTACCGATTTAGAAGGTTTTAATTTTCCTTTATTTTATGGTGGTCCGGTACAAAAAGATACAGTTCATTTTTTACATACCCGACCCGATTTAATTGAAGGAGGAATGGAAATTAGAGATGGTATTTATTGGGGTGGAGACTTTGAAGAAGTTGTAGAACTAATAAAGAATCATCTATTAAAACCTAAAGACATTCGTTTTTTTATTGGCTATAGTGGTTGGGGCGAAGGACAATTAGAAGAAGAATTGAATACTAAAAGTTGGATTACGAGAGATTGTACAAAATCCTTAGTATTCAATAAAAATATTGATGCTATTTGGAAAGATGCTTTAAAAGATTTAGGTGGAGAATACAGCCAAATGATTCACTATCCTTTAGATCCACAATTGAATTAAGAAAATAAAATCTGTTTTCTCTTTATCATTTCATTTGCAATAAATTGTTCACTTGCATTTCCTTTATTCAGTTGTTGAATAATGTTTGCAAAGCTTACTACATCTTTATTTTGACTTAGTTTAAACACATGTTCTAACGCAGTAACTTTTACTTCAAATGCAACAATGGCTTTGCTTAATCGCTCCACATATTCTTTGGGTAATTGCTCAAAAGATGCAGGAGAGGATGCATTATTTTCGTATTGATTGGTAAGTTCTTGTAACATATTGTACAAGGCTTCTTCATCTAAAAATTGTAATGTTCCACTTGCATGAACAGCCATATAATTCCAAGTACTAGCTTGTTGTTTATTTTCGTACCAACTTGCACTTACATAGCAATGTGGGCTGGTAAAAATTACTAAAACATTGGCATTATTTATAAATGCCTGATGATGATTGGTATTTCTCATAACATGAGCCTGCAAAAAAATATCGCCATTTCTTTCTTTAATTAAAAAGGGCAACTGAGTAGCTACTGGTTTATTTTCAGCATTAATACCAGTAATCATTGCAAATGAATGTTGCTGCATAAATTCAATTATATCAGTTGCATCATTTGTTTTAAAGTATGGAAGATTGTACATACAGTAAATGTATTAAAACAAAAATCTCCATTCATCTAATGTATTATGAATGGAGATTTTTAATGAAGAATGTAAACACTAAACGGTTACTTCAATTTCTTTTGTTCTTGGCACATTGGCATTTCTAATAGCAATATTTCTTACCGCTTGTGCAGTAACATCTCTAAATGCTTGCTTAGAAATTTCATCGTTACCCACCATTGCTGGTACACCATCATCTCCACCTTCTCTAATACTTTGCACCAATGGCACTTGCCCTAAGAAACTTAAATCATATTCATCGGCTAAAAATTTGCCGCCTTCTTTTCCAAATAAATAATATTTGTTGTTGGGCAATTCAGCTGGTGTGAAATAAGCCATATTTTCTACCAACCCAATAATTGGTACATTAATTTGAGCCTGACCAAACATAGCAATACCTTTTCTTGCATCGGCCAAAGCAACGTTTTGTGGAGTTGTAACAATTACAACACCAGTAACAGGAACAGTTTGCATTAAGGTTAAATGAATATCACCAGTTCCTGGAGGCATATCAATAATTAAATAATCCAATTCGCCCCAATCTACATCGGTAACAAATTGTTTAATAGCACTGCTAGCCATTGGTCCACGCCAAACAACAGCATTTTTTTCATCTACCAATAAACCAATACTCATTAATTTAATACCATATTTATCTAAAGGAATAATTACGCCTTTTCCATCTACCTCTTTCATCAATGGTCTTTCGCCACGTACGCCAAACATAATAGGTACGCTTGGTCCATAAATATCAGCATCCATTAAACCAACTGTTGCACCCCCTTCAGCTAAAGCCAATGCCAGATTTGCACTCACCGTACTTTTACCAACACCACCTTTACCACTTACTACAGCAATAATATTTTTAACCCCGCCTAAAATTTTGTCGCCAGCTAAACGCTTACTAGTTGTATTAGCTGTAAAGTTTACTTGAACAATGGCTTCTTTATTCACTAAAATTTTAATGGCGTTTTCACTTGCAGTACGCATTAAATCTTTCATTGGGCAAGCAGGTGTAGTTAATACAATTGTAAAAGCTACATTATTGCCATCAATAGAAATATCTTTAATCATGTTCAGCGTTACCAAATCTTTTCCTAAATCAGGCTCTTGTACATTACTTAGGGCTTTAAGAATATCTGCTTCTGTCATTTTGCTGAAAGTTTTTGTTAAAAAAGAAATGAGTTGGCAAAGTTAAACCATTAGAGGGTTTACTTTGTTTGGATTTATACAACCTAGTTTTGAATAGAGGAATATTTTGGAACAAGAATTGTACTTTTGAAATTGTGTAAATAGAAGATAAACTGAATCTATACACTACTGAAACTTAAAAACTAAATGACTAAACGTTTACGAATATATTTTTTTACTTGTTTAATAATTGTTGCAAGCATTGCCAAAATACAAGCTCAAACAACAGTAAAAGATTCTATTGTACAATTGTACGGAGTTGTAATGACTGCTGACAGCTTAAGAGCAGTACCAAGTGCCAGTATTATTGTAGAAGGAAAAGGAAGAGGAACATTAACCAATGGTGATGGTGTTTTTAGTATTGTTGTTTTAAAAGGCGATAAAATTACTTTTTCTTGTATAGGTTTTAAGGATAGAACCATTGATATTCCTGCCAATTTAAGAGAAAATCAATACAGCATTATTCAATTAATGATCAATGATACTGCTTACTTACCAGCTACTATTTTAAAACCAAGACCCACTAGAGAACAATTTGAAAGAGATTTTGTGAATAGCAGCATACCAGATGATGCATATGAAATTGCTCGTCAAAATACCGATGAAGCTAAACGCAGAATTTTAATTAATAGTTTACCTGCAGATGGTAGAGAAGCAGTGAATTATCAAATGAGACAACAAGCCAATAAATATTATTATGCTGGTCAAGTACCACCTATGAATATTTTAAACCCTTTGGCTTGGGCCGATTTTATTAAAAGTTGGAAACGAGGCGATTACAAGAAAAAGAAAAAATAAACTTACTTTAAACATTATTTAAAAATCGGAAAATAAACTTTCCGATTTTTTTATGCAAAAACAAAAGCTAACAATTGTAAGGTTTACATTTGCTGTATAAAAATTAAGAAACGATATGAAAAATATTGCAGTTATTGGAGCAGGAACTATGGGCAATGGCATTGCACATGTGTTTGCACAAAATGGCTTTTTAGTGAATTTAATTGATGTGAGTGCTACACAACTTGAAAAAGCAATTGCTACTATTGGCAAAAATTTAGACCGTCAGGTTACAAAAGGCACTTTAACCGAAGAACAAAAACAACAAACTTTACAAAACTTAACTACACATACCACAATTAGCGAAGGAGTTAAAAATGCAGATTTAGTAGTTGAAGCTGCCACCGAGAACATAGATTTAAAACTCAGTATATTTAAGCAATTAGATGAAGCAGCACCTGCACATTGCATTTTAGCTAGCAATACTTCTTCTATTTCAATTACAAAAATTGCTGCTGCAACTAAACGTCCAGCATTAGTAATTGGTATGCATTTTATGAACCCAGTGCCAGTTATGAAGTTGGTTGAAATTATTAATGGATATGCTACCAAAAAAGAAGTGAGTGAAACCATTGTTACCTTAAGTAAACAGTTGGGTAAAGTGCCTTGTGTGGTGAACGATTATCCAGGATTTATTGCCAATAAAATTTTAATGCCTATGATTAATGAAGCCATCATTAGTTTGTACGAAGGCATTGCTGGCGTTGAAGAAATTGATACCATTATGAAACTAGGAATGGCTCATCCAATGGGACCTTTGCAATTAGCTGATTTTATTGGTTTAGATGTTTGTTTAAGTATTATGAATGTATTGTACAATGGTTATGGCAATACAAAATATGCTCCTTGTCCGTTATTGGTAAATATGGTTACTGCAGGAAAACTAGGCGTAAAAAGCGGAGAAGGATTTTACACTTATACCCCCGGAAGCAAAGAGTTGGTGGTGAGTGAAAGATTTAAATAGTTATTTAGTTTGGAGTTGTTTAGTTTGCTTACTTTGAGCATTGACAATTGAGAGTTGAGTATTGAATATTTTGAAAGAATGTTCAATGAACAATATTCAATTTTCAATGCTCATTTTTATATTCTATAAACTAACTATGTTTTTCATCTTATCTAAAATATTATTGTTTTTACTCAATCCGTTTTACTGGATTGTTTTTTGTTTGCTACTCTTTTGGAAGATTAAACAACCAGCTGTAAAGAAAAGATTTTTATATAGTGCTATTATACTTTTTATAATATTCAGCAACTCTTGGTTGTATAATATTTGTGTAAGGGCTTGGCAACCCAAAGCAGCACCAATAGTACATACCAATCATTATTCTTTAGGAATTGTTTTAGGTGGAATGACAAGAAGTGATAAAAATGGAAATTCGTTTTTTGCACCTACGTCAGATAGATTTATACAAACTTGTAAGTTGTATCATACAGGTATTATAGATAGAATTTTAATTAGTGGTGGCGATGGAAGTTTATTACAAAACAAACCTAAAGAAGCAAATTTTTTATATAAAGAATTTCCTAAATTGGGTGTACCAGACAGCGTTTTATTGGTTGAACCATTTTCGAAAAATACTTATGAAAGTGCAATTGAAGCTAAGAAATATGTAGATTCTTTGCAACTAAAAGGGCCTTACTTACTCATTACATCTGCTATTCACATGAAACGTTCAATAGCCACTTTTAAAAAAGCAGGATTGAATGTAATTGAACATCCTGCATGTTTTGATGCAGTTGATAGCAATATGAGTTGGGATAATTATTGTGTACCTAAAATTCAAGTTTTAGGAGAATGGCCGTATGTTTTAAAAGAAGTAGTAGGGTACTATGTATATAAATTAACAGGGAAGGCGTAACTCATTTCAGCTTCAACACTTCAATAGTTAGTAACTCTTTAAACTTGTACAAAACTTCTTCTAATCTTGCTTTAGGAATACCAATTTTTAAAATACAAAATAGTTGAGTTTCTTGATTAATGACAGTGCAGTTACATTGCTTAACTATCATCATTACTTCATTCATTTTGGTATAATCAAAATGCAATTCATAAGCAACTTCTATAGGCTTTTGAATAACAGTAGTGGTTTGCAAACTCAATGCAGCAGCAGTTTTGTAAGCATTTATTAAACCAGGAACGCCCAATAATGTTCCTCCAAAATATCGTACAACAACAATTAAAGCATTGGTTATTTGTTTACTGTCTAACTGACCTAAAATTGGTCGCCCTGCAGATCCAGAAGGCTCTCCATCGTCACTTACTCTAAAATTATTTCCATCTAAACCAATTCTATAAGCAAAGCAATGATGAATCGCTTTTGGATGCTCCTTTTTAAGTTCAGCTAAATATTTTTTAAAGTCATCAACTGTTTCAATAGGAAAAGCATAAGCAATGAATCTACTGCCTCTATCTTTAAATTCTGCAACAGAATTTTGTCCAATGGTTAAATAAAAATCAAGTTCTTTAGTCATGTAAATGGTTCGTATAAAAATCTATCCTATCGTCAAAAATATGTGTAGAAGATTGAAGTGAGCCTGAAAGTTTTGGAGCAGTAATACCAACTTGTACAAATAGTTGTTCATTGGTAATTATTCTTGCTTCATCCCAAAGGTCTTCATCAATAAAACTTTGCAATAATTGGGTACCGCCTTCCACCAAAATACTTTGTATGTTGTGGCTATAACAATACTGAATGATTTGTTGAATCACAGAATCAGTAGTGTTCAATTGAACATATTCAATTTGCTGATTAATTTCATTTTTTAGCAAATTAAATAAAACTGTTTTTTCTTGTTGATTGAATAATTGCAATGTTGATGGCAATTTCAACTGTTTATCTATTACTAAACGTAGAGGATTTTTACCAGTCCATAATCTATTGGTTAAAGATGGATTATCAAACAAAGCAGTATTAGTTCCAACTAATATAGCAGCTTCTTCACTACGCCATTGATGTACCAATTTATTGGTGAATTCATTAGAGATGAGTAATCGTTCTCCTGCTTTAGTGGGATAAAGGGTAGTTTTCCCAATAAACCCATCAGCAGTTTGTGCAAATTTTAAAATAATATATGGCCTACGGCTATTATGAAAAGTAAAAAAACGTTGATTCAATTCAATGCATTCTTCTTTCAAAACATCTACAACAACATCTACTCCAGCAGCTTTTAATTGTTCAATGCCTTTACCATTTACTTGTTTAAAACTATCTCTGCAACCAATAACTACTTGTTTAATTTGTTGTTGAATAATTAAGTTTGAACAAGGGGGAGTTTTACCAAAATGAGCACAGGGTTCTAATGAAACATATAATACAGAATTTGAAATTTGAGATTTGAATTTTTCAGGAACGCTGTTAATACAATTTACTTCTGCATGAGCTTCTCCATATTGCATGTGATAGCCCTCTCCAATAATTTCATTCTCATACACTAAAACAGCACCTACCATTGGATTTGGAGCAACATTACCTGCACCCAACTTTGCCAGTTGAATACAACGTTGCATATATGTTTGGTGGTTGTACATGTAATTTATCTACAGTTGGCAAAAGTAATTGAAATGCATTTTACTTTGCAGTAATGACTATTCAGCAAGCATATCATTTTTTACAAGAACAATTATCTACTATTTACGATGTTGATGAAGCTGCAAACATTGCCAACTTAGTAATTGAACATATTACAGGTTATAAAAAACTAGGAAGGCTTACACATAAAGATTTATTATTTGAAAAAAGTCAAATTGAACAACTACAAAGCATTACAAAAGATTTATTACAACACAAACCAGTACAATATGTGTTGGGAGAAGCTTGGTTTTATGAACAAAAATTTTATGTGAATGAACACGTACTAATACCAAGACCAGAAACAGAGGAGTTGGTTGAACTTATTGCAAGTTGCAAGTTACCAGTTACAAGTATACTAGATATAGGTACAGGCAGCGGTTGTATTCCTATTACTTTAAAAAAGAAACTACCAAAAGCAACTATTACTTCCCTTGACGTAAGTGTACATGCACTAAAAGTTGCTCAGCAAAATGCAAGTAATTTAAACACAGCAATAACTTTTAAAGAATTAGATTTTTTGAAAGAAGACACTTGGAACGAATTAGACTCTTACGATGTAATTGCAAGCAATCCACCTTACATTAAACAAAGTGAAAGTGCAACCATGCACAACAATGTACTTTTATTTGAGCCAACAATTGCATTGTTTGTAGAAGATGATGATGCATTATTATTCTATAGAAAAATAGCAATTTTTGGTAAAACACATTTAAACCCAAAAGGGAAAATATTTGTGGAAATTAATGAACAACTAGGTGCCGAAACTATTGCTCTATTTGAACTATATGGATATGAAGCTACTTTAAAAAAAGATATGCAAGGAAAAGACAGAATGATTATTGCATGGCTAAATAACTAAAATTAGTAATGATTAGAAACAATACACATATTGCTTTTTATGTTGCTGACAAAGTGGATAAAAATGAATTAATTCATCAAATACTCAACAAAAATTTATTACAAGATTATATTGAAATTGAACATTTAAAGACGCTACTCTTCTCAAAAAAAACTTTAGAAGATTACATTGATGAGGAGTTAAAACACGATCAATATGCAATTGCTACAACACAACAAAGAAACTTAATCTCCTTCTCAGATGGTGAACAAAAAAAAGCATTGTTGCAGCATTTAATCAATCAACAACCCGATTGTATGATTCTTGAAAATGTATTTGATCATTTAGATATTGCTTCTCAAATAAAGATTAGAGAACAAATGGCGGAAAAGAAAGAGGCAATTATTTTCATTCAAATTGTAAATAGAAAATCGGATATTCTTGATTTCATTAACTTGATAGTAGGTTTTGATGAAAACAATCTGCTTATACAACTGAATAAAGCCTACAATGATGTTTTGCTATGGAATGAAAATATTCAAATTCCTGCTCCATTGAAGCACTATGAAAACATAGAAAATCCATTGGTTGAGTTGAACGATGTTTCAGTAAACTATGAAGAAAGGTGTATTCTTAAAAATATTCGTTGGAAAATTAACCAAGGAGAATTTTGGCAATTAATTGGCCCCAATGGAAGTGGTAAAAGTACATTACTCTCAATGGTTACAGGCGATAACACAAAAGCATATAACCAAAACTTAACCTTATTTGGAAAAAAGAAAGGAACTGGTGAAACTGTTTGGGAAATTAAATCCAAAATTGGCTATGTAAATGCTTTGATGACCCATTATTTTGAAAGAAGAGATACAGTTGAGAATATGGTTATTGCTGGATTATTTGATTCAATTGGTTTATACACGAAACCAACTGAAAGCCAAACACAATTGGCACACGAATGGTTGAAAGTTATTGGGTTATTTGAACAACGAAAAAAAGCTTTTGTAGATTTAAGTGCTGGAGAACAAAGATTGATAATGATTGCAAGAGCTATGATTAAGCATCCACCATTGTTAATTTTAGATGAACCAACTACAGGTTTAGATGATCATGACGCTAGTCTATTTACAAGGTTAGTGAATAAAATATCAAAAGAAACCAATACTGCTATTATTTACGTTTCTCACAGAAATGAAGAAGGATTATTACCTGAATTGGTTTATGAATTATTATCAAATGAGGATGGTTCTATTGGGAGAGTTTTGAAATATTGAACCACAAAGTACCATAGTTCATAGTAGATACTACTTAACCAACACAATAAAGTAAACATCTTTATTGAATTCGTCTTCGTTTTGCATGCTAATTTTAGAGTAACAGTTAGTGTTATTTGCAGCAGCGGGATAAATAATTTTAACAGCAGATGTATACACATTTAAAGACTCATTATAATGTGCAGCTTCAAATAAAAATGGTTGCTTTAAGATAGATTTTTTTGTTTTTTGAAATATAATCAACTCCCCTTTATCATTCAATGGCTTTTCTTTAAATACAGCAAGCACTAATAAACTTTTACCTGAGAAGCAATCCAGATAATACAATGAATCTTGTTTGGTTCTTTTAATAATTTTCTTAACTGTATAACGTTCATTCTTCTGATACAGTAAAATTAAACTGTCTGTTAATGTAAGCTTTTTCTGAGGTTGTTCAGTGGCATTTTGCTGTTGAGCAGTTGAACTTAAGAAAGAACAAAGAAAGATTCCTACAATTAATTTTTTAATCATAAAAATCAATTCTTAACATTTGCAACCACCTTGGCTCCTGCTTTTTTAGCTGCTCCCATAATTTTAAAGAAGCCGCCAGTATAAGAAATCGTATCGGCATTTATTACAACCGATGGGGTATCTAAATATGCTTTTACTTTATTTACTTCAGCTTGAATTACAGAATCTAATGATGGCTCGGGAATCCAAGCTTGCCCTAAATATATTTTATTTTCCTTATCAATACTTACTACAATATTTTGTTTTGTTTGAGTATCACTTTTACCCTTTGGATTATTCACCTTTACAACATTTGGGTTTGCCAATGTTGAAACAATTAAAAAGAACAACAACAGAATGAACAAAATGTCATTCAATGCACCTGAATGCACATGTGGTTCTTCTCGTAATCTCTTTTTTAAATTCATGGCTTTATAAGGTTGAAGGTGTATGGCTTAAGGTTTAAGGTGTCATTTTATGTTTTAAACAAATTAAATTATAAACTTTTTAAACTACCTAAACTTTTAAACTATATAACTACCTAGTTGGTTCCTGTAAAATATCAATAAACTCTGCACTTGCAGCCTCCATTTTAAATACTGTTTTATCTATTTGTGTACTTAAGAAACTATGGGCTATGTAAGCTATTAAGCCAACAATTAAACCAGTACCACTTGTTACCATTTTTACATAAATACCACCAGCAATAGTATTTAATTCAAAGCCACTGTTGTTAATGTTGTAAAATAATTGAATCATACCAATAATGGTTCCTAAGAAACCAAACATAGGTGCAATGCCTGCTATTAAAGATAAAATTGAAGTATTGCGTTCCATTTTATAAATTTCTAGCTTACCTACATTTTCCATGCTTTTCTCGATCGCATCAATAGGTTTACCAATTCTTTGTAAGCCTTTATCAATCATTTTCGCAACAGGATTATTGGTATTTTTTGCCAAGCTTCTTGCAGCCGATATGTTACCAGTAATAATATTATCACGAATAATGCTCATAAAATTATCTTCAATTTTACCCGCTTTTCGTATTGCAATAAAACGTTCAGCAAAAACAAAAATAGCTGCCGCAAATAGCAAGTATAAAGGATACATAATCCAACCACCTTTGCTCAACAAATCTATCATTGAAATTTTTTCAGCAACCACATTTGCCCCAGCTTGTACCTTGTTAGCTGTATCGGCAATATTTCCTGCAACTTGCAATAAATGAAACATAAGTTTTAATTTGAAGTGTAGCTAAAGTAATCACTTACACAAAAGAACAGTAAGCCTGTGAATAAAATTGCAATACATTGATATTTTGTGAAACCTTTTGCACAATTTAGTATTGGCACATTATAAAAAAAGGGCAAATAAATTGCCCTTTTAAAAATATTGAATCTGCTGTTTATTGCACTATAACAGTTTGAGTATGATGCACATTATTGCTGGCATTATACATTACCAATTGATATGCTCCTTTTGGTAATGCTGCAGTATTGATTTTAGTGCTTGTTGTACCTGCATTATTGGTTTGTATTGCTGTTGAATAAACAGTTTGTCCGTTAATATTCATCAACCTTAATTGATAACGTTCTATTTTATCGTTGGTAATTTGTATTTCTACAAAACTAGTTGCAGGGTTTGGCGTAATGGTTACAAAAGTTTTATCGTTACGTTTTAAGAAAACGGTATTTGAGTACTCAATTGTTCCGTTTAAGTTGATTACTTTAAGTCTGTAATAACTGTTGAGTAAAGGCTTATAGTCTTTAAACTCTCCTTGTTTTTGCTGAACCATTTCACCCGAAATATTCCCAATTGCTGAGAACAGAGTTCCGTCTGTACTTCTTTCTATAACAATTTCTTTCACTGCATCAATAAAGTCGGCTGTCCAGTTTAATTGATTGAAACGAGAGTCCACTCTTCCTGTAAACGAAGTAAATTTAATAGGCAATGCAGAACCACCAAACGTAAGTGTAAAAGTAGCTTTGGTATTTTCAATGGCTTCAATAAAAATTAAGTAATTGGTATTGCCTTGTAGCCCTGTAATATCGGGTATTACACCATCGGCTGCAAATGTTCTACATGCAATTGGACTAGGAAAAGAACCTGCAGTAGGACAATTATTGGTTTGATACACTGCAATACGAAAACCTGTTACAGGATTACTAGTTATAGGCGTACAACTTGCTAATGCAGCAGGATTTGTAGTATAGCCAGACACACTTAATCCCAATACGCCACTAAAGCTAGTACGTACAGCATAATAGGCATTATTGGTTACTGGAGTTCCAACGCCATCGCAACGAACTTGTGTAAATGCTGGATCTACATTTCTATTACTAGAAGTGTGTACCATATTAAATGCAACTTGAGTACCTCCTGGGGTAGCCATAGTTGGAAAACTCAACGGACATTCGTCTTTACTTTCAGAGGTTGTAGCAAGTGGTGTCATTTCTGTACTAGTATTACAACTTCCATAAAATGCACTACGAGGTTGAATACAATATCTTGCTCCATCTCTTGCAGATGCATCTGGAGAAGATCTTTTTACGCCACCAACTATAGAATAGTTCATTAACTTACCAGGATTTACTTGACCTGTTCCAAAACCAACTTGAGCATCGTTAATATGACCTAAATTCAGAGCATGACCTAATTCGTGAAAAAGTACAGTTTCCAAATCGGTTAATGAACTGTTTACAGCAATTGGCGAACATGGCCCATTATTAAATTGTGTTGTACCACTAGAAACTGCATTATTTCTAATTACCACATCAAACTTGGTCTTTCTTGCTTGTACACTTGATGGATTTGAGTTACAAATTGTATTATAAGAATAGCACACAGCTAATACACCAGCTGCTAATGGAGCATTGCCTGTATTTTGATTATCAAACATCATCGTACAAATACCAGTAGCTCCACTCACCAATTGATTGGTTGTTGTACCTGCTTCTGTAATATTAAATCCAGAAATTTGTTTCCAAGTATTTAAAGCTCTTTTAAAAGTTTGACCAGCTAAACTGGCATCTAAGTCTATTCCATTACCTAATGTACTTGTACTATAATAAATGCTATAGCCTCCATTCAAATCTACATTCATTAAATTAGATTGTTTTACATATGGAACTCCTCCAAGTGAAAAAGTTGCATTCAAAACACTGTAGTACACATCTAATTGAGTATCTGCAAATGCTTCATTACCAAACTGATCTCTTACTTTTAATAGTCCAGAACTAGCTCTTGTTGGAACTCTAATTTGTATTTGATTATCTGTCCATGCAATAACAAGACCCGATAAATTATTATCATTTGCCGCAACAGCATAATTGGTTCCAGGTGCAAAATTTCCATCATTAAAAATAACAGCAGCAATGCCAGTAAAAGTGCCAAATCCAGTACCAGTGATGGTTAACAAATTATTGGCTGGATCTATGATGGCTCCTGCATTTACCCTTGCAGGAGAGAATGAAGAAATAATGGGAGACGATACACGTTGATTGCTTCCTTTAAGTGGTTGTGCACTAAAGCTTGGATCTTTTACACGTAAGGCTGTTTTGGTTAGTTGCTGTAAATACGGATATAGCTCTCCTTCAATACTGGAATAAGTATGAAATGGATCAGCAGCTGTGCCATTGAATAAATCGTACATAATAAAACCTTGAGCACTAGCATATACATCTAATAAAACTTTATTGCTTATGGGCGATAAAATGCTTAATTGATTAGGATAGCAAAAGAAAACACCCACATGATTTTTGTTCAACTCCAATAATTCACTTACTTCAACGCTTTCATTTTCTACACTTCCTCCTTGGGTGATAATTTCAACAAACTGTTCAGACACGTCTCCTTTAAATACTTTTAACACTTGTACTTTGTTAGTAGTATAAATCATGGTTTTAGCTGTATTCCAAAAACTTGTTTTTTCAACAACTTTACCTTCAATAATTAAAGTGGCATGCTGCTCTTTTTCTTCATTATCTACCTTATATAAAGCTTGTGCTTGTACAAAAAGTAATTGTAACACAAAAGATAAAGTGAGTAATAATTTTTGCATAAACAAATATTTAAATTGAAATAATTAATGTAAACCTGCTGCAATATAAACCAAAACAAAAAAGAAAAGGCTTGCTGTTGAAGCAAGCCTTTTATAAATTTCTAAAATAGATAACTATTTATTTTCTTTCATTTTCAGTATGCCCATAATTTGCTTCATGGTTTTATCCATTCCTTCGCTACTGCCATCTAAGAAAATAACATTGCCTTTACCATATTCAGCAAAGTTTTTGATTGCTTCTGTCCACATACTAAATAAAATAACATTGGTATCTAAATTGGCTTCTTTCATTTGTTCAGCAGCCTGTGTCATACCACGAGCTACTTCTTCTCTAAACAAAGCCACCCCTTGTCCACGTAAACGAGCTGCTTCTTTTTCTGCTTCTGCAGAAATCTTAATAGCATTTCCTTCTGCCTCAGCAGCTTTGGTTTTGGTAATTAATAAAGCTTGACCTTCATTTTCGGCAGCTGCTTTTAAGTTATTACTAGCAACCACTTTACTCATGCTATCCATAATCTGTTGATCGAAAGTAATATCGTTAATTTGTAAATCTTGTAAATGATAACCCCATTCTTCTAGGCTATGGTCAATTTGTTCTTTCACAAAATCTACAATTTCTCTTCTAGCAGTTAAAATTTCAGCTTGGCGTTTAGTAGCCACAAATGCTCTAATACTACCCTCTACTGTTCTAATTAATGCTTGCATTAAATCTTTATCGCTAATGAATTTAAAGGCTACTTTTTTAATGGTTTCTTCATCGCTGTTTTGTACACTATACAATAGCATACTTTTAAAGTACACATTTGCTTGATCTATTGTAACTGCCTGAAACTCTAGTTCTACGCTTCTGTTTTGAATACTTACACGTTTATAAATTTGTTCAATCAACGGAATTTTAAAACGTAAACCAGGCAACAAAATTCTTTGGTATTTTCCAAACAAAGTAATTACTGCTATTGTACCTTGATTTACTGTTACCAAGCCGCTGAATACAATGAACAAAAGGGCAAAAAGCCACCAAAAACCTAATAGCGTTTGCATAATTTTAAATTTTGCTCAATGTAGTTAAAGTTTAGAAATAAATAGTACCGAGTGCATGGTATTTTTTTCAATGGGAATTGATGGGAACACGGATGACACGGATTAAACGAATTTGAACGGATATTTTTTGACTACATTTTTTTGGAAAGAAAGATTGATAACTAATGGATAGGAACACGGATGACACGGATTAAACGGATTTGAACGGATATTATTTGACTACATTTTTTAGAAAGGAAGATTGAAAACTAATTGATAAGAATACAGATGTCACGGATTAAACGGATTTGAACAGATATTATTTGACTACATTTTTTTAGAAAGGAAGATTGAAAAGAATTGATAGGAACACAGATGTCACGGATTAAACTGATTTAAACGGATATTATTTGACTACATTTTTTAAAAAGAAAGATTGAAAACTAATTGATAGGAACACGGATTAAACGGATTTGAACAGATATTATATTTCAGTGTTTCGATGATTCTTTGGCAATAAAATGAGAATACAAATACATGAGAATTATAAAGTTTCATTTTAAAAAATCAGTTCTAATTCATCCAATCTGTCTAATCTGTGTTCTATCAATACAAATCAGTGTTTCATTTATTCTATCTTGGTCATATATTGCACACCTAAAAATTGGGTACATGAAATTTCTAACCATTTATAAAATTCTTACTTATATACTTTTTCCTTTTGCAGCATTATTTGCTCTGAATGCTATCAACTCACTTTTTGTTTCTCTTACCAACCCAGCATTATTGGTAGTTACATTTACTGTGGCTTGCATGCCCATATATGTTTATACAAGTAGTAAATTTTTATTTAGTGGAATTCTTAAAGCTAAGCCTTGCAGTGCTAAATTGAAAGATTGGATTAAAGTAAATGCTGTTGTTAGTGTTGTATTTGCAGCATTTATTTTTTTGGGAGGATTAGGTGCATTACTCATGCTACAAAATCCTGAAGCTTTTACACAAGCTTTACAACAAATGCCAGCGGAACAAAAAAATATAATGGGTGCTATGAATCCTCAACAAATGGAACAATTTTTAAAAATTGGAGCTGCTATTTTATTACCACTTAGTTTCATTATTATAATTCATGTTATTTTAACATTCAGATTCTTAAAAATTTATCCCCACGTTTTTGATAAAGCTTAAAATTGGTTTTACCTTCAAAGCATGAACCAACATATTCCCTTAGCCGAACGTTTACGTCCAAGAATATTAGATCAATTAATTGGCCAACAACACTTAACAGGCAAGGGAGGTATTTTACGTAACGCCATTGAACAAGGTAGTATTCCATCTATGATTTTATGGGGACCACCAGGTGTTGGTAAAACTACCATTGCCAATATTATTGCTCATACATTATCGGTTCCCTATTTTCAATTGAGTGCTATTAGTAGTGGTGTCAAAGATGTACGTGAAGTAATTGAACAAGCTAAAGAAACTTCAAAAGCAGTTTTGTTTATCGATGAAATTCATCGCTTTAATAAAGGTCAGCAAGATGCATTACTTGGAGCTGTAGAAAAAGGCATTATTACGTTAATTGGTGCCACAACAGAAAATCCATCGTTCGAAGTAAATAGTGCATTGTTGAGTCGTTCGCAGGTATATGTTTTAAAAGCATTAAATGAAAAAGATTTAATTGATTTATTGCATCAAGCCATTACTAAAGATGAGCTTCTTTCAAAACAAAAAATTGAATTGAAAGAAACTGCTGCGTTAACCAATATCAGTGGTGGCGATGCTAGAAAACTATTAAACCTCTTAGAACTAGTTGTAACATCAACCAATAAAAATGAGATTATCATTACCGATAGTTTGGTGATGCAAGTTGCACAACAAAAAATTGCATTGTATGATAAACAAGGTGAACAACATTATGATATTATTTCTGCTTTTATAAAAAGCATGAGAGGCAGCGACCCCAATGGTGCAGTATATTGGTTAGCAAGAATGATTGAAGGTGGCGAAGATGTAAAATTTATTGCTCGAAGAATGCTCATTTTTGCAAGTGAAGATATTGGCAATGCCAATGCCAATGCACTATTATTAGCCAATGCAACATTTGATGCAGTAAGTAAAATTGGTTATCCTGAAAGTAGAATTATTTTAAGTCAATGTGCAACCTATCTTGCGTCATCTCCTAAAAGCAATGCTGCTTATGAAGCCATTGGCAAGGCTTTACAAGTGGTACAACAACAAGGCGATTTACCTGTGCCTTTACACATTAGAAATGCACCCACCAAGTTGATGAAAGATTTAAATTATGGAAAAAATTATCAATACTCACACCTTGGAGAAGGCAATTTTATAGAACAAGAATATTTACCCGATATAATTGCAGGCACCAAATTTTATGAACCAGGCAATAATGCTAGAGAAAATGAATTGAGAAAATTTTTGAAAGATAAATGGGGTAAAAAATATGGTTATTAAAGATTAAGGTAGAAGGTTTAGGGTATAAGCTTAATAATATTTGAAGTAATCTGTTTTGTTAAAAACATTTAATGCTACATGCTTTCAGAAAAATGAACAATTATCTATTCCAAATTGGACCTACATCTTTTGCAGAAAGTACTGTGAATTTTCTTTTTTCAAATTCAACTTGCAAATCATTATGAACTTCATTTGCTCCAACATTTAAATAGTTGAATAAACTTGCTTTATCATCTATGGATGTAATTATTTTACCATTGGCATCGGTAACAGATTCAAAGCCATTTCGTTTAAATGATTTTGTTTCATACAACTGAAATCCGTTTTGTTTTTGATTAGAAAACTTGCCTACCAAACTATTGTTTTGAATAGTAAAATTGGTGGGTGTACTTTTTTCTTCATACACTTCATTTCCTTTCCCAGCTTCATTGATGATAATATTATTTTGAATAGCAAAAGAATCTGGTGCCAGTATCATGCCTTCTCTTTTAGAAAAAGCACCCACTCTAATTACTGGGGCTTCACAGTTAACAAAAATATTTTGCTCTACAACTGCACGTTTAACTTGATAATAACCATTTAAAGGCGTATTCACTAAACCATTTACCAATGTTACAGGTGCACGAAAAGCATTTTTTTGTGCACCATTTAATGCATAGAAATAATTATTGATAGCTATATGTCCCTCACCAATAAAACGAACTCCATAAGCTTCGGGCTTTTTAGTTCCATCAAAAAAATTGCCATCTACTAAACAGTTGTTACCATGACGTAAAGTCAAGCCACCACTACTATTTAAAAATGTATTATGTATATAAGAATTGAAACAAGACTTGTTAGAAATGATTTCAATTTCGCCATCGCAATCTTCAAATACATTAAACACCACTACACAATGTGCTGGAGTAAAAGAAGTTTGACTGGTGCCAATACGTAAACTTTCTAATCCATTATCTACATTTGGTCCATTTTGACGATTGAAGAAATAATTATAACTAATAGTATGATGAGCTTCTGTAGTTCCATCTAACCAAACCACTAAAGTTGCTCCTCTATTGTATTTATTTTTTACTGCACAATTGGTTACTATGTTATAAGTACCATATACAGAAATCCATTTATTATCTTCATTATAATCTGAAGTGTTGTAATCATCAATTACACAGTTTTTGAGTACTGAATAGTGTGCTTCTTGTTTATTATATCTAAATTCAATTACTGATTGGGTTTGTAAACCTTTTCCACCTTTTTGCCAAACAAAACCATCTATAATAATTTTCTTTCCACTGAAGCTTAGGGTAGAATTTCCTTCAAAAAAAACTTTACCGCCTTGTGCAGCTACAAAAGCAATTTCATTATTATTAAATTTTATGACAGCATCTTTATATACACCTGCTTTTAAAATAATTTTATCATTGGGCTTTGCAGCATTCAACATTTTATTTGCTTCATCAATAGATGAAACAACATGATCTGTTGCAAATACTTGTAATGCTGTAGAGCATAGAAAAAATAATAATATTTTTTTCATATAAATTATTTTAATGCGTATCTATTTACCTAATAAATGGCAAAGCTCAATAATGATTTATAGTAGAAGAGTGCGACGCAACAAATGCTTGGCTTTGTACCAAAGCTGGTAACAAAAAAATCATAATCAACCACAACGCTTGCAGCGTTTTGATTGATTATGAGAACCAAGTACCTCCATTAATATCAATATTAGTACCTGTAATAAAACTACTTTCATTACTAGCCAAGTAGGCAACTAAATCTGCTACTTCACTTGCGTCACCCTGCCTGCGTAAAGGTGTACTATTGGCAACAGCAGTTCTCACTTCTGGCTTAGTAAATGTATCATGAAAAGTGGTGGCAATCATGCCAGGATCTACTGCATTTACACGAATACCTTGAGGGCCTAATTCTTTAGCCATAGCTCTTGTAAATGTTGCAACAGCACCTTTACCTGTAGCATAAGCACTTGCACCAAAACCACCACCATCTCTACCAGCTTGTGAAGAAAAGTTAATGATTGAACTACCTGCAGGCATATGTGGCGATACAAACTTGGTAGTTAAGAAAGTTGTTTTAGCGTTTACGTTCATTACAAAATCCCAGAAATCTTCGTCCATGTCAGCTAATAATTTTCTTGCAACTAATCCACCAGCAACATTTACCAATATATGAATTTCCTTACCAAAAGCCTTTTGGGTTTCGGCAACTAAACGTTCAACATCACTCGATTTTGTAACATCAGCTTGTACTACAATTGCTTCGCCACCATTGGCTACTATCATCTGTTGAGTTTCAGTGGCTTTTTCAATATCGCCTAAAAAACCAATAACTACTTTTGCTCCTTCTGCTGCTAGTTTTAAAGATACAGCTCTTCCAATGTCTCTTGCACCACCTGAAACGATGGCAACTTTGTTTTGTAATTTCATATCGTATATTTTAAATTGAATGTTTCTTTTTTGAAGTAATAAACATGATACTAAACCATGCTAATGGTACCATAATAGCAGCCATTACAAAAAAACTATTATAACTTGTTTTGGTTAAAACAGGTACAGCCAAAGTAGTTATCAAGGTTCCAACTACTGCAGATGTGCCACCCATACCTGCAACTACACCAACATTTTTTCCATTGAAATAATCACTAGGCAATGTTTGAATATTGCCAATAATAAATTGAAAACCAAATAGAGTTGCACTGATTAGTGCAATAGCTAAACTTACATGCTCTTTTAAGCTATCTAAATAAATAACCAATGCTGCAAGAGAAACTAACATTATTATACTACCAATGGTAATGGCATTCTTTCTTGCTGTTACGGCAGGCACTCCTTTACGAATTTGTTGTGAAGAAAAATAACCACCAGCTAAGCTTCCAAAGGCTGCAAATAAATAAGGCACCCATGCAAAAGCCCCCACTTGTTTTATATCAAAAGAAAATTGTTCTTTTAAAAAAGTAGGCAACCAAGTTACAAATAACCACCAAACAGGATCGATAAAGAAACGTGAAGTAATGATGCCCCAAGTATTTTTAAATTGTAACAATTCTGACCAAGAATATACTTTCGTTTCAACAGTAGAAGTAGTTTTATCAGTAGCACAATCTAAAATATGTTCTTGTTCTTCTTTGGTAATCCATGGATGTTTGTCGGGTGTATTTTTATTAATGATAAGCCAAGGAATAATCCATACTAAACCCAATAATGCAATACCTGCAAAAGTGCCTTTCCAACCAAAAGCCAAATACAAAGCTGCTATAAACGGGGCTGCCACTACTCCACCTAAGGATGCACCTGCACCAAATATTCCTTGTGCAATACCACGTTCTTTTGCTGGGAACCATTCTGCATTGCTTTTAGTTGCACCAGGCCAATTGCCTGCTTCGAAAAAACCCAATAAAAAACGAAAAATACTAAATGACGCAAGTGTCTTAGCAACTGCATGTAAAGCAATTGAAATACTCCAACCTGCAATTGAAATTACAAAACCCAAACGAGTGCCAATTGAATCCATGAGTTTACCTGTAAAAGTTTGTCCTAATGCATAAGCAATCATAAAAAATGAAGTGATATATGCTAAAGCTTGTTTATTATCAGCTTCTAATATTCCAAAGTCTTTATAAATGTATGGCCACATAATATTGATGGCACTTCTGTCAATATAATTGATAATAGTAGCAATACCTATTAATGTAATAATCCACCAACGAAGCCCTTTTATTTTAAATGTTGCATTAGACATATTCCTATTTTTATTTTCTATTAATGTTGAATTAATAATGAGTGTCTTTCTACTTGCTTATTTGAATACAGAATTTCGATAAAATATTTTCCATTAGGAATTGTTGAAGTTGAAAGATTTAGAGTTGCACTATTTGGTAAGTATTTTGAAATTAACTGACCAATGCTATTCATCAATCTTACTTCTATTGCTGAATTACTATTATTCAAAAATTCTAATCGTACTATGTTGTGTGCAGGATTGGGATAAATATTAATCTTCTTAAGTGTTGAATGTTGAACTGAAACAATAGATGAATATTGAAATGAACCATCTTTATCAATCATTTTCAAACGATACAAATATTTATCTGTAATTACTTGTTGATGCAAATAATAATATTGTTCATGCTGAGATGCTTGAATTGTTGATATTATTGCAAACCGACTTCCGTCAGCACTACCTTCTATTTGATAAGTAGCAAGATTCACTTCTTGAGCAACCTTCCAACTAACTTCTGTTGAATTTCCTTTTTGAGTTGCATTAAAAGCAATTAAAGTAACAGGCACAACAGATTGTGTAGTGGCACTTGTAATTGCTGAATAAATACTTTCGCCAGCTGGATTTTCAGATTTTATTCTGTAGTAATAATTTGTATTGGCTATTAACCCAGTATTTGAAAAACTTGTAACATTTGGATTACTTGTGAAAATAGTTGACCAACCATTAATACCATTTAAAGAACGCTCTATAATAAATGCACTTTCATTATTTGAATTGTCTTGCCAACTTAAATTAATTTGAAATGGAGAAACAGCAGTAGCTTGCACATTAGAAGGAGCATTTGGCTTTTCCCCTTCAAAAATAGATATTGAAGCCAATCGTAAAGAATCATCTCGTAACTGAGCAACGTTATTTAAACTTCTGTAAATACCCCATTTAGGACGAACAAAATCATTATCGGCCCTCATGGTTAAAATATAGTTGCTAGCATAACTCAACAAGGTTGCACCATCACTTACACGTTTAATAATGATTGAATAAGTGCCATTAACACCATACTTTATTTGTTCAGTTACTTCTACCCAAACACCGAAAAACAAAGAGAGATTTGCAGTTGCTAAATAAACATTAGTACTCACTGTTGCTGGCACATGAATTAATTCCATTCTATTGGTTGAACCAGCTCTTGGAGTTAAAGTAAAAATAGGATCATCTTCATCGCCACCCACAGCTTTAATTTGATGAATATGGGTAAAACTTGAAGAAGCTTGAAACCCTTGTGGCAAACGAAATTTCCATTTATAGGTAACAGTTTCTCCAACAGTGCCTTTTAAATTATTGGGTGAAGGGGCATAAGTTTTAATTTCGGTACGCTGCCTATCGAAACTCATACAACGATCATTATCGTCATTTGCATGAGCATAAAATTCAAATACAAATTGATTTAAAGTAGCATCAAACACTTCGGCTATATGTCTTCCAAAACTTGCATGATTACCACATTGATCTGGAGCTTCGACAGCAGTTGCACTAGGTGCCAAAACGCTATTTATAAGTTCATAAGTATTTCCAGGTCCATTGGCTTCTAGCACTACTTGTGCATTTGTTTGTTGTACAGTAAAGCAAGCCATCAATGCAATAAAATAATATGTACGAATCGTTTTTTGCATACAATTATTTTATAACAATAAATTGAAGTGATTGAATAATTTGTTGTTGCTGTAATACTTGAACAGTATAAGTTCCACTAAACAATTTTGAACAGTTGTACTGAACTATATTATTGAATAGTTGAACTTTATCTACAATTTTTCCTGCTGCGTTGAGTATTTGAATGATGGTATTGGGCTTGAATTCATTCACCGAAAATTGAACTGTTGTACTAGCAGGATTGGGAGAAATTTTTACAACAGACTTATGGCTATTTGTAACTACAATAATATTTGAATAACTAAAACTACCATCAGTTTCTATCAGTTTTAGCCTGAAATAATACTGTTGTACAATATTTGAATGAATGGTAAAATTGTAAGCAGACTGTTTATTGGCTAATACAATACCAGCCGAAGTAAAACTGTTACCACTTGTAGAATATTCCACTTCATACTGCTTCAAATTAATTTCGTTGGCAACATGCCATGATAGCATCAGTTGATTTTGTTGCGATATAGCTGTAAATGAAAGTACTTTCACTGGTAAAACAATATTAGGTTTACCTGCACCAACAAGTGTAGAATCTAGAGGCGTATTGGTGATTGAGCCACTGCTATTTAATTCAATAGCACCAACATCAAAAATGGTGGATCGGTTTTTTTTGAACACATCTACACCGGTAATTAAATTGTTGTAATTGGAAGAATTGATTGCTGCATCTTGTACCAATGCAGGTGATTGTAATACGCCATTTTGACGACCACCAAAACTCAAAGTTTGATTTGTGAAGCCAGTACTGCTAGTTAATCCAACACCATTAGGTGTTTGAAAAATATTGCCTTCGGCTGAAAAAGTTGTTTGTGTGTTTACAGGTGGCAAATAAGCTGCTTGCCCTGTAGTCATTAGAATTAAATTGTTGGCAAGCAAAATCCCCTTAGCTTCAAAAGGCAAACTGCCACCATCTGTAAAGCCCATAACAATTCCACCACCACCACTACAATTTACAATGGTATTAAATGCAATGACTGAACTATCAGCAGAAAAATAACCTGATGCCTTACTTGCGTCAAGTGTATCATTGGCAGAAGCCAATCCATTGAATAAAACAATAGGTGCCCGAAAAGAAGTTAAACTGTTTCTATTGCCCAATAAACCTTCAAAATAGTTGTTGTAAATTTTATGTCCTTTATCAATTAAACGTACACCATACGATCTTGTTTTTGTGGCATCATCTACAATAAAAAAATTTCCATATACACTACAATATCTCCCATGACGTAAGGTTAAACCTCCATTGTTATTTTTAAAAGTGTTATACCTGTAAAAATTAAAATTTGATTTATTAGAAATAATTTCTGGTTCTGTTTGAATACAATTTTCAAAGAGGTTATATTCAATAATATTATAGCCATTGGTACGAGATGTTGTGCTAGTACCAATTCTAATAGTTTCGCCACCATTATCTCCCAAATAACCTCTTCCATTAAAATAATTAGAGTCTATTAAATGAAAGGTTGAAGTAGATGGTTGAGGATAATTGTTATTATTAAACCAAACGGTAACAGTTGCACCTGCATTAAACTTATTAATAAATGTGCAATGATCTACTCTATTATTGGTACCATACAATGAAACCCATTTATTATCTATATCTGGTGAATTACCTAAAGCCGAACCTGTAGAGTCGCTGCTATAATTATCAATGGTGATATGACTAATTCTGCAATAATGAGCTAATACAGAAGATGAACTTCTAAACTGAATTACATCATTTGAGCCACTGTTTCCTGACGCAAATCTAAAGCCAGTAATATGAATTCTTCTTCCAGCAAATTGCAAGTATGTATTACCAGTAAATGTTACTCCATTAAAGCTTTGAGGCTTTAATACAATCCAAGGACTTGCGTTTACACTACTGCTATTGGTAAAATTGATTTGTCCGAAATTATAAGTACCATTCATTAAAATAACAGTATCACCAGGAAGAGCATTACTCATTCTAGTTTGTAAATCTGCTTTAGTAGCAACTAAATAATTGGTTGCTTGTACTTGAAATACGCCAACAAAAAGGATACATTGTAGCAACACAGTTGAACGGAGCGTCGCCACTTCGGCCAAATGCTTGTACTGCTGCTTGATCCATACAATAATATGTTGACCTGCAACATGCATTAGTTAGGAATATTTAAGCTTCTTAAAAAAGTTTCCATTTGCTTAAATAATTCATCGTTTTGTTCTTTGGTAAACTTGCCATGCAAACCACCTGGTACAGTAATGAATTCACTTTTAGCACCAACTTCATCAAACTTTTTCTTTAATGCAACAGATTGTTCGTAAGGAACAGTTTGATCGGCATCGCCGTGAATAATGAGTGTTGGCGGACTAGTTCTTTTTACATAATAAATTGGAGAAACTGATTTTGCAAATTTTTCATCTTTGGCTCTATCGCCCAACCATTGTGTTGCCGATGAACTTGTTTTGTGAATGCCATAAGCCCAATCCCACACATCTGCTATGCCATATTTATCAATGATAGCAGCAATAGTAAAATCTTTTACATCTTTATAGGCACCATCAAACTTATTGTCGTTTTGTAGTAAGCCTGCCATTAATGCTAAATGACCGCCAGCACTGCCACCCATGATAACAATTTTATGAGGATCGACATTGAGTTCTTTTGCATTTTTAACTACATAGAGTATTGCTGCTCTTACATCTTCTACTGCTGCAGGTGCTTTAGCTGTACCTGTTAAACGATAGCCAATATTACCCACTGCAAAACCCATTTTTAAAAATGTATTGAAGCCACCTTGAGAATCTTTGGTTCCATTTTTCCATCCACCGCCATGAATGTTGAAAATAATGGGTGTTGGCTTTGTTGCAGTGGGATTGTAATAAATATCTTGCTTACCTTCCCAAGAATCAATTACACTATACACAACATCAATTTTAGATTCGTAGCCTTTAGGTACTTTCACTACTTTTTTGACAGCCGTATCTTGCTGAGCAAATACTTGCAATGAAAAGAGTAGAAGAATTGAAAGAAATATTTTTTTCATACTGAATTTTTAATGGTAAACACACTTGCGTCAACTTGTATATAAATAATTAGCTTTTAACAGGTAAGAAATCTTCTCTTAAAGGGCTAAATACATCTATTAATACACCTGGCTCAATACAAGTTATTCCATGCATTATATGTGGTAAAACATAATAAGCATCACCTGTTGCAATTCGTTTAGTTTCTTCTCCAATAGTCATATCAAAAACACCACTTTCAACATAGGTAACTTGACTGTGATGGTGATTGTGCATTGCACCAATTGCACCTGCTTCAAATTGTACTTTTACCAACATAATTTTATCATCGTATCCAAATAACTTACGTTGAATACCTCCACCAACATCTTGCCAAGGGGTTTCTTGATCGAATTGAAAAGCTGTACTATGATTCATATTGTTTATTTTTCGAATTATAATTTGATTATTGAATAGTAATGAACTCTTTTTTGTTATTGTATTTTAATTGAATGGTGTACTTTGTTTGATTATACTCAAATGAAAACACAGTTGATTCATCTGTATCGCTAATCAGTTGAATATTTTTACTTGCAGGCTTAAATCCAACTGTAAATTCTGCAATAGGATTATTAACACCATGAGGTTCTGTAATATTGATAAATGTATGATTAGTTGTTTTTGGCTTAGATAGTATATAAGCTTTTTCGTTTCTTAAATTCATGTTTGGATCATTTGCACCTAATGTTACAAAATGAACATTCATAGAAGTATCCGCTAAAAAAGTAGTTGTATAAAATTTTCTATTATTTAAAAAAGTAATTGCACCATTATTATTTGCTTTGCCTGTAGCATTTAACCAAATATGTTGATACCCATTTTTTTTACCTAAAGTGTTTAGCTGATTACCATTTGTTTGGTATTTAAAATTTACATTGGTAATATGTCCGTTGTACCAAAATGGCAAATCAAGTTTGCTTTCTGTTTCAGATTTAACTTTAAAAATATCCAATAAAACGGGGCTTTCTGCACCTTTTGGATGGAACAAAATAGCAGTACGTAAAAGTTTTACATTTTTATAGGCATTGGTTTCTTCAGCAGAAACTATTTGATATGCATTTTCATTTTTGTTAGCATTGCTCACATCAAAATACAAAAGACTTGGAGCATATTTTTCACCTTCATTCCAGTCGCCATTAAAGTGAGAGGTTTCATTTACAGCAACAGTATTATGAGCAATGGTGGCTTTTGCCCATGAATCGTTTTCTTTTGTATAGCCACCCCCTGTTTTTGTTTCAACATTTAAAAAACGTGCCGAACCATAATCGGTTAAAACTTCAATATTATTATCAAAGAAAATTAAATTGAGTTTATCAAAATGGCCATGCCCCATGCCTTGTGTACCTGCTTTAAAAACTGCACAAGTTTGATTGGCATTGTTACCACTTCTTAAAATACCAACACCACCTTGTGTGCCATCTTTACCATCATTGATAAACATTGGTTTGTATACATAAGGTTTTGTTTTCCCCTCAGCAATGGCTTTAGCAACTTTTAAACCTACATCACTTACAATAACACGTTTTTGGTTTTGAGCAATATCCAACAAATCATTACTACCATCCATATCGCCATAAGCTATATCTACTGCATATACCAACTCTTCAGTTTCATAGGTTTTATCTTTCAATGCATCGTTAATAGGAAAGAAAACTTTATTGGTATAAGTACTTTGCAAATCGCAATTCACTGCTTTTTTTAATAACTGATTTCTATACTCATAAATCTTTAACTCAGGTTTATATTGATTGATGGCTCTAGCAAAAATGATAAATGGCTGAATGGCATAACGTAAATAATATGGACCTTCTGCATAATAACCATCAGGAGAAAATAATTCATCAATTTGCTTTAAGAAACCTGTTGTACCATCTTTATTGCTTCCTTTTAAAGCAATTTCAATCCATTCTGGTTTATTGCAAACAAAACCTGCCATTCCAACTGCTGCTGTACTCCAAGTGGCGTGGTTGTGAATTAAGTTGAAGATGTCTTTATTTACAACTGATAATTCGTATACAACGCTTGTCCATAAACTATCGGTTAAATATTGTCGATCTTTTGCATCTATATAATCGTACACACAATCATAGCCTTGAATCATATATACCAACCAAACACAATCGTTTAAATTTTGCCAAAACATTTTTCCACCGGGAGATTGCTTTTTCTTTGGATGCCTTCCCCAAGTATTGTACACTTTTGCATATTGCATCAGCAAATCTTTTACATACTTAGCGTACCGAACATCTTTGGTAATCTGATAAGTTGTACCACAAGCCAATGCAGCTTTATAATTATTTTTATGTTGCTCATGTGTTACACCTCCACCACCATCAGCAGGTGTAGGAACATTGATGGTTGACGCAAGTGCCTTATCAGCATCTTTTTTCACTTGTTCAAAAGAAGATTTCAATAATGGAAATTTTTGTGTACCTGCTCTAACTGCTTCAATATTTTTTTTGGTAAGCATTATTGAAGGATGTGTTTGAGCAAATGCCAACAAACAAAGCATTGTTGATATGGATGTAAGAATTTTTTTCATATTTAAATTAAACTTCTTTCCTTTCGGTTATAATTTTAAAAACATATTATTTCAATCCAATAGATTGCTTATTCAAGCCTTTTTTATAAAGCGGAGAATAATTGGCTGTTTGATAACCTTTATTAAAAATGGTTTTAAATTTGAAAATATTTTTTCCCAACAATTTATTGTGAAAATTTTGCACTCTACCTGCATTATAAAAGTTACAATAATCTACCACAATATCATCCCAAGTATATTCTTCAAACCAAATAGATCTACCGCCTGCCCCACTATTTATAAAATTGCAATTGAAAACTCTAGCATATTGAGCACCCAATAAGCGTACCACAAAACTTTGTTGACGATTATCTACGTTATTGAATACACAGTTTGTAATGGTTACTGATGGCCCTGTTGTACTTTCATCATTACCTCCTCGATATACATTAATTGCAGGACCTAGATTATTGGCAAAAACACAATTATCAATTGTTAAATTTTCTACATTATAAATTCCTTTATCATCTTTCTCAGTAGAAAAATCTATAGATGTTCCTGCATTACCAGTAAATGTAGAATTTTGTATAAGTATAGATGAAGCAAAAGAGTTTTTTGTACCGCATATTGCACTATATCCACTTTCATTAAAATCTTTAAATACACAATTGTTTACTATTAGTGTGTAATGATTTAATAAGCCTTCTCGTAAAGTAGCAATTGCTGCTTGCACATCTCCTGCATCTTTATAATTGGCATTAAATGTTATACCACTTACTTCAAGGCGTCCTTCTTCTCCTATAAAAATGAATGATGGTAATGATTTATCGGTTCCATTTACAAACTCAACAAGTCCTTTTGTTTGTATAGACACTCTTGTTGTTATAATCAAAGGCTCTGTAATTAAATATTTACCTTGCTGTAAACTAATGGTAATGTTACCTTTTGTTGATTTTAAATATGTATACAAGTCTTTTAAATTGGCCGAAGAAAACTCTCTATTTTCAATTGGCTCGTCTTTGAAAGTACTCATTTCAATAGGAAAACTCAACCAATGTAAATCTTGGGTATTGATTTGCTTACTGAATTTTTCTTCAAGAATTGTTTTAAGTTCATGTAAATTATTTGCGAAAGAGAAAGTTTTGGGAACTTGTGACGATACAATTTTATGAAACCCTTTTCGAGTTAAACTAGCAATATTGGTTGAGTTATTCAATAACTTAATTCCACCATCTTTATTGGCATCTTCAAATGCAATAGGCTGATTAGATACAATACTATTTTTCTTAAACTGTACATTTGAAGGAGCAACTGTTCTTTCAACATCTTTACCTCCACCAAAAATAAAATTGGTACAATTCAAAAAAATATTTTGTTCTATTAAAGCATCTTTTACATGCAAATAACGATTAGGCAAAGAATTGGGCACTGCATTCATTACAGCTAATGCACTTCTAAAACGATTACCTGCTAAACCAATAAAAACATTATTTTTTACAACATGACCCGAATCAATAATTCTTACACCGCCCGTATACGGTTTATTATTTCCAACAAAAATATTGTTTGCAACTGTTGTACTTTGACCATGACGTAATACAACACTTCCTTCACATTCAAAAAAAGTATTGTTTAAAATTTGATTGTTGCAACTTTTTATAGAAACTATTTCAACTTCACCGCTGTTCCTATAAAAAATATTGTCTTTAATAATTGTTTGAGAAGCAGTCATAGAATATCTAGAAACACCCACTCTAATGGTTTCTCCACCATTACTACCTAAAGGGCTACGACCTGCAAAAAAATTACTATCAATTAAATGGAAATTATTTTGGCTACGTTCATCGTTTAGTTCAATAATTAAAGTACAACCACCATTTAATTTATCGCCAATAAAATTGTGATCAAAGCGATTGTTTTTACCAAAGAAAATAATCCAATTATCAGTATCAAAACGAATGGGCTTACTAAATTTTTCTATTTGGCAATTGGTTACTCTACAATGATTGGCTAATTTGTTTTTTGTTCTAAATTCAATGGTAGCTCTATCTTTTGAATACCCATTTATAAAATTTAAGTTAGCAACTACTAAATATTCGCCACCAATTTTAATAAATGAATTACCTGAAAGATTCACTGCTGTTGGATAACCCATTAATACAATAGGCTTTGTTGCAGTTCCAGTTGCTTCAAAGTGAATAGTAGTATTTTGCCAATTAGAAGAAGCTGATAACAAAATACTATCTCCTGGTTTAGCTTGTTTTATTGCATCATTCAATTGGGTTTGGTTGTAAACAAGTGTTGCCATTGCTTCAGCTATGGACATAACCAGAATGAATAACAACACCGATTTTTTAATTACAACCTTTATCATGCTTGCTTACCTATGTACAAATTTTAAATGTTGATTTTTAAGCAACATCAAATATGTTAATGAATAATTTTTTTTACGTATACAAAAGGTGGTTGTAAACCAGTGTTGCTCATTGCTTCAGTTATAGAAATACCCGAATGAACTACAACACTGGTCTTTTTTAATACAACCTTATCATGCTTGCTTACCTATGTACATCGTTTACGGCTTTGCGTCAACCCTTATAGTTGATACATGCCAAAATATATTTTAATATCCCGGATTTTGGGGAATTACAATTGTTGAATTGTTATCTATTTCTCTTTGAGGAATAGGCAATAATAATTTTTGTGCAGTTACATTGTTTTGCAATTCAAGCAATGATAACCTTGGTGCAGGGTAACCATTGTAATGTGTTGGATATTCAATGGTAAAATGATCTTTAATAGCTTGCACTGCATTAATAGTACTGAATGTTACAGTGTATCGCAACAAATCGAACCAACGTTGGTTTTCAAATGCAAATTCGTTTCTACGTTCTCTAGCTAAAGCTGCTTCAAATAAAGCTGTTGTATTAATATCAGCAGCATTCAATGGTGCTAATCTTGCTCTTGTTCGAACTTGATTGATTAAAGCAATAGATGCTGTAGAATTACCCTGTGCTTCTGCTAACATTAACAACACATCAGCATAACGTAAAACTATCCAATCATTTTCTGCATCATTAGCAACTGTTGGATTAGAAATTAATTTAACTGGATAATGTTTAGCACCTGGATTATAAGTTGCAATACTTGCGGTACGTCTTGGATCACCAATTACTACGTTTGCTGTTGTTGATGATGCTGTAGCAGTAGCAGACATGGTAACTGTTGCTCCATTAATAGCAGTAATGGTAGCAGTAGCTGGCACTTGTGTTGCACTTACATACATGCCAATTCTAATATCTGGATTAGGTGCAGGTAAGGTTAAAATATTGCTACCTGCTGTTGTAATTGCATTGATAGTAGGAATATTAAAGTAACTAGTCAAAACATCTGTAGACGGATAGTTTAACCCTCTGCCATCTCCATTAATTACTGCAGAACCACTTTGTAATGGAGCAAATAAATTGGGCAAATTAGAACCTAAGCCAAAACCACCTGCTTTATAACGAATTGCAAAAAGCACTTCATTACTCATTTCATTAGCAATAGAAAAAATACTAATGTAATTAGGTTGTAAACCATAACCACTATTCGTAATTACATCTTGCAATAAAGTAATAGCTTCTGTTTTCTTGTTTTGTGTTAAGTACACTTTTGCCAATAATGCTTTGGCTGCCCAAATATTAGCACGACCTAAATTAGCAGAACCAGCAGTAAATTTTTCAGTAATGCCATTTGCAATTGCACTAGTTAAATCAGCTTCTATTAATGCATAAATATCAGCAACAGTAGATCTGTTGGTAAGTTTGGCTTGCTCTGGTGTTACAGGTTCATGAATTAAAAACACACCACCATATAAACGCACCAAGTTAAAATAATGATAAGCTCTAATAAATTGTGCTTCTGCAGCTCTTGCTTTTCTATCAGCATCAGAAATACTGATGGTTAAATTATCGTAAGCAATTATTTTTGTAGATGGCGAATAGTTTACATTTAAAGCATTGAGTAAAAGATTAATGTTACGTATATTAAAATAAACATTTGTCCAATAAACAAAATTACCTTGATGCGATGTGTTAGGCATAAACATATCCAAATCGCTTAAATCTCTATTAGGCACTGATTGGCTTGCAGGAACCCCTTGAATGGAATTATCTGAACGTAATTCTGTTACCTGCCATTCTTCTGTTAACGTATTTTGCATACCTCTATAACAACCAGTTAAAGCAACATCAATCTCTTGCAGGTTTCTATAAAACGTTCCAGTGTTTAAGTTTGATTCGGGATACAAATCAATCATTTTAGTACAACTTGTAGCAACTGCTATAAAAGTTATAATATATATATATTTATTAATTTTCATTTTATTAGTTTTAATGTAGTATTTAGAAATTAATGTCTATACCAAAAACAAAAGCTCTTGATGTTGGAAATGGTCCACGTTGATAACCTTCAATTAATGGAGAAGCATAAGCAGCAGAAGCTGTTCTAGCTTCAGGATTTAAGCCTCTATAGTTTTTACCAAAGCCGAACAATAAATTTTGTGCCGAGGTATATACTCTTAAAGAACTTAACCCTACTTTCTTAGCTATTTTTTCATTAAACTTATACCCTAATAAAACTTCTCTCAAAGCAAAGTAAGAAGCATCTTCTACCATATAATCGGTTAAATGCCATGCAAATCCAACTGTTGAATAAGGTGTTTTACCATCTCCAGGGTTAGCAGGACTAATCCAACGATTGTCTATATAAGCTTTATTGTAACGCTTATTTTCATTATAAGCTACATTACCATTTAACAAAGTACCACCTTGTACACCTTGAAAAGTGAAACTTAAATCGAACGATTTATAAGTTAGAGAATTGGTAACACCCCAAGTAAAATCTGGATATGGATTACCTAGCACAGTTCTATCGTTGTTATCAATGATATTATCTCCATTTAAGTCAACCAATTTCAATCCGCCGGGTGCAAATACATTGGCTAAAGGACTTGTTAACCCTTTTGCTTGTGCATCGTTAATATCTGCTTGAGACAACCAAACTCCATCTGTTTTAAAACCAAAATACTGAACCAATGGACCACCTGGTCTGTTCAAGTACAATTCAGTTCTTTCTCCTTGATTTAATAAGAAAGATTCAGAACCCAACTCTAGTAAATTATTTACATTTCTAGAAAAGTTGAGAGAAGTAGTCCATCTGAAATTTCTATTGGTAACATTGGTTGTGTTCAATTCAATTTCTACTCCATTATTTCTAAAACTTCCTTTGTTGTTGTTGTAAAATAGAGCACCGCTGTAAGCCATTGCTGTTTGTTGTATTAACAAGGCTTCTGTAGTTGAACGATAAATATCTACCGATAAATTGATTCTATTTTTTACTGCAGTAATATCTATACCAAAGTTCAATTGCTTGGTACGTTCCCAAGTAATATCTGGATTTGCTAATAAATTGGCAAATGCAATTTGACCAGATGTTGGCGTTCCTGTACCACTTCCAAATGAGTAGTTGCCTGCATATAATAAGTCAACAAATCCAAAATCTTGAATTCTATTATTTCCTGTTAAACCATAACTAGCTCTAAGCTTTAATGTGTTTAACCATTTGGCTTTTCCACTTAAAAATTTCTCTTGCGTTACTACCCAACCTGCTGATGCTGCTGGAAATGAGCCCCATTTTCTTCCAAGGGCAAACTTTGAACTACCATCGTAACGAAGGCTTAATGATAATAAATACTTGTTGGCATAATTGTAATTAATACGACCTAAATAAGACAATAATGCATCTCTTAACCTTAAGTTATACGTACTGTCTTTATTTACTTGTAAGGCTGTATTGAGTGTAGTAATTTCATCGTTCGGATAATCTAAACCTGTAACTTTTTCGTTGATGACTCTATTTTTTTCCGCAGTAAAACCTGCTAATACATTGATAGAATGTTGCTTAATTTTTTTGTTATAAGTAAGAGTGTTTTCATTGTATAAACTCACAATCGTTCTATTACTATAAATTCCTTGGTTAATTGCCCCATCGTTGTTCCAATTTCTTCTGGCATAATCTAACCCACTTAAATTATTTACATAACCACTACCTTGTGTTTTAAAATCTAAACCCGGCAAAATATTATAACTAAAATCTATGGAACCTTGTAAACGATATTCATCTGTATTATTGGTTCTAGAATCCATAATAGACCTTGGTGTATTATTCGCAGTTGCAAATGGAGTTTGTGGAGCAGCATTATTCCATGTACTTCCATCGGGCATTAAGCCAGAATAAACACGACTATTAAAATGACGAGCTTGAGCAAAATCTCCAGCTTTAATGCTTGCCCATTGAGGTACTTGACTTACAAAAGCTGCAGTAGCATCAGTATGTCTTACAGGTAAGTAAGATAAGAAACGTGCAAAATCGGTAAAGTTTACACTTGGTCTTTCTCTTCTAGTATAAGATGGATTAATGTTGAAATTTAGCTTTGCTCTTTTATTTAGTTGAACATCTACTTTTGCCCTCACATTAAAACGATCAAAAGTGCTACGCAACATCATACCTTCATCTTTTTGATAGCCTCCTGAAAGAAAATATTTTACCGTTTTGCTTCCACCACTTGCATTTAGTTGAATATTTCTGTTTGCTCCAGTATGTAAAGCTTCTTCTTGCCAATTGGTTGCTCCAGTTAACGTATTTTCAATTACATAAGCAGCTCTTTCGGCTGTAGTAATTAAATTACCTTTATTATTTCCAAACGTAGTACGCTGTGTAGTAGTAAAACCAACTGTGTAAGCTGCAGAATCGGCATAACGAAGTGTTGCTTCATCAAATAATAACTTGGTATATTCTGAAACTGAAATAATTGGATATAATTTGTACGGACTTCTCACCCCCATTGAATACTTAAATGAATATTTAGTTTTCTCTGCTTTACCAGCTTTGGTTGTAATAATTATAACACCACCTGATCCACGAGAACCATAGATTGCTGCTGATGCTGCATCTTTCAATACTTCTACACTCTCTACATCGGCCATGTTTACAAATGCTAAACCATCGGCTACCGGTTGACCATCAATTACTACTAATGGACCTGCACTTGCATTTAAAGAAGTAGTTCCCCTAATGGTAATTTTTGGATCTGCTCCTGCTTCTGGATCTACATTTTGAACCTGTACACCTGCAATTCTACCTTGTAAAGCTTGGTCTAAACGAACAACTGAGGTTTCATCCATTTTCTCATTCTTATATTTTGCAACTGCACCAGTTACATTGCCTTTCTTTTGCGTACCATAACCAATTACAATTACTTCATCAGCAGCATTGGCAGTTGGTTTTAATTGTATAGCAACACTTTGAGATTTTTGATAAATTACTTCTTGAGGCTCAAACCCAACATAGCTAAATACAATGGCAACACCTTTATCTACTTTAATGGTAAAGCTTCCTAAAGAGTCGGCACTTAAACCTTTTCCTTCTCCTTTAATTAAAATACTAGCATTGGGCAAAGGCAAATTAGTTTCGGAGGAAAGTACAACCCCTTTAATAGTTATTTTACCCGTTTGAGCAAACAAATTGGTAAAAGTAACAGCACAAAAAAGTGCTAATAGACAAACAACTTTTTTCATAATGGCAATTATTAGTTATGGACAAGAATCTTTTAATAAATTTTATGGCTTATATGTTTTGGCAATTTGCATAATCTCGTCTAAGTGAACGTGCATGGCAGCTTCGGCGGCAGCTATATCTTGTAATGCAATTGCATCTAAAATATTTTTATGCTCAGCAATAGCTCTTGCACTTCTATCGGCACCACAAACATTATTTTCTACAATGGTTCTAATTAGATCGGGTACTACAATAAGCATCATGCTTTCTATTACTTGATTCTTTGTAGCAGCAGCAATTTTTATGTGAAACACCATGTCTTCTTCAAAAGCATTCAATCCTTTTGACGCTTTTCTTTCATGATCTATTAACGCAGCTTCTATTTCAGCTAAATCGTTATCGGTTCTTCTTTGGGCTGCCAATTTTATAGAGTTCAATTCCATAAAATATCTGGCTTCTATCAATGCACCAAAATCGTCTTTGTTTAAATTGATGACATCGCCCAATAAGCTCTCTAAAATCTTAATACTTAATCCAGCAACATAGGTACCACTTTGAGGAGAGGTTTTGAGCAAACCATAAAATTCTAACTTTAAAATAGCTTCTCTAACATAGCTACGCCCAACGCCAAAACGTTCGGCTAGTATTCTTTCTGGAGGAAGTTTATCACCTGGTTTTAACTGTCCAGATGAAATAAGCTGCTTTAGTTGCCTAATAATTTTATCAGCAGGCGTTTCAACTTTAATTGCAGTAAAGGTTTCAATAATGTTTGAAGGTTCCATTGGCAATCGTTTTTTGGCATACCAAAAATTGGTTAACCAATTTTTGGTATGCCAATATTAGAACCTTTTTTTGATTGAACAAATCTTTTTTGAAAAAATTTTTAAAATAATCGGTAAATAAGTAGCCAAACATTTGCAAAACAAAAAGAGCAGCCAACTTTTAGTTAACTGCTCTTTGATTTTTACTAGCAATAAAAAAACTATTGTTTCAATATTTTGATTCTTTGTACTTCGCCTTCAGCTTGAATAACAAAGAAATACATTCCAGCTGCTTGATTATTCAATGCTCCTTTAATAGAATTTCTTACTAAATCGAAACTTCCATTTACTGATTTAATGAGAACACCAGTAGCATTTCTAATTTCAACTTGTACTTGCGTAGATGCTTGTATGTCTTTTCCAGGAATTAAGTCAAAGATATTTTTTACTGGATTTGGCACTACTTGCAACAATTGAATTGAACTGTTATTGCTGATTACAATTACTTTGGTGTATGTAAACTTACCATCTTTATCTACTTGTTGTAAACGATAGAATATACGTTTGCCCTTTACATCATCTGTAAACTGATAGGTATTGTTAACAGATGGATTGGCTGTTGCTGCAACAAATGCAATTGATTCAAATGAAGTACCATCAAAAGAACGTTGCACATTAAAACCCTTATTGTTTATCTCGGCACCTGTAATCCATCTTAATACAACTTGTTTACCTTTTAATTCTCCAGAAAAATCTAAGAATGTAACTGGCAACACATTGGTTGCACTAAATAAACTAAATGCTGAGAATGAAGTAATACCAGTAGCTGTGAATGAATATGGATTACTACCAGTTGCAGCAGCATTTGCAGAAACTCTAAACCAAGTATTACTTGCATCTAATGGATTTCTACCAACGGCTGCACTGTTTCTGTTGAAGGTATTTCCTTCGTCATTTACATCCCAACCAAAAGTTGCATTTACATTTAAGCCAACGGTTGAAGTAGGTGTAATAACCCAAGATTTATTTAATAAGCCAGTTGTATTCATAACAGCACCACTTGTTCCACCTTCTAAAACAGATTCAAATGAACGTACAGAAAAATTAGTTGCTGTAGCATTATTGGTAAGTGTTACAGGAGAATATCTTGTATTTCCAACAGGAAAATCAGTTGCCACGTTTCCTACATTTCTTAGTAACGAACCACCTGACGCAGGTGTGTTAGCAGTTACAAAATAACTATTGGCATTAGCTCCTGTAACAGTTGCATTATTTGCAATGGTTACATTGGCACTATTTAAAGCCAGCTTACCACCAGTAAAATTTAAAGCAGTATTAATTCTTAAATTACCATTTAAGGATGCTAATTGAGAACTAACATTTAAGTTAGCAATTTCAAGTGGAGCACTTCCGCCTAAACCTGTAAAGCCAGCTAATAAGTTTACTGAACCTTCACCATTTATAATATTTGCATTGCTAGCAGAATTGCTACTTATAAAACTTGCAACTGATAATGTTGCACCTGATGCAATTTGTACATTGGCATCATCAATTAAACTGACAGATAACGCTGAAACGTTTGTATTGAAAACTGGTTGCGGATTTGCTCTACCAGAAATAATTAATTTTCTTGTAGAATTTGGCATAATACCTTCTTCCCAGTTTCCACAATCATTCATATTGTTGGTTCCTTTATTGCCTGTCCAAATTGCTGCTTTTGTATTTACAGAGTTTGCAGTAGTTCTTGTATCTACAACTGCTGGAGCAGTATAAGTAACATTCACCCAAGCTTTTTGTTTTGCTTGTGTTGCATTGCCTTGCGATACTTTTATAGTTAACCAACCTGTTGAAGTAGCTGTAAAATTTGCAGCATATGGCGTAGCAGCTCCTCCTTTACTGCCATTTCCATCTAAATCTAATAATTCATAATTAATAACTGAACCTGCAATTTCACCTCTAATAGTTAATGAAATTTGTGTTCCGCTTTGAACATAAATTTTACCTGCTACACGTTGATTGGTGCTATTAGCTGGCAATGCACCACCTTGACCTAAACTTTCACAATGGCTGTCGCCTAAATCATCAGCCATTTCCCATTCTTGTTGAGTAGTTAAGGCTCTAGGTTGTTGGTAAGTAGCCAAATAATTGAATAAGTCGTTTACAGAAGTTACAGTAACACTTGGTGGGGCTGGGGCCCAAATTGAATAACCATGCCCAAATGCATTAGGAATAGTATGCCCTACTGGAGCTGTTTGAATTAATACTCTTCTATCGCCGGGAATAGTAACTGTTGCAATGCCATGAGCTCCAGAATAATCATATAACACAGTTCCTACTGGCCATGCATCATTTACCTTACAAAAAACTTGCTGATCAGCACTGTTAGTAGATGTAGAATTGAACGCATCTGTAATACCAATAATTGCTTTACCTACTCTTTCTAAAACTAAATGATCTCCAGCACTTCCTGTTTGATAAAAAGGTGAGTTGCTAGCAGTTGGTACACCATAATCTCCACCTTTAAAATCTAAACGTTGGTGAGCTTGCATGAGGTTAATAATATCGGCTCTTGCAGGTAAATCAGTTGTGCTTTGAGGCATGTGAGAATATCTTTTGCCTGTTGTTCCAACATCAAATAAATCCTCAAAAAACACCAATGGATTTCCGTCCATTGCAAATGCTGCTGCATAAGCAGCAAATAATCTTGGTTCACGAGGATCTAAGTGTTGACCATTACCACCCAATTCACTTCCAGTATTCCAACCTGTATTACCATTTACGCCTAAAGGTTGAGCAAAGTTTCCGTTAGGTTGCAATACTGGTCTGTAAGTATCATGACTGTTTACAAAATTCACACTTCTATGAACTCTTAAACCACCGGGGTAATCAAAAAATCTAAAACCTTGTTGTTCTCCTGGTAAATTTTGCATATTGAACCCTCCGTTACCACGAACTAATTGAAATAAACCTCCATTACCAGAAGTATTGTAACCACGTAATCCAAAATCAAAAGTACCAGTATGCTTTTCATTGGTTACACCACCTGGAGCAGTTGGAGAAGCAATATTATTGGCATAAGCATCTAACTGAAATTGATCGCCAATCCACTCTCCTACACAAAACATATCTTGACCACCTGCTTGCAATGCAGTTAATGTTGCATTATATTTTGAATGCCAAATGCTAGTTTCTTGTGTAGCTAAAGAAAAATGTTTTACTGCATCCCAACGCCATCCATCGCTACCGGTTTGCTTCTTTAACCATAGAAGCCAATCTCTTGCATTGTTTTGCATGTAATTATTGCTTTGAACTGGATTATAATAATTACGTGTAACGCCATTAATTACTGTTGAACCCGTTGAAGGAATGTTTGAACTTTGACCAATTGCATTGGCATCATAGTTAATATCTGGACCCCAAAACATAGAATTAATATCATTACAACTACTGGTACAATTAAAAAAGTTGGCAGCATTTTTTGCCCAACGTCCATTTCTGGTCCAATAATCATTTTGAAACTCATCTATTGCAGGAGTACCATAACTTACATAACGAAAGTTTTTAAATCCATTTGCTGTGGGAACAGAGTTAGAGGCAGGATCTTGACCACCAGCACCAGCAGTACCAACAGGAGCTGGAGCACCATGCGTATTTACACCACCTCCTGCATCTCCATTGTGATTTAATACTACATCATGTATTACTTCGATACCATTAGCATGCATTACGGCAATCATCCTTAATAAATCATCTTTTGTACCAATACGAGTACGCATACGATCGTTTAAGGGGTGTCCATTTCCTTTTTGACGTTTATCACCCAAATCATAATTATCAAATGGCATGTAACCAACAAAATCGGGATTGGCTTGCTTCATAGCAGGTGGAATCCAAATAGCATTGAAACCTGCAGCTTTTAAACGTGGAGCCAATTCAGTTAAATAATTAGCCCAACCAAAACGATAATTTTCGTTCCAGTAATCCCACCAAAATGCTTGAAATACAACTTTTTTAACTCTTTGCTGAGCAAAAGAATTTTGTAAAGAGAAAGAAAAAATGAGCAACACAAATAAGAGTTTTGCCCAAAAATTGGTAAATCTTTTTTTCATACGTACATCGTTTTATCAATTCAATTATTGAAATATTTTTTAAAAATAGGTAATGTGTAATAAATACACAAAACTTTATTCTTAAAAGTTGTAATTAATTCAAGCTAAGATTAATTTGTTAGTCTTTTGAACCATCAGTATAGCTTTTGTTCAACAAAAAAGAGGCTTTTGCCTCTTTTTGTAAATTTTAATTTCTCAATGGTTTGCCACTTTTCAATACACTTTGAATTCTTTCTAAAGTTTTCTTTTCACCACAGAGACTTAAAAAAGCTTCTCTTTCTAAGTCTAGCAAATATTGCTCACTTACTAATTGAGGCTCACTTAAATCTCCACCACACATTACATAAGCCAATTTTTTAGCAACCAAAGCATCATGTGCAGTTGCATAATTACCACGTTGCATACCATTAATGCCAGCAAGCATTGCACCCAAACCTAAACGACCCAATACTTTAATATCTTTTCTTTGTTGAGGCATCGTATAACCAGCATCATAAATTTCAATTACACTTTTTTTAGCTTCGGCAATTCTTCTACCAATATTCATCACAATTTCATCATGCCCTTTACGTAGAATGCCCAGTTCAAAAGCTTCATGAGCACTTGTTGCAACTTTAGCTGTAGCAATAGCAAAGAATCTATCTTTTAAAGTATTGGTTTCGGGTTCATCATTATGCAATTCATCGCTGGCGCGTAATACAAATTCTTTGGTACCACCACCACCAGGAATTAAACCAACTCCTAATTCTACTAAACCAATATAGGTTTCGGCAGCAGCACAAATTTTATCGGCATGTAAATTCATTTCGCAACCACCACCTAAGGTTAATCCATGAGGTGCTGTTACAATAGGCACACTACTATAACGCAAACGCATCATGGTATTTTGAAACATTCTGATGGCCATATCTAGCTCATCATATTCCTGTTCAATCGCTAACATAAAAATCATTCCAACGTTAGCACCTGCACTGAAATTAGCACCTTCGTTTGCAATTACTAAACCTTTAAATTTCTCTTCTGCTAATGCAATAGATTTATTGATGCCTTCTAAAACTTCTCCACCAATACTGTTCATTTTAGTACTCCATTCTAAACCAGCAACACCATCTCCAATATCATACATTCTGCATGCACTATTTTTCCAAACAGTTTTATCGCTGTTGTGATTCAAAACTAAAAATGCTTCTCCACCAGGTAAAACTTTATACGACTTTGTTGGAACATCATAATACATACGTTTACCTGCTTCTACTTTGAAGAAGGATTTACAACCTGCTTCTAACATTTCATTAATCCATGGTGCCACAGTATATCCAGCATCTAGCATCTTGTTTACTGTGTTTTCTACACCAACAACATCCCAGCTTTCAAATGCTCCAATTTCCCAACCAAAGCCTGCCATCATTGCATCATCTACTCGATACACTTCATCACTTATTTCAGGAATTCTAAATGATATGTAAGAAAATAATGAATAATGAAACTGACGATAAAAATCTCCAGCCTTATCTGTTCCTGCACTTAATGCTTTGATTCTTGTTTTTAAATCATCAATTGGTTTGGCAGTTTCCAATGTTGCAAATTTTGGTTTTACTCTTGCACCATATTCCATGGTTTGCAAATTCAAAGTCAAAATTTCTTTGCCAGCATCAGATTTTGTTTTCTTGAAAAATCCTTGTCCTGTTTTATCTCCCAACCAATTATTGGCAACTACTTTTTCTAACCAAGATGGAATATTGAAAATACTTTTTGCTTCATCTGTTGGACAATTATCTGCAACACCTTTTGCTACTTTTACTAAAGTATCAATTCCCACTACATCGGCAGTTCTGAAAGTGGCTGATTTTGGACGACCAATTACTGGGCCAGTTAATGCATCAATTTCATCAATACTTAAACCCAATTTTTCCATGATGTGAAAAATGCTCATAATGCTGAAAACTCCAATTCTATTGGCTATAAAGGCAGGAGTATCTTTACATAAAACGGTAGTTTTGCCTAAATACAAATCGCCATAATGCATGAGAAAATCTACAACACTTTGGTCTGTATCTGGTGTTGGAATAATTTCCAACAATCTTAAATATCGTGGAGGATTGAAAAAGTGTGTACCACAAAAATGTTTCTTGAAATCGTCACTTCTGCCAACACTTAACATGTGAATAGGAATACCAGAAGTATTGGTGGTAATCAATGTTCCAGGTTTTCTAAACTGTTCTACTTTTTCATACACTTGTTGTTTAATATCCAATCTTTCAACAACTACTTCAATAATCCAATCACAAGTGGCAATATCTTTCATGTTATCTTCAAAGTTGCCAGTGGTAATTTTCTTGATTACATCTTTGGTATAAACAGGACTGGGATTACTTTTAATGGCAGCTGTTAATGCATCATTAACAATTTTATTTTTTGCAGCTGGCTTTGCGTCAGGTGGTGTGTCTTTTGGAACAATATCTAATAATAAAACCTGTACACCAATGCCTGCAAAGTGGCATGCAATTCTTGAACCCATTACACCGCTACCAAGAACGGCTACTTTTTTAATGACTCTTTTCATATTTCTCGCAGATAACACGAATAACACAGATGGGAATTCGCAATTGTTAATTATTTATGATTCTAATAATTGATTCTTTGTCTTTCAAAAAAGCTACATTGAAATTTACCAGAATCCCAATTTCAATTTGGCTTAGTTTGAGATAAGTTAGTAATTGTTTTTTATGAACATCTTCTAATGCTTTAACTGATTTGATTTCGATAATAACTGCATTTTCAACCAAAATATCAATCCTAAACCCTAACTCAATATCATAGTTTTTATACGATACAGGTAATGCCAATTGATTCTTTGCTTTGAGTCCTACTAATTCTAACTCCTTCATCAAAGCAGCTTCATAAACACTTTCCAATAACCCAGGCCCTAGTTGATTATATACTTCAAAAATAGCTCCTCGAATTTTGTATGTAACCTCATTAATTTCCATAAATAATTATCTGAGATATCTGTGTTATCTGTGAGCATTATATCTGTGAAAACAAAACTAAAGAAAAATTAGTTAGCTATGCAACTATTTTTTTACAAAACAAAAAACCACCCATTGGTGGTTTAAAGTCTTGACTTTTTTTAGTTAGCTCACCGTACTTCCAGCATCAATTGCTGAATCGGGATTTACAAAATGCAGTTTACCAGATTTATCCTCTGTCATTAAAATCATACCATTGCTTTCAATGCCTTTCATTTTACGAGGAGCCAAATTACAAACCACTGTAACTTGCTTACCCACAATTTCTTCTGGTTTAAAATGCAATGCAATGCCTGAAACAATGGTTCTTGTTTCAAAGCCTAAATCTACTTCCAGTTTCAATAATTTATCAGCTTTTTCTACTTTTTCGGCAGAAAGGATTGTTCCAATACGCAAATCTATTTTAGCAAAATCATCAAATTGAATTTCTGGTTTGATATTGCTAATTGCTGATTCTTTGATTTCTATATTTGATTCCACTTTACTGACTTCTTTAGATTTTAAACTTTTAGTTTTTAGTTTTTCTACTTGTTTTTCTATTTCCTCATTCTCAATTTTTCTAAACAATAATTGTGGCTCACGTAAACTATAACCAGCTTTTAAGAGCTGAACAGTACCTGCATTTTGCCAATCCAACATTTTATCTACCACCTTCATCATGTAACACATTTTCTTAGCAGTAAATGGTAAAAATGGATTAATCAAAATAGCTAAGTTGGCTGTTAACTGCAAACACAAATGCAAGCAATTATCAATTAATTTTTGAGCTTCTGGATTTTCAGCCAACTGTTTAGCTACAATCCAAGGTTCTTTCTTTTGCATGTACTGATTGGCTTTACGTGCCAAATCAATTACTTCAAATTGTGCATCTCTAAACTTATAACCCTCTAATAAATTTTCAATTTTTGTTTTAGCCGTTGCAATATCAACAATCAATTGTTTGTCGTTATCATCAATCAAATCATTGTGAAAGAAAGGAACTTTACCACCACACAATTTGTGCATTAAAACAAATGTTCTATTTACATAATTTCCAAAAATGCTTACCAACTCACTATTGTTGGCATCTTGAAAACCTTTCCAGGTAAATTCACTGTCTTTTGTTTCTGGTGCAATAGCAGTTAAATAGTAACGCAACACATCGGCCATACTTTCACCACCACTTTCCTGCTTAATCCAATCATTAATATAATCATCCATTTCAATGCTCCATCCACGACTGGTACTCATTTTATCACCTTCTAAATTCATGAACTCATTACTTGGCACGTTATCAGGCAAAATATTGCCATGCAATTTCAGCATGATAGGAAATATCAACGCATGAAAAACAATATTGTCCTTTCCAATAAAATGTACCAATTGGGTATCTGCATCGTACCAATAAGGCTTCCAATCTTTTCCATTATTTAAAGCCCATTGCTTTGTTGCACTAATGTAACCAATAGGTGCATCGAACCACACATACAAGACTTTAGAATCAGCACCTTGAACTGGCACTTTAACTCCCCAATCCAAATCACGTGTTACAGCTCTTGGTTGCAGACCTCCGTCAACCCAACTTTTTATTTGGCCAACTACATTGGGTCTCCAATCATCTTTATGTCCTTTCAATACCCAATCACGTAAAAAATCTTCATGCTTATTCAAAGGCAAATACCAATGTTTGGTGGCTTTTTTTATTGGAGCGTTACCACTTAAAGTAGAAACTGGATTAATTAATTCTTCAGGACTTAAACTCTTACCACATTTCTCACATTGATCGCCAAAAGCATTATCATAGCCACAATTTGGGCAAGTACCTTTTATAAAACGATCAGCTAAAAATGTATTCGTTGCTTCGTCGTAATACTGTTCGGTTTCTTTAATTTCTAAATCGCCATTGTTATTCAGTACAGTAAAAAATTCTTGTGCAGTTTCATGATGCAATGGTGACGATGTTCTATGATAAATATCAAACGCAATTCCTAAATCTTTAAAATTTTGCTCAATGATGGGATGGTACTTATCAATAATAGCTTGTGCTGTTGTTCCTTCTTTCATAGCCTGAATAGGAATAGCTGTTCCATGTTCATCACTTCCACAAACAAAAACCACATCACGTTTTTGAGCTTTCAAGTAACGTACATAAATATCTGCAGGAATATAAGCACCTGCCAAATGCCCAATATGTTTTAATCCATTGGCATAAGGTAAAGCACTGGTAACTAAATATCTTTTGGGTTCTTTCATTGTAAATAAAATTTTCTATCGTAGTTAAAAATTCTGTTGTTCAAATAATATAAAAGTCCTAGATACTCACTACAAAAGTAAAAGGGCTGCAAAAGTAAGTAAACCTGTATTAAGCAATCAATTAGATAATAGTGAAAAAATAACTAGCCATTGAGTTAAAAATACCTCTTAGTGGGTAGTTTAATTGTAGATAAGTTAAATATCTTCGGCAAAGTTAGAAATGAATAGAAAACACTTTTTACATACCATCATTCCTGCAACACTTGCAGCAACTCTTTTCAATAGAGTGAATGCTGCTAGTAAGAAAGTAGAACAAGCAACTTTAATTCCTCCTTTTTTAAAATCTGGCGATACGGTGGGTATCACTTGTCCTGCTAGCCCTACAGAATACAACAAACTAATAGGTATTAAAGCAGTAAAAAATTGGGGATTGAACGTACAAGTTGGTAATACTGTAGGTAAACATTGGCAACGTTTTGCAGGAACAGATTTGGAACGTGCAGCAGACCTTCAAGCAATGTTAGATGATGATAACATTAAAGCTATTTTTTTTGCAAAGGGTGGATATGGTACAATGAGAATGATTGATAAAATTGTTTGGGATAATTTTATTGAAAAGCCTAAATGGTTAGTTGGTTACAGCGATGTTACTACTGTTCATTTACATGTGCACAATAATTTTGAAATACCTACTATTCATGGTGATATGATTACAGGTTTTACTGAAAATCCAAAAGATATTTCTGCCAATACTTTACATGATATTTTATTTGGCAATCGTGTAGAATATAGTGTTGGTGGGCATTACATGAATAGAGAAGGTTATGCAAACGGAAAATTGATTGGCGGAAATTTAAGTTTGTTACAAGCTTGTGCTGGCAGCCCAAGTGATATTAATACCAACGGAAAAATTTTATTTATTGAAGATGTAAGTGAATATAAATACACCATTGATAGAATGCTCATGAACTTAAAACGGAGTGGTAAATTAAGCAATTTAGCAGGCTTAGTTGTAGGGCAATTTACGGCTACAAAAAAAAATGAAGAAGAACCTTTTCCAGCAAGTATTGAAGAAATTATTATGGATAAAGTGAGTGAATATAATTATCCTGTTTGCTTCAATTTTCCATCAGGGCATGTGCCATATAATTATGCTCTTAAAATGGGGGTTACTTATGAGTTTAATGTAAGTACTAAAAATGTTACTTTATTTGAAAACTTCGCTATCAATGCTCCTGCACCTAATGCTCCTTCCAAAATGTTACAGGATACACTTCCAACAATCATAGAAAACAAACCTTTCTAAAAACAGCATTTTATTTTAATATTGTTGCATGATAACAATTCCTCCTTATTTAAAAAAAGGCGATACCATTGGTATTATTTGCCCTAGTGGTTTTATGCCTGCTGAAAATGCTGCAACTTGTATTCAAACTTTACAAAATTGGGGGTTTAAAATAAAAGTTGGTAATACATTGGGCAATCAATTTCATTACTTCAGCGGAACCGATAAACAAAGAATAGAAGACTTACAAAAAATGCTGAATGATAGTAGCATTAAAGCTATTTTATGTGCAAGAGGTGGTTATGGTTTAAGTAGAATGATTGATGATTTAGATTTTCAAAAGTTTAAGAAAAACCCTAAATGGATTATTGGTTTTAGTGATATTACTGTTTTGCATGCCCATATTTTTCAACATTATCAAATTGCCACCTTACATGCACCAATGGCTGCTGCTTTTAATGGCGAAGGTTATAAAAATGAATTTGTTGGTTCTTTAAAGAATGTATTACTGGGATTAGAAAGTAATTATACTTGTGCATCAAACAAATTCAACACAATTGGTACTGCCGAAGGTGATTTAATTGGAGGGAATTTAGCATTAATTGCTCATTTAATTGGCTCACACAGTAGTTATAAAACCCGACATAAAATTTTATTTCTAGAAGATGTGGGCGAATACATTTATAACATAGATAGAATGATGATTCAACTAAAAAGAGCCGAATTTTTTAAACACTTGAAAGGTTTAATTATTGGTGGTTTTAGCGACATGAAAGATACCACTATCCCTTTTGGAACAGATGTACTTACTATTATTCACAGCCATGTAAAAGATTTAAAAATTCCTATTTGCTTTAATTTTCCAGTAAGCCACGAAACTGAAAATGTAGCTTTAAAAATTGGTGTTAAGCATGAATTGAGAGTAACTAGCGAAGCAACTTATTTAAAAGAAGTAGTTGATTAAGTTGTTTGACAATGATTTGCAGACTTAATTTCAAAAAAAAGGGGCCCGAATAAAAATTCAGCCCCGTTTTTAAAATCCAATATCCTATGAAAAACCGATGCTAAGGTAAAAGTTCAAAACGATAAAACAATACCCGAATTGGTCATATTTTATTCACACAAACTTAATAACTCGTTCAAAACCATACTAGCAAAGGGTTTTAGTAATCACCTAAAGTTTCTGGTAATTGGCTTAATGCATTAGCTAATTGCTCATCATTAGGAGCAATGCCATGCCATTCGTGCCCACCTTCCATAAAATCAACCCCTTTACCCATTGCTGTTTTCATTAAAATACAAATTGGCTTTCCTTGACCAGTTAACCCTTTTGCTTTATCTAAAACAGCAATAACATCATCCATATCATTTCCATTCATCTCTAAAACCAACCAATTAAAAGCTTCAAATTTGGCTTTTAGATTTTCAATATTCATTACTTTACTGGTTGGTCCATCAATTTGCTGACCATTATAATCAACTGTAGCAATTAAATTATCTACTTTATGATGTGGAGCAAACATAGCAGCTTCCCAAATTTGACCCTCTTGTAATTCTCCATCACCATGTATAGAAAAAACAATGCCTTTATCTCCATTTAATTTCTTAGTTAAAGCGGTTCCTATTGCTACGCTTAAACCTTGACCTAAAGAACCACTAGCAATTCTTACACCTGGCAACTCTTCGTGAGTAGTTGGATGGCCTTGTAAACGAGAGTTGATTTTTCTAAAACTTGCCAATTCTTTCACCTCAAAATACCCTGATCGGGCTAAAACTGAATAAAACAAAGGAGAAATATGACCATTCGATAAAAAGAAAACATCTTCATTGGTGCCATCCATATTAAAATTTTGGGCATTGTGGTTCATGGTATGAAAGTACAATGCTGTTAAAAAATCGGCACAACCTAAAGATCCTCCAGGATGTCCGCTTTGTACTGCATGTACCATTCTTACAATATCTCTTCTTACTTGTGAGGCAGTAGCCTGTAAATTTGATGTCATATTTTTTTATTTACTTAGGCAGCGAAGTTAACTTTTTAAGTTTCTCTTCAATGTCAAATTATAGCATTTTTTACACCTTTCATTCAGGTTATTTTAAAGTAAACTTCGTTTTGAATTGGAATAAATTCTAAAAAGTGCTTAATTTGCCAATATTCCGCCCCCAGTGTAAGTATCATAACTCGTAAACTTAACCCAAGCTAATTGCATGGAACAACTTATTATTGGTTGCGTTATTTCTTTTTTGGTATGCTTTTATGCAATACCTGTAATTATCACAGTTGCCAACAAAAAGAAATTATACGACATTCCCGATGAAAGAAAAATTCATACTACCCCTATTTCATCTTTAGGTGGCTTAGGCATTTTTGTAGGATTTATGCTTGGCTTATTATTGGCCATTAACTCTGTAAACGGCATAAACGGCTTTCAATATTTTATTGCTTCTTTCATGGTGATATTTTTCTTTGGCATTAAAGATGATATTTTAGTACTCTCTCCATTAAAAAAACTAATTGGTCAAGTCTTAGTAGCAGCTATTTTAATGTTTAAAGCTGGATTAGTAATTACTAGTATGCACGGTTTTTTAGGCATACATGCAATTGATTATACATTAGGCTGTTTATTAACTTTATTTACTGTTATAGTAGTAATGAATGCCTATAACTTAATAGATGGTGTTGATGGTTTGGCAGGAACAATTAGTGTAATTACAAGCTCAATATTTGGATTTTTCTTCTTTGTAAATGGAGATTTATTTTTTAGTATCATGGCATTTACGTTTGCTGCAAGTGTAATTGGTTTTTTAATTTATAATTACTCACCTGCAAAAATTTTTATGGGCGATACTGGTGCTATGCTCAGTGGTGCAGTAAATGTTATTTTAGTAATTCGTTTTATTGAAACAGCAAAAGGCGGTTCCGTTTTACCCATTATTGCAACTCCTGCAATGGGCTTTGGTATTTTATTAATGCCTTTGCTAGATACCTTAAGGGTGTTTTCTATTAGAATGATTCATGGTCGTTCTCCTTTTTCTCCAGATAGAAATCACTTACACCACATGTTATTAGATAGAGGTTTCAACCATATAAAAGTAACTACAACCATTGCTGCTACTGCAATATTTTTTATAGTGCTTACTTACTTATTGTTGCCAATTGGAACCACTTGGATTATACTTACTCAAATTGTATTATTCTTTACAGGCATTTATATTTTAAATGTTACTAAACCAAGAAAACGTGGAGAAATGAGGGTAATTAAAGGTGAATTTGGCGAAAGCAAAAGTTTTGGAAAACGAGTAAAAAACTTTGTATCGATTGCCGATGTAAATGTAAAAGTTGCTGATAACGATTAATAAAAACTTAAAGCCCGCCAAAAGCAGGGCTTTTTTTATACTAGCCTAATTTTTGTTTCACTTCATTTATTAGATTTGCCAACCTAAAAATTAGAATTATATGACGGAAGAAGTTGATTTAATAATTGATGACGCAAAAGAAACCATGCAAAAAGCCATTGCTCATCTTGAAACAGAAATAGCTAAAATTAGAGCAGGTAAAGCAACTACCAGTATTGTAGATGGAATTAGTGTTGAATATTATGGTGCACCAACTGCAATTAGTCAGGTTGCCAACATTACTGTATTAGATGCAAAAACAGTGAGTATTCAACCATGGGAAAAAAACATGATTAGCCCAATTGAAAGAGCTATTATGCAAGCCAATATTGGTATTACACCACAAAGTGATGGCAATCAAATTCGTTTGTTTTTACCCCCACTTACAGAAGAACGCAGAAAAGAATTATTTAAAAAAGCAAGTGGCGAAGGTGAACACTCAAAAATTGCTATTCGTAATATTAGAAGAGATGCAATTGAGCAAATTAAAAAATTGCAAAAAGATGGTTTAAGTGAAGATGCAGCCAAAGATGCAGAAGCTGCCATTCAAGAGTTAACTGATAAACACATTGTTTTGGTTGAAAAACATTTGGCAGCCAAAGAAAAAGAAATGATGACGGTTTAATTTGTAATAAAATGAATTAGCAATATCCCAAATTCTCAATAATGAATTTGGGATATTTTATTTAGGTCTATTAGCAATATATACGCCTATTAAAATAATACTCAATGCAATTACATGAATAAAATTAATCTGTTCATCATAAAAAAATCCCCATGCTATTGCAACAAAAGGAATACCATAAGTAACCAAAGAGGCAAATAAACCACCTGCTCTTTTCACCAACATATAAAACATTACCGATGCTATTGCAGTACCAAAAACACCCAATACACAACTCGATAATGTACTGATTGCATATTTGCTTTCTGTAAGTGGCAACTTAAAAAATCCTGTAATAAAAAGTATGATTAAAGAAACAGGAATTAAGCCAGTAAATGCAACAGCAGCAATAGACATAGAACTAATGCCATTTAATTTACGTTGCACCATATTTACATTCAATCCATAAAAAAAAGTTGCTAAAATTACAAACCCACTATAAGCAATGTAGGTAAATGGTTTTGAGTAGTTGGCATAAGTTAACAATGCACAGCCTACCAAACCAATAATTACTCCATTAATTTTTTGCTTACTTGTGGTTGCTTTGAAAAACAATGCACCTGTAATAATTACAAAAATGGGTGTTAATGCATTTAAACTTCCAGCTAAAGCACCATCAATTTTAGTTTCGGCAATACAAAATAAAAAAGCTGCAAAGAAGCTGCCTAACCATCCGCTTAATAAAACAAAGGGTAACAAATTTTTAGGTATTTCTCTTAGTGCTTTTGGCAAAAAAGGTAACATTATGATGCCAGAAGATGCAATACGAATAGCTGCTACTTCAAACGCATTGAGTGTAGGTTGCATATTTGCATCAAACATGCCCCATTTCATGAGCATAAATGAACTACCCCAAATTAAACACAATACAATAAAAAGTATCCAGTTGATGAATTTATGATTCAATTCCTATATTTTGTGGCAAAGGAAATCAATTGAACGAACATTCTTAAAAAAATAATGCTATGCCAAAAATTATTTTATCAAAAATAAGTACGAGAGCTCCTAAAAACTTTGAAAAAGAAAAAACCAAACTCATTACTGCTAAATTAATTGCAGAATTAGATGAACTACAAAATTTACTATTTGCCGAGAGTAAACACGCTGTACTAGTTGTTATTCAAGGCATGGATGCAAGTGGAAAAGATGGTGTAATAAGAAATGTATTTGGCAAATTAAATCCTCAAGGTGTTTTAGTTAAATCTTTTAAAGCTCCTACAGAAAGAGAATTAGCACAGGATTTTTTGTGGAGAGTTCATCAACATTCACCAGCAAAAGGACATATTCAAATTTTTAATCGCTCTCATTATGAAGATATTTTAATTACTCGTGTACATAAATGGTGTACCAACGAATTAGCTAAAAAAAGAATGCAAGCCATTAACAATTTTGAAAACTTAATTCAAGAACATGGTAATGTACATATCCTCAAATTTTATTTGCATATTTCGCCCGAAGAACAACAATTAAGGCTGAACGAAAGAATTCATGATCCCAGAAAACAATGGAAATACAACGAAAATGATTTTAAAGAAGCCAAACTATGGAAAGAATACATGAAAGTGTATGAAGATTGCTTTAATAATTGCAATCAACCCGAATGGACTATTGTTCCATCTGACCAGAACTGGTATAAAGAATTTATTATAGCAACTAAGCTACATGAATTACTAACTGGTTTAAAAATGCAATATCCAGGTATAAAAAAATAAGTTAGTGTTATTTTTTTTGTTAAAAACCCTACTTTTATTAACTAAACAAAACTAATTTTTATGGGAATGATGAAAGAATTCAAAGAGTTTGCCGCCAAAGGCAACGTAATAGATTTAGCTGTGGGTGTTGTTATAGGCGGAGCATTTGGTAAAATTGTAAGTTCATTTGTAGATGATTTACTAACACCTGCAATTTTAAGCCCTATTTTAAAAGCAGCTCAACTAGAAAATTTAAGTCAACTAGTTGTACCAGGCACAGCTATTAAGTATGGCAACTTTTTATCAACACTAATTTCTTTTTTATTAATTGCTTTTGCATTGTTTTTATTTATAAAAGCAATGAATGCTGCTAAAAGAAAAGAAGCAGAAGTACCTGCTGCACCACCAGCCCCTGCTGAACCTACAGCTAGCGAAAAATTATTAATGGAAATTAGAGATGCTTTAAAAAAGTAAATGCTTACTTTACACTTTCAACTAAGCCCTTTTTTATAAAGGGCTTTTTATAAAACGCTAACTACCAACATGAGAAAGGTATTTATATTGGTTATTTTCTTTTTTGCATTAGTTGGGGCAATGGCTCAACAATCTAAAAAACAAGCATCTTCTACAGTATCTTCTCCTAGCAAATTAAAAACACCTGCTAAAAGGATAAAAGGTAGTTGGCAAAAAGGTGGAATTATTAGTTTAACCTTAGCACAAGGAGGAACAAGAAATTGGGCTCCCGGTGGCGATAGATTTTCTTTAGCAGGAAATGGATTTTTAAACGTATATGCCAATCACACTAAAGGCAAATTTCAGTTTAACACTATTATCGATGCCAATTATGGTTTGCTTTTAACAGAAGCTTGGGGTGCTATAAAAAATGATGATAAGTTTGAGGTATTGAACAAGTGGAATCATCCAATTTTTAAAGCCAATAAAAAGGGAATAACTCGTTTTAGGGTTGGTTTAACAACCAATTTTAGAACCCAATTTGCCGATGGTTATGATTATGATGGAGATGTTCGTAAACGCATTTCTGCTTTTTTAGCACCTGGCATTTTAGTAGCTTCTACAGGCATTGATTATGTAGAAGTGAAAGGATTGAATGTACATTTTTCACCCATAGCCGGTCGCTGGATATTAGTTCCAAACAGACCCTATGAACTTGGGTCAAACTATGGTGTTAGTGCAACACAACAAGTAAAAAATGAGTTTGGATCTTACTTCTCAGTTGGTTATACAGGTGAAATTATGAAAAATGTTTCTGTTCGATCTAGGGTTGACTTCTTTGCAGATTATACCAATAAAAACTCTAAAAGTCCTGATGTTTACTGGACCAACATGCTGTATTTTAAAATAAACAATTGTTTAGGCGTAGTATACAATTTTGATTTACAGTACGATGATAATACCAAGATTTTCGGTTATAACAAAAACTCAACAGGCACACAATTAAAATCTATTTTTGGAATGGGGTTGAGTTGGAAATGGTGAGTTGTGAGTGGTGAATAGTGAGTTGTAAATAGGGGAGTCATAAGTGATAAGTTTTAAGTAGTAAGTCTTCAACTCGTAATACCTAATTAATAACCTATAACTTTCAATTCATACCTTTCAACAAGTGGATAACTAAAGCTCAACATCTACAAGTATTTCAAGCCATTCAATTTTCTTTGCACCAAATTATTAGCTACCGTGAATACAACTTCTTATCAAATAAAATTAGACCAGTTTGAAGGTCCATTTGACCTGCTCTTATTCTTTATAGAAAGGGATGAATTAGACATTTACAATATTCCTATTACAAAAATTATTAAAGACTTTTTGGCTTTTATTCATAATGGCGAGAAATTGAATATTGAATTGAGTAGTGAGTTTATTTTATTCGTTTCAACCTTAATGCGTATTAAAGCAAAACTATTATTACCTAGAAAAGAAATAGATGCTCAAGGCAATGAAATTGACCCTCGCCAAGAATTGGTAGATAAAATTTTAGAGTACAAACGCTTTAAAGAAGCTTCAGCAAAAATGGCTGAAATGGAAGCTGTTCGTATGTTAATGGTTAAACGAGGTAACCTTCAAAAAGAGTTGATGGAAATTGGTGAAGAAGCTGGTGAAGGCACAGAAATTCAAACCATTACTATGTTTAAGCTAATGAAGGCTTTTGAAAAAGTAATGCAACGTGTACACGACAGACAAAATAAACCTGTACATACTGTGGTACGTTACAATTATACAATGGAAGGCAGTAGAGAGTTTATGCTGGGATTTGTACAGAGAGAGAAAAATGTATCGTTCGAAAAAGTGTTTGACCAATGTCAAGATAAAATTCATGCGATATTTTTATTTCTTTCAATGCTTGAACTTTCTCAACAACGTTTCATGAAATTATTGGTAGGCGAAGGCAGAAATAATTTTATTATAGAATGGAACGATAATAGAGAAGCCGAATTAATTGCTGAAGGGGTTGATGTAAATGAGATTGCAGCAGTTACCGCAGCTACAACAGATTTGCATGATGAAGATGCTGCACTATTAAATTAAGTTGGAATTTACTTACATAATAGTTGATGCTACGGCATGGCAACTATTATCTTTGATACACACTAACAATGCCTGCTATGCAATTTGGAATGATAGGAAGTGGAAGCTGGAGTACAGCTTTGGCTAAAATTTTAACCGATAATGGCAACACCATTCACTGGTGGATTAGAAATACTGATACCATTAATTACATGCATAAACGCAAGCATAATCCTCATTATGTAAGTAGTGCATATTTTAACACAGGACAAATTATTTTAGATAGCAATATTGCAGAAGTGGTTGCAAAAAGCGATGTTTTGGTGATTGGTATTCCATCGGCTTATGCAGAAGAAGTTTTACAACAATTACCTGCCCATGCATTTGATGGCAAAAAAATTGTATCTGCCATTAAAGGAATTTTGCCTACCAATAATCAACTACTCAACGAATATTTATTCGCAAAATTTAATGTTGAATTAGAAAATTATTTTACTGTTTTAGGACCATGCCATGCCGAAGAAGTTGCTGCTGAAAAATTATCTTACCTCACGTTCACTGGTATTGATGAACCAACCACACACACAATTGCTCAACATTTTAATACCTACTATTTAAACACTAGGGTTAATCATGATATTTATGGTGTACAGTATGCTGCTATTTTAAAAAATATTTATGCCTTAGGTGCAGGTATTGCACATGGTTTAGAATATGGCGATAATTTTCAAAGTGTTTATATTGCCAATGCTGCCGATGAGATGGTTACTTTTTTAAAAAAATTGGTTTGGGATAATGATTGTACACCACAAAAAGAAGAAATCAATTATGCTGCATCGGTGTATTTAGGCGATTTATTGGTAACCTGTTATTCTTTATTTAGTAGAAATAGAACTTTTGGAAATATGATTGGTAAAGGATACAGTGTTAAATCGGCTCAGCTAGAATTAAACATGGTTGCCGAAGGATACAATGCTAGTAAATGTATTTTCATTGCCAATAAAACTATTCAAGCTCAAATACCTATCGCAACAATCATTTATCAAATTTTGTGGGAGCAATTATCAGCTGAAGAGGGCTTTAAACAAATTGAAGGATTAATGGTGTAAATTTTTAACACAGCGTTTTGGAGGTACTGTTTTTTCCGCAGAAAACGCAGATACCGCAGAAATGTTCTCTCACTGCTATAAACTCTGTGAGCTTTGTAATTTTTGTTGCTTTGTGTGAAATTCTCTCACAGATAGCACGGATAACACTGATATAAACTTTGTGAGCTTGCTTCGTAACCGTTGTTTCTTTATGTGAAACAAAAAAATTATTCTTCAATTCTTTCATCTACTGCATTTGCAAACATTCTTGCACTCATTTTCTTCAATGGATTTTGCCTTGCTTCTCCAAAACCATGTCTTCTCTTTACAATATCGATTGCTTCGTATAATGCAGCTAAAAAAGAAGCTTCATCGGCTTTGCCCTTTCCTGCAATATCAAATGCAGTTCCATGATCAGGACTTGTTCTAATAACTGGTAATCCTGCTGTATAATTTACGCCTTCGCCAATTGCCAATGATTTAAAAGGAATCAAACCTTGATCGTGATACATGGCCAATACACCATCAAACTTTTCATGTTGTGCTCTTGCAAAAAATGCATCGGCACTATAAGGACCAAAAACCATCATCTGTTGTTTGGCATCTTTAATTGCAGGTTTAATAATGGTTTCTTCTTCGTTACCGATTAAACCTTCATCGCCTCCATGTGGGTTTAAGCCCAACACTGCTAGTCGTGGCTTATCTACCCCAAAATCTTCTTTCAAAGTACCATTCATAATTCGTAATTTTTGAATGATATTTTCCTTGGTAATATGTTTGGCAACATCGGCAATTGCCACATGTTCGGTTACCAATCCTATTTTAATATTATCGGCTACCATAAACATTAATACATCATTGGCAGCAAAAAAATCTTTAAAATAAGGAGTATGACCGCTGTATTTAAATGTATCACTATAAATATTTTTCTTATGTATTGGAGCAGTAACCAAAGCATGAATAAATCCATCTTTTAATGCAGCTGTTGCTTGCTGTAACGATAAGAGTGCATACTTACCTCCTATTTCATTTAACTGACCAGGTGTTATAGCAACTTCTTCTTCCCAACAATTAAATACATTTACTTGCTTTGTATTTAAGCGATTGAGTTCTTTGCAACTAGTATAAACAAAATTAATATCGGGTAAACTTTTTCTATAGAAGTTAATGCTTTTATTACTTGCAAAAACTACGGGTGTACATATTTCTAAAATCCTGTTATCGTGTAAGGATTTAATAATTAATTCAATGCCTATTCCATTGATATCGCCACATGTAAATCCAATAATTGGTTTTTGCAATTCGTTGCCCATACAATTTATTTATGTTGGCGAAGATACGTTATTGTGAATGTTTGTTTTTATTTCAGTTATGAATACTTAACGCTTTCGACTATACTTTTTTCTGGGGTTTCGTTTTTGATGATAAATTGCTGTAATTGTTATGATTTTAAATACTTCATCAACTGTATAAATAATTTTAAATGGATACTTTGCTAAGCCCAGCTCGTAATAGTTTTTATATTTATTGTGCCAACGTTTTGGGTTTTCACAAATTTTTTCAATGGTACTTTCTACAGCTTGTGTAAAGTTTTCAGCAGCAGTTACACTTCTTTGTAAATACCAAATAATAGATGCTTCATATTCTTGTTGTGCAATTTCATGAAGTTGATACTGATAACTCATTTTACTTAGCTGCTCTTATAATACTTTGTATTCTTTTTTTGCTTTCACCTTCTGATATGGTTTTTGCTTTACCCAATTTTAAATCAGTTGTTCTTTTATTTAAATCTGCTTTCAACTCTTTTGAATATTCTGGTGAACTATCTTCTACTATATCTTCAATGATAGTATACAATGCTTTTAGTTTTTTACTATCTGCAACTTCAAGATAATTATGTAGTTTTTGCTTAATGATAGCTGTTGTCATATAAAATGTTTGAACAAATTTAATTCCTATATTTTAGAATAAAATATTTCTTGGTTATCCCTTATTTGCCAATTGCCCACAAGCTGCATCAATATCTTTTCCTCTGCTTCTTCTTAATCTTGCATTTACTTTATGGCTTTCTAAGTAGCTCATAAAGTTATCAGTTACTTCTTCATCTGGCTTGGTAAATCTAAATTCAGAGATTGGATTATATTCAATAATATTAATTAAATCGGCCGGTACTTGGCGATAAATTTTAATTAAATCATCAGCATCTTTTTCGCTATCGTTTAAATTTTTAAACAAGATATATTCAAACGTAATTTCATTACCTGTTTGCTTATAAAAATAATTCAATGCTTCAATTAATACTTTAATATTGTTGGTTTCATTAATGGGCATTATTTCGTTTCGTTTAGCATCGGTAGGTGCATGTAAACTTAATGCCAATTTAAAACGAACTTTATCGTCGCCCAATTGCTTAATTTGTTTAGCAACGCCAGCTGTAGAAACGGTGATTCTTGTTGGGCTCATAAATAATCCATCTTCGGCACTAATGCGTTCAATAGATTTCAATACATTTTTATAATTCAGCAATGGTTCGCCCATGCCCATAAAAACAATATTGGTTAATTTTTGATTGTAAGTAGCTTCACTTTGTTTGTTCAGCAACACTACTTCATCATAAATTTCATCGTAGGTTAAATTTCTTTTTCTTTCCATATAACCTGTTGCACAAAATTTACAACTTAAGCTACAACCAATTTGAGAAGATACACAAGCTGTTTTTCGTTTTTCAGTAGGAATTAAAACACCCTCTACTAAATGATTGTCAAAAGTTTTGAATCTACTTTTTAAAGTACCATCATCGCTATGTTGTGTTGCATCAACTCTTAAAGCAGGCAAGGTAAATTGCTCCTGTAATTTTAATCTTAAGTCTTTGCTTAAGTTAGTCATATCATCAAAGCTAGCTGCATGTTTTTGCCACAACCATTCCCACACTTGTTTAGCCCTGAATTTTTTTTCGCCCATTTTTAAAAAATGAGATTCTATATCGTTTAAAGATAAATGTCGGATATTTTCCATGCTACAAAGATAACAGCCACTTGTGTAAAGTGGCTGTTCTAGTTAATAATGTAGGTATGCTATTAAAATGTGCCTTTAATTAATTTCAAAGCTTCTGGATCATAATCTTTTAAAACAGTCTTCAAACAGTTGAGCAAAGTGGGTAAAGTGCCATCGCATTGCCTACGTAAAAGGGTACTCAAATCGTCTGCAACAATTTCATTTGTAAAAGCTGGAAATTGTTGTCTACTAGCATCTGTTGGAAATAGTTTTTCTAATGCATAGTTTGCTTCAATATTGGGCCTAAATCCTTTGTTTGCTTTGGCATTTTTTAAATATCGAGCCCCCAATGCAGTTAAAGTGTTTTTCTGACTCATTATATGTGCTAAAAATTTAGTAAAATCTCTCATGTATTCTTTTGCCGTAAGATTATAAATAGTTTGATAAGTGGCTACTTCTAATTTATTGTTGGGTTTTACATATAATTTATCAAATGCTGCTTTAATACCTATAGGAGAATAAAAGAAAAAAGTGGAAGCGTATCCGTTTTCATCTTTTGACATTGGAACATGCTTACCAAATAAAGATTTACCAAATTGCTTGATAAATAGTTTATTGAAGCCATCATTTTGATAATACATGTCTAGTGAAACTGAACCTGAAAAACCATATACCGATGGGAAACCACTTGCATTCATAAGTCTTAATACCAATTTATTTTGTTGGTCTTTTTCGCCCGTAAAAGGTTCACTAAATATCAGGCTAGTATCTGGGTAATATTTTGGATCATAATAACTGGAATTATATGAAGTAATCAGATAACTATGAAGTATGCTTGCTCGAATATTATTGGTTGAATTAATAGGCTTTATTAAAGTAAATGCAGTAGCAGTAATAAATAATACTGAAATAATAATAAGTTGTTTTTTCATACAAATGAGTTGAAGGTATGCTTAAATTTGGTACATAAGTACAACTTCTCCAACAGAATAACAATACCCATTAAGTGGTATTTAGCTTCTGCACTTTTGTGATGTATAATTAGTACAAATCCATTTCCTTTGCATCAAGTAATTAACGAAATTGATTTGTATGAAAGCTTGTTATATTATTGATGCTGTAAGAACTCCTATTGGAAGATATGGAGGTAAATTAAGTACCATTCGCCCCGACGATTTATTGGCTCATGTAATTAAAGCACTGGTTCAACGCAATACAAGTATTGATGTAAACATGATTGAAGATGTAATTGCAGGTGCTGCCAATCAGGCTGGAGAAGACAATAGAGATGTGGCTCGAATGGCAGCTTTATTAGCAGGATTGCCTATTACGGTTGGAGGAAATACGGTGAATAGATTATGTGCAAGTGGCTTACAAAGCATTATGGATGCAAGCCGTGCTATTATGTGTGGCGAAGGGATGTTATACATTGCAGGAGGTGTGGAGAGTATGACAAGAGCTCCTTTTGTTACAGCCAAAAGTGATGGTGCATGGAGCAGAAAAACTGAAACTTACGATACCACTATTGGTTGGCGTTTTACCAATAAAAAAATGGCCGAAATGTATCATCCCTTTAGTATGGGTGAAACTGCTGAAAATGTTGCCAAACAATGGAATGTTAGTAGAATAGAACAAGATGAATTTGCTTTCCAATCGCAACAAAAATATGCCAACGCACTTGCGTCAGGTATATGGAATAATGAAATTGTTGGTGTAGAAATCACAGAAAACAAAGAAGCCGTAATTTTTAAAGAAGATGAACATCCACGTTTAACTTCTGTAGAAAAACTAGCAGCATTAAAACCTGCTTTTGCAAAAGATGGAACAGTAACAGCTGGAAATTCGTCTGGCATTAATGATGGGGCTGCTGCTGTTTTATTGGCAAGTGAAGAAGCAGTGAAACTGTTTAATTTACAACCAATAGCAAGAGTTGTGAGTATGGGTGTTGCAGGTGTTGACCCAAGCATTATGGGTATTGGTCCTGTACCTGCTAGCCAAAAAGCTTTACAACGTGCAGGCATCCAATCAACTGATTTAGATTTAATTGAATTGAATGAAGCCTTTGCATCTCAATCAATTGCTTGTGTAAGAGATTTAAATTTAGACAGTACAAAAGTGAATGTAAATGGAGGATCAATTGCTTTAGGGCATCCATTGGGGAGCAGTGGTTCTCGTATAACAGCAACTTTGTTGCACGAACTAAAAAGAAGAAAAGCAAAATATGGTTTAGCTACTATGTGTGTAGGCGTTGGGCAAGGTGCTGCAATTGTGTACGAAGGATTATAAATTGTTTTGTTGAAATTACAATTGACGTTAATACTTTTTATCATTCATGGTATCTAGAATACTCATATAACTAACATATCTATCAATAGCAATATTGCCTTCGTTCACTGCATTTTTAACTGCACAACCTGGCTCATTAATGTGCATACAATTGTTAAACTGACAATCGTTAACCAACGCTTTCATTTCAGGGAAATAACCACTCAATTCTTGTTTAGTAATGCCAACTAAGCCCAATTCTCTTATACCAGGTGTATCTATTATTTTTCCTTCAAAAGGCAAGTCAAACATTTCTGCAAAAGTAGTAGTATGTAACCCTTTACCACTCCAACCACTTACAGCTTGGGTACGTAAAGACAACTCAGGAAAAATTGCATTGATGAAAGTAGATTTTCCAACACCACTATGTCCACTCAATAAAGTTTTTTTATTGGCCAATACTGCTTTTATCTCCTCTACACCAACATTATTTTGAATACTTGCTGAAATTACCTTGTAACCAATAGCTTCATAAGTAGCTTTTACTTCACTAAACTTGGTTTGCTCTTTTTCTTTATATAAATCGGCTTTATTAAAAACAATAATTGCAGGTAAATGATACATTTCACAGGCAATTAAAAAACGATCAATAAAACCTGTAGAAGTTTTAGGATCTTTTAATGTAGCAAACAACAAACTTTGGTCTAAGTTAGATGCAATAATATGATGCTGGTGTTTGTTATGTGGCGATTGGCGAGCTACATAGTTTCTTCTGTCAATAATTTTTGTAATGGTAGTAGTATTTTCTAATTCATTTTCTAATTCCATTTCAACCTCATCCCCCACTGCAATTGGGTTGGTAGAAGTAATTCCTTCTATTTTTAAAACGCCTTTTATTCGGGCATTGTATTGCTTGCCATTGGCTGTTTTTACAACATACCAACTACCAGTACTTTTATAAACGAGTGCCTTCATGATTGGCGAAGATAAGTTGAGAGAAGGTTGTATGTTAGATAAAATCTACTGCTGAATTTTCTACTTTCAGGATATAGCAAAATAAAAGCAGTACTACAATGTAGCACTGCTTTAGAATAATGATATTGCCTAGATGTGTATGTTTGATGATTGATACTAGATGCTAGATGCTAGTTCTTTTTCTTTTATCTCTTAATTTTTTAGCACCATAGCCTACACCTGCTGCTACTAAAAGACTTAAGCCACCATCTACTGGTACATCGTTTACATCATCATCAAATACCGGTTGGGAATGTGTTAAACTTGGGATGATTAAGGCTGCGATGAAGCAAAGCGTTGCAATTGTTTTTATGTTGATTTTCATTTGTATAAAGTTTAGATAGTTCAGTAGTTTAGTTAGTTTAGGAGTTCAATTTAAACTTTTGAACTCCTAAACTCTTAAACTTGTTTACTCCACAATCACCGTTTTGGTTACAGTACTTGTGCCATTGGTAATGATCATATTGTATTTACCTGTTGGGGCATTGCCTATGCTAATTGTTTGTGTTGCACTGCCGCCATTGTGGGTGATTTGTTTAGCTGCTATTTCTTGACCTAAGTTGTTTATCACTTTTACGGTGTAAACGCCTTTTTCTATATC